>LJHT01000113.1 GCA_001295905.1 beta proteobacterium AAP51 | reverse complement strand
ATCGCGAACCGGGCTTACGCCGCTCGCCTCCGCAGGCCGGTTAGCTCGAACGTTAGGCGTCGCAACGCACCTCCTCGCCATGTCAAAGCACAGTCTTGAGTTCGTCCCGTCGCTGCAATTGCTCGCCGAGTCGCGGGCGAGCAGTTCTTACACAGCGCTTGCTGGACCCAACAACTCAGGAAAGTCACTGACCCTAAGATGGCTCAAGTATTCAATGGGACGTGAAGCGTACTTCGTTGGGACGAATCGCTTCTATCACGTCCACCATCTGGGTACTGGCCTTCGGAACCCAAAGGAACTGGATGAACTTGAGCAGAATTTCAGGAGCAACTTCGACAACGAGTCGCACAATCACGAACAGAACGTATTCGACCTCGCTCGCGTACTGAATGGGCTCAAGAATAGCCGCCGCGACAAGCTATTCGACCTTTGTAGCGACCTTATTGGTTCAAGATTCTCATTGAAGAAGGTCGAAGACGATAACGACCTCAGTCCGTTCTATATTGACATGGACGGACAGAATCTGTCCGTTGCATCGACCGGAACCCGGCTTCTGATGACAATACTCGGGCTGTGCATGGACGAACGATTCGGCACCATCATGATTGACGAACCAGAACTCGGCATGAGCCCGAAGGTTCAGTCAGCGCTTGCCGCGTTTTTCAAAGATCGCGCGCGACGCCTCGAGTACTTCCCTCACTTGCGGCAGATACTTGTCGCCACGCATTCCAACCACTTCCTTGCTCGCAACGACATCGCTGACAACTTCGTTGTCACCAAAGAGGGGCGTCGCATCTCCTTAGCAAAGATTCAGTCTATTCAGGAATTTCATCGCCTTCAGTTGAACCTTCTTGGTAACTCATTGGAAGGGCTTTTTCTCCCCTCAGCAATCGTAGTCGTTGAAGGCAAGACTGACCATGCCTTCCTGGAACGACTAATCTCGCTCAAGTTTCCCGGGCGAAAAGTAACAGTCCTAGCCAGTCAGGGGGACGTAAAGCGAAGCGTTAATCTACTGAGAGAGAGCTTAGGCGACTTCGAGCGCAGCCCCTTCCGGCCTAGAGTTTTCGTGGTGCTCGATAGCGTGCACCAGCGCGGTCTCACTGAAGAACTCATCAAAATGGGAATCCTTCAGCCCAATGTGGTGACCTGGGACAAGAACGGAATCGAGTACGTCTATCCAAGCGACATCATGAGAAGAGTCTTCTCATGCGGAAATCTCGATCTGAATAACCTGATCATTGACGGAGATCGCATTTCCATACTTGGCACCACAAGAACCAAGGTCGAACTCTGCAACGAAGTCCTCAAGCAGCTCACGGATGTATCGGAAGTACCGCCAGAGCTCAACCGAAAGCTGCTGGAGCCGCTCACCGCCGCGATTGCGTAGCACAGCGACGCCTAACCCCTCGCTGAACCACCGGACCCGCTACGGCAAGCGGCGTAAGCCTGGT
>LJHT01000112.1 GCA_001295905.1 beta proteobacterium AAP51 | reverse complement strand
AGGAAGCGGCCAAGGAGATCGGCGACCTGGCGGGCAACTCGGTCAGCACGGCCGAGCGTGCCGGCAAGCTGCTCGACGAGATCGTGCCCAGCATCCGCAAGACCAGCGACCTGGTGCAGGAGATTGCCGCGGCTTCGCAGGAACAGAGCCAGGCCGTCGGCCAGATCGGTGGCGCGATGAGCCAGCTGAACAAGGCCACGCAGCAGAACGCCGCAGCCTCCGAGGAGCTGGCCGCCACATCGGAAGAGCTCACGGGCCAGGCCGGCCAGTTGCAGGAAGCGGTGGCCTTCTTCCGTTCCGTCCGCGAGACGGCGGCAGCGCCGCGCAGCCATGGGGAGATGACGCGCTTCACGGAACGGCGCGCGCCGAACTCGCCTTTGCGCAGCCCCTCGGCCGCCAGCACCGCCGCCTTCTCGGCGCCAGCCGCAGCGGCAGCCCGCAGCCAGGCCACCGGCACCCACGGCAACTTCCGCCCTTACTGAGCCCCCGCTCCACACGCCCCCGGAGACACCGCATGAGCAACGACGTCCAGACCGCCGCCCAGTTCCTGACCTTCTCGCTGGGCGAGGAGGTCTTCGGAATGGATATCCGCACCGTGCGGGAAATCATCCAGGTCGGGCCGATGACCACGGTGCCGCTGATGCCCATGTTCGTGCGCGGCATCATCAACCTGCGCGGCGCCGTGGTGCCGGTGATCGACCTGCACGTGCGATTCGGGCGCACACCGGCACGGGTGACGAAGAAGACCTGCATCGTCATCTTCGACGCCCAGCGCGGCAATGAGCGTGTCGAGCTCGGGCTGCTGGTGGACGCCGTCAGCGAGGTGATCGACATCGCCGGCCAGGACATCGAGACACCGCCCGACTTCGGCACGGCGGTGCGCCGCGACTTCATCCGCGGCATGGGCCGCGTGGGGCAGCGCTTCGTGATCGTGCTCGACCCCGACCGCGCCTTCGACGTCGACGACATGGCCTTGCTGTGCGAGCGCAGCCAGCTCGCCGAAGCGGCTTGAGCCCCAGGCCCCACGCCCGTCACGCCAGCCACGCCCGCCTCCACCCACCCACGCCACACCCCAGCCATGCACACCACCACCGCCCCCGCCGCCACCGCCCCATCGCTGCTGGCGCGCCTGTTCGCAGGCGACCTGATCGAGGCCCATGCCCGTGCCCTGAGCACCCACGCCGAGCAGTTGCAGGCCACACAGGACCGTTTGGCCCAGCTCGAGGCCCAGCTCGCGGCGCTGGGCCGGTCGCAGGCGGTGATCGAATTCCAGCTCGACGGCACCATCCTCACGGCCAACGAGAACTTCCTGAACACGGTGGGCTACAGCCTGGACGAGATCAAGGGGCGCCACCACAGCCTGTTCGTCGAGCCCGGTGAAGTGCAGAGCGCGGAATACCGGCAGTTCTGGGAGAGGCTCGGCCGTGGCGAATTCGACAGCCGGCAGTACAAGCGTGTGGGCAAAGGCGGGCGCGAGGTCTGGATCCAGGCCAGCTACAACCCGATCTTCGACACCAACGGCAAGCCCTTCAAGGTGGTCAAGTACGCCACCGACATCACCGCGCAGATGCGCCTGACGCAGGAGCTGGCGCGCACGGTGGAGCAGGCGCAGGCGGTGGCCGCAGCAGCCCAGGCGGGCGACCTGTCGCAGCGCATTCCGCTGGGCGACAAGTCGCCGGCCACGCAGGCGCTCTGCCTGGGCATCAACACGCTGGTCGAGACCAGCGACACCATCCTCGGCGACGTCGCACGCGTGCTGTCGGCGATGGCGCGCGGCGACCTGGACGAGCGCATCACCCGCGATTACCAAGGCACCTTCGACCAGGTGAAGCACGACGCGAACGAGGGCTGCGAGAAGCTGGCAGCGGTGATCGAGGAAGTGCGTTCGTCGGCCGGTGCGCTGATGGCCGCGGCCGAGCAGGTCAGCGCCACCGCGCAGAGCCTGTCGCAGGCCGCCAGCGAGCAGGCCTC
>LJHT01000111.1 GCA_001295905.1 beta proteobacterium AAP51 | reverse complement strand
CCAATCGTGCCCACGTTCACGTGCGGCTTCGTGCGTTCGAATTTACCTTTTGCCATTTTCTAGCGCTCCTGGGCGAAGACAAGTGGGATCAAAGAAAGCGTGGTGCCCATGGCGGGAATCGGACCCGCGACCTCTCCCTTACCAAGGGAGTGCTCTACCACTGAGCCACATGGGCATCGTTACGGGCCTGGGGGCTGCGCTGGCCACCTGCCACCACGCCCGTAACGACACAAGAACCGACAACCAACTACGAAGAAGAACCTGCCAGCCGTGGAGCGGGAGACGGGAATCGAACCCGTGTCATTAGCTTGGAAGGCTAAGGTTCTGCCATTGAACTACTCCCGCCTGGCATCTCTCGAGCTACCAGAATCGGGCCTGTTGCGGCCGCAGCGGTTGTTGGCCGCCGAAAACCAGGTCAACAAGAATCTCTGGTGGAGGAGGCTGGATTCGAACCAGCGTAGGCGTAAGCCAACAGATTTACAGTCTGCCCCCTTTAGCCACTCGGGCACCCCTCCGGAGAGCCTGTGAGTATAGCACGCTGATCGCTGCGGCCAAGGCCCTCAGCACCGGCCCCAGCGCACCTCGCCCCGGCCCGCTTCCCGCAGGAAGCGGTTGGCAGCACCGAAGTGGCCGCAGCCGATGAAGGGCACCGGTGGGCGCAGCGCCGAAAGTGGCGAAGGATGGTTGGCCATCAGCACCCGGTGCTGGGGCTGGGCCAGCAGGGGGGCTTTGGCCTGGGCGTGCGCACCCCAAAGCATGAACACCTTCGGCGAAGGATCTTCAGCCAAGGCAACGCAGATGGCGTCAGTAAGTGCCTGCCAACCGAGCTTGGCATGGCTGCCGGGCTGGCCGTCCTCCACGGTCAGGCAGGCGTTCAGCAGCAGCACGCCCTGCCGGGCCCACGGCAGCAGCGAACCGTTGCCCAGCGGGTGCAGACCCAGGTCACGGTGCAATTCCTTGAAGATGTTGCGCAGGCTGGGCGGCGGCTTCTGGCCTTCCGGCACCGAAAACGCCAGCCCCTCGGCCTGCCCGGGCCCGTGGTAAGGGTCCTGGCCCAGGATGAGCACCCGCACCTGGGCCAGGGGCGTGAGGGCCAGCGCACGGAACACGTCGGCCGGGTAGACGGTGGCGCCGGCCGCCACCCGTGCGTCGACCGCCTGCACCAGCGCCTGGCCGGCCGCACTGCTGCGCCAGCGCCGCAGCAGCGGCTGCCAGTCGCCCAGGTTCTCCGCCAGCCGCTCGTCCAGCGGGCCCTGCAGAACGTTCAAGTGGGGCGACCCACCGGGCCGGCGGTGCCGTCACCCACAAACAAGGCCGCCAGCGCCTGGCCCGGGCTGGGCGCGCGCATGAACGCCTCGCCCACCAGGAAAGCATGCACACCGGCTGCACGCATGCGCTGCACATCGGTACGCGCCAGGATGCCTGATTCGGTGACGAGCAGCCGGTCGGACGGCACGCGCGGCAGCAGGCCCAGCGTGGTGTCCAGCGTCACCTCGAAGGTGCGCAGGTTGCGGTTGTTGATGCCCAGCAGCGGCGTCCTGAGCCGCAAGGCGCGGTCAAGTTCATCGCCATCGTGCACCTCCACCAGCACGTCCATGCCGTAGGCCAGCGCGACGGCTTCCAGGTCGGCCATCTGCATGTCAGACAGGCAGGCGGCGATCAGCAGAATGGCATCGGCACCCAGCGCCCGGGCTTCCGCCACCTGGTACTCGTCGACCATGAAGTCCTTGCGCAGCACAGGCAGCGCGCAGGCGGCACGCGCCTGCTGCAGGTAGGCGGCGCTGCCCTGGAAAAACCGCTCGTCGGTCAGCACGCTGAGGCAGGCCGCGCCGTGCTCGGCGTAGCTGGCCGCAATCTCGGCCGGTATGAAGTGTTCGCGCAACACGCCCTTGCTGGGGCTGGCCTTCTTCACTTCGGCGATGACGGCGGCATGGCCGGCTGCCATCTTCGCGCGCAGCGCAGCCTCGAGGCCGCGCGCATCTCGCCTGGCTTCGGCCTCTTCGCGCCAGCTCGCCAGGCTGCGGCGCTGGCGCGCCACAGCCAGCTCTTCGTGCTTGACCTCGACGATGCGCTGCAGGATGTCGCTCACTGGACGACCCTCCGCGCTGCGTGCTGCGCGATGAGCGCTTGGGGGCGGCCCGGCGCGCTCATGCCGGGGCCAGTTCTTTGCTTCGCACCACGAACTGGTGCATCTTGGCCAGCGCGCGGCCCGAGGCGATGCCTTCGCGCGCCAGCGCCACGCCCTCGGCCATGCCGGGCGCCACGCCCGCCACGTACAGCGCCACGCCTGCGTTGAGGATGACGATGTCGCGCGCAGGCCCGGGTTCGTTGTCCAGCACGGCCTGCAGCAGCGCGCGCGACTGTTCGGGCGTTTCCACCTTCAGCGCACGGCTGCTGGACATCGTCAGCCCGAAGTCCTCCGGGTGGATCTCGTACTCACGGATGGCGCCGTCGAGGTACTCGCCCACCATGGTGGCGGCGCCCAGGGACACCTCGTCCATGCCGTCGCGCCCATAGACCACCACCGCGCGCTCGGCGCCCAGCCGCTGCAGCGCCCGCACCTGGATGCCCACCAGGTCGGGGTGGAACACGCCCATCAGGATGTTGGGCGCGTCCGCCGGGTTGGTGAGCGGGCCCAGGATGTTGAAGATCGTGCGCACGCCCAGTTCGCGCCGCACCGGGGCGACGTTCTTCATCGCCGGGTGGTGGTTGGGCGCGAACATGAAGCCGATGCCGGTGTCGGCAATGCAGCGCGCCACCGCCTCGGGGGCCAGGGTCATCGGCACGCCCAGCGTTTCCAGCACGTCGGCGCTGCCGCTCTTGCTGCTGACGCCGCGGTTGCCGTGCTTGCTGACACGCGCCCCGCAGGCCGCCGCCACGAACATGCTGCAAGTGCTGATGTTGAAGGTGTGCGAGCCGTCACCGCCGGTGCCGACGATGTCCACCAGGTGCGTGCGGTCGGCAACGTTCACCTTGGTGGAGAACTCGCGCATCACCTGCGCCGCGGCGGTGATCTCGCCGATGGTCTCTTTCTTCACGCGCAAGCCCACCAGCAGCGCGGCCATCATCACCGGGCTCATCTCGCCGCTCATGATGCGGCGCATCAGCGCCAGCATCTCGTCGTGGAAAATCTCGCGGTGCTCGATGACGCGCGTGAGCGCTTCGTGGTTGGTGATGGGCATGGCAGTCGGTCTCAGAGATGCTGCCGCAGCACGGCCACGGCACGGGTGATGTCGTCGGCAGACACGTTCAGGTGCGTCACGAAGCGCAGGCGGTACAGGCCCGTGCACAGCACGCCAGCGGCGCGCAGGCGCTCCACCACGCCGGGCGCCTTCTCGGGCGCAAGGTCGACGAAGACGATGTTGGTCTGCGGCGGCTGCACCGTCACGCCCGGCAGGCCGGCCAGGCCCTCGGCCAGCGCGCGGGCGTTGGCGTGGTCTTCGGCCAGGCGCTCGATGTGGTGGTCGAGCGCGTAACTCGCCGCGGCGGCCAGCACGCCGGCCTGGCGCATACCGCCGCCCAGCATCTTGCGCACACGGTGCGCTCGGGCGATGAAGTCTTTCGTGCCGACGAGCGCCGAACCCACCGGCGCGCCCAGACCCTTGCTGAAGCAGACCGAGACGCTGTCGAAGTGGCACGCGATGCCGCCCACCGGCACCCCCGAGGCCACCGCGGCGTTGAACACGCGCGCGCCGTCCAGGTGCGTGGCCAGGCCCTTGCGCCGCGCCAGCGCGGTGGCGGCTTCGATGTAAGGCAGCGGCAGCACCTGGCCGCCCCAGGTGTTCTCCAGCGCCAGCAGCCGTGTCTTCGCGAAGTGGGCGTCGTCGGGCTTGATGTTGGCTTCAAGGTCCGCGAGCAGGATGGACCCATCGGCCTGCTGCGGCAGCGGCTGGGGCTGGATGCTGCCCAGCACCGCCGCACCACCGCCTTCCCAGCGGTAGGTGTGGGCCATCTGGCCGACGAGATATTCATCGCCGCGGCCGCAATGCGCCATCAGGCCGCAGAGGTTGCTCTGCGTGCCGGTGGGCACGAAGAGCGCGGCCTCCTTGCCCAGCATCGAGGCGATCTTCTCCTGCAAGGCATTGACGTTGGGGTCGTCGGCGAAGACATCGTCGCCCAACTCGGCGGCGTGCATGGCCGCGCGCATCGCGGGCGTGGGCAGCGTGACGGTGTCACTGCGCAGGTCGATGGGTTGGCTCATGCTCAGCGCACCTGTTCGAGGAAATTCTTCAGCATCGCGTGCCCATGTTCGCTGAGGATGGACTCGGGGTGGAACTGCACGCCTTCCAGCGGCAGGCCACGGTGGCGCAGGCCCATGATCTCGCCGTCTTCGCTGGTGGCGGTGACCACAAGGTCGGCCGGCAGCGAAGCCCGCTCCACGGCCAGCGAGTGGTAGCGGATGACGCTGAAGTGCTCGGGCAGGCCGTGAAACACGCCCTGTTGATCGGTGCGGATGGTGCTGGCCTTGCCGTGCATCTGCACCTGCGCACGCACCACCTTGCCGCCCAGGGCCGCGCCCATGGCCTGGTGGCCCAGGCACACCCCCAGCAGCGGCAGCCGGCCCGCGAAATGGCGGATGGCCTCGACACAGACGCCGGCTTCCGCCGGGCTGCAGGGCCCGGGCGAAAGCACGATGCGCTCGGGCCGCAGTTCGCCGATGCCGGCGACATCGATCTCGTCGTTGCGCACCACGCGCACGTCCTGTCCCAGCTCGGCGAAGTACTGCACCAGGTTGAAGGTGAAGCTGTCGTAGTTGTCGATCATCAGCAGCATCTCAGAACCCCTCTTCCACGAGTTCTGCCGCGCGGATGAGCGCCCGCGCCTTGTGCTCGGTTTCCTTCCACTCCAGCTCGGGCACGCTGTCGGCCACCACGCCGGCCGCGGCCTGCACGTAGAGCGTCTGGTCCTTCACGATGCCGGTGCGGATGGCGATGGCCACGTCCATGTCGCCGGCAAAGCTCAGGTAGCCGCAGGCGCCGCCGTAGATGCCACGCTGCACGGGTTCCAGCTCGTCGATGAGCTCCATTGCCCGCACCTTGGGCGCGCCGCTCAGCGTGCCCGCCGGGAAGGTGGCGCGCAGCACGTCCATGTTGCCGATGCCGGGCTTGAGCAGGCCCTCGACGTTACTCACGATGTGCATCACGTGCGAGTAGCGCTCTACCGCGAAGGCCTCGGTCACCTTCACGCTGCCGGTCTGGGCGATGCGGCCGATGTCGTTGCGCGCCAGGTCGATCAGCATCAGGTGCTCGGCGCGCTCTTTCGGGTCGGCCAGCAGTTCGGCTTCGATGCTGGCATCGCGCTCGGGCGTGGCGCCGCGCGGGCGCGTGCCGGCCAGCGGGCGGATGGTGACCTTGGCACCCTCGGGCGTGTGCTCCTGCCGCACCAGGATTTCCGGCGACGCGCCGACGATCTGGAAATCGCCCATGTCGTAAAAATACATGTACGGCGAAGGGTTCAGGCTGCGCAGCGCGCGGTACAGGCTGAGCGGACTTTCGGTGTAGCGCTTCTTCAGGCGCTGACCCAGCACCACCTGCATGCAGTCGCCGGCGGCGATGTACTCCTTGGCGCGCGCCACCACGGCTTCGAAGTCGGCCTGGTGAAACTCGCGCTCCACCGGGTGACTGATACCCCGCTTCACGGGCGGCGCGCTGACGCTGTAGCGCAGCTTGTCGGCCAGTTCGTTCAGCCGGCGCTTGCCGCGGAAGTAGGCTTCGGGCCGGCCGGGGTCGGCCCAGACGATGAGGTACAGGCGCCCGGAAAGGTTGTCGATGACGGCCAGCTCTTCGGTCTGCAGCAGTTGGATGTCGGGCGTGCCGATGCCGCCGGGCTTGTGCGTGCGCGCCAGACGCGGCTCGATGCAGCGCACCGCGTCGTAGCCGAAGTAGCCTGCCAGGCCGCCGCAGAAGCGCGGCAGGCCCGGGCGCAGGGCGGGGCGGAAACGGCTTTGGTAGGCCTCGATGAAATCGAGCGGGTTGCCGGTGTGCGTTTCTTCCACGCGGCCTTCGGTCAGCACTTCGGTGCGGTTGCCGGTGGCGCGCAACCAGGTGCGCGCGGGCAGGCCGATGAAGGAATAGCGGCCGAAGCGCTCGCCGCCCACCACGCTTTCCAGCAGGAAGCTGAGCGGCGCGCCGCCGGCCAGCTTCAGGTACAGCGACAGCGGGGTTTCCAGGTCGGCAAAGGCCTCCTGGATGAGGGGAATGCGGTTGTAGCCCTGGCTGGCCAGGGTCTGGAATTCAAGTTCGGTGATCACGTCTCGCACCTGTTCAAGCGGGGGTCGGGCCCGGGCGGGCCGGCTGCAGGGTGCCGCTGCGGCGGCCGCAGCGGTCTCAACGGCTGTGCGAGCGACGCCAGCGCCACGCCCCCTGGTCGCGAAGACCAGCCCGGCAGGCGGCAAAAGTTGCGTTTCGAACGTTTGGCATGACCCTGAAAGTCTAGCAGCAGCACCCCCTCGCCGCGCCCGCGTGGCAGACTGCCGGCCCTTCGGCGCACCCCTTGCGAGAGTCCTTCATGCCCGCCTTGTTTCCGTCCGCTGCACGCTGCCTAGGCGTTCTGGCCGCCACCTTCGCCCTGCTGTCGCCGCTGCAGGCACAAACCACCGGCGCAGCGCCTGCAGCAACAACCGCCACGGCCGCCGCTGCCGGGGTCGAGGTCTCCGGCGTGCGCTTCGCGCGTACCGCGTCCGTGGGCGGCAGCGCTCTGCAGCTGAACGGAGCCGGCACACGCTACAAGTTCGTGGTGCGCGTCTACACCGCCGGCCTCTACCTGGGCGGCAAGGCTGCCACGCCCGAGGAGGTGTATGCGACCCCAGGCCCCAAGCGCCTGCACGTGGTGATGCTGCGCGACATCGACGCCAACGAACTGGGCCGCCTGTTCACGCGCGGCATGCAGGACAACGCCCCGCGCGAGGCCTTCAGCAAGAGCATTCCCGGCACGCTGCGCATGGCCGACATCTTCTCGGCCAAGAAGCGGCTGGCGGCGGGCGAAAACTTCTCCGTCGACTTCGTGCCCGGCGTCGGCACCAGCGTGCTGGTGAACGGCAAGCCCCAGGGCGAGCCCGTGCGCGAGGTGGAGTTCTTCAACGCGCTGATGAGCATCTGGCTCGGACCGAACCCGGCCGATGACGGCCTGAAAGCCGCGCTGCTGGGCCAGCAAGCCGCGGCGCCACGCAGCGGCCGCGATCGCTAGGCTCGGGCAGGCCTGGCGGGTCCGCCATGGCGGGCCAGCCAGGCCGCGAACTCGGCATACCAGAGCCGGCTGTTGCGCGGCTTCAGCACCCAGTGGTTCTCGTCGGGGAACCAGAGCAGGCGCGCATCCACGCCGCGCGCCTTCAGCGTGTTGTAGTAGGCCAGGCCGTTGCAGTCGGGCACGCGGAAGTCCTGCGCGCCGTGCGTCACGAGCGTGGGGGTGTGCATCTGCGCCGCGAAGGTGTGGGGGCTTTGCGCCGCGATGCGGGCCAGGTTTTCCCAGTACTTGGCACCCAGGTCGAGCGGGCGCGTGCTGTAGCTGTCGGCGCTGAAGGTGGCCACGCGGTCGAAGACGCCGGCGTGGCACACATAGGCGCGGTAGCGCCCCGGCGCCACGTGCCCGTTCATCCAGGCCACCAGAAAGCCGCCGTAGCTGCCGCCCGTGGCGTAGATGCGCCGGGCGTCCGCCCAGCGCTGCTGCAGCAGCCAATCGGTGGCGGCCTCGATGTCCTGCAGTTCCAGTTCGCCCTGGCGGCCGATGAGGCTGTCGCGGAACTGGAAGCCGAAGCCGCTGCTGCCGTGGTAGTTCACCTGCGCCACCACATGGCCAGCGGCGGCAAAGATGTGCGGGTTCCAGCGCCAGCTGAAGGTGTCGCCAGCCGCGGCGAAAGGCCCGCCGTGGATGACGTGGGTGACGGGGTGCTTCTTCTTCTCGCTCTCGGGCTTCATGCCGGGCGGGAACACCAGCCACATCTGCACCGCTTCGCCCAGGGCGCCGGTGACCTGGGTTTCGCGCAGTTCGCCGAAGGCCACGGTCTTCAGCACTTCGTCGTTGAAGTGCTCCAGGCGCAGCAGCGGGCCGTCACCCGTGCGGGCCAGCACGCGGGCGGGGTGCAGCGCGCTGTCGGCCAGCACCACCAAGGTGGGGCCCGCCTGCTCGAAACCCTGCACCCAGCCGCCTTCGTGCAGCACGGTGGGGGCCTCGGCCTGCAAAGGGCAGTGCCACAGGTGGCAGCGGCCTCGGTCTTCGGCCGTGAACAGCAAGGCAGCGCTGTCGGCGGCCCAGCGCAAAGGCGTGTTCACGGCGCGGTCCCAGGCCGGGGCCAGCACGCGCAGCCGGGTGGCGCCCGAGGTGGGGCCGCGGCCGGCCGGGCTGCGAGCAGCCGGGCCCAGCGCCACCACGGCCGGCTGCGGCAAGGCCGTGTGCTTCAAGCCCACGTGCGCGGCCGTCACGGCAAGGTGGCGGCCATCGGGGCTGTAGGCGGGGCCGTTGAGGTCCCAGGCTTCGTCGTCCACCAGCGCCTGCACGCGGCGGCTGCGCAGGTCCATCTCGGACAGCGCCAGCCGGTGCGACTGCAGGGCTTCGGGCGCGGGGTCGTGCACGAAGGCGAGGCGGCGGCCGTCGGGGCTGATGTCGTAGACCTCGTTGCCGCTGCCGTCGCGCGGCAGTTCCAGCGCCGTGCCTTCGAACAGGTTGCTGAGGCGGCCGCTGTCCAGGTCCAGCAGCCACAGCTGCAGCACGCGCTCCATCGGCACGTTGTGGTCCCAGTGGCGGTAGTAGGCCTGGTTCGTGACGTAGCCGCTTTCCTTGCGCTCGCTCCAGGCCTGCTGGGCCTTGTTCTGCGCCGCCGCGCCCTTCAGCCCGGGCCACACCCAGGCGCTGAACACCACCCGCCGGCCATCGGGCAGCCACTTGAAGCTTTCGATGCCGGGGCCGAACTGGCTGTGGCGCTGCGCCTCGCCGCCATCGGCTGCGATGGTGTAGAGCTGGGGCGCGGTGTCCTTGCTGCCTTCCTGTTCGCGCCGCGCCACGAAGGCGATGCGGTCGCCGCGCGGCGACCAGGCGGCCTGGCCATCGCGCTCGCCGCAGCTCGTCAGCGGGCGCGGGGCCTGGCGGTCGGTGGGCAGCAGCCACAGGCGGACGCGCGTGTGGTTCTTCTCCATCGAGGGCGTGGCTGCCGACACCACGGCAGCGCGGCCGTCAGGGGCCAGGCTCAGGCCACCCAGGCGCTGCAGCTGCCAGAGCGTGTCGACATCCAGGGGCCGGGCCTTGCCCGAACCCGGGCCAGACGTTGCAGGGCGGGCTTGCGTTTTCTTGAGGCTCTTCATGCCTGCGAGTGTCGCTGCAGGACCGGCCCGCCGTGCACCCCCCAGGACACCAGGCCCCGCTTCAGCCGATGCTCTCGACCTGCCGGCTTTGCTGGTAAGCGCTGCCGAAGCGGTTGGCCAGGAAATCGGGCAGGGCCACCTCTTCCTGGCGGATGAAGCCGCGCTGCGGCAGGCGGCCTTCGCGGAACAGGTCGACCGCCGCGCAGATGCCCGCTGCAGTGGTGATCTGGATGGCGCTCAAGGGGTGGCGCTCGCTGCGGTCGGCAAAGATCTTGCGCGCAAACACTTCCTGCACCAGCGCCCCGGCCTTCATGCCGCTGACGGTGACGAAGACCAGCACCACGTCCTGCATGGTGCTGGGGATGCTCTTGCGCATGATGTTCTTCAGCGTCTCGGTGTCCTGGTTGAGCTGCAGCTCTTCCAGCAGCATCTTCATCAGCGCCTGGTGGCCGGGGTAGCGCACGCTCTTGTAGTCGAGCGTCTGCACCTTGCCGGCAAGCGTCTCGCACAGCGTGCCCAGGCCGCCGCTGGTGTTGAAGGCCTCGTACTCGGTGCCGTCCAGGCTGAAGTGCTCCAGGCCTTCGAGCGGCAGCACCTCGATGTTCTTGCCGCCGCGGATGGCCTCGCAGGGGTGGCAGTACTCGTTGATGAGGCCGTCGACGCTCCAGGTGAGGTTGTATTTCAGGCTGTTCGTGGGGAAGGCGGGCAGGGCACCGACGCGCATCTTCACTTCCTGCAGGCTGTCGAAACCCTGGGCCAGGTGGTGGGCGACGATGCCGATGAAGCCCGGCGCCAGCCCGCACTGCGGCATGAAGGCGGTGCTGGCACCTTCGGCCAGCTGCTTGATGGCGCGCGTGGCGGCGACGTCTTCGGTGAGGTCGAAATAGTGGCAGCCGGCCTCGCGCGCGGCGGTGGCGGCCAGCGTGGCCAGGTGGTAGGGCAAGGCGTTGATGACGGCCTGCTGTCCACCGTCCTTGGATTTCAGGGCCGCCAGCAGCGCCTGCGCGTCACCGGTTTCCACCACGCGCGTGGCCAGGGGCATGCCGGCCAGCTTGGCCAGCGCCTCGGGGCTGCGGTCGACCACCGTGACCTCGTAGTCGCCACTGTGCGAAAGCAGGTGGGCGATGGTGTGGCCGATGTGGCCGGCGCCTAGCAGGGTGATGCGCATGGTGAGCTTTCTTCCGGGTTCTGCACTGCCGGCCAGTCTAGGCAGGGGCACAGACGAAAGAAAGAATCAATGCGTCGAAATCAAGCTCCGATTAGTCGAAACGACGATTCAGGTCGACGTATCGTCAGCTGGCACCCACCTGCAGCTGGGCCTTCATCTCGCGGGCGGCGGCGCGCTTGGCGCGGGTGCTGGCCTTCTGGTAGGCCTCTTCGGCTTCGCGGCGCATGGCCACGGCCTTTTCCAGCGCCTTTTCGTAGCGCTCGACCGTGTAGGTGTTTTCGGTGCCGATATAGATGGTGCGACGCTGCGGCTTGTCGCCGAAACGCGGGATCAGCACCATCAGGCTGCAGTCGCGCGTCTGGCTGTCGCGGCGCATGCGCACCACGGGGCCGGTGATGCCGGGCGGCAGCTGGTTGCTCTTGTTCACGCTGGGCGCGCGCTGCAGCAGCGAAGGCGCCGGCAGGCGGGCGATGCGCTTGAGCAGTTCCTGCGTGGCGCGCTGCAGCGAGGCGGCGGCGCCGCTGCCGTCGGGCGTGTGGTCTGAAAACAGCTTGGTGCCGCCGTAACGCAGCTGCCAGCCGTGCGTGGCGCGGTGGTCGATGCGCTGTATGCCCTGGGGCACCTCGAACTCTTCCCCGCTGAAGATCTTGATCTTGCGGACTTTCATGCTGAACCCTCGACAACAAACGGCTGTGCTTTCCCTGCCGTGGCGTGGTGCCGGCAGGCGCGCTGGAAACCTTCCTTGCTCGCCTGTGCTATCGACACCTGAGGGCACAAACTGAACCCTCCCGTCTGCCCGTCTGCGCTCAGCCCGCACAATGCGCCGCATGCCCGTGCCAGACACGCTAGACCGCCGCCTGCTGGCCTTGCTGCAGGCCGACGCACGCGCCAGCACCGCCGACCTGGCGCGCCGGCTGGGCGTGGCGCGCACCACGGTGCTGTCGCGGCTGGCGCGGCTGCAGCGCGACGGCGTCATCGTGGGCTACACCGTGCGCCTGGGTTCCCAGGAAGCCGAGCGCGGCGTCGAGGCCTATGTCGGCATCACCACCGAGCCCAAGGCCGGGGCGCTGGTCACGCAGCGCCTGGCGGCTTTGCCTGAACTGCGCCAGCTGTGCAGCGTGAGCGGGGTGTCCGACTACCTGGCGCTGCTGCACGCCGAATCGACGGCGCGGTTGGACCAGTTGCTGGATGAAATCGGCGCGATCGAAGGCGTGACGAAGACCCACACCTCCATCGTGCTGGCACGCCGCATAGACAGAACCTGATCAGCGCGCGAGTTCGGCGCGCATGACGCTGATGACGTCCTGGTAGCTCGGCTGGCTGAAGATGGCGCTGCCGGCCACGAAGGTGTCGGCGCCGGCATCGGCCACGCGGCGGATGTTGTCGACCTTGATGCCGCCGTCCACCTCCAGGCGGATGTCACGGCCGGTGGCTTCGATCAGCTTGCGCGCTTTCTCTATCTTGCGCAAGGCGCTGTCGATGAAGCTCTGGCCGCCGAAGCCGGGGTTCACGCTCATGATCAGCACGAGGTCGACCTTGTCGATGACGTACTCCAGCGCGTCCAGCGGCGTGGCGGGGTTGAACACCAGCCCGGCCTGCTTGCCTTCGGCCTTGATGAGCTGCAAGGTGCGGTCGACGTGGGCGCTGGCATCGGGGTGGAAGCTCACCAGGTCGGCCCCTGCCTTGCAGAAGGCTTGCGCCAGCGCGTCCACCGGCTGCACCATCAGGTGCACGTCGATGGGCACCGTGCTGTGCTTGCGCAGCGCCTGGCACACCATGGGCCCGAAGGTGAGGTTGGGCACGTAGTGGTTGTCCATCACGTCGAAATGAATCCAGTCGGCGCCGGCGGCAATGACCGCCTGCACTTCCTCGCCCAGGCGGGCGAAATCGGCCGAAAGAATGCTGGGGGCGATGCGGTAGGTGCTCATGCCCGCAGTTTAGGTTCGCAGCGGGCGCGCAGAGGTCGCTGGCGGGCGGCTCCTAGAATGCCGGCCATGGCCAAGCCCGAGTTCACCTGCGAAGTGCGCGTGCAGTACCTGCCCGAACAGTCGCAACCGCCTGAAGGCCCCTACGCCTTCGCCTACACGGTGCTGGTGCGCAACACGGGCGGCATCACGGCGCAGCTGGTGGCGCGGCACTGGGTGGTCACCAATGCCGAAGGCCACCGCGAAGACGTGCGCGGCTTGGCCGTGGTGGGCCAGCAGCCGGTGCTGAAACCCGGCGAACACTTCGAATACACCAGCTGGACGCGCATCGACACCGCCCACGGCAGCATGCGCGGCACCTTTTTCTGCATGACGGAAGACGCTCACCCCTTCGAAGCCGAGGTGCCCGAGTTCGCCCTCGTCTACCCCGGCGCGCTGCACTGAGCCGCAATGGCCCAGAGCTGGGACCTCACTGCCCTCATCAACGCCGCCGACCCGAAGGCGGGCCAGGCCGAGCGCCACCTGTGGCTGGTGCGGCTGACCGAATGGCTGCGCCACGCGCAGCGGCCGCCGGCCGCCGTGGCCCCAGCGCCCAACACCCCCGGCACCCCGGCTGCACCTGAAGAAGCCCGCACGCCGCTGCCGCTGCTGCGCCTGCGCCACCTGCTGAACCAGGTGGAGAAGAACGAGGCCCTGCACGGCCGCGTGCGCGCGCTCATGGCGGCGTTCTGGCGCGACATCGACGCCGCTTCGCTCTTCGCCGACCTGGGCTTCGGCGCCCGCGTCAGCTTCGCGAGCGAATTGCTCGCGCGCGTGCAGCAGCGCGTGCTGCCCGGCACGCCAGAAACCAGCGACCTGGCCAGCCTCTTCCGCCTGTTGTTCGACCCTGCCGACGCCGCCTGGGTGGGGCCGCTGGACGCGGCCACGCTGCAGCGCGCCGCCGCCTTGTTCGGCCCGGCCGAAAGCGCCGGCCTGCGCGCCGTGCTGCTGAACGCCATCACCATCCTGGTCAGCGCGGTGCACTCGGCCGGCTACACCCCGGCCTTGCGCCAGCGCATGGACAGCACGGCGCTGCAGGAAGAGCCCTTCCGCCAGCTCACCCACGCCGCTGCGGAACTGCGGCAGGCGGTGCTGGAAGGCCGCAACGACGATGCGCTGAAGGCCGCCACCTACCTGCGCAGCCTGCTCGACGCCTGCCGCCGCGCGGCCGCCAGCGTGATGCCGCACCTGGAGCAGTTCGGCGTTTCCGTGAACATCGTCTTCGACCTCGACCAGCTGCGTGGCCGCACCTTGCGCATCGAGCAGCTGGTGGATTGCCTGCTGGCGCCCGAGCCCCTGCCCGAGGCGCAGCGCCTGCTGCTGGAACTGCTGCGCGTGCTGGGCGACCAGCGCGGCGTGCGCGCGCTGTTCGCGCGCCACTACTCGCTGCTGGCGCGCCAGGTGGCCGAGCGCAGCGCCGAGACCGGCCAGCACTACATCACGCGCAGCCGCGACGAGTACCGCGACATGCTGCGCCGCGCTGCCGGGGGCGGCGCCGTCATCGCGGGCACCACCTTCCTGAAGTTCGCCATCGGCGCCATCGGTCTCACGGCCTTCTGGGGCGGCTTCTGGGCCGGCGTGAACTACGCCGCCAGCTTCGTGCTCATCATGCTGCTGCACTGGACGGTGGCCACCAAGCAGCCGGCCATGACGGCGCCGGCCATGGCTGCCTCGCTGCCACGCGGCGAAAGCGCCAGCGATGGCGAGATCGAAGCCTTCATCGACCGCGTGGTGCAGCTCATACGCTCGCAGGCCGCCGCCATCGCCGGCAACCTGGCCTTGTGTTTCCCGCTGGTGCTGGGCACGCAATGGCTGGCGCAGGCGCTGTTCGGTGCGCCGCTCGTGGGCGAGAAAGAAGCGCAGTACGTGCTGCACAGCATCACGCTGCTGGGCCCCACGGCACTGTTCGCGGCCTTCACCGGCGTGCTGCTGTTCGCCAGCAGCCTGGTGGCGGGCTGGGCCGAGAACTGGTTCGTGCTGCACCGGCTGGACAGCGCCATCGCCTGGAACCCGCGCATCGTGGCGCGCCTGGGCGCTGCGCGCGCGCAGCGCTGGGCGCGCTGGTGGCGCGCGAACATCTCCGGGCTGGCGGCCAACATCAGCCTGGGCCTGATGCTGGGGCTGGTGCCGGCGCTGCTGGCCTTCTTCGGCGTGCCGGCCGATGTGCGCCACGTCACCCTGGCCAGCGGGCAGCTGGGCGCGGCCCTGGGCGCACTGGGCCTGGGCCTGCTGGCGCAGCCGGTGTTCTGGTGGTGCGTGGGTGGCATCGCCATCACCGGGGTGCTGAACCTCACGGTGAGCTTCACGCTGGCCTTCCGGGTGGCGCTGCGCTCGCGCGGGGTGAAGCTGCAGGACCGCCGCCGCATCGGCAAGGCCCTGGGGCGGCGGCTGCGCAGCCAGCCGCTCAGCTTCGTGCTGCCGCCCCGCAAGGGGGCCTGAAGCCGGCCCAGGCAGACGCGCTTCAAAGGGGCGCGTCAGCGCGGCGGCGGCTCGCTCTGCCCGGCCTCTTCGCGCCGGGTTTCCTCGGCCTTCGCTTCTTCTTCAGCGGGCTCTTCGCGCCGCCGGCCCGAGAACATCGTCCACCACACGGCGAACAGCAGGAGCGAGAGCGCCAGCAGCGCTTCCAGGATCAACAGCCACATAAAGCTTGAGGGTGCGGGTTTCAGGGGGCCACGGCGATGCGGTCGCGGCCTTGCGCCTTGGCCTCTTGCAGGGCGCGGTAGGCGCGGCCCAGGGTCTGGTCGACGGCTTCGCCAGCGTGGTGCTCGGCCAGGCCGCAAGAGAGGGTCACCTCCACAGCCACCGCGCCATGCAGGATGCGCAACGCACCCACCTTCTGGCGCAGGCGCTCCAGGCCCCCGCGCGCCAGCGCGGCGCGGGTGTCGCCCAGCATCAGCACGAAGTCGTCGCTTTCCCAGCGCGACAGCGCGTCCGAGACGCGCACGTGGCGCAGCGCTTCCTGGGCGATGGCGCGCATCACCGCGTCGCCCACCGCATAACCGTGGCTGGCATTCACGGGCTTGAAGCCGTCGATGTCCAGCACCGCCAGGCAGAAGCTCTGGCCGCTGCGGATGCAGCGCTGGTGTTCCTGCGCCATCAGCTCCTGCATGTGGCGGCGGTTGATGAGGCCGGTGAGTTCATCGCGCGTCGTGTTCTCGCGCAGGCGCGCCAGGGCCTGGGCCAGCTCGGCGCGCTGCTGACGGGCGCGCTGGCGCAGGCGGGCCAGCCGCGCGGCCAGCAAGGAAACGCCGGGCATCATCGTCGCCACCAGCAGGAAATGCCCCAGTTCGATGCGCCATGCATACACGGCGGGCTGCATCACCGCCATCAGCGCCATGGCCGCACCGAACAGCAGCACGGCATAGGCGCTGACCCAGCGCACCTGGCGCGGCGAAGCGATGAACATGCCGAACATCATCACCACCATCACCATCGGGAACACCGCGCCGCGGCCTTCCCCCAGCAGCGTGTAGGCCACGGCGCCGCTGGTCAGCGCAAACACCATCTGCGACACCGTGAGCGAAGGCTCGGCGCAGCGGCGCGACCAGCCGCTGCGGATGAGCCCGAAGAACAGCCCCATGCCGCCGAGGGTGACCCCCGACCACCACAGCACCGGCTGCAGCGGTGCCACGCCCGCCCACACGAAGTAGTGCATGGCGGCCACGCCGGCGCCCAGCATCAGCAGGGCCAGGCCCGCCTGCGCCAGGCGCGTGCGTTGCACGGGGTCGGTGCTGAGCAGCAGGTCGAGCAGGCGGCTCATGGGAGAGCGTTCGCGGGGCGGTTCGCAGGCAAGGGTGGGGGCGCAGGCGCTACGGAATGTAAACAGCGAGGGTAGCGCACTCGGGCCCGCCCGCCGGGTGCGTGCCGCTGCCTTTCAACGCGGCCGCTCGAGGTGCCCCAGCGGCAGCGCGGCGCCGGCCTTCACCTCGCCCAGGCTGAAGCTGGTTTGCAGGTCTTTCACGTGCGGCAGCTTGAACAGCGTCTGCATGGCCCAGCGCGAGAAGGCGTCGAGGTCGGTGGCCATCACGTGCAGCTCGAAGGTGCCGGTGCCGCTGATGTAGTGGCAGGCCACCACCTCGGGCAGCTGGCGGATGGCGGCTTCCAGCGCCTGCGTGGCCTGCGCGTTGTGGCGCTCTGCGTCCACGCGCACGAAGGCCAACACGCCCAAGCCGATCTTGCGGCGGTCGATCTCTGCCCGGTAGCCGGTGATGTAGCCCTGCTCTTCCAGCCACTTCACGCGCCGCCAGGTGGGCGCGGCACTCAGGCCGATGCGCTGTGCGAGTTCGGTGTTGGACAGGCGGGCCTCGGCCTGCAGCTCGCGCAGGATGGCCACGTCGTAACGGTCCAGCGCGTGGGCTGCAGTGGGGCCCCCTGCTTCGGCCTGCGCCGATTCGGCGGCGGGTTCGGGCGCGATGGAGGTTTTCCCTGGTTTCGCGCGGATGGGCGCGATTTGCTTTTTGCTGGCCATGTTCGAGCAACATCCTTTCTTGAAGCATGCCTGAGCGGGCATCAAAAGAAAAGACTTGCCGGGCCGCTTTCCCTACACTGCGGCACGCGTCTTGCGGGCCGTCTTGGCAGCCGCCGCCGCACCCCCTGCCCCCAAGGAGCCCCGCCGCATGAATGCCCCTTTGCCCGAGCACATCCGCAAGGCGCTGGAAACCGTCACGCTGGAAGACAAGTACAGCCTAGCCAGCGGCCGCGCCTTCATGAGCGGCGTGCAAGCCCTGGTGCGCCTGCCCATGCTGCAGCGCACGCGCGACCAGCAGGCCGGCCTGAACACAGCCGGCTTCATCAGCGGCTACCGCGGCAGCCCGCTGGGCGGCTATGACCAGGCCCTGTGGGCGGCAAAGAAGCACCTGGCGCAAAACCACATCGTCTTCCAGCCGGGCGTGAACGAAGAGCTGGGCGCCACCGCCGTGTGGGGCACGCAGCAGCTCGACCTGTGGCCGCAGAGCAAGAAGTACGACGGCGTCTTCGGCATCTGGTACGGCAAGGGTCCGGGCGTGGACCGCTGCAGCGACGTGTTCAAGCACGCCAACATGGCCGGCACCTCCAAGCACGGCGGCGTGATCGCCATCGCTGGCGACGACCACGTCAGCAAGAGCAGCACCGCCGCCCACCAGAGCGACCACATTTTCAAGGCCTGCGGCCTGCCGGTGTTCTTCCCGTCTGACGTGCAGGGCATCCTCGACATGGGCCTGCACGCCATCGCCATGAGCCGCTTCAGTGGCGTGTGGAGCGGCATGAAGACCATCCAGGAGGTGGTGGAGAGCTCGTCTTCGGTGGTGGTCGACCCCGAGCGCGTGAAGATCGTGCTGCCCGAAGATTTCGTCATGCCGCCCGGCGGCCTGCACGTGCGCTGGCCCGACGCCCCGCTGGAGCAGGAAGCGCGGCTGATGGACTACAAGTGGTACGCAGCCCTGGCCTATGTGCGCGCCAACAAGCTGAACCACAACGTCATCGCCACCGCGCACGACCGCTTCGGCGTCATCGCCAGCGGCAAGGCCTTCAACGACACGCGCCAGGCCCTGGCCGACCTGGGCCTGGACGAGGCCACCTGCCAGGCCATCGGCCTGCGCCTGCACAAGGTGAACGTGGTGTGGCCGCTGGAAGCCAGCATCACGCGCGACTTCGCCACCGGGCTGCAGGAAATCCTGGTGGTGGAGGAAAAGCGCCAGGTCATCGAATACCAGCTCAAGGAAGAGCTCTACAACTGGCGCCCCGACGTGCGGCCCAATGTGCTGGGCAAGTTCGACGAACCCGAGGGCGACACGGATGGCGGCGAATGGAGCCGCCCCAACCCCAGCGACAACTGGCTGCTGCGCGCCAAGGCCGACCTCACGCCAGCCATCATCGCCAAGGCCATCGCCAAGCGGCTGAAGAAGCTGGGCATCAGCGCAGACATCGCCGCGCGCATGGACGAGCGCCTGGCCGTCATTGCCGCGCGCGAAACGCAGCTGGCCGCGATGAAGGTCGACACCGGCGACCGCGCGCCCTGGTTCTGCAGCGGCTGCCCGCACAACACCAGCACGCGCGTGCCCGAAGGCTCACGCGCGCTGGCCGGCATCGGCTGCCACTACATGGCCACCTGGATGGACCGCAGCACCGAAACCTTCAGCCAGATGGGCGGCGAAGGCGTGGCGTGGACCGGCCAGGCCCCGTTCAGCAGCGACGCGCACGTGTTCGCCAACCTGGGCGATGGCACCTACTTCCACAGCGGCATCCTGGCCATCCGGCAAAGCATCGCCAGCGGCGTGAACATCACCTACAAGGTGCTCTACAACGACGCCGTGGCGATGACCGGCGGCCAGACCGTGGGCGAGCGCCCCGAAGGGCACAGCGTCATCCAGATCCACAAAAGCCTGCTCAGCGAAGGCGTGAAGAAGCTGGTGATCGTCACCGACGAGCCCGGCAAGTACAGCGGCGTGGCGCTGGAGGCCGGCGTCACCGTGCACCACCGCGACGAGCTCGACCACCTCCAGCGCCAGTTCCGCGAGATCCCGGGCACCACGGCCATCATCTACGACCAGACCTGTGCCACCGAAAAGCGCCGCCGCCGCAAGCGCGGCAAGCTGGCCGAGCCCGACAAGCGCGTGGTCATCAACGAACTGGTGTGCGAAGGCTGTGGCGACTGCAGCGTGCAGAGCAACTGCCTGAGCGTGGAGCCGCTGGAAACCGAGTTCGGCCGCAAGCGCCGCATCAACCAGAACAGCTGCAACAAGGACTTCTCCTGCGTGAAGGGCTTCTGCCCGAGCTTCGTCACGGTGGAAGGCGGGCAGCTGAAGAAGGCCAAGAAAGAGAAGAAGGGCGACCTCAGCGCACTGCCGCCGCTGCCCGAACCCGCGCTGCCATTGGCCGAAACGGCCTGGGGCATCGTCGTGGGCGGTGTGGGCGGCACGGGCGTCATCACCATCGGCAGCCTGCTGGGCATGGCCGCGCACCTGGAAGGCAAGGGCGTGGTCACGCAAGACGCCGGCGGCCTGGCGCAGAAGGGCGGTGCCACCTGGAGCCACATCCAGATCGCCAACCGGCCCGACGCCATCTTCACCACCAAGGTCGACACCGCCAAGGCCGACCTCGTCATCGCCTGCGACAGCATCGTCGGCGCGGCCAAGTACACGCTCACGGTGATGCAGCAGGGCCGCACCTTCGTGGCGCTGAACACGCACGGCACGCCCACGGCCAGCTTCGTGAAGAACGCCGACTGGCAGTTCCCGGGCGGCGCCTGCGAAGCCGCCGTGCGCGCCAGCGTGGGCGACGCGCTGGTGGGCGCCTTCGACGCGGAAACAGTGGCCGTGCAGGTGCTGGGCGACAGCATCTACACCAACCCGCTGATGCTGGGTTACGCCTGGCAGCAGGGCCGCATTCCGCTGAGCCATGCCGCGCTGATGCGTGCCATCGAGCTGAACGGCGTGCAGATCGACAACAACAAGGCCGCCTTCGAATGGGGCCGGCGCTGCGCGCACGACCTGGCGGCCGTGCAGGCGCTGTTCAAGGCGCAGCAGGTCATCCAGTTCGTGAAGAAGCCGGGCCTGGACGAGATGCTGAAGACGCGCGTGGACTTTCTCACCGGCTACCAGGACGCGGCCTACGCCGAGCAGTACCGTGCCTTCGTCGAGAAGGTGCGCGCGGCCGAGGCTCCTCTTTCGGCGAACGGGGGCGGCACCGCGCTGAGCGAAGCCGTGGCGCGCTACCTCTTCAAGCTGATGGCCTACAAGGACGAGTACGAGGTCGCCCGCCTGCACACCGACCCGACCTTCACCACCAAGGTGGCCGAGATGTTCGAGGGCGACTACAAGCTCGTGCACCACCTGGCCCCGCCGCTGCTGGGCAAGACCGATGCGCAGGGCCGTCCCGTGAAGCAGGCTTTCGGCCCCTGGATGCGCAGCGCCTTCGGCCTGCTGGCGAAGATGAAGGGCTTGCGCGGCGGCGCGCTGGATGTCTTCGGCCGCACCGAAGAACGGCGCATGGAACGCGCGCTGATCACCGAATACCGCTTCTGCATCGAAGAACTGCTGAAGACGCTGAACGCCGGCAACCGCGCGCTGGCGGTGGAGATTGCGCGCATCCCCGAAGACATCCGCGGCTACGGGCACGTGAAGGCCCGCCACCTGGCGGCCGCGCGGCCCAAGTGGGAAGGCCTGATGCAGCGCTGGCGCGCTGGCGGGCTGCAGAAGGCGGCGTGAACGCGACGGCGGCCGCTGCCGCCGCGGCCCCGCGCGTGCCGTTTTTCGTGGGCGGGCGGGCCGTGGGCACGGTGGCGCTGGCGCACCTGCCCGCGCTGCGCGCCTGGCCGCAGCACCTGCAGGTGCATGAAGACGGCGTCACGCTGTACGCAGCCGAGCGCAGCACCGCGCTGGCCGAGGTGCACGCTACGCTGCGTGCGCAAGGGCTGGTGCGGGCCTGGCGCGACGAAGCCTTCGCGCTCTTCGACCCCGTCACGTTCGAGGTGCTGGCCACGATGGAACGCGCGGCGGCGCGCTTCTGGGGCGCGCTGACGCTGGGCGCCCATGCCAACGGCTACGTGGCCGGCGCCGATGGCCGGCCCACGCACCTGTGGGTGGCCAGGCGCGCGCTGGACAAGGCCACCGACCCAGGTCTTCTGGACAACCTCATCGGTGGCGGTGTGCCCGCGGGCCAGACACCCTGGCAGGCCCTGCAGCGCGAAGGCTGGGAAGAAGCCGGCCTCGACCCGGCGCTGCTGGCCAGCGCTCAGGCAGCGGGTGTGCTGCGCCTGCACCGCGACGTGCCCGAAGGGCGCCAGCTCGAAGACCTGCACGCCTTCGACCTGGCCCTGCCGCCCGGCCTGCAACCGCAGAACCAGGACGGCGAGGTGGCCGGCTTCCACCTGCTGCCCGTGGCCGAGGCGCTGGCGCTGGCCGCCCGCGGCGCCATGACGGTGGACGCCGCGCTGGTGACGCTGGATTTCGGCCGCCGCCACGGCTGGCTGAGCGCCGCCCAGGCGCAGGCCCAGGCGACGGCCCTGTTCACGCCGGCAGTCTGACGCCATCAAAGCGCTTGAACGGCGCGGGCAGGCGCCGCCCGGACACTTCAGTCCCCATGAACACGCCGCCCATCGCCCTGGCCACCTCTCCGGCCCGCTACACCACCACCGCCATCGCGCTGCACTGGCTGCTGGCGCTGGCCATCGTGGGCACCTTCGCGGTGGGGCTGTACATGGTGAGCCTGCCCTTTTCACCACAGCGCCTGAAGCTCTACAACTGGCACAAGTGGGCCGGCGTGCTCATCCTCACCTTCTCGGCCGCGCGGCTGCTGTGGCGTCTGACGCACCGCCCGCCGGCCAGCCCGCCCATGCCCGCCTGGCAGGGCCGTGCCGCGCACGGCGCCCACCTCGCGCTGTACGTGCTGTTCTTCGCCGTGCCGCTGCTGGGCTGGGCCTACAGCTCGGCGGCCGGCTTTCCCATCGTGCTTTTCGGCGTGTGGCCACTGCCTGATTTCGTGCCGGTGGACCGTGCACTCTCCGAAGCGCTGAAGCCCTGGCACGGCTGGCTGGCCAAGGCCCTGGCTGCCGTGGTGGTGCTGCACGTCGCCGCAGCCCTGAAGCACCATTTCGTCGACCGCGACGGTCTGCTGCGCCGCATGTGGCCGGCACGCCATTGAGCGTTGCCGCCTGGCCGTGCCGCTGAACCATCTCTCCTCCTCATTCCAAGGACGCCCTGACATGACCCCCCGCCTGCTTTTGGGCCTGAGCCTGGCCACCACCCTGTTCGCCACCGCCGCCCCCAGCGCCTGGGCCCAGCCCAAGCCCGCCGTGCTTCAGACCGCCGGTAGCGAGATTGCCTTCACCACGCGCCAGATGGGCGTGCCGGTGGAGGGCAAGTTCGGCAAGTTCAGCGCCCAGGTGGCGCTGGACCCGAAGAAGCCCGAAACCGGCAGCGTGGCCTTCACCATCGACACCGGCAGCGCCCGCTTCGGCAGCGCCGAACTCGACGCCGAGGTGCCCAAGGCCGCCTGGCTGAACGTCGCCAAGTTCCCGCAGGCCACCTTCCAGAGCACCGCCATCAAGGCCACCGGCCCGGGCCGCTTCGAGGTGACCGGCCGCCTCAGCATCAAGGGCGCCACGCAGAACGTGGTGGTGCCGGTGCAGGTGGCGCAGGCGGGCGGCAACAGCACCGCCACCGGCGCCTTCACCATCAAGCGGCTGGCCTTCAAGGTGGGCGACGGCGACTGGAACGACACCTCGCTGCTGGCCGATGAAGTGCAGGTGCGCTTCAAGCTCGCGCTCACCGGCCTGGGCCCGCTGTAAGGCGCCCGGTTCGGCCGCCGCATTTCGCCCTTTCCACCTTTCCCACCCTTCTCGCCCTTCCCCCCTCAACCACTGCCACCTCGACAGGAGCCCTCATGAACAAGTTCGTCCTCGCCCTCGGCGCCGCCGCCGCACTGGCCTGCCTGGCCCCGGCCCAGGCCCAGACCGCCACCTACACGCTGGACCCCACGCACACCTTCGTCACCTGGGAAGCGCTGCACTTCGGCACCAGCACCAGCCGCGGCCGCTTCGACAAGAAGGAAGGCAAGGTCACGATCGACCGCACGGCCAAGACCGGCAGCGTGGACATCACCATCGACATGGCCAGCATCAACACCGGCGTGGCGCCCTTCGACAACCACCTGCGCGGCAAGGACTTCTTCGACGTCGCCAACCACCCCACGGCGCGCTTCCAGGCCACGGGCTTCAGCTTCGACGGCACCAAGGTCACCGGCGTGAAGGGCACGCTCACGATGCTGGGCAAGACGCAGCCGGTGGAGCTGAAGGCCAGCCGCTTCAACTGCTACGACAACCCCTTCTTCAAGCGCGAGGTGTGCGGTGGCGACTTCGAGACCACCATCCAGCGCAGCCAGTGGGGCAGCACCTACGGCCTGCCCGGCATTCCCGACAACGTGCGCCTGCTGGTGCAGGTGGAAGCCGTGAAGCAGTAAGCCACGGCCGGCTGGAAGGGTTGTCGCCGCGCCAGCGGCGGCACCTTTGTCGTTTCGGGCAGCATCAGGGCATGAAGACGCCTTGTTTGCTGCCCCTGCTGTTTCTGGGCGCGGCCTTGGCGGGCGCCGCCTGGGCCCAGGACCCCGCCTCGCCCACGCCACCGACCCCACCCCCGCCTGCCCCGGTCTACACGCTGAACCCGGCGCAAAGCTGGGTGCAGTTCGAGGTGCTGCACTTCAACACCAGCACCATCCGCGGCCGCATCGGCCCCGTCGAGGGCCAGGTGATGCTCGACCCGGCGGCGCAACGGGGCGATGTGCGCCTGGCCGTGCGCACCGACACCGTGAACACCGGCATCCGGGTCTTCGACAGCCGCCTGCGGGAAGACGACCTGCTGGCCAGCACCGCCTACCCCGAGGCCTATTTCGTGGCCAACCGCTTCACCTTCCAGCAAGGGCAGCTGCGCAGCCTGCGCGGTGAATTCACCTGGCGCGGCGTCAGCCAGCCGCTGCAGCTGGACGCACTGCGCTTCAGCTGCCGGCGTGACGACAGCGCGCAGCCCGCCGTGGAAATCTGCGGCGGCGATTTCGAAGGCGTGGTGCTGCGCAACGAACACGGCGCCACCTTCGGCCTGCCGCTGGTGGGCAACCGGGTGCGGCTGCTGGTGCAGGTGGAAGGGCAGCGGGTGCTGGCACCGATTGCATCGCCGCCGGTCAAAACACCTTGAACCCGCCCGCGGTGGCGGCTCCGCCACGGCGCGCGGGCGGGGCGGGTAAGACCGACTTGCCACCCCGCGCGGCGCGGGGCCATAGTCCGCCGACGTGCGCTGCCAGCGACACCGTTTCATAAACCTGCATCTCGTCAACGGAGACCCCAGACATGACCGAAGCCCAGAAGCCGGCACCCCGCCGCAGTTTCCTGAAGTCCGCCGCCGCTGGTGCGGTGGGTGCCGGCGCGCTTGCCACGCCGATGGTGTCGCAAGCGCAGACCGTGTCCTTCCGCTTCCAGAGCACCTGGCCGGCCAAGGACATCTTCCACGAGTACGCCACCGACTTCGCCAAGAAGGTGAACGACATGGCGGGCAACCGCCTGAAGATCGAAGTGCTGCCTTCGGGCTCGGTGGTGCCGGCCTTCCAGCTGCTGGACGCGGTGAACAAGGGCACGCTCGACGGCGGCCACGGCGTGGTGGCCTACCACTACGGCAAGGCGAACTCGCTGGCGCTGTGGGGCTCGGGCCCGGCTTTCGGCATGGACCCCAACATGGTGCTGGCCTGGCACTACTACGGCGGCGGCAAGGCCCTGCTGGAAGAGATCTACAAGTCGCTGAACATCGACGTCGTCTCCTTCCTCTACGGCCCCATGCCCACGCAGCCGCTGGGCTGGTTCAAGAAGCCCGTGCGCACCGTGGCCGACCTGAAGGGCCTGAAGTTCCGCACCGTGGGCCTGGCCGTCGACGTGTTCAAGGAACTGGGCGCTGCCGTGAACCCGCTGCCGGGCGGTGAAATCGTGCCGGCCCTGGACCGCGGTCTCATCGACGCGGCCGAGTTCAACAACGCCAGCTCCGACCGCCTGCTGGGCTTCCCCGACGTGGTGAAGAACTGCATGCTGCAAAGCTTCCACCAGAGCGGCGAACAGTTCGAGATCCTGTTCAACAAGGGCAAGTACGACGCCCTGCCGGCTGAACTGCGCGCCGTCATCGACTACGCCGTGCAGGCCGCCAGCGCCGACATGAGCTGGAAGGCCATCCAGCGCAACAGCCAGGACTACATCGAGCTGAAGACCAAGGACAAGATCAACTTCTTCAAGACGCCCGACCCCGTGCTGCGCGCGCAGCTGGCGGCCTGGGACAAGGTCACCACGGCCAAGAGCGCCGAGCAGCCGCTGTTCAAGAAGGTGATGGACAGCCAGCGTGCCTTCGCCCAGCGCGCCGGCTCCTGGCAGAACGACTACATGGTCGACTTCAAGATGGCCTGGAACCACTACTTCCGCCCCGCCAAGAAGGGCTGACCTTTCTACCCCCGCCCCCGAGGGCCACCGTTGCCAGACAAGGCCGGTGGCCCTTGTTCTTGGGCGAGAATTCCCCGTTTTCCTTCCGGAGATTGCCGCGATGCAACGCCTTCTGTTGCTGGTGGACCGCGTGTCCACCTGGCTGGGCCAGTTCTTTGCGTGGCTGATCGTCGCCCTGACGCTGATGATCAGCTGGGAGGTCTTCTCCCGCTACGTGCTGAACGACCCGCACGACTGGGCGCTGGACGCGCAAATCATGATGTACGGCACCCTCTTCATGATGGCCGGCGCCTACACGCTCAGCAAGAACGGCCACGTGCGCGGCGACGTGCTCTACGGCTTCTTCCGCCCCCGCACGCAGGCCACGCTGGACCTGCTGCTGTACTTCGTCTTCTTCATGCCCGGCATCGTGGCCCTGACCTACGCCGGCTGGATCTTCGCCAACGAGTCGCTGGCCATCCGCGAAAGCACCTTCAGCGCCACGCCGCTGCCGCTGTACCCGTTCAAGTTCGCCATTCCCATCGCCGGCGGCATGCTGCTGCTGCAGGGCATCGTCGAGATGGTGCGCTGCATCAGCTGCATCCGCGAAGGCGAGTGGCCCTCGCGTGAACAGGACGTGGAAGAAGTCGACGTCGACAAGCTCAAGGCCATGGTGCACGTGAAAGACGAAGACATCGCGAAACTCGACCAGTTCGTCGTCAAGCAGGAGGCGGCGAAGTGAAGATCCGCAAGGAACTCTGGTTCGGCTTCTCGCTGATGGCGCTCATCATCGCCGGCACGGCGGTGATGCTGCTGTCGGCCGACAAGATCACCAACGGCCACCTCGGCCTGATGATGCTGGCCCTGGTGGTGGTGGCCATCATGCTGGGCTTTCCCACGGCCTTCACGCTGATGGGCATGGGCATGATCTTCACGTGGATCGCCTACGAGGAGAACACCTCCAAGACCCTCACGCTGATGGTGCAGAGCGCGTTCAAGGTGATGGGCAACGACGTGCTCATCTCGATACCGCTCTTCGTGTTCATGGGCTATCTCGTCGAGCGCGCCAACCTCATCGAGAAGCTCTTCAAGAGCCTGCACCTGGCCCTGTCGCGCGTGCCCGGCAGCCTGGCGGTGGCCACGCTCTTCACCTGCGCGGTGTTCGCCACGGCCACCGGCATCGTGGGCGCGGTGGTCACGCTCATGGGCCTGCTGGCCTTCCCGCAGATGCTGCGCGGCGGCTACGACGTGCGGGTCTCGGCCGGCGCCATCACGGCCGGCGGCTGCCTGGGCATCCTCATTCCGCCCAGCGTCATGCTCATCGTCTACGGCGCCACCGCGGGTGTTTCCGTGGTGCAGCTGTATGCCGGCGCCTTCTTCCCGGGGCTGATGCTGGCCGGCCTGTACGTGCTGTACATCATCATCCTGGCCAAGCTGAAGCCGGCACTGATGCCCCCGCTTTCGGCCGCTGAGCGTTTCGTGCCGCTGCCGCCGCTCACCGAGCCCATCTCCACGAATCTGGGCAACAACGCCCTGTCTTCGCTGCTGCGCGCGCTCAAGGGCCACCGCAACGTGGACGTGCCCACGTCCTACATCCTGAAGCAGCTGGGCGTCGCGCTGCTGCCGGCGCTGGTGTTCGTGCTGGTCGCCACGCTCAGCTGGCGCAGCAACACCGCGCCACCCAACGCCGACGCACTGGCCGCCATGGCGCTGAGCGACGCCACGGCGGCGTCGGATGGCAGCCTTCAGGCGCCCCTGGGCGGCCTTGCCGAGCCGCCGGCCGAAGAGACCGGCGGGCTGAAGGAACCTCCCGCCGAAGACGAAGGCGGCCTCAAGGAACCCCCCGCCGAGGGTGGCTTGAAAGAGCCACCGGCCGAGGACGGCCTCAAGGAGCCGCCGGCCGAAGGTGCAGCCGACGACGGCGGCGTGAAGGAACCACCCGGCAGCGACGAGGCCGCCTCGGCCCCCGCCGAAACCGGTGGCGGCGTGCAGGAGCCGCCAGGCGCCGAAGAAAGCGCCGCACCGGCTTCGGCCGAGCGTACGCCCGCCACCAAGGGGTGGTACATCGGCACGGGCGTGGGTGCCCTGGCCTTGCTGGGCTTCTACGCCATGCTCAGCTTCCAGCGCCTGGAAATCTTCAAGATGCTGCTGAGCAGCTTCTTCCCGCTGCTGATCCTCATCCTGGCGGTGCTGGGCAGCATCGTGATGGGCCTGGCCACGCCCACCGAGGCGGCGGCCGTGGGCGCGCTGGGCGGCTTCCTGCTCGCGGTGGCCTACCGGCAGTTCAACATGACGGTGCTGAAGGAAAGTGTCTTCCTCACTGCCAAGACCAGCGCCATGGTGTGCTGGCTGTTCGTGGGCAGCGCCATCTTCTCGGCCGCGTTCGCGCTGCTGGGCGGGCAAGAGTTGGTCGAGAACTGGGTGATGTCGCTCAACCTGAGCAAGACCGAGTTCCTCGTGCTCAGCCAGGTGATCATCTTCATCCTGGGCTGGCCGCTGGAATGGACCGAGATCATCGTGATCTTCATGCCCATCTTCATTCCGCTGCTCGACAACTTCGGCGTCGACCCGCTGTTCTTCGGCCTGCTGGTGGCGCTGAACCTGCAGACGGCCTTCCTCAGCCCGCCGGTGGCGATGGCCGCCTTCTACCTGAAGGGCGTGAGCCCGCCGCACGTCACCCTGAACCAGATCTTCGCCGGCATGCTGCCCTTCATGGGCATCCAGGTCATCGCCATCGTGCTGCTGTACAACTTCCCGGCCATCGGCATGTGGCTGCCCGAGGTGCTGTACCGCTAGGCGCAGGCCGGGGCCCCGGGCCCCGGCAGCCCCCTGGCCTGCGCACTGCGGCACAGGCGAAAAAAAGGGCCGCTTCAGCGGCCCTTTGTTCTTGCGAGGACGGTCCTCGCGCCGACGTTCCAGGTTCAGCGGGCGAAAGAGCGGCCGAAGGCAAACACCGAGTTCGGCGCCGTGGTGCGCACCGGCTTGACGGCCGGCTGCGGCTGGATGGCGCGGCGGGCCGGCTTCATCTCGATCTCGCCGCCCTGGGCCTTCTGCTCCTCCACCAGGCTTTGCAGGGAGATGCCGGCCATGTGCTGCAGCATGGTGGAGTTCAGGCGCAGCCACAGCGCCTGGCTCAGGCCGTCTGCGCTGGTCTGGCCTTCGCTGTTCTCCAGCGGGTCGTCGACCGACGAGACAATGTCGGCCACCGAGATTTCGGTAGCGGGGCGGCCCAGCGAGTAGCCACCACCGGGGCCGCGCGTGCTTTCGACGATGCCGTCGCGCCGCAGGCGGCTGAAGAGTTGTTCCAGGTAAGACAGCGACACCTGCTGGCGTGCGCTGATCGTGGCCAGGGCCACGGGGCCGGCAGCCTCGCGCAGAGCGAGGTCGATGAGAGCGTTGACGGCAAAACGGCCTTTGGTGCTCATGCGCATGCGGTTCTCCTTGCTGTAGGTATGCGTCCACTGACGCACACAAACAATGTAGGGGCATGCAAGCCCCTCGTAAATTCGAAGTTTAGACAACATCACTTCGATAAACTCGAAGTATGAACTTCAAGCACCTGCACTACTTCTGGGTCACCGCCAAGGCAGGCGGCATCGTCAAGGCCGGCGAGCAGCTGCACATCACGCCGCAGACGCTGTCGGGGCAGATCAAGCTGCTGGAAGAGCGTCTGGGGCGCAAGCTCTTCCGCAAGAGCGGCCGCAACCTGGAACTCACCGACGACGGCCGCGTGGCGCTGCGCTACGCCGACGACATCTTCTCGCTCGGCCAGGAGCTGGAGCAAGCCCTGCGCGCGCGCCGCGCCGGCGGCGCCCAGGCCAGCGAGTTCCGCGTCGGCATCGAAGACGCGCTGGCCAAGACCGTGGCCTACCGGCTGCTCGAGCCCTCGCTGCACCTGCCCGACCCCGTGCGGCTCATCTGCGTGGAAGGCCAGTTCAGCGACCTGATGGCGCAGCTGGCCCTGCACCGCATCGACCTCGTGCTGTCCGACCAGCCGCTGACCAGCCGCCTCAGCGTGAAGGCCTACAACCACCCGCTGGGCTCTTCCAGCATGTCGTTCTACGCTTCGCCCGGCCTGCGCCAGACACTGAAGGCGCCCTTTCCGGCCTGCCTGAACGGCGCGCCCATGCTGGTGCCGGGCGGCACGTCTTCCGTGCGGCCGCAGTTCGAGGCCTGGCTCACGCGCCACCAGCTGCAGCCCCGCGTGGTGGGCGAGTTCAACGACGGCGCGCTGATGAAGGCCTTCGGGCGCGAGGGCGGCGGCATCTTCCTCTCGCCTTCGGTGTGCGAGGCCGAGACCTCCGAACAGTACGGCGTGCAGATCATCGGCCGCAGCGAGGAAATCACCGAAAACTTCTACGCCATCTCGGCCGAACGGCGCATCACCCACCCCGCGGTGCGCGCCATCACCCGGGCGGCCAAAGGCGAGCTGTTCAGCTGAGCCCGCGCGTGCAAGGCCGGAAGGCCTTGCACGGCCGGCGAAGGCTCGAACGCGATTTCACGCGTGAGGGCTGAAGCCGTCTGCGCCGCGCTGTCAGCAATGAGGGGCCCGGCGCTATCCTCGCCGCCGTGCCAACCACCCCGCCAGCCCCACTGACGCTGCAACTCTCCGGGCCACCGCGCGCCTTGCCCGCCGGGCCGGAAGGCCCGACCTTGCCGCTGGCGCCCACCGACGCCCTGATGCTGGCCTGGCTGGCGCTGGAAGGGCCCACCTCGCGCGAGCGCCTGGCCGGCCTGTTGTGGCCGGGCAGCGGTGCCGAAGCAGGGCGCAATGCGATGCGCCAGCGCCTGTTCCGCCTTCGCAAGCAGCTGGGCGTCGACGTGGCCGTGGGCACCGCCACGCTGACACTGGCGCCGGGCGTGCAGCACGACCTGCACGACAGCACCCCGCTGCTGGGCGACCTGCGGGCCCCCGAAGCGCCCGAGCTCGACCAATGGCTGGACGGCCGCCGCGCCACCCGCCGCGCTGCCGCGCGCCAGACCGTGGAAACACGCATCGAAGCCCTGGAAGCCGCCGGTGACGTGGCCGCCGCGCTGCCCCTGGCGCTGTCGCTGCTGGACGGCGACCCGCTGTCGGAAGACGCGCACCGGCGCGTCATCCGCCTGCACTACCTGCGCGGCGACCGCGCCGCGGCGCTGCTGGCCTTCGACCGCTGCGAACAGCTGCTCAAGCACGAGGTGGGTGCCTCGCCCTCGCCGGCCACGCTGGCGCTGCTGGCCACCATCGAACAGTCGGCACCCGTGGCTCACAGCGGTGCCGTGCGCAGCGCGCTGCCCGCCGCCGTGCTGCGCCCACCGCGGCTGGTGGGGCGCGACGCCGACCTGGCTGCCCTGCAACGCGGCCTGGGCGCCGGGCAGGTGGTGGTGGTGGTGGGCGAGGCCGGCATGGGCAAATCACGCCTGCTGCAGGCGCTGGCGGCGTCACGGCCGGGGGTGCTGCACACCAGCGGCCGCCCCGGCGACACGCTGGTGCCCTATGCCACGCTGGCCCGGGCCCTGCGCCAGTTGCTGGACCGCGACCCCACCGCCGCCGACCCCCCGCTGCGCCGCGCGCTGGCACCGCTGCTGCCGGAATTCGCCGAAGCCGCCGAGCGCCCCGCGTCGGGCAACCAGCAGCCGCTGACCCAGCCGGTGCTCGCCTTGCTGCAGCGGGCGCGCCGCCAGATCGAGACACTGGCGCTGGACGACCTGCACTTCGCCGACGACGCCACGCTGGAACTGCTGCAGGAGTTGCTGGCCGCCCCGCGCGATGTGGTGGCCGCGCGCGCCGACACCCTGCCGCGCTGCTGCCTGGGCCTGCGGCCGGCCGCCGAGGGCACGCGGCTGCACGCGTTGCTGCACGCCCTGGCCACCGCCGGCCCGCACACCCGGCTGCGCCTGCAGCCCCTGGCCGAAGCGCCGATGGCCGAGTTCATCGACTCGCTGGCGCTGCCGGGCGTGGCCGGCCGGCAGCTGGCACCGGTGCTATGCCAGCGCACTGGCGGCAACCCGCTGTTCGCGCTGGAAACCCTGAAGCTGGCCTGGAGCGACGGCAGCCTGGGCAGCCTGGCGGCGCCCAGCGTGGCCGAACAGCTGCCGCGGCCCGACACGCTGGCGCAGCTGATCGGGCAGCAACTGGCGCGCTTGTCGCCCCCTTCGCTGCAGCTGGCACGGGTGGCCGCCGTGGCCGGGGTTGATTTCTGCATCCCGCTGGCCAGCCACCTGCTCGGGCGCAGCGCGCTCGACCTGGCCGACCCCTGGGCCGAACTGGAAGCCCAGCAGGTGCTGCGCGGCGAAGCCTTCGCGCACGACCTGGTGCACGACGCCGTGCTGCAGGGCCTGCCGGAAGTGATTGCTCGCCATCTTCACGGCCAGACCGCTGCCTGGCTGGAGGCGCAGGCCACGGACCCCGGCTCGGAACCGGGCCGCCACGCCGTCGACCCCGCGCGCGTGGCCGCGCACTGGGAGGCCGCGGGCCAGCGCACGCGCGCGCTGCCGGCGCTGCGCCAGGCAGCGGCCCTGGCGCGGCGTTCGTTGCGCGAGGGCGAACGCATCGCCTTCCTGCTGCGCGCCGCCGACATTGCCGAGGCCGCCGAGCGCCCCGACGAAGCCTTCGACCTCGTGCGCGACGCCATCGAAGGCCACATGAACACCATCCGCGATGCCGACGGCCTGCCGCTGCTGGACCGCCTGGCGTCGCTGGCGCGCACGCCGCTGCAGCGCGCTCAGCTGGCCGGCGACCGCGCCTGGTACAGCACCGTGATGGGCGAATTCGCAGCCGCCATCGAACAGGGTCGTGCGGCGCTGCAACTGGCCGAGCCGCTGGGCGACGAAACCCTGCTGACCATGGTGCGCCAGCGCCTGGGCGCTTCGCTCAGCGTGGCCGGGCGCTTCAAGGAGGCCCTGCCCTACATGCGCGCGGCCGAGCCCGGCATGCGCAACGTGCGCAGCGCCTCGGCGGCGGCCGAGTTCCAGGGCAACCTGGCCGTGGTGCTGAGCAACCTGGGCCGCCCGGCGGAAGCCCAGCCGCACTTCGAGCAGAGCGTGGCCTTGAGCCGGGTGGAAGACGAAGACTCGCAGCTCGTCACCACCCTGGCCAACTACGCCGGCAGCCGGCTGGATGCCGGCGACCTGGTGCTGGCGGCCACCCAGCTGGCGCAGGCGCAGCAGATCGTCACCACCTATGAACAGGCCGGCAGCAGCGCCGGCGGCAGCGCCGGCTACGTGGCCACGCTGCAGGCGCAGTGCGACCGCGGCGCCGGCCGCTACGCCGCGGCGCTGGACTGGTGCCGCCGCGCCGAGGACATCCTGGCCGAGCGCAACCCCTCGCGCGTGCCGGTGGCCCGGCTGCACCTGGCGCACGTGTGGCTCGACCTCGGCCAGCATGCGCGCGCCCTGCAGGTGCTGGGCGGCGAGGCGCTGGTCACGGCCCGGCGCATGCCGGCGCGCTATTCGGTGCGCTGGCTCGTGCTGCTGGCCCGGCTGCAGCGACGCCTGCGCCAGCCCACCGCGCCGCTGCTGGCCGAAGCCGCCGCCCTGGCGCCGCCCGACGGCTGGCCCGAAACGCGCCTGATCGTGCGCACCGAGCAGGCCCTGGCCGCCGAGCCCGAAGCCGCTGTGGCGGCGCTGCGCGCCGTGGCCGAGGAGGCCCACGCACTCAGCCTGCACGGCGCCGAACTGGCGGCCCTGCTGCACGCTGCGCTGCTGGCCGCTGAGGCCGCCCAGACCGCCCAGGCCGTCCAGCTGGCCGAACAGGCGCTGGCCCTGGCCACCACCACCGAGGCGCTGCATGCCGACCGGGCCTTGCGCTTCCTGGCCCCCGCCCTGGCCTTCGTGCGCAGTGGCGAGGTCGCGCGCGCCCAGGCGCTGTGGGCAGAAGGGCAGACCTGGCTGCGCAACACCGCCGCCACCCACGTGGCGCCCGAGTTCGCCGACGGCTTCCTCCACCAGCACCCGCTGCACCGCCGGCTGCTGGGCCCGCTGCCCGCCTGAGCCCCGGCCCGGCACCGCCGCCGACCGCTCACCAGCCCGCCGCGTTACGCCCGCGGGCAGCCGCGCCCGGGGCAGCGTAACGGGCCCGTAACGACGGGAATCCTAAAACCTCGTCCATGGCAGCCCCGCAGGGGCGGCCGACAGGTTCAGGCCCAGCGCCCCAGGAGCAACCCGCCATGTTCGCCAACCAGCCCCCCCGCCGCGACTTCGCCGACACCCTCACCGCGGGCAACGACGGCCCCTGGGCCTGGGCCGCGCTGAGCCGCCAGGAAGGCATCGACGCCAACGAACTGACGGCCACCACCGACGCCGAAGACCGTCACCTGCTGGGCCTGGTGCTGTGCGCGGCCGCCGCCACGCTGCTGCTGGCCGTGGCCGCCAGCCTGGGCTTCTAAGCACCCCCAGGTGTGGGCGGCCTGTCGGCGCCGCCTGCACCCTGTCCTGCGCAGCGCACACCGCATCGGTTGGCGCTGACGCTGCGGCGGTGCGCTGCGTACAGTGCGCAGCATCCGAGCCCCCGCAGCCCCCATGAACGCCAACCCCACAGGCACGCCTGGCACAGCCGGCACCCCCAGCTACGGCAGCCCCAGCGGCAGCGACCGCTGGCAACGCTTCTCCAGCGCGGCGCTGCGCGGCTTCCACGCCTACGGCAGCTGGCTGGTCAGCATCAGCTGGCGCAGCTTCATCCTGCTGGCCCTGGCGCTCATCATCATGGTGGCCATCGTCCACGACTTCTTCAACTTCAGCTGGTCGAGCAACGAAGTGGTGGAAGTGCGTGCGCCGCGGGTCGTGGTGGTGCCGCAGCCGCCCCGCGAAGTGCGCAGCCCCCCAGCGCCGGCGCGTCCGGGCGTGGAGGTGGCCCAGAAGCCGGGCGAGATGCAGATCCGCATCGGCGAACGGGTCATCCGCATCACCTCGCAGCCGGCCGCGGCCGCTTCCGCACCCGCTTCGGCCGCCGGCGTGGCCAGCCTGGAGATCAACGTGCCGGCGGGCGAGATCAGCGCCCTGCTGCGCGAACTGGAACAGGCGGCCCGTGATGCCGAACAGGCCGCACGCGACGCCGAACAGGCCACCCGCGAAGCGCAGGAGGCCCAGCGCGATGCCGCCACCGCACTGGCCGAGCTGGGCGGCGAAGCCGGCCAGCCGCAGGTGCGCGTGCACCGCACCCACCTCGACCTGGGCGACGGGCTGATGCAGCTCACGCTGCTGTGGGTGTTTGCCTCGGCGGTGCTGAAGGCCACCTACAAGGGCCGCCTGCAGGCCGAGGTGAAGGCCGCGCAGGCCACCGAAACCGCCGAAGCCGAATCGCTGAAGCGCCAGGTGGTGGAAGCGCGCATGGCGGCCATGCAGGCCCAGGTGGAACCGCACTTCCTGTTCAACACGCTGGCCAGCATCGACCACCTGATCGAGACCGACCCGCCCCGCGCCAGCCAGATGCAGAAGAACCTGATCGCGCTCCTGCGCGCCAGCATGCCCACCATGCGCGAAGCCAACGGCGAGGGCAGCCAAGGCGTGCGCGACCTCGGGCGCGAGCTGGCGGTCATCCGCCCCTACCTCGAAATCTTGAAGGTGCGCATGGAAGAGCGCCTGGTCACCGAGGTGCAGGTGCCCGAGGGCCTGCTTTCGGCCGAATTCCCGCCGATGATGATCCAGACCCTAGTTGAAAACGCCATCAAGCACGGCCTGGAACCCAAGGCCGAGGGCGGCACGCTGAGGCTGAAGGCCGAGATCGTGCACGGCAAGCTGCAGGTGGTGGTGGCCGACACCGGCCTGGGCTTCGGCAAGGCCGCCACGGCCGGCACGGGCGTGGGGCTGGCCAACATCCGCGAACGCCTGCAGCTGCTCTACGGCCCCAAGGCCAGCCTGACCGTGGCCGAGAACCAGCCCAGCGGCACCGTCGTCACCATCACCGTGCCCTACAAGACCGTCGAAGGGAGCTTCGCATGAACAGCCTCGTCATCGGGCGGCCCCGGCGCCGCCGCTGGCCCTGGGTGACCGCAGCGGCCTTGCTGCTGGCGGCCCTGCTCGCCCTGGGCGCCGGCCTGGCGCTGTGGGCGAACGGCCACCCGCTGGACCCGGTGGTGTTCGGCGACGGCGCGCTGGCTTTCGGCGATGAAGGCTGGCATGGCGAAGGCCAAGCCTGGACGCTGGCCGACCTGCCAGGCCTGGCCCTGGCGCTCACAGTGGGCGGCGCGGCCCTGGTGCTGGGCCTGCTGGTGACGGTGCTGGCGGTGGTGGCGGTGCCGGTGGGCATCGTGCTTTTCCTGGCACTGGCCTTGGGGCTGGGGCTGCTGTGCGTGGCGTTGGGCCTCGCCGCCGCCGTGGCGGCCGTGGTGGCCACCGTGGGCCTGGTGCTCGGCGGCTTGCTGCTGCCGCTGTGGTTGCCGCTGCTGGTGCTGTGGCTGCTGTGGCTGGCCCTGCGCCGCCGGCCGGCAGCGCCGGCACAACCTGGAACCACGGCTCGTTAGGATGCCTGCCATGAACACCCCCCTGCGCCCCGCCCGTGCCGTGCTGGCCGACGACGAACGCCTGATGCGCGAACAGCTGCGCGCCCGCCTGGCCGAGGTATGGCCCGAACTGCAGATCGTCGGCGAGGCCCGCAACGGCCTGGAAGCCGTGCAGCTGGCCGACGAGCACCGCCCGGAAGTGGTGTTCCTCGACATCCGCATGCCGGGCCTGACTGGCGTGGAGGCGGCCCGCCAGATCACCCAGCTGCCGCCCCGGCAGCGCGATGAGGGCAGCGGGGACGACAGCGAAGCCCCCCGCGCATCCCCACGCGGAGACGGCCCGGACGCACCCGACGACGACGAGTGGCTGCCCGAGATCGTCTTCATCACCGCCTACGACCAGTACGCGGTGGAAGCCTTCGAACAAGGCGTGGCCGACTACGTGCTGAAGCCCGCCGAACGTGAACGCCTGCAGGTGACGGTGCAGCGCATCCAGCAGCGCCTGGCCGCGCGCAGCGCACCGGCCGGCAGCGTGGAACTGCCGCCCGCCCCGCACATGCAGCAGCTGCTGCACCAGCTGAGCGCCCGCCTGAACCCCGGCGGCACGCCCGGCTACCTGCAGTGGATACAGGCCACCGTCGGCCAGGCCATCCAGATGATTCCGGTGGACGAGGTGCTGTTCTTCATCAGCGACGAGAAGTACACCCGGGTGCAGACGGCGCAGGTGGAAGCGCTGATCCGCAAGCCCATCAAGGAACTGGTGGACGAAGTGGACCCGCGCCTGTTCTGGCAGATCCACCGCAGCACGCTGGTGAACGTGAAGGCCATCGCCAGCGTCACGCGCGACTTCCGCGGGCGCCAGATCGTCAGCGTGAAGGGCCACGGCGAGAAGCTGGAAGTCAGCCGCAGCTACACAGGCCTCTTCAAGGGAATGTGAATTCCTGCAAGACCGCCGCGCGCCGGCCTCGCGCCGCATCGCTGCGCCAGGCCCGCGCATGCCGCTGCGCGCTGCGGGACTGAAGCCCTCAAATACGGGGGAGCCCTGCCCGTTTGCGTGAGCTAACGCACACACCGTGCGGCGCCGTGCGAGGGCAGTGACGTGCCGTCACACCGGCACCCCGTGCCTGGAACGACGATACGCGGGCCCGGGCGCAGACGCTTCAGTACACATCTGAAGCATCTGCTCGCAAAGCGCCACCAGCCGTCACCCGGTTTTCCGCGCTGGCCCGGTAACTTGTGATCCATGCTTTTGGCCACCACCCAACCTGCGCAACTGCGCTTCGACTTCGCCCGCCGCACCACCGCACCGGTGGCCGGCTGGGTGGTGCGTGAAGAAGCCATCATGGGCACGGCCATCCGCGTGGAGCTTTGGGCCGACGACCGGCGCCAGGGCGAAGCCGCCGCAGCCGCCGTGATGGACGAGATGCACCGCATCGACCGCGCGATGAGCCCGCACAAGCCCACCAGCGAGCTGAGCCGCATCAACCGCGAGGCCGCGCGCCAGCCGGTGCCGCTGTCGGAAGAGATGTTCCGGCTGGTGGAGAAGTCGCTGCACTTCTCGCGCCTGACGGCCGGCGCCTTCGACATCAGCTACGCCGCCGTGGGCCAGCTCTACGACTACCGCCAGCGCCAGCGCCCCAGCGAGGACGAACTGCGGGCCGCCCGCGCCCTGGTGGGCTGGCAGGGACTGCTGCTCGACGCCCCGGCACGCACGCTGCGCTTCGCGCGCGAAGGCATGCGCATCGACCTGGGCGGCTTCGCCAAGGGGCACGCCATCGACCGCGCCGCGCTGCTGCTGCGCCAGCGCGGCATCACGCGGGCCTACATCAGCGCCGGCGGCGACAGCCGCGTCATCGGCAACCGGCGACTCACCACCCGCGAAGGGACGGTCGAGTACCGGCCGTGGACGGTGGCCATCCGCGACCCGCGCCGCGCCGGCGAGGTGGTGGCGGTGCTGCCGCTGGAAGACTGCTCGGTCTCGACCTCGGGCGACTACGAGCGCTATTTCGACGACGGTGCCGAGCGTGTGCACCACCTGCTGGACCCTGCCACGGGCCGCAGCCCGCAGCACGTGCACAGCGTGACCATCATCGCCGCCGACGGCCTGACCTGCGAGGCGCTGTCGAAGGCCGTCTTCGTGCGCGGCGTGCAGGCGGGCCTGGCGCTGGTGGAAACCCAGCCGGGCGTGGACGCCGTGGTGGTGGACGCGCAAGGCGTGCTGCATGCCTCTTCGGGCCTGCTGCAGGGCGCCGAGGCCGGCACGCCCGTGGCCGAAGGCACCCACACCTGAGCTTTGTGCCGCCGGCCTGCCCAAGGCCGGCGGCTTTTCACGACAGAGGGGAGGACCTCATGCGTTCAAGACAACATCTGCGTCAAGTTCTGGTCACCGCCGCAGCGGCTGCGCTGCTGGCGGGCTGTTCGGGCGGCGGCAGCAGCGACAGCGCCGACACGCTCACCGTCAACGGCGACGTGCCCCTGGTGTACGTGCAGCGCGCCACCGCGCTGGGCATGAACCCCACCGACGGCACCAACAGCGCCCCGGGTGGCGACCTGCTGCTGCGCGAGAAGAGCAGCCCCACCGCCGTTCAGCACAACCTCACGGCGCGCTTCACGCAGGGCGTGGGCGATGCCAGCGACCCCGAGGTCAGCTACGACGGCAAGAAGGTCGTCTTCGCGCTGAAGTGCCCCGCCAGCAACACCGCCACCATCGACGGCACGCCCGGCAGTGCACGCGCGTGCACCGGGCGCTGGAACATCTGGGAATACGACATGAGCGCGGCCCCGGCCGGCCGCCTGCAGGAAGGCGTGTTCCGCCGTCTCACCGACAGCACCGCGCACGACGATGTCGACCCGGTCTACCTGCCGGCCAACCGCGGCGTCATCTTCGCCAGCAACCGCCAGGCCAAGAGCAGCCAGAACCAGGCGCTGGGCCGCGCCTACTTCGCCGCCGACGAGTACGAACGCGAGCGTGTGCTGAACCTGCACAGCATGGCCCCCAACGGCGCCAACATCCAGCAGATCACCTTCAACCAGAGCCACGACCGCAACCCCGTCATCCGCCCGGACGGCACCATCATGTTCGCGCGCTGGGAGCACGTGGCCGACCGCAACCGCTTCGCCGTCTTCAAGGCCAAGCCCGACGGCACCGACCTCTTCGTGCTGTACGGCGCGCACAGCCCCGGCAACAGCTACCTGCACCCGCGCGACATGGACCCGCGCGGCGCCAACAAGGGCCAGGTGCTGAGCTCGCTGATGCCGCTGTCGGGCACGCAGGAAGGCGGCTCGATGCACATGATCAACGCCGCGAACTTCAGCGAGTTCAACACCCCGGCCAACAGCACCGTCACCGCCACCGGCGGCCAGGTGGAGATCACCGACGGCGCGCTCAGCGACGGCCGCGCCCTGGCCCTGGGCGGCCGCGCCACCACGCCCTACCCGCTGTGGGACGGCACCGAACGCGTGCTGGTGGCCTGGCGGCCCTGCGCCGTCACGCGCAACGGCGTCGTGGTGTCCTGCACCGCGCTGACCGACGCCGAGAAGGCCATGCTGGCCGACACCAACCGCACGATGAGCGCACGGGCCACCGACAGCGTGCGCGACAACGCGCCGGCCGCCTACGGCATCTGGATGTACGACCCGCGGGCCAAGACCTGGCTGATCGTGGCGGCACCGCCGGCCGGCGCCATGTACACCGACCCCATAGCGCTGCAGCCGCGCCCCGAGCCCAACGTGGTGGAACCCACCACCGTCGACCCCGTGCTGGCGCAGCAGGACCTGGCCCTCATCGAGGTGCGCAGCATCTACGACACCGACGGCCTGAACCGCATGGCCGAGCAGATGCTCACCGCCGCCGACCGCCCGGCCGGCTGCAGCGTCAGCATTCCGCAGACGCGGCCGGCCGACCCGCTGGACACGCGGGCCCAGGTGGCCGACCTGGCGCGCATGAAGAACCCCGCCGACGCCGCCTACCGCTGCGCCCCGGCGCGCTGGGTGCGCGCCATCCGTGGCGTGGCGCCGCCTTCGGGTTCGATGGGCCTGCGCCTGGCCATTGGCGAGACCGATTTCGAGCAGCAGCAGATCCTGGGCTACGCCCCGGTGGAACCCGACGGCAGCTTCAAGCTGCAGGTGCCGGCCGACATACCGCTGGCGCTGAGCATCGTCGATGCCGAAGGCCGCGCCATCCAGACGCACACCAACTGGATTCAGGTGCGCCCCGGCGAACGCCGCACCTGCGACGGCTGCCACAGCCCGCGCCGCGGCGCTGCGCTCAACGCCGGCGCGGTGGTGAACAACATGCCCGAGAGCCTGGCGCGCGCGCTCGCCGCCCAGCACCAGAGCGGCGAAACGCTGGCCAGCCTGCGCACCCGCCTGAACCCGGCCGCGCTCACGCTGCAGGCCGATGCCGTGTTCACCGACGTGTGGGCCGACACCACGCGCGCCGGCGTCACCGCGCTGCCCTCGCTGAGCATGCGCTACACCGGCAACCCCGACGCCGCCGACGACCTGGCCACGCCGGCCCCGGTGAACGGCGTGATCAACTACCCCGAGCACATCCAGCCGCTGTGGACGCGTGCCCGCGGCCCGGCCGGCGCCCACACCTGCGTGGCCTGCCATGCCGACCCCACCAAGCTCGACCTGCGCGCCAGCATCGCGGGCACCGGCCGCATGACTTCCTATGAAGAACTGCTGCTGGGCGACCCCGTCATCGGCGCCGACGGCCGCCCCGTGGTGCGTGTGCGCGAAGGCGTGCCCGAGGTGGTGCGCGGTGCGCCGCTGGTGGAAACCAGCTCCGGCGCCGCCAACTCTGCCGGCCAGGCGCGCAAGAGCCGCCTGACCGAAATCATGTGGGGCCAGACGCTGCTGGCCGGCGCCGCCGCGCGCACCGCCCACCCCAACCCGCCGGCCACCGTGACCACGGGCACCGGGGCCACCGCGGTGGTCACGACCATTCCCGACCACGGCACGCTGCTGAACAAGGCCGAGAAGCGCCTGCTGGCCGAGTGGATGGACCTGGGCGGCCAGTACTACAACGACCCCTTCGACGCCGGCAACGGTGTGCGCACCGTCACGCAGCTGAGCCAAGCCACCTTCGCCCAGCAGGTGCAGCCGGTGCTGCAGCAAAGCTGCGCCAGCTGCCACCAGGCAGGCCAGGGCAACCCGCGCAACCGCTTCGTGCTCACAGGCAGCGAGGAAGGCGACTTCAACGTCACGCTGACGATGGTGAACGACACCTGCAACGTAGCCAACAACCCGCTGCTGGCGCGCCCCTCCACCGTGCCCCACCCGGCCGGTGAACTGGGCCAAACCACCGCGCTGCTGCCCGTGGGCAGCCCCGGCTACACGCAGATTGCCAACTGGATCACCCGAGGCTGCCCCACGCCATGAGTCGCCCCATCAGCCGCTTACTGCCCTTCACCGCAGGCCTGGCCCTGCTGCTGGCCGCCTGCGGTGGTGGCGGCGTGCTGGACAACCCGCCCAACCTGGCCAACCCACCCGGCGCCACTGGGCAGAAGTTGTCGTTTGCCTACTTCCAGCGCTGCGTGAACCCGGTGTTGAACCGGCCGCTACCCGTCATACTGAACGGCACCACGTCGATCAACACCTGCGCCTCGGCAGGCTGCCACGACAACAGCACCGGCACCGGCGGGGCGCTGCGTCTGGTGGGCCAGGCGGTCGACGTGAACCCCAACACCCTGACGGCAGACGCCATACGCGCCACCGACATGTACAAGAACTACTACTCGTCGCTCGGCGAAAGCGTGGTCGGCTCGCCGGATTCGAGCCGCATGCTGAACAAGCCGCTGGTGCGCGGCGTGCTGCACGGCGGCGGCATCATCTTCGAGAACCCGAACAGCCCCGAGGCGCGCCTCATCCGCTACTGGATCAGCCGCCCCATGCCGCAGGGGCAGGATGAATTCAGCGCCGCAGCGAACTCGATGTTCACGCCCCCCGACCCGGCCACGGGCGCCTGCAACACGGAATGAATGGGCGCCGCTTGAACCTTCACCTGTTTCCCGCGCTGCGCGCTGGCGCATGTGCACTCTGGCTGGCCGCGATGGGCCTGCAGGCCTCGGCGCAGACCACGGCCCCTAAGGATGCCCCCAAGGACACCGCCGAACGCCTGCAGGTGGCCGAGCCTTTCCTGGAGATGCACACCGGGCCCAGCCGCGGCTACCCGGTGTTCTACGTCGTCGAGAAATCGCAGTGGGTGGTGGTGGAACTGCGCCGCACCGACTGGTACCGCGTGCGCGCCGAAGGCGGGCAGGTGGGCTGGGTGCCGCGCCGCGCGCTGGAAAGCACGCTCACGGCGGCCGGCGGCAGCAAGACCTTCCGCGACCTGCTGCTCGACGACTACCTGCGCCGCCGCGTGGAATTCAGCGGCGGCTGGGGCCAGTTCCGCAGCGAACCCATGCTGCGCCTGGGCCTGCACGCACGCCTGGCCGACACCGTGGGCGCCGAGCTCGTGGTGGGGCAGGTGCAGGGCCTGTTCTCGGGCACCGATTTCTGGCACGTGAGCCTGGTGTCCGAGCCCTACAGCGACCGCCGCTGGTCGCCGTATTTCTCGGTCGGCCTGGGCAAGTTCAACAACATCCCGAACACCAGCCTGGTGGACGCGCGGCCCGTGAACGCCAACCTGGCGCAAGCCACGCTGGGCCTGCGCTGGCACCTCGGCGAGCGCTTCATCGCGCGGCTGGATTGGACGCTTTACACCGCCTTTGTCTCCGACCAGCGCAGCACCGAGTACCGCAGCATCACGGCGGGCCTCGGCTTCTACTTCTGACCCTCTGCACCATGCCCCATTCGAACACCCTGCCCGGCACCGCACCCGCGCTGATGAGCTGGACTGCCGCCCTGCTGCTGGCTGCCGGCGGCGCGGCGGCGCAAACCACGCCGCCCGCAGGCGGCACGGGGGCGGCGGGCCCGACCGGCCAGGTCATCGTGCCGCAGGTCGAGCGCCGCGACGTGAAGCTGCCTCGCTTTGCCTCGCGCGACATCTCGGTGGGCCTGTTCGCCGGCACCTACGCGACGCAGAACTTCGGCACCAGCGCCGTGAGCGGGCTGCGCCTGGGCTACCACATCACCGAAGACGTGTTCGTCGAAGCCACCTACGCCAGCACGAAGGTGAGCGACGAAGACTTCCGCCAGATCTTCCCCAACGGCGGCATCTTCCCCAGCCCCACGCAGCGCCTGAACTACTACAACGTGGTGGCCGGCTACAACGTGCTGCCGGGCGAGGTGTTCTTCGGCCGCACGCGCGCCAAGATCTCCCAGGGCTACCTGGTGGCCGGCGTGGGCAGCACCGACTTCGCCGGCCAGAAGCGCCAGACCATCAGCGCCGGCTTCGGGCTGCGCGTGGTGTTCACCGACTGGCTGGCCGTGCAGGCCGACGTGCGCGACCACGTGTACTCGCTCGACCTGCTGGGCAAGCGCCGCAACACCCACAACCTCGAGGTCTCCGCCGGCCTCACCGTCTTCTTCTGAGGGCCCGCGCCATGCGCCTGCTTGCCGCCACCGTTCTGATCTGCCTGGCCACCGTGGCCCAGGCCAATGTCGTACCGCAATCGCTGGCCCCTGACTTCACGCTGAAGGGCTCGGACGGCCGCAACCTGCGCCTGCAAGAGCAGCGCGGCCAGGTGGTGCTTGTGAACTTCTGGGCCACCTGGTGCGGCCCCTGCAAGCAGGAAATGCCGCACCTCAACCGCCTGTACGACAAGTACCGCGACAGCGGCTTCCAGCTGCTGGCCGTGAACATCGACGACGACCCGCGCACCGCCATCCGCACCGCCACGCAGATGGGCCTGCGCTTCCCGGTGCTGCTGGACACCGACAAGACCGTCAGCAAGCGCTACGACCTGGGCAGCATGCCGGCCACGGTGCTGATCGACCGGGACGGCAAGGTGCGCTTCCTGCACCGCGGCTACCGCGAGGGCATGGAAGTGGCCTACGAACAGCAGATCCGTCAGCTGGTGAAGGAATGAAGACCCTGCCCCGCTCCCTGCGCCTGGGCTTGGCCCTGCTGGCTGCCGCCGTGCTGCAAGGCTGTGCTGCGCCCGAGCCCTGGGTGAAACCGTATGAACGCGAGAAGCTGGCCGACCCGGTGATGCAGTGGTCGCGCAACTCGCTGGCCGACAAGCACCGCGAACACATCCATTCCGTGCGCGAAGGCGCGCGCGGCGCCACTGGCGTTCAAGGAGGCGGCTGTGGCTGTAACTGAGGCGCTGCGCCGCTTCATGCAGGCCGCGCGCGGGCTGCTGCAGGCCCTGCTGGGCGGCGCAGTCGCCACGGGTGCGGCCCAGGCCGCCACCTTGCCGGCCGACAAGGCCGAGGCGATGTACCACGTGTACGAAGGCGGCGGCGTGAAGGCCACCGGCCCGGCGCTGCTGGTGCGCAAGAGCATCGCCGACCGCGTCTCGCTCTCGGCGCAGTACTACGTGGATGCGGTCAGCAATGCCAGCATCGACGTCGTCACCACCGCCAGCCCTTTCTACGAGAAGCGCACGGCCTGGGATTTCAGCGCCGACACCGTGGTGCGTGATTCGACGATCTCGCTCAGCGCCTCGCGCAGCACCGAACCCGACTACATCGCCGAGGCCGTGGGCTTCGATGTCTCGCACGAGGTCTTCGGCGGCATGACGGTGGTGAGCCTGGGCACCACGCGCTCGCGCGACCTCGTGGGCCGCAAGGGCGACCAGGGCTGGATCGACCAGGCCAGCCACTGGCAGCACCGCGTGGGGCTGACGCAGATCCTCACGCCGCGCTGGCTGGTCAGCGTGAACGCCGAAGCGGTGGCCGACAGCGGCTTCCTCGGCAGCCCCTACCGCGCGGCGCGCGTGTTCGGCGCCGCGGTGCCCGAGCGCAACCCGCGCACGCGCAGCAGCCGCGCCGTGAAGCTGCGCAGCCTGTACGACACCGGGCAGTGGGTGAAGGGCAGCTCGGTGCGTGCCGAGGTGCGCCGCTTCTGGGACAACTGGGACATCAAGGCCACCACCACCGAGTTCGGCTGGGCCCAGCACGTGGGCGAAGGCTGGCTGGTCGATGCCTCGCTGCGCTTCCACACCCAGAGCAAGGCGCTGTTCTACAGCGACAACGCCCAGACCGAGACGGTGTTCGTCTCGCGCAACCGCCAGCTCAGCACCTTCAAGAGCACGGGCCTCGGCGCGCGCGTCAGCTACACCTGGCCCGGCCTGCCCCTGGGTTACGACGTGAAGCTCATCGGCGCCCTGGAACGCAAGAGCTTCCGCTTCGCAGACTTCACCGACCTGCGCACCGGCAACCCTTACTCCTACAGCGCCAACGTGCTGCAGCTCACCGTGCAAGCCAACTTCTAAGACCCGCCGCGAAAGATGCCCACCATGACACCGCGACTGCTCTCTGCCCTGGCCCTGCTGTGGGTCGGGCTGGCCGCCTTGTTCTTCGCCTTGATGTCTTCGTTGCCGGCGCTGGCCAACACCGCGGCGGAACCCGCTGCCGCCGCAGCATCGGCCCCCGCCCCGGCCGCTGCCGCAAGCGCACCCGCCGAGCCCCCCGTGGCGCTGGACACGCGCGTGCAGCAGCTCAAGGCCGACGTTATCCGCCTGAACCGCGACCTGCTGGTGCTTGAAGAAGAGCTGCTGTTCCCGGCCGGCACGCAGGTGGCGCTGTTCGTCAGCATGGACGTGGGCAGGCTCTTCGAGCTGGAGTCGGTGCAGATCAAGCTGGACGACAAGCTGGTGGCCACCCACCTCTACACGCCGCTGGAAGTGCAGGCCCTGCACCGCGGTGGCGTGCAGCGCGTCTACGTGGGCAACCTGCGCGGCGGCAAGCACCGCGTCGACGCCTTCTTCACCGGCCGCGGCCCGCACGAGCGCGACTACAAGCGCGGCGCCACGCTCGAGTTCGAGAAGGGCACCGAGCCCCGCTACATCGAGCTGCGCATCAAGGACACGCAGGCCAAGCTGCAGCCCGAGTTCGAGTTGAAGGTCTGGTGATGCCCTTGCGTTCGCTCGTGGCTCTGGCGGTGCTGGCTGCAGTGCAGGCTGCGGCCCAACCTCGGCCTCCTGCAACACCTGCCGCGCCTGCAGCGCCGGCCTCCACGGTGCCGGGCGCGCCCCAGGTCATCGCCGCGCCGCACTACGGCGACACGCTCTTCCACTTCTACCAAGACCGCAGCTTCGCGGCCATCACCGGGCTGATGGTCTCGCAGCACTTCGGCCGCATCAGCCCGCACGACGACGAAGCCGAGGTGCTGCGCGGCGGCATGCTGCTGGCCTACGGCCTGCACGACGAGGCCGAGACCGTGTTCGCCCGCCTCATCGAACGCAAGGCCCCGCCCGAGGTGCAGAACCGCGCCTGGTACTACCTGGCCCGCCTGCGCCACCAGCGCGGCCTGGGCGAACAGGCCAGCCAGGCGCTGGCCCGCATCACCGCGCCGCTGACCGATGCACGCCCCGGCTCTGGCGCGGCGAAGGACAGAGACACCACGCTGGAAGAAGACCACCAGCTGCTGCGTGCGCAGCTGCTGCTGGAAGCGCAGGACCACGCCGGCGCCATGGCCGTGCTGCAGGCCCTGCAGGCGGCGCAGATGGCACGCGCCGCCGCGCAGAAAAAGGTGGTGCCTACCGCCGCGGCCCAGTACGCCAGCTTCAACCTGGGCGTGGCGATGATCCGCGCTGGCGACGCCGTCGGCGGCGAGCGTGTGCTCGACGCCGTGGGCCAGACCCCCGCGCCCGATGAAGAGATGCGCAGCCTGCGCGACCGCGCCAACGTGGCGCTGGGCTTCGCCGCGCTGGCCGCCAAGAAGCCGCGTGAAGCCCGGCTGGCGCTGGAGCGTGTGCGCCTGCAGGGCCCGCAGTCGAACAAGGCGCTGCTGGGCTTCGGCTGGGCCGCCGCCGAACTGAAGGACCCGCAGCGCGCCCTGGTGCCGTGGTCCGAGCTGGCATCGCGCGGCTCGGCCGGCGGTGCCGATGCCTCGGTGCTGGAAGCGCGCATCGCGGTGCCTTACGCCCTGGCCGAGCTGCGCGCCTACCAGAGTGCGCTGCAGGGCTACCAGCAGGCCGCCGAGGGTTTCGAGCAGGAGCAGCGCGCGCTGCGCGAAAGCATCGAGGCCATACGCGCAGGCAAGCTGGTGCAGGGCCTGCTGGCCGAGAACCGCGAAGATGCGCTGGCCGCGCTGGGCGCCGCCAGCGGCATCCGCACGCTGCCCGAAATGCCGCACGCCGCGCACCTGGCGCCGCTGCTGGCCGGCCACGCCTTTCAAGAGGCCTTCAAGAACCTGCGCGACCTGCAGTTCCTCGACCGCAACCTGGCGCAGTGGCAAGACAACCTGGGTGCCTTCGGCGACATGCTGGAAGCCCGCCGCACCGCCTTTGCGCAGATGCTGCCGGCCGCCCGTGCCAGCACCGGCGCCGCCGACATCGCCGCGCTGGTGCAGCGCCGCGAGCAACTGGCCCAGGCCCTGGAAAAGGCACAGGCCGAAGGCGACGCCCACGCTTTTGCCAATGAAGCCGAGCAAGCCCTGCTGGCGCGCATCGAACGCAGCCAGGCCACGCTGCAGGCGGCTGCGGCGCTGCCCGCCGACGTGCAGCAGCGCGAAGGCCTGGACGCGCTGTCTGCCGCCACCGAACGCCTGCGCCGTGCCGCCGGGGCGCTGCAGTGGCAGCTGAGCCAGCAGTTCAGCGCCCGCACCTGGGAAGCCCGCAAGGCCCTGCGCGACACCGACCTGGGCCTGGCCCAGGCCCGCGAACGCGACGCCGCGCTGCTGCGCGCGCAGCAGGAAGAGCCCGCGCGCCACGCCCACTTCGCCGAACGCATCGCCCAGCTGGGCCAGCGCGTCGTGGCCATGCGCCCGATAGTGGCCACCACCACCGCGCTGGTGCAGGCGCAGCTGCAGGACATCGCCGTGGCCGAGCTGCAGGGGCAGCAGGAAAGGCTGGCGGTCTATGCCGCGCAGGCGCGCCTGGCCATTGCGCAGATCCACGACCAGGCGCAGTTCGCGCGCCGCGCCGATGCGGGCGCGGCCGCTGCGGCCAGCTCCGGTTTCGGCGTCTCGCCCACCACACCACCCGGGGGCGCGCGATGAAACCCCTGCTGCAACGCACCGCGCCGGCCCTGGCCGTGGCCCTGCTGCTGGCGGCCTGTGCCGGCCCGAAGAAGCTGCCGGGCGACGACCAGCCCACGCTGGCCAGCCTGGGCAACCGGCAGATCACCGTGGTGCCCGACAACCTGCCGGTGCTGGCCGAAGAACAGACCATCGCCGCCTACCAGCAGTTCCTGGCCAGCACGCCGCTGGCGCCGCAGGCAGCCCAGCGCTCGGAGGCCTTGCGCCGCCTGGGCGACCTGGAGATGGACCTGGCCGACCGCAAGGCCACCGAAGGCGCCGGCAGCGAGCCCGACTACAAGGCCGCCATCGCGCGCTACCAGGAATACCTCAAGGCCCACCCGCAAGACCCCGGCAACCACCGCGTGCTGTACCAGCTGGCGCGCGCGCAGGAACAGGGCGGCGACCTCGAAGCCGCGCTGAAGACGCTGAGCAGCCTGGTGGGCAGCTACCCCGGCACCCAGCACGCCGAAGAAGCGCAGTTCCGCCGCGGCGAGCTGCTCTTCGCCATGCGCAACTACGCGCAGGCCGAAGCCGCCTACGCGGCCGTGCTGCAGGCCGGCCAGGCCTCGGCCTTCCAGGAACGGGCGCTGTACATGCAGGGCTGGTCGCTTTTCAAGCAGGGCAAGCTGGAAGAAGGCCTGCAGCCTTTCTTCGGCGTGCTTGATCTGAAGCTGGGCAGCCTGCAGGGCGCCGCGCGCGAAGAAGCCGACCTGGCCGAGATACCCGCGCTGAAGCGCGCCGACCGCGAGCTGGTGGAAGACAGCTTCCGCGTCATGAGCATCAGCCTGGCCGGGCTGCAGGGCGCCGAAAGCGTGGCGCCCTTCATCACCACGCCCGCGCGCGAGGCCTACCAGTTCCGCGTCTACGGTGCCCTGGGCGAGCTCTACAGCCGCCAGGAACGCATCAAGGACGCCGCCGACACCTACGCCCTCTTCGTGCGCCGCCAGCCGCTGCACGTGCAGGCGCCGCTGCTGCAGGCGCGCGTGATCGAGCTGTACGAAAACAACGGCTTCGACACGCTGGCGCTGCAGGCCAAGAAAGACCACGTGCTGCGCTACGGCGTGGACAGCGAATTCCGCCGCGCCAACCCGGGCGGCTGGCAGCGTGTGCAGCCGCTGGTGCAAACCCACCTGGCGCAGCTGGCCCAGCACCACCACGCGCTGGCGCAGCGCACCAAGCAGCGCAGCGACGTCCAGGAAGCCGTGCGCTGGTACCGCACGCTGCTGGTGTCTTTCCCCACCGATGCGCAGGCGCCGGCGCAGCGCTTCCTGCTGGCCGAACTGCTGTTCGAAGACCGGCAGTGGGCCGACGCCGCCGCCGAGTACGAAACCGTGGCCTACCGGCATGCCGGCCACCCGCGCGCCAGCGACGCCGGCTATGCCGCGCTGCTGAGCTATGCCGAGCAGGAGAAGGCCACGGCCGACGCCGCCGCCCGCGCCGAGCTGCAGCGCGCCTCGGTGGCCAGCGCGCTGCGGTTTGCGCAGGCCTTCCCGGCCGACGTGCGCGGTGCCCCGGTGCTCACGCGCGCGGCCGAACAGCTGTTTGCGCTGGGTGACACGCAGACCGCCAGCAACGTGGCGCGCCAGGCCCTGGCGCTGCAGCCGCCGCCCGCGCCCGAACTGCGCCGCACCGCCTGGACGGTGGTGGCCCACAACGCCTTCGAACAGGGCCGCCATGCCGAAGCCGAAGGCGCTTATGGCGAGGTGCTGGCGCTCTCGGCCAGCGGCAGCCCGGGCCGCACGGAAGCGGCCGAACGCCTGGCCGCCAGCATCTACAAACAAGGCGAAGCCGCGCGCAGCGGCGGTGACGCCCGCGCCGCCGTGGGCCACTTCGAGCGCGTGGCCGCCCTGGGCACCAGCGGCGTGCTCAGTGCCAACTCGGCCGTGCGTGCCAGCGCGCAGTTCGATGCTGCCGCCGCGCTCATCGGCCTGAAGGACTGGGCCCGCGCGGCCACGGCGCTGGAAGACTTCCGCAGCCAGCAGCCCGGCCACCCGCTGCAGGGCGAAGTGGCTCCGCGCCTGGCCCTGGCCTACCTGGAACAAGGCCGCCACAGCCTGGCGGCGGCCGAATTCGAGAAGGTCAGCGCGGCGCAAAGCGCCCCGGGCGGCGACGCCACGCTGGCCCGCGGCGCGCTGTGGCAGGCCGCCGAGCTGCATGAAAAGGCCGCGCGCGCCGCCCCGGCGCCGGCACCTGTGGTGGCGGCCCCACCCGCAGCCACGGCCCGCAGGGCCGCAGCACGCCAGCCTGCACCGCCCCCGCGCCGCACGGCGCGCGCGCCGGCTGCCGCGCCCGTGGAACCCCCGCTGAGCGGCAGCACGCCCTTGATGAGCACGGCCCTGCAGGCCTATGAGCGTTATGTGCAGCGCTACCCGCAGCCGCTGGAAACGGCGGTGGAAGCGCGCTGGCGCGTGGCCGAACTGCTGCGCACCGACGGCCAGGCTGCGCGCTCGCTGGCCTGGCTGCGCACCGTGCAGCAGGCCGACGCCAACGCCGGCGAAGCCCGCACGCCGCGCACGCGCAGCCTGGGCGGCCAGGCCACGCTGGCGTTGGCCGAACCCGTGCGTGCCGCCTACGAGCAGGTGGCGCTGGTGGAGCCCCTGGCCCAGCAGCTGAAGCTGAAGAAGGCGCGCCTGGAAGAGGCCCTGCGTGCCTATGCCGCCGCCAGCGAGGTGGGCGTGGCCGAAGTGACCACCGCCGCCACCTTTCACACCGCCAGCCTGTACCAAGACTTCGGCAAGGCACTGATGAACTCGGCGCGCCCGAAGAAGCTGAAGAAGGACGAGCTCGAGCAGTACAACGTGATGCTCGAAGAGCAGGCCTTCCCGTTCGAAGAGAAGGCCATCGAGCTGTACGAGACCAACGCCCGCCGCACCACCGCGGGCCTGTACGACCGCTGGGTGCAGGGCAGCTTCACCGCGTTGGCGCAGCTCAAGCCCGTGCGCTACGGCAAGACCGAACGTGTCGACCCCCAGCTGCCCGCCGAACTGCCGGCGCTGCAGGCCGCCCTGGCGCAGGCCCAGGGCCTGGCGCGGGCACCGCTGCTGAACCAGAAAGGCGTGCTGCAGCGCCGCCAGGGCCAGTTTCAGGAGGCGCGGCAGAGCTTCGAAGCCGCCATGGCGGCCGATGCCGCGGCCCCTGCTCCAGTGCTGAACCTGGCCATCCTGAACGACCTGTACCTGGGCGAGCCCGCCTCGGCCCTGGCGCTCTACCAACGTGCGCTGGAGCTTTCACCGGCCGACGCGCCCACGCTGGGCCGCTGGCTGGCCGAGATCAAGGCCCGCAAGCCGGCGGCCAAGACGGCCAGCGCAACGGAAGACAAGCCCGCCGCCCCCGCAACCCCGGCCGTGGCCACCGCGCCAGGCACCAAGGCCAACCCATGAAACCAATTTCGTTTTCAGCCGCGGCGCTGGCCCTGCCCTTGCTGCTGGCGGCCACCGCGGGCAGCGCGCAAGACCGCGCCGACATCGACCGCACGCAGATCATCGGCAACCGCGAGCTGCCCAAGGTGCTGTACATCGTGCCCTGGAAAAAGCCGCTGCCCGGCACGCTGAGCGGCCGCCCGGTGCAGAGCGTGCTGGACGAAGCCCTGGCACCGGTGGACCGCGAGGTCTTCCGCCGCCAGGTGGACTACAGCGCGCAGCTGCGTCTGCGTGCGGCCACGCCCGCTGTCACCTCTGCGGCCGCACCTGCGGGGGCCAGCACCGCACCCGCGCCCCAGCTTGCCCCCGCCCCCGCCCCCGTTTCCCCCACCGCCACCCCCGTCCCTGCCGGAGCCCCCCGATGAGCACCTTCAACACGGTCGTCAAGTTCTTCGTCGACTGCGGCCCCTTCCTCTACCCCAGCCTGGCCATGATGACCATCGGCCTGGCCATCGCCATCGAACGCTTCATCTACCTGCGCCGCGCGCGCAGCGAGAACCGCAAGCTCTGGGACCAGCTGCTGCCCACGCTGCAGGCCGGCAAGTTCAAGGAAGCGGCGGGCATGGTGGCCAGCAGCGAAGCGGCCATCGGCAAGATCGTCTCGCACGGGCTGGCGCGCATGGCCAGCGCGCGCCGCCGCGAGGACATCGACCACGCGATGGAAGAAGGCATGATGGAAATCGTGCCGCGCCTGGAAAAGCGCACCCACTACATCGCCACCTTCGCCAACACCATCACCCTGGTGGGCCTGCTGGGCACCATCATCGGCCTGATCAAGGGCTTCACGGCGGTGGCCTCGGTGAACCCGGCCGAGAAGGCCGAGCTGCTCAGCGCCTCCATCTCGGTGGCCATGAACAACACCGCCTTCGCGCTGATGGTGGCCATTCCCTTCCTGCTGATCCACGCCTTCCTGCAGGCCCGCGCCAGCGAGATCGTCGACAGCCTGGAAGCCGCCAAGATCACCTTCCTGAACCTGGTGCAGCGCCTAGCGGGTGAGCAGCCGCGCGACCAAAGAGCCAGCGCCGGCCTGGCCGACTGAGCAGGCAGCCCCGCCATGAGAACGCGCCGTCTGCGCAAACAAGTGCCCGAGCTGGAGATCACGGCCTTCATCAACCTGATCGTCGTGCTGGTGCCTTTCCTGCTGGCCACCACCGTGTTCACGCGCCTGGCGGTGATGGACCTGCAGCTGCCGGCCCAGCAGTCGGCGGTGGATCAACTGAAGGTGAACGACTTGCAGCTGGAGGTGGTGATCCGCAAGGACGCGCTGGAAGTGGGCGACCGCGTGGGCGGGCTCATCCAGCGCATTCCGGTGCTGGGGGCCGAACACGACGTGAAGGCGCTGCAGCAGCTGATGGTGCTGGTGAAGGGCAAGTTCCCCGACAAGCGCGAAGCCACGCTGCTGGCCGAGCCCGACACCAGCTACGACCAGCTGGTGCAGGTGATGGACGCCGTGCGCGGCACCGTCACCACGCAGGGGCCGAAGGTGGTGCGGGCCGAGCTGTTTCCCAGCATCTCGGTGGGTGACGCGCCGCGGCGCAGCGGCAATGCGGCCACGGCCGCTGCCACGCCTGCGGCAGCGGTGAAAGGACGCAGCTGATGGCCGCCCTGTCTGCCCTTGAAAAGCGCGCCCAGCGCAAGGCGCGCAACGCCACCGGCATGGACATGAACCTGGTGGCGCTGATCGACGTCTTCACCATCCTCATCTTCTTCCTGCTTTCCAGCGGCAGCGGCGTGGAAACGCTGGTCAGCCCCAAGGCCGTGCAGCTGCCCCTGGCCAACACCAACCAGGCGCCGAAAGACACCGTGGTGCTGGTGGTGGCAGGCGATGAAATTCTGGCCGGCGGGCGGCGCGTGGCCTCGGTGCGCGAGGCCCTGGCCAGCCCCGACGACCTGATACCTGGGCTGAAGGCCGAACTCGACATTCTGGCCAGCCGCCAGGCCGTGCGCGAGGAGAACCGCGAACGCATCGCCACCGACGGCCAGGCCGTCACCATCATGGCCGACAAGGACGTGCCCTACCAGTTGCTGCGCAAGGTGATGGCCACCTGCGCGCTGGCCAACTTCAGCGACGTTTCCTTCGCCGTCCGCCAACGCATGGACGCTTGAGATGAACTCGGCATTCGCACTCCCCGCCTCGCCCCACCCCGCGTTGCCCGCGGGCGCCCTGGCGGCCCTGCAGAAGCTGCAACGCCTGGGCCACCAGCCAGCCGTGCTGCCCTGGGCGGTGTCGGCCGCGGAGGAAGAGCGCTTCCGCCGCATCCTGCGCACGCTGCTGGTGGTGGTGCTGCTGCTGGCGGTGGCCCTGCCCTTCATTCCGCTGCGCGCGCCCGAGCGCACCGCTGCGCCTGCCCTGCCGCCGCCCATGGCGCGGCTGCTGCTGGAGCGGCCCGTAGCACCGCCCAAGCCGCCGCCACCGCCGCCGGCCGCCGAGGCGGCCACCGAACTGGCCCAGGCCAAGCCGCAGGCCGAGGCCAAGCCAGCCCCGCCCACGCCGCCCAAGAAGGCCGCGCCCGTGCCTGAAGCACGCCGGCCGGTGGAAGGCAAACCGCCTGGCGAAGTGGCGCTGGACAACGCGCGCCGCGTGGCCAGCGGCGTGGGACTGCTGGCGATGAAAAGCGAGCTGGCGCAGCTGAGCGGCGCGCCGGCCGCCGTGCAGCTGAAGCAGGACATCAAGCCCGGCCCCGGCGTGGGCACGGGCGTGGGCGTGGGGGTGGGCGCAGGCCTTGAGGCCGGCGTGCCCGTGCGCGCCCTCATCACCAGCAACGCCACCACCGGCAGCGGCGGCATCAACACCGCCGCCTACAGCCGCGACACCGGCGGCGGCGGCCTGGCCGGCCGTGCCACCACGCTGGTGGAAGGCGTGGCCGGCGGCGGCGGTGGCGGCGGCCCGGGCGGCGGCGGCGC
>LJHT01000110.1 GCA_001295905.1 beta proteobacterium AAP51 | reverse complement strand
CGCGCCGCGCGGCGGTTCGGCGGCCGCCGGTGCCACGGCTGCCGAGGCAGCGGCCCCGCACGTGGCCCCGCAGGCGGCCGCTGCGCTCGGGCCATCCCCAGCCACATCGCCAGCAGTGGCTGCCGTGCTGGCGCCGGGTTATGCGCCGCAGCGCGAGTTCGACACCTGGCAGGCCGCCGCCCAGGCCGGCACGAAAGAGGCGCTGGAAGCCTACCTGCGCCAGCACGGCAGCAGCCGCTATGCGGCCCAGGCACGCGCGCGCCTGGCGGCCTTGGCGGGTGCCGCGCCCGGCCCGCAGCCCACACCGTTCCAGAAGGCCAGCGGCCACTGAGGTCCGTGCGCCGCACCGCAGCCCACCCCACCAGCCACCGCGCACGCCCTTGAAAACATCGCCATTGAAGATTCTTTGCGCAGCCCTCTTCGTGCTGGCCAGCCTGGCAGGCGGCAGTGCCTCGGCGCAGGAATACTCGCAGAAGCAGTTGCAAGAGATCTTCAGCCGCCACCTCAACGGCGAATCGCTGCGGCCAGAGATCAACGCCAGCGGCAGCGTGCGCTTCCGCAACCAGGGGCGCACCTACGTCATTCACGTCGACGAGCGTGACCCGCTCTACTTCCGCCTGACCATGGCCTTCGTGGCCGAAGACAAGAGCGCCGAACACCGCCAGCGCCTGCTGGAAGCCTGCAACGTGGCCACGGCCGAAGTGAAGGTGGTGAAGTGCTTCCTCGACGAGGTGGGCGACCCCACCTTCGCTGGCGAGATGTTCCTCGTGGTGCCGGGCGATTTCACCCTGCACTTCGACCGCCTGCTGCGCGCGATGGACAGCGCCCAGCGCCGCTTCTCCAGGCGCCTGGGCGAACTGCGCTAGGGCGCCTGGCCTGCGGTTCAGGCCGCCGTGGCCTTGTCGGCCTCGGACGTGAAGCTGTCGGCGTAGAACTCGTCTTCCGGCAGCCCGCATTGCGCGACGAAATCACGCTGCGCCGACTCCACGACGATGGGCGCGCCGCAGGCATACACCTGGTGGCCGGCCAAGCTGGGAAAGTCTTCCATCACCGCGCGGTGCACGAAGCCGGTGCGGCCCTGCCAGCCGTCTTCGGGCAGCGCGTTGCTCACCACGGGCACGTAGCGCAGCCAGGGCAGTTCCGCCGCGGCCTGTTCGCACCAGGCGTTTTCGTACAGGTCGGCCGGGCGGCGGCCGCCCCAGTAAAGCACGGCCGGGCGCGTGCTGGCCTTGTGCTGCAGCTGCTGGACCAGCGCCTTGATGGGCGCAAAGCCCGTGCCGCTGGCCAGCAGCACCAGGGGCTTGTTCGACTCTTCGCGCAGGAAGAAGCTGCCGAAGGGGCCTTCCATGCGCAGGATGTCTTTCTCTTTCATCGCGCCGAAGACGTGGTCGGTGAACTTGCCACCGGGCATATGGCGGATGTGCAGTTCGATGGCCGGCGGGCTGCCCAGCAGGTGCGGCGCGTTGGCCATGCTGTAGCTGCGGCGGGCGCCGTCGCGCAGGATGAATTCCACGTACTGGCCGGCGCGGTACTGCAGGTTCTGGTTGGCCGGCAGCTGCATCTTCACCACGGCCACGTCGCTGGTGGGCCTGTGCAGGCTCAGCACGCGCGAAGGCAGCTTCAGCACCGGGTGCTCGCCCGCGCCGGGCACGCTGCGCGCTTCCACCGTGCAGTCGGTCTGCGGGTGGGCGCAGCAGGTGAGGATGTAGCCGCGCTCTTCTTCCTCGGCCGTGAGGGCCTTGCTCTGGTGCGGGCCGTGCACCACGCGGCCTTCCAGCAGCCGGCTCTTGCAGGAGCCGCAGGCGCCGTCGCGGCAGCCGTAGGGCAGGCCCACACCCTGGCGGATGGCCGCGGGCAGGAGGGCCTCGTCACTGTCCACCGTGAAGGTGCGGTCCGAGGGTTTCAGCGTGATCTGGAAGCTCATGGGGGCAGGCAGGGGTGGGGGTTCGTGGCAGTTCGGCCCAGGCCGGGGCGGCCTGAACGGCCCGGAGAGGGCAGGGCGCGCCCGTAAACTCAGCGGCGAATTGTGCCCGCCCCGCGTGCGCGCCTGCCTTGCCTGCCCCCATGCCCCTGCCTGCTGTTTCCCCCTTGGCTGCCGCACGCCGGCCCACGCTGCTGATCGTGGGCTGCGGTGATGTCGGCTTGCGTGTGCTGCCCCTGGTGCAGCCGGCCTGGCGCGTGCTGGCCCTGAGCTCGAACCCGGCGCGGCGCGCCGAACTGCGCCAGCGGGGTGCCACGCCGCTGCTGGGCAACCTGGACGAGCCCGCCACGCTGGGCCGGTTGGGCGGCCTGGCCGATGCCGTGCTGCACCTGGCCCCGCCGCCCTTGCAAGGGGCCACCGACCCGCGCACCCGCGCCCTGCTGCGCGCGCTGGCGCGCGGCGGGCGCGTGCAGCGGCTGGTGTATGGCAGCACCAGCGGCGTGTATGGCGATGCCCAGGGGGCCTTCTTCGACGAAACCCGCGCCGTGGCCCCGGGCACCGACCGCGCGCGCCGCCGCGTGGACGCCGAGGCCCAGCTGCGCTGGTTCGGCCGCCGCACCGGCGCCCGTGTGACGGTGCTGCGCATTCCCGGCATCTACGCCAGCAACCGCGAAGGTGGCCACCCGCGTGAACGGCTGTTGCGCGGCACGGCCGTGCTGGCGCCCGACGATGACGTCTACACCAACCACATCCACGCCGACGACCTGGCGCGTGCCTGCGTGGCCGCGCTCTACCGCGGCCGGCCGCAGCGCGTGCTGCATGCCAGCGACGACACGCAGCTGAAGATGGGCGAGTACTTCGACCTCGCCGCCGACCTGTGCGGCCTGCCGCGCCCGCCACGCCTGCCGCGCGAGGCCGCGCGCGAGCAGCTCAGCCCCATGCTGATGAGCTTCATGAGCGAATCGCGCCGGCTCGACAACCGGCGCCTCAAGCAGGAATTGCGGCTGCGGCTGCGCTACCCCACGGTGGAAGACGGCCTGCGCCGGGGTTGAAGCCGGCCCGCGGTTGGTTCGACGCCAGCGCTGCGCGGGTCCTAGATGCCCTGGGCGCGCACGAGCGTCTTGGCCCGGTCCACCGCATGCACCGTGATGGTCATGGGCCGGCCGCGGCGCTCGATCTCCAGCTCCACCGGCCGTTCCGGCGTGCTGTTGGCCCACAGCCCCAGCCACAGCTGCGAGAGTGCTGCAACGCGCTGGCCGTCCACGCGCGTGATGCGGTCGCCGGGCTGCACCCCGGCCACGTCGGCCGGGCTGTCGGTGGTGACGCGCAGCACGCGCACCTCGCCAGTCGTCTCGGCGCAGTTCAGGCCCAGCCAGGGTCGCGCACTCGCGCTGGAGCGGCCCTGGGCACGCATCTCGGCCAGCACGGGGCGCAGCAGTTCCACCGGCACGAACAGGTTGCCGGGGGCGCGGGGCTGGCCGGGCCCGCGTGCATCGGGCAGCGCCAGCGAGCCCACCCCCAGCAATTCGCCGCGCGGGTTGAAGAGCGCCGCACCGCTGTGCTGCTGCACCGGCGGCACGGTGAAGAGCGCGCCTTCGACGTGGTACTCCCAGCTGCCGGCATAAGCCCGGCGCGACACCAGCTGCACGGCATCGACCTCGCCCTCGTCGCCCCCGCTCACCACCGTGAGCGCCACCTCGCCCGGCGCGGCACGCCCGGGGGCCAGCGGCGCGGGCGCGACACCCACGGGCGCCAGCGCCTGCACCAGGCCGAAGCCGGTGGCCTGGTCGTAGGCCACCACGCGCGCGGGCAGGCGGCGGCCGTCTTCGGTGACGATCTGCACGCTCTCGGCTTCCAGCACCAGGTAGCCGATGGTGAGCACGAGGCCGTCGTCGCTGATGAGCACACCCGAGCCTTGCCGTTCCGTGCCCAGCGTCTGCGCCGTGCGAGCGCCTTCGACGATCTGCACCTCGACCGACACCACCGCTTCACGGGCGCGCTGCAGGGCGCGTGACTGGGCCTCGATGTCGGAGGCCAGTGCCGGCGAGAGGGTGGCCAGGCTCAGCACCAGCCCGCAGGCGCGCAACAACCAGCATGGAAGCGACATGGGCCTTCTCCTTCAAGCCAGGCAAGGCGTGGCGTGCCAAGCATGACGCCGGATGCGCCCGGGTGCCAGCGCGGGGTTATGGCTGACGAGAGGGGCGGTCTGCGCAGGGCCTCCCGGCCCGGCACGTGAGGGTTCAGCGCCGCCGGCCGAAGGGCGACTGCCCGCGCCAGTAGCGGATCATCAGGAAGCCGCCCACCATGCCGCCCAGGTGGGCGAAGTGCGCCACCGAGCCGGTGTTCATCAGCCCCAGCACCAGTTCCAGCGCACCGAACACGATGACGAAGGTGCGTGCCTTCATCGGGATGGGCGGGAACAGCGGCATGATGATGCGGTTGGGGAACAGCATGCCGAAGGCCAGCAGCAGCGCGAACAGCCCGCCCGAGGCGCCCACCGTGGGCACGTTCGAGCTGGTGAGGGCGGTGATGATCATCTGCGTGAGCGCCGCCGCCAGCACGCCGGCCAGCAGGAACATCGCATAGCGCTTGGCGCCCCACAGGCGTTCGAGCTCGCCGCCGAACATCCACAGGCCCAGCATGTTGAAGAAGAGATGGCCCACGCCGCCATGCAGGAAGGCGTAGGTGACGGGCTGCCACGGCATGAAGTTGCCGCTGCCCAGGGGGTAGAGCGCGAACCAGCCCTGCAGGAAGACGATCTGCTGCAGGCAGAAGATGGCCGTGCAGGCCAGCATCAGGTTCTTGGTCAGCGTCGGGATGGGCGGCATGCGGTGGCTGCGGTGTGCGGCTGGGCACGGGCCCGCGTGGACAGGCCCGGCTGGTGCCCCCGGCCAGACTCGAACTGGCACGCCTTGCGGCGGCGGATTTTGAATCCGCTACGTCTACCGATTTCGTCACGGGGGCGGTGGGCTTCGGCGCGGGCCCGAAGCGGGTTGATTATCACACGCCCCCCTCGGGAAGCCTGGGCAGCGCGGGCCTTGGGCACACGCCTGCGCCGGCACTGCGACAATCGCTGCCCGCTACACGCAGGAGTTCACTTCATGACCGCACCGGCCCGCACGGCCCCCACGGCTGCGACCGCGCCCGTCGCCTACCCGACGCTGGAAGACGCCATCGGCCGCACCCCGCTGGTGGCGCTGCAGCGCCTGCCCGGCGCGTTCGGCGCCGCGCGGGGCAACGTGGTGCTGGGCAAGCTGGAAGGCAACAACCCGGCCGGCAGCGTGAAAGACCGCCCGGCCATCAGCATGATCAAGCGCGCCGAGGAGCGCGCCGAAATCCGCCCCGGCGACACGCTGATCGAAGCCACCAGCGGCAACACCGGCATCGCGCTGGCCATGGCCGCGGCCATCCGCGGCTACAGGATGGTGCTGATCATGCCGGAGGACCTGTCCATCGAGCGCGCGCAGACCATGAAGGCCTTCGGCGCCGAACTCATCCTCACGCCACGCAGCGGTGGCATGGAGTACGCGCGCGACCTGGCCGAGCAGATGCAGAAAGACGGCAAGGGCCGCGTGCTCGACCAGTTCGCCAACGCCGACAACCCGCGCGTGCACTTCGAGACCACCGGCCCCGAGATCTGGGCCGACACCGCAGGCCGCGTGACGCACTTCGTCAGCGCCATGGGCACCACGGGCACGATCACGGGCGTTTCGCGCTACCTGAAGGAGCAGAACCCTGGCGTGCGCATCATCGGCGCCCAGCCCAGCGAGGGCAGCCGCATCCCCGGCATCCGCAAGTGGCCCGAGGCCTACCTGCCCAAGATCTACGACGCCAGCCGTGTCGATGAGCTGGTGCTGGTGAGCCAGGCCGATGCCGAGGAGATGGCCCGCCGCATGGCGCGTGAAGAGGGCATCTTTGCCGGCATCAGCGCTGCGGGCGCCTGCTGGGCCGCGCTGCAGCTCGCGCAGCGGGTGGAGAACGCGACCATCGTGTTCATCGTCTGCGACCGTGGTGACCGCTACCTGTCAACGGGCGTGTTTCCGGCGTGAGCATGGAAGCGAAGTTCTGCCTGCAATGCGGCACCGCGCTGGCGCTGCTTTCGCAGGAAGAAGACGGCGGCCCCAAGGCGCGCCTGCGCTGCCCGGCCTGCGGCTGGACGCACTGGAACAACCCCGTGCCCGTGCTGGCCGCCATCGTCGAATGCACCGACCAGGGCGGGCGTGTGCTGCTGGCGCGCAACGCGGCCTGGAGCGGGCGCATGTTCGCGCTGATCACGGGCTTCATGGAAGCCGGCGAGACACCCGAGCAGGGCATTGCGCGCGAGGTGCAGGAAGAAACCGCGCTGCAGGTCACGCAGCTGAAGCTGGTGGGCGTCTACGACTTCCAGCGCATGAACCAGATCATCATCGCCTACCACGCGCAGGCGCAGGGCGAGGTGCGGCTCTCGCCCGAACTCGCCGAATACAAGCTCTTCGCGCCGCAAGACCTGCGCTGCTGGCGCGCCGGCACCGGCTACGCGCTGGCCGACTGGCTGCGCGGGCGCGGCATCGAGCCGCAGTTCATCGAACTCCCTCCCAGGACCTGAAAGCCATGGACAACATCAAGGAACTCGACACCCGCGGGCTGAACTGCCCGCTGCCCATCCTGAAGACCAAGAAGGCCCTGGCCGACATGGCCAGCGGCGACGTGCTGCGCGTGGTGAGCACCGACCCCGGCTCCACGCGCGACTTCCAGGCCTTCGCGCGGCAGACCGGCAATGAGCTGGTCGAGCAGAAGAACGAAGGCGATCTCTTCGTTCACCTGCTGCGCCGACGCTGACACCGGCGAAAGGGGCTTGCGGGGCCTACAGCTCCAGGCCGCGCAGGTAGCTGCGGAAGCCCGGGCCCAGCACCGGGTGGGCCAGCGCCAGCTCGACGTTGGCCTCCAGGAAGCCTTCCTTGCTGCCGCAGTCGTAGCGCTTGCCTTCGTAGCGGTAGGCGAACACCTTCTCGCGGCGCAGCAGGCTGGCAATGCCGTCGGTCAGCTGGATCTCGCCGCCCACGCCGCGCGGCTGCGTGGCGATCTCGTGGAAGACACCCGGCGTGAGGATGTAGCGACCCGCCACGCCCAGGCGCGAGGGCGCCACTTCCGGGGCCGGCTTTTCGACGATGCGCGTCACGTCCATCACGCGTTCATTCACCTGCGTGCCGGCCACGATGCCGTAGCGCTTGGTGTGTTCGGCCGGCACTTCCTGCACGGCCAGGATGGAAGCGCGCCACTCCTTGAACTGCTCCACCATCTGCGCCAGCACCGGCGGGGCACCCACCATCAGGTCGTCGGCCAGCAGCACGGCGAAGGGCTGGTTGCCCACCAGGCGCTGGCCGCACAGCACGGCGTGGCCCAGGCCCAGGGCCTGCGCCTGACGCACGTAGATGCACTCCATGTCGTCGGGCTTGACGCTGCGCACCACCTCCAGCAGTTCCTGCTTGCCGGCGGTTTCCAGGGCCACCTCCAACTCGTAGGTCATGTCGAAGTGGTCTTCGATGGGGCGCTTGTGGCGGCCGGTCACGAAGATCATCTCGCGCACACCGGCGGCATAGGCCTCTTCCACGGCGTACTGGATGAGCGGCTTGTCGACGACGGGCAGCATCTCCTTGGGCTGCGCCTTGGTGGCGGGCAGGAAACGCGTGCCGAGGCCGGCAACGGGGAAGATGGCTTTGGAAACGATCATGTCGGGCCCTGTTTCAAGCGAGCAAGTTGTTCTTCCAGCCGGGCCAGCGCTTGCCTGAAGTCGGCCAGCCGGTTGCGTTCCTGCTCGACCACCGCGGCCGGCGCACGGGCCACAAAGCTTTCGTTGCCGAGTTTCGCATCGGCCTTTGAAATTTCTGCGGCAAGCCGCGTCACTTCCTTCTGCTGGCGTGCAATTTCCGCCGCCACGTCGATCTGCACATGCAGCGCCAGGCGCAGTTCGCCGTTCACGGCCACGGGCGCGGCCTGCGTCGCGGCGGCGAAGGCGGCTTCGTCGGCCAGCGGCTGCACCTCGGCCAGGCGGGCCAGGGCCTTCAGCACCGGGGTGGCGCTCTGCACGAAGGCCTCGTCGCCCAGCGTGAGCAGTGGCACGCGTTCGCCGGGCTGCAAGCCCATCTCGCTGCGCAGGCGGCGCACTTCGGCGGCCACGGCCTTCAGGCGCGCCATCCAGGCATCGGCGGCGGGGTCGATCTTCTGCGGCTGCGCTTCAGGGTAGCGCGCGGTGACGATGCTCTCGGTCTTCTTCACGCCCGCCACCGGGGCCACCACCTGCCAGAGTTCGGCGGTGATGAAGGGCGCCACCGGGTGCAGCAGGCGCAGCACGGCTTCCAGCGTGCGGATGAGGGTGCGGCGCGTGGCGCGCTGCTCGGCCTCGGTGCCCTGGGCGAGTTGCACCTTCGCGATCTCGAGGTACCAGTCGCAGTACTCGTCCCACACGAAGGCGTAGAGGGCGTTGGCCACGTTGTCCAGGCGGTAGTCGGCAAAGCCCTGGGCCACGGCGGCTTCCACGCGCTGCAGTTCGCCTGCGATCCAGCGGTCGGCCTGGCTGAAGCGCATGTAGCCGTGGAAGGGGCCCCCCGGCGCGCATTCGGCCTTGGTGTGCTCCTTCAGGCCGCAATCCTGCCCTTCGGTGTTCATCAACACGAACTTGGTCGCGTTCCAGAGCTTGTTGCAGAAGTTCCGGTAGCCCTCGCAGCGCTTGCTGTCGAAGTTGATGTTGCGGCCCAGCGTGGCGTAGCTGGCCATCGTGAAGCGCAAGGCGTCGGCGCCGAAGGCGGGGATGCCTTCGGGGAATTCTTTCTCGGTCTGCTTGCGCACGCGCGGCGCCGTTTCAGGCTTACGCAGACCGGTGCTGCGCTTTTCCAGCAGCGGCGCCAGCGCGATGCCGTCGATGAGGTCCACCGGGTCGAGCACGTTGCCTTCGCTCTTGCTCATCTTCTGGCCCTGCGCGTCGCGCACCAGGCCATGGATGTACACGTGCCTGAACGGAACCTGCCCGGTGAAGTGCGTGGTCATCATGATCATCCGGGCGACCCAGAAGAAGATGATGTCGAAGCCCGTCACCAGCACGGTGCTGGGCAGGAAGAGGCTGAGCTCCTTGGTCTTCTCGGGCCAGCCCAGCGAAGAGAAGGGCACCAGCGCGCTGCTGTACCAGGTGTCGAGCACGTCTTCGTCGCGCTTGAGCTCGCCCGTGTAGCCGGCGGCGGCGGCGCGCTGGCGCGCCTCTTCCTCGCTGCGCGCCACGAAGAGCTCACCGCCGGTGCCGTACCAGGCGGGAATCTGGTGGCCCCACCAGAGCTGGCGGCTGATGCACCAGTCCTGGATGTTGTCCATCCAGTGGTTGTAGGTGTTCACCCATTGCTCGGGCACGAAGCGCACCTCGCCGGACGACACCGCGCGGCGGGCCTTCTCGGCGATGCTGGTGCCATCCTGCGCGGGCTTGTTCACGGCCACGAACCACTGGTCGGTGAGCATGGGCTCCACCACCTGGCCGGTGCGTGCGCAGCGCGGCACCTGCAGCTTGTGCTTCTTGGTTTCCACCAGCAGGCCCAGGACTTCGAGGTCGGCCACGATCTTCTTGCGCGCCACGAAGCGGTCCAGGCCGCGGTAGGCCTCGGGGGCGTGGGCGTTGAGCTTGGCTTCGAGGTCGAGCACGCCGATCATCGGCAGCCCGTGGCGCTGGCCCACCGCATAGTCGTTGGCGTCGTGCGCCGGCGTCACCTTCACGACGCCGGTGCCGAATGTGCGGTCGACGTAGGCGTCGGCAATCACCGGGATCACGCGGTCGGTCAACGGCAGCTTGACCTGCTTGCCGATGAGCGCGGTGTAGCGCTCGTCCTCGGGGTGCACCATCACGGCCGTGTCGCCCAGCAGGGTTTCCGGGCGCGTGGTGGCCACCACCAGCTGGCCCGAACCGTCGGCCAAGGGGTAGGCGATGTGCCACAGGAAGCCGTCTTCCTCTTCGCTTTCCACCTCGAGGTCGGACACCGCGCTCTTGAGCTGCGGGTCCCAGCTCACCAGGCGCTGGCCGCGGTAGATCAGGCCTTCGTCGAACAGGCGCACGAAGGTCTCGGTCACCACGGTGGACAGCTTCTCGTCCATCGTGAAGTACTCGCGGCCCCAGTCCACGCTGTCGCCCATGCGGCGCATCTGGTTGGTGATGGTGGCGCCGCTGGTGGCCTTCCAGTCCCACACCTGGGCCACGAAGTTCTTGCGCCCCAGGTCGTGGCGGCTGAGGCCGTTTTCCTGCAGCTGGCGTTCCACGACGATCTGCGTGGCGATGCCGGCGTGGTCGGTGCCCGGTACCCACAGGGTGTTGTGGCCCCGCATGCGGTGGTAGCGTGTCAGCGCGTCCATGATGGTCTGGTTGAACGCGTGGCCCATGTGCAGCGTGCCGGTGACGTTGGGCGGCGGCAGCTGGATGCAGAACGAAGGCCGGTCGGCATCGAGCGTGGGCGCGTGGTCGGGGCTGTTCGCCCACGCGGCGCCCCAGCGGGCCTCGATGGCGGCGGGTTCGAACGACTTCGCGAGTTCGGTCATGAAGGCTCTATCGGCAAGGCGGGCCCGCAACGCCGGCGGGGCGCGCAGACAAATCGATACAGACCGGCCCGCCGCGTCGGTCAACGCCACAGGGCCGCAAGGGGTTGTTATTCTAGGTGGCGCCCCTGCAGCAGCGAGGGCGCCGCAGGGCCCGTCCAGGAGTGTTTCGATGTTCGCCAGCAGCCGTATCTCACGTTCTTTCCTGGCCGTTTGTGCGGTCGGTGCCGCCGCCGTGGTGGCCGGTTGCGGCGGCAGCAGCGCCAGCAGCGAAGACCCCACCCCGCCGGCTGCCAGCTGCAACCTTTCCGGCCAGCAGGCCTGGCTGGCCAACTACATGGACGACTGGTACTTCTGGTACCGCATCTCGCCGCGGCCCAGCGCGGCCGGCTTCACCAGCGTGGAGAGCTACTTCGACGCCTTGCTCTACAACGGCACCAGCGTCGACTTCCCGGCCGACCGCTGGAGCGCCAGCCAGAGCACCGAGAGCTTCAACCGCTTCTTCGGCGACGGCGCCACGCTGGGCTATGGCGTGGCCGTGAACGGCATCGAGGTCGATGGCGACGTTTCGCGCCCGCTCTTCGTGCGCTATGTCGACCCCGGCTCGCCCGCAGCGCAGCAGGGTGTGAGCCGGGGTGACGAAATCCGCAGCCTGAACGGCCGCAGCGTCACCAGCGTCGTGGCCGAAGACGACTACGGCGTGCTCAGCCCCGCGCAGCCGGGTGACCAGCTCACGCTGGTGCTGCGCCGCAACGGCGTGGAGCGCACCGTGGTGCTGACGGCGGCGGTGTTCACGCTCAGCCCTGTGCAGGGCGTGACGGTGCAGACCACGCCGCGTGGGCGCCGCGTGGGTTACGTGCAGGTGAAAGACATGGTCAGCCAGAGCCTGGCCCCCATGGAGGCCGCCTTCGCGCAGTTCCGCAGCGCGGGCGTGCAGGACGTGGTGCTCGACCTGCGCTACAACGGCGGCGGCCTCGTCAGCACCGGCGGTACGCTGGCCAGCTACATCGCCGGCAGCCGTGGCGCGGGCCTGGACTACGCGCGCCTGCTCTACAACGACAAGCGGGCCAGCGCCAACAACCAGAGCTTCCCCTTCAGCCAGCCGGCTTCGGGCCTGGGCCTGCCGCGCGTGTACGTGCTGGCCGGGCCGCGCACCTGCTCGGCCAGCGAGCAGCTCATCAACGGCCTGCGCGGCGCCGGTGTCGACGTCATCACCGTGGGCGGCACCACCTGCGGCAAGCCCGTGGGCTCGCTGCCTACCAGCAGCTGCGGCCGCACCTACAGCGTGGTGAACTTCGAAAGCGTGAACCAGCGCAACGAAGGCCGCTACTTCGACGGTTTCCTGGCCAGCTGCCCCGTGGCCGAAGACTTCAGCGCCAGCCAGGGCAGCGCCACCGACCCCCTGGTGGTGGCCGCGCAGCGCCATGCCGACACCGGCGCCTGTCTCGCCTCGTCCGGCGAAACCGCGCGGCCGCTGGCCGCCCGGCGCGCCGACGGCACCCCCCGCCGCACGGTGGAGCCCGACGAGCGCCAGGGCCTGCTGCCGCGCTGAACCCGCGCCCCTACATGAACAGGTGCTCGCCGGCGTTCTCGCCGCCCAGCACCACGTAGTTCACCTTCTTCAGGTCTTGCAGCACGCGCCCGCCGGCGTAGCTGATGCTGCTCTGCAGGTCTTCGCGCATCTCGCGCAGCGTGTCGGGCAGACAGCCCTTGATGGGCTCCAGGATGCGCTTGCCTTCCACGTGCTTGTACTCGCCCTTGTTGAAGTCGCTGGCGCTGCCGTAATACTCTTTGTAGCGGCGGCCATCCACCTCCACCGTGGCGCCAGGGCTCTCTTCATGCCCGGCGAAGAGCGAGCCCACCATCACCAGGCGCGCGCCGAAGCGCACGCTCTTGGCGATGTCGCCGTGGTGGCGGATGCCGCCGTCGGCAATGATGGGCTTGGTGGCCACGCGCGCGCACCATTTCAGCGCGCTGAGCTGCCAGCCGCCGGTGCCGAAGCCGGTCTTCAGCTTGGTGATGCACACCTTGCCCGGGCCCACGCCCACCTTGGTGGCGTCGGCGCCCCAGTTCTCGAGGTCGATCACCGCCTCGGGCGTGGCCACGTTGCCTGCGATCACGAAGGTCTGCGGCAGCCGCGCCTTGATGTGCGCGATGGCCTTGCGCACGCTCTCCGCATGGCCGTGCGCGATGTCGATGGTGATGTAGTCGGCGCCCACGCCCTCGGCCGCCAGCTGGTCGATGACGGCGAAGTCGGCCGGCTTCACGCCCGAGCTCAGGCTCACGAAGAGGCCGCGCTCGCGCATGCGCCGCGCGAAGGCCACGCTGTCGAGGTCGAAGCGGTGCATCACGTAGAAGTGGCCGCTGCGCGCCAGCATTTCGCTGATGGGTTCGTCCACCACGGTCTTCATGTTGCTGGGCACCACGGGCAGCGTGAAGCGCCGGCCGCCGAATTCCACCGAGGTGTCGCACTCGCTGCGGCTTTCCACGCGGCACTGGCGGGGCAGCAGCAGGATGTTGTCGTAGTCGAAGATTTCCATGAGAGGCCTCGGTGCTGGGGCGGGGTGATGCCGGGGTGGCGGTCAGGTGGAAGGCGCGTGGGGGGCAGGGGCACAGCCCAGCCGGCTCGCGCCCTGCACCGCATCTTAGAAGCGCCGCTGCAGTTGCAGTGGTAGTCTGGCCGGCGCATGCCGCCCACCGCCCTGGACCCGAAACGCCGCGAACGCCGTGAGTGGGCGTGGTGGGTCGCGGCTGCCGTGCTGCTGGTGGTGTGGCTGGTGGCCGGGCGCCTGCAGCACCTGAAGGAGATCGACACCGCCGAGGCCGAACGGCTCAGCGGCCAGGTGCGCGCCGTGGCGCAGAACCTCGAGCAGCAGCTCGAAGGCATCGCCGCCGCGCTGCGCGGATTGCGCACCGACCTGCCCACCTGGCCCGAAGCCGAGCGCGCGCGCCGCGTGGCCCAGCGCATGGAGGCCCTGGCTGCGGCGCTGCCCGGCGTGCGCACGCTGGCCTGGCTGGACGCCGAGGGCACCCAGGTGGCGGCCGCCCGCCCCGAAGACGGGCCGGATGCCGCCTTGGTGCAGGCCTGGCTGCAGCGCCTGCGCGCGCAGGCCGACTGGGCGCCGATGTACGTCTCGCCCGCCTTCACCACGGTGCACGGCGAGCGGGTGCTGAGCCTGGCGGTGTCGCGCGTGGACGCGCAGGGCCGTTTCCAGGGCGTGCTGGTGGCCACGCTGGACAGCGCCTACTTCCACACGCTGCTCAGCTCGGTGCTCTATGCGCCCGACATGACGGCCCGCATCGTGCACCCCGACCTGAACGTGCTGGTGGCCATGCCGGAAGAGAACCGCGCCGATGCCCTGATCGCCGAACGCGTGGCCGAGGTCTTCGTCCGCCATCTGGCTGGCAGCGAAAAGCTCAGCGTCACGCGGGCGCGCAGCGCCCATGGCGGCGAGCGGCTGGCCGCGCTGTACACCTTGCGGCTGCCCCGGCTGGGCATGGACCGCCCCTTGCTGCTGGGCGTGGGCCGCAGCCTGCGCGCGCTGCATCTGCCCTGGCGGCAGCAGACCGAGGTGATCAGCGCTGCCGCGCTCGGCGCCATGCTGGCCAGCGCGCTGGCGCTCTTGGCCGTGCAGAAGCGCCGCCGCGAGCGCGAGGCCGCGGCCACCGAGCAGCGGGCCCTGGAGCAGGCCAACGCCGAGCGCCTGCGCCTGGCGCTGCATGGCGCCGACCTGGCCTTGTGGGACCTGGACCTGGCCACCGGCGACACCACCGTGAACGAACGCTGGGCCACGATGCTGGGCCTGGCGCCCGGCAGCAGCGGCCGGGACTGGCGGGCCCTGCTGCACCCCGACGACCGTGCACAGGTGCTGGCGCTGCGCGAGCAGCACCTGCAAGGCGGCAGCAGCTTCTTCGAGGCCAGCTACCGGCTGCGCCACGCCAGCGGTGCCTGGCTGTGGGTGCTGGACCGCGGGCGCGTCGTGCAGCGCAATGCCGCCGGCCAGCCGCTGCGCATGGTGGGCACGCTGCTCGACATCACGGCCCGCGTGCAGGCCGAGGCGCGGGCCGAGGCCGCGCGGCAGGACCTCGCCGCCACGCTGGAGGCGGTGCCCGACCTGCTGTTCGAGCTCGACCCCGAGGGCCGCATCCTCAACTACCACTCGCCACGCAACGACCTGCTCTACGTCGCGCCCGAGGCCTTCATCGGCCAGCGTGTGGCCGACGTGATGCCCGCGCCCGTGCAGGCGGTGCTGGAAGGTGCCATGCACGAGGCCCTGGAAACCGGCTACTCCGGCGGCCGGCAGTACGAGCTGCCCTTGCCCGGCGGCACGCGCTGCTTCGAGCTGTCGATGTCGCTCAAGCGCGGCGCGCCGGGGGCTGCGCCCAATTACATCGCCCTGGTGCGCGACATCACCGAGCGCCAGCAGGGCGAGAACGAACGCCGCCAGCTCGAGCGGCAGCTGCGCGAGGCGCAGAAGATCGAATCCATAGGCACGCTGGCCGGCGGCATCGCGCACGACTTCAACAACATCCTGCCGGCCATCCTGGGCAACGTGGCGCTGGCGCGGCAAGACCTTCCACCCGGGCACCCGGCGCTGGCCAGCCTGGAGCAGATCCAGACCGCCGGCCTGCGCGCGCGCACGCTGGTGCAGCAGATTCTCACCTTCAGCCGGCGCCAGCCGCAGGCGCTGGTGGTGCAGCCCTTCCAGGCCGTCATCGAGGAAACGCTGTCGCTGCTGCGCGCCACGCTGCCGGCCTCGGTGCAGTTGCAGACCTGCATCACGCCGCAGCCGCTGCTGGTGGAGGCCGATGCCACGCAGCTGCAGCAGGTGGTGATGAACCTGTGCACCAACGCCTGGCAGGCGCTGCCCGGCGGCCGCGGCCGCATCGAGGTGGGGCTGGCCTTGCAGGAGGCGCAAAGCGGCGTCGGCGAGGGCGGCGCCCCCACCGGCGCCCGCGCCCATCTCTGGGTGACCGACAGCGGCAGCGGCATGGCGCCCGAGCTGCTCGAGCGCATCTTCGACCCCTTCTTCACCACCAAGCCCGTGGGGCAGGGCACGGGGCTGGGGCTGTCGGTGGTGCACGGCATCGTGCGCTCGTTGCGCGGGCATGTCAGCGTGAGCAGCACGCCTGGCGAGGGTTCGCGCTTCGACGTGTGGCTGCCGCTGGCCTTGGGCGAAGACGTGGCCGCGCCGCTTCCGGGGGAAGGGGAGCCCGTGCCCGCCGGCCGCGGCGAGCGCCTGCTTTACGTGGACGACGACACGGTCATGGGCCTCGTGGTGCAGCGGCTGCTGGAACGCGAGGGTTACGCCGTCACCGTGCAGGCTTCGCCCGTGCAGGCGCTGGCCTGCCTGCGCGATGACCCGCTGGGCTTCGACCTGGTCGTCAGCGACTTCAACATGCCCGAGATGTCGGGCACCGAACTCGCAGCACAGTTGCGGGCGCTTCGGCCCGAGCTGCCGGTGGTGATCAGCAGCGGCTATGTCAGCGACACCCTGCGCGAGCAGGCCGCCGCCCTGGGCGTGCGGGCCCTGCTGCAGAAAGAACAGACGCTGGAAGCCTTGCCTGCGCTGGTGAGGCAGGTGCTGGCCAGGTCGGCCTGACACGGCGCCGACCTCAGACCCGGCGTTTTGCAGCAGGGCGGGGAGGGCGGGGCAGGCGGGGCAGGGCGGACGCAACCGGTCCCTGGAAAACCTTCAAGCCCGCCCAAGCGGCGCCGATATCGCGGCCATTGCCCCGTTTCCCGGGGCCGGTTCACCTGCCGCATGCCGGCCCTGCCATGACCCGCCGAAGTCTTCTCACGCGTGCACGCAACGCCTGGGCCGCTGCCCGGGCCGCCTGGCAGGGCCCCGCAGCGCTGGCGGCCCTGGCCGCGCCATCCACCAGCGAAGTGCCGGCGCGCGGCCCGCGCGGCACCGGTGGCCGCAGCCGGGCTTCCACCGCCGGGCTGGAGCAGTTGCTGCGCCTGTTCAAGCATTCCGACAGCGGCCTGCTGGTGTGCCGCCGTGACGACCACCTCGTGCTGGGCAGCCCGGTGGCGGCGCGGCTGTTCGGCGTGGAGCCGCCGGCCTTGCGCGGCACGCCCGTCACCCGCTGGCTGGAGCCGCTGGCCAGCACACGCTCGGCCGAGGGGCGGGCGGGCGGTGAGGCGCGCGACGCCGGCGCCGCGTTCCAGTCGGGGCAATGGGAAACCGTGGCCCGGCGTGCCGATGGCTCGGCCTTTCCCGCCGAGGTGACCGTGACCGAGACGCACCTCGACTGCCAGCCCCACCGCGTGATGATCGTGCGCGACATCACCGACCGCCGGCTCACGCAGGAAAGGCTGATGCAGCTGGCCAATTTCGACAGCCTCACCGGCCTGCCCAACCGCACGCTCTTCCGCGACCGCCTGGCCCAGGCCATGGCGCGGGCGCGCCGCAGCGGGCAACCCATGGTGCTGATGTTCCTGGACCTGGACAACTTCAAGGTCATCAACGACAGCCTGGGCCACGAAGTGGGCGACCAGTTGCTGCGCCACGTGGCGCAGATGCTGGAGAGCTGCGTGCGCAGCACCGACACCGTGGCCCACTGCGGCGGCGAGCCCACCACCGTGGTGTCGCGCCTGGGCGGCGACGAGTTCACCGTGATCGCCGAGCAGGTGGCCAGCGCCGAGGACGCCGCGCTGCTGGCCCGCCGTATCTTGGAGGCGCTGGCCACGCCATTGCAGTTGCTGGAGCACGAGCTGCATGTCTCGGCCAGCATCGGCATCTCGATGTTCCCGCAGGACGACACCGACCTCGACGGCCTGGTGCGCCACACCGATATGGCCATGTACCGCAGCAAGGCCATGGGCCGCGGCATCTACAGCTTCTACAGCCACGAGCTCAGTGCCGAGGTGGCCGCGCGCCTGAGCATGGAAAACGACCTGCGCCGCGCGCTGGAGCGGCAGGAGTTCGCGCTGCACTACCAGCCCAAGTTCCACCTCGGCACCGGGCAGGTGAGCGGGGTGGAGGCGCTCATACGCTGGCACAGCCCGGGCCGCGGCCTGGTGCCGCCCGACCGCTTCATCGGCGTGCTGGAAGACAGCGGCCTCATCTTGCCCGTGGGCGCCTGGGCTTTGCGTACCGCCTGCGCCGCACTGGCCACCTGGGACGCCGCCGGCGCGCCGCGCCTGAGCCTGGCCGTGAACCTCTCGGCGCGGCAGTTCCGCCAGCCCTTCCTGGCGCGTTTCGTGGCCGATACGCTGGCCGAGGCCGGCATCGCGCCGCACCGGCTGGAGCTGGAGCTCACCGAAAGCCTGCTTCTGGACGACAGCGAGGGCAACCGCGGTGTGCTGAACTCGCTGGCCGAGATGGGCGTGCGCGTGGCCATCGACGACTTCGGCACCGGGCATTCATCGCTCAGCTACCTGAAGCGCTTCGACATCGACACGCTGAAGATCGACCGCAGCTTCGTCAGCGAACTGCCGCACGACAGCGAAGACGCCGCCATCGCCACCGCCGTGGTGGCCATGGGCCACAGCCTGCACATGAAGGTGGTGGCCGAGGGCGTGGAAACCATGGAGCAGGCCGAGTTCCTGTACGCCCTGGGCTGCGACGAGATCCAGGGCTACCTCATCAGCCGCCCGCTGCCGGCGCCGCAGCTGCTGCAATGGCTGCAGGAACGCACCGCGCGCGATGGCGCGGCCCCGGTCACGCCCATGCAGCAGGTGGCCGCCGACGCGCCCGAGACGCTGAGCAACGCCGAGCCCTTGGGCCAGGCGCGCTGAAGCGCGGGCCGGGCCGCCGGCCGCGCCCACCCCCCCTCCTAGAATGCCCGGATGAGTGATGTGCACCCGGAGCCTTCTTCCCGCCTGCTGCAGGGCCTGAACCCCGAGCAGCTGGCCGCCGTCACATTGCCGGCCGTGCCTGCCCTGGTGCTGGCCGGCGCCGGCTCGGGCAAGACCCGGGTGCTCACCACGCGCATCGCCTGGCTGCTGAACACCGGCCAGGCCAGCCCGGGCGGCGTGCTGGCGGTCACCTTCACGAACAAGGCCGCCAAGGAGATGCTCACGCGCCTGGGCACCATGCTGCCCGTGGCCGTGCGCGGCATGTGGATAGGCACCTTCCACGGCCTGTGCAACCGCTTCCTGCGCGCGCACTGGAAACTGGCCGGGCTGGCCCAGGGTTTCCAGATTCTCGACAGCGGCGACCAGCTCAGCGCGGTGAAGCGCGTCATCAAGGCCATGAACCTCGACGAAGAGCGTTTCGTGCCCAAGCAGGTGACCTGGTTCATCGCCGGCTGCAAGGAAGAAGGCGAGCGCCCGCGCGACGTGGAAGTGCGCGACGAACAGACGCGCAAGCTGGTGGAGATCTACCAGGCCTACCAGGACCAGTGCGAACGCGAAGGCGTGGTCGATTTCGGCGAGCTGATGCTGCGCAGCTACGAGCTGCTGCGCGACAACGAGCCGCTGCGCGAGCACTACCGCCGCCGCTTCAGCCACGTGCTGGTGGACGAGTTCCAGGACACCAACAAGCTGCAGTACGCGTGGCTGAAGATGCTGGCGCCGCCGGGGCTGATGGGCCAGAGCGTGGTGGCCGTGGGCGACGACGACCAGAGCATCTACGCCTTCCGCGGCGCGCGCGTGGGCAACATGGCCGACTTCGAACGCGAGTACCGCGTGCCGCGCGTCATCAAGCTGGAACAGAACTACCGCAGCTTCGGCAACATCCTCGATTCAGCCAACGCGCTGATCAGCCACAACAGCCAGCGCCTGGGCAAGAACCTGCGCACCGAGGCCGGCGCTGGCGAGCCGGTGCGTGTGTTCGAGAGCACCAGCGACTACGCCGAAGCGCAGTGGCTGCTGGACGAAGCGCAGCAGCTGCACCGCAGCGGCACGCCGCGCAGCGAGATTGCGCTGCTGTACCGCAGCAACGCGCAAAGCCGCGTGCTGGAAAGCGCGCTCTTCAATGCCGGCGTGCCCTACCGCGTGTACGGTGGCCTGCGCTTCTTCGAACGTGCCGAGGTCAAGCACGCGCTGGCCTACCTGAGGTTGCTCGAAAACCCAAATGACGACACCAGCTTCCTGCGCGTGGTGAACTTCCCGGCGCGCGGCATCGGCGCGCGCAGCGTGGAACAGCTGCAGGACGCCGCCAAGGCCAGCGGCCGCAGCCTGGCGCAGAGCGTGGGCGCGGTGCCCGGCAAGGCGGGCGAGAAGCTGCGCGGCTTCGTCGAACTCATCGACGGCCTGCGCAGCGCCACGCAGGGCCTCACGCTGCGCGAGATCATCGAACATGTGCTGGCGCAGACGCAGCTCATCGAGTTCTACAAGACCGACAAGGAAGGCCAGGACCGCATCGAGAACCTGGAAGAACTGGTCAACGCGGCCGAGAGCTTCGTCACGCAGGAAGGCTTCGGCAAGGACGCCGTGGCCTTGCCGGTGGACCAGCAGACCGAGATGCCGGCGCCTTCGGGCACCTCGGCCACCGCGCCTACATTCACCACCGGCCTGCCCGCTGCGCCCGATGCCGACACCGGCGAGATCATGAGCCCGCTGGCCGCCTTCCTCACCCACGCCAGCCTGGAGGCGGGCGACAACCAGGCCCAGGCCGGGCAAGACGCCATCCAGCTGATGACGGTGCATTCGGCCAAGGGCCTGGAGTTCGATGCCGTGTTCATCACCGGCATCGAGGAAGGCCTGTTCCCGCACGAGCAGAGCCTGAGCGATGCCGAGGGCGTGGAAGAAGAGCGCCGGCTGATGTACGTGGCCATCACGCGGGCGCGCAAGCGCCTGTACCTCAGCTTCAGCCAGACGCGGCTGCTGCACGGGCAGACGCGCTACAACGTGAAGAGCCGCTTCTTCGACGAGCTGCCCGAGCACACGTTGAAGTGGATCACGCCGCGCCAGCAGGGCTTCGGCTCGGGCTATGCGCGTGAATACCAGCAGGCCTGGCAGCGTGGCAGCGGGCTGGGCGGCATCGTCGGTGCCGGGCGCGTGGAGGCCGCGCCGCAGCCCGCGCCACCGCCCTTCGTGGCCGCTGCAGCCGGCCAGGCTGCGGGGCTGCGCGTGGGCCAGACCGTCTTCCACACCAAGTTCGGTGAAGGGGTGGTCACCACGCTGGAAGGGCGCGGGGCCGACGCCCGCGCGCAGGTGCAGTTCGGGCGGCATGGCAGCAAGTGGCTGTCGCTGGCGATTGCCAAGCTCACGCCGGTGGACTGACGGCTGGCCAGCCCCCCTGCAGTCGCACGGGGCTGTCATGGGCTTGTCTTGCAGGCCGCCTAGCCTGTGGCGATGCGATGTTCTGTCTTCCCTCTCCCCCGCTTTCCTTCGCCTCTTCTGC
>LJHT01000011.1 GCA_001295905.1 beta proteobacterium AAP51 | reverse complement strand
CGCGGAACCGGCTTTGCCGGGCCGCTGGCGGACGGCCCCCTCGGGGGGTAGCGAGCGCGAGCGAGCTTGGGGGCACGTTCAGAGACCTTGGCCGTCGTCGGCGTTAACCACGGCGCCGTTGATGAAGTGGGCCTCGTTGGCGCACAACATCATCAGCAGCGCGTCCAGGTCCTGCGGCTGGCCCACGCGCTGGCGCGGGAAGCTCTTCACCATCTTCTGGCCGGCTTCGGTCTGCCAGACGTGGTGGTTGATCTCGGTGTCGATGTAGCCCGGGCACATCGCGTTGACATTGATGCCGTAGCGGCCCCACTCCAGCGCCATCGCGCGCGTCATGTGCACCACAGCGGCCTTGCTCATGCAGTACACGCCCAGCTGCGGCATCACCTGGTGCGCAGCCATCGAGGCCACGTTGACGATGCGCCCGCCCGTGAAGGTGCCCGGCGCCTCGCCCTTGCTGCGCGCAATCATGCGCTTGGCCACCTCCTGCGCCACGAAGAACGCGCCGCGCGTGTTCACCGCCATCACCTCATCAAAGCTCTCGGGGGTGACGTCGGTCAGCTTCTGCGTGCTGCCCACGCCAGAGTTGTTGACGAGGATGTCGATGGCGCCCATCTCGGTCTCGGCGTGGGCCACGGCGGCGCGGATGCTGACGGGGTCGGTCACGTCCAGGCCCACCACGTGGGCGTCGCCGCCGGCGGCCTCGATCTCGGCGCGCAGGGTCTTCAGGCGCTCCACGCGCCGCGCGGCCAGCACCACGCCGGCACCGGCGGCGGCCAGGGTCTTGGCGAACTGCGCGCCCAGGCCGCTGGAAGCACCGGTGACAAAGGCCACACGGCCCGAAAGATCGATCTGGTATGCCATGGTCAGGGGCCCCTCCTGCAGGCCCATTTCACGATAGCACGCACGCCATGACGGTTTCGTCGCTTGCGGCATCATCCCGCGCTCTTCTCCCGGCCCCGTGCATGCTGACCGTTTCTTCCCTGAGCAAGCGCTTCGGCGACACCCCCGTCTTCCTCGATGTCAGCCTGCAGCTGCCGCGCGGCCAGTTCGTGGCCTTGCTGGGCGAATCGGGTGTGGGCAAGAGCACGCTGCTGAACTGCATTGCGGGTCTGGATGTGGCCGACAGCGGCCAGGTGCAGATCGCCGGCACCGAAATCGCGAGCCTGAACGATGACGGCCGCGCCCGCCTGCGTCGCGAGCAGCTGGGCTTCGTCTTCCAGGCCTTCCACGTGCTGCCGCACCTGAGCGTGGCCGAGAACGTGAGCCTGCCGCTGCGCCTGCTGGGCCGCTACGGCAGCGCCGAAGGCCCGGCCCGCGTGGCCGCGCTGCTGGCCGCCGTGGGCCTGCACGGGCTGGGTGAACGGCTGCCGGCGCAGCTGTCGGGCGGGCAGCTGCAGCGCGTGGCCATTGCGCGCGCGGTGGTGCACGCGCCGGGCTTGATCCTGGCCGATGAACCCACCGGCAACCTCGACCCCGACACCGCACGCCTGGTGCTGGACGTGTTGAAGAACGAAGTGCAGAGCACCGGCGCCGCCTGCCTGCTGGTGACGCATAGCGAAGCCGCTGCCGCGCGCGCAGACCGCGTGCTGCGCCTGACCGCGCGCGGCATCGTGGCGGCTTGAGTGGCGACATCAGTGCCGGCCCTGCCCTTCGATGCGCGCCTGCTGACCCACACGACACCTTCGCGTTGAAGAACCTCTTCGTCCTGCTGGCCCTGCGCGAATGGCGCCACCACCCGTGGCGCCACGGCGTGGCCTTGCTGGCCGTAGCGCTGGGCGTGGCGCTGGCGTATTCGGTGCACCTCATCAACCAAAGCGCGCTGGCCGAGTTCAGCGCTGCCGTGCGCACCGCCAACGGCGAGCCCGACCTCACGCTGCGCGGCCCGCGCGAGGGTTTCGACGACGCGCTCTTCGACCGCATCGTCACCGACCCCGGCGTGGCGCTGGCCAGCCCGGTGCTGGAGGTCGACACCTACGGCCAGGCCGCCGACGGCCAGCGCGTGCCGCTGCGCGTGCTGGGCCTGGATTTGCTGCGGGCCGCGCCACTGGCCTCGGCGCTGATGCCCAAGCCGGCCGAAGGCGAAGACCGCCTCGTTTTCCTCGACCCCGAAGCCGCCTTCCCCAACCCGAGTGCGCGCACGCGCCTGGGCACGTCCGATGGCGGTCTGCTGAAGCTGCAGGCCGGCAGCGCCTGGCTGCCCTTGCGCCTGGCCGGCGCCACCGCCGCCGGCGGCACGCCGCTGGTGGTGATGGACATCGGCGGCGCGCAGCAGGCCTTCGGCCAGCTGGGCAAGATTTCGCGCATCGACGTGCGCCTGCAGCCCGGCGTGGAACGCGCCGCCTGGCTGCGCGCGCTGGCCCTGCCGCCCGGCGTGGCCGCCACCGCGGCCGACGACGCCGAGCAGCGCGTCAGCAACCTCAGCCGCGCGTACCGCGTGAACCTCACCGTGCTGGCGCTGGTGGCGCTGTTCGTGGGCGCCTTCCTGGTGTTCAGCGTGGTCAGCCTGGGCGTGGCGCAGCGCACGCCGGCCTTCGCGCTGCTGGGCGTGCTGGGGCTCACCGCGCGCCAGCGCCAGCACTGGGTGCTGGGCGAATGTGCGCTGCTGGGCGCGGCAGGCAGTGTGCTGGGCCTGCTGGCCGGCGCGGGCATGGCGGCGGCGGCGCTGCGCTTTCTGGCCGGCGACCTGGGCGGCGGCTACTTCCCCGGCATCGTGCCGCCGCTGCAGGTGGGCTGGCTGGGCACCTTGGTCTTCGGGCTGCTGGGCACGGCTTCGGCGGTGCTGGGCGGCTGGTGGCCGGCACGGCAAGCCGCCGGCCTGCAACCCGCGCTGGCCTTGAAGGGCCTGGGCAGCCCCGGCGGCAGCGCGCCGCCGGCCTGGCCAGGCCTGGCGCTGCTGGCCCTGGGCACGGCGGCAGCTTTTGCCCCGCCGCTCTTCGGCCTGCCGCTGGCAGCCTACGTGGGCGTGGCGGCGCTGCTGCTGGGCGGCGTGGCGCTGGTGCCGGCGGTGGTGCACGGGCTGCTGGCGCTGGTGAGTGCCGCGCAGCGCGAAAAGCTGGGCGCCCTGCCCCTGCTGGCGCTGCAGCGTGCACGTTTCCAGCGCCGCACGGCCACCGCCGCCGTGGCGGGCGTGGTGGCCAGCCTGGCGCTGAGCGTGGCGCTGACGGTGATGGTGGCCAGCTTCCGCGACGGCGTCAGCCAGTGGCTGGGCAGCGTGCTGCCGGCCGACCTGTACGCGCGCAGCGCTTCCAGCAGCAGCGTGGCCGAACAGGCCTGGCTGCCGCCCGATTTCGCGGCCCGCGCCGCGGCCGTGGCAGGTGTGGAACGGGTGCAGGCCTCGCGCACGCGCACGTTGCAGCTCGCGCCCGACCGGCCCGGCGTCAGCCTGGTCTCGCGCGCGCTGCCCCGCCCCGAAGACGCCTTGCCGCTGCTGCAGGCCCCGCTGCCTGCCAGCGTGGTGCAGGCGGGCGAGGTGGGCGTGTTCGTCAGCGAGGCCATGGTGTCGCTGTATGGCGCCGAGGCCGGCAGCCGCTTCACGCTGCCGCTGGCCGGTGCGCAGGTGCCCGTGCGCGTGCGCGGCGTCTGGCGCGACTACGCCCGCCAGTTCGGCGCCGTGGTGATGGACGAAGCCGACTACCGCCGCCTGACGAAGGACGAGCGCCTGAACGACCTGGCGCTGTGGCTGGCCCCCGGCGCCAACGCCGCCGCCGTGCAAGACGCGCTGCGCGCCCTGATGCCCGACCCGCAGATGCTGGAATTCGCCAGCGCCACCGAGCTGCGGCAACTCTCGCTGCGCATCTTCGACCGCAGCTTTGCCGTCACCTACTACCTGCAGGTCGTGGCGATCGCCATCGGCCTGATCGGCATCGCCGCCAGCCTGTCGGCCCAGGTGCTGGCGCGGCGCAAGGAGTTCGGTCTGCTGGCCCACCTGGGCCTCACGCGCCGGCAGGTGGTGGGCGTGGTCGCCGGCGAGGCCGGCGCCTGGGTGGCCGCGGGCACGCTGGTGGGCCTGGTACTGGGCGTGGCCGTGAGCATGGTGCTGGTGTTCGTGGTGAACCCGCAAAGCTTCCACTGGACCATGGACCTGGTGCTGCCCTGGGGCCGCCTGGCCCTGCTGGCCGGTGCGGTGCTGCTGGCCGGCACCGCCACGGCCGCTTTCAGCGCGCGCCGCGCCGCCGGCCGCGCCGCCGTGCTCAGCGTGAAGGAGGATTGGTAGATGCACCCCGGCCGCAGGCGTTGGCTGCTTCAACTGGGCGCTCAACTGGGCGCGTTCGGCGTCGCGGGCTCGGGCGTGGCGCCGGCCACCGCCGCCGGCCCAGCGCCGCCCAGCGCCCAGGCCCTGGCCACCGACGTGTGGCCCGGCCGCGTGCTGCGCTTTCCCGAGGACCACGGCGCGCACCTGGGCTCGCGCACCGAGTGGTGGTACGCCACGGGCTGGATGGGCACCGAAGCCGCGCCCACGCACGGCTTCCAGATCACCTTCTTCCGCAGCCGCACCGGCCTGGCCGCGAACAACACGAGCCGTTTTGCCGCGCGCCACCTGCTTTTCGCCCATGCCGCCGTCACCGCGCTCGCGCCCACCGCCCACGGGCACAGCCAGCGCCTGGTGCGCTGGAACGGCAGCCCCGGCGCCGCCACCGGCCATGCCGCCGTGGGCCGCGGCGAGGTGCAGATGGCTGGCGGTGAAGCGGGCGAAGGCCGGGCCGGCGGCTGGCGGATGCACGACGACGGCCAAGCCTGGCGCGTGCAGGCCGCCGGCGACGGGCTGGCGATGGACGTGGCCCTCACGCGCACGCAGCCGCTGCTGCTGCAAGGTGATGCCGGCTTCTCGCGCAAGGGCCCCGAAGTGCGCCACGCCAGCCACTACTACAGCGAACCCCAGCTCGCCGTCAGCGGCAGCCTGCGGCTGGCCGGGCGCGAGGTGCGCAGCACCGGCCGCGCCTGGATGGACCACGAGTGGAGCGAGGAGATCCTGGCCGATGGCGCCATCGGCTGGGACTGGATCGGCATGAACCTCTTCGATGGCAGCGCCCTCACCGCCTTCGAGCTGCGCCGCGCCGACGGCAGCGCGCTGTGGGCGGGTGGCAGTTTCCGCGCGGGCGGTGCGGTGGCTGCAGCCGGTGGGCCCGCCCGCATCTTCGCTGCCGACGAAGTGCGCTTCACGCCCGGCCGACTGTGGCGCAGCCCCAGCACCGGGGCCCGCTACCCGGTGGAATGGCAGGTGCAAAGCCCGGGCGGCGTGTTCCGCGTGCGTGCGCTGGCCGATGCGCAGGAACTGGACAGCCGCGCCACCAGCGGCACCGTCTACTGGGAGGGCCTGAGCGAGCTGCTGAACGCCCAGGGCCAGCGCGTGGGCCTGGGCTACCTGGAAATGACGGGCTACGCCTCGGCCCTGCGCATCTGAACCGCCGCCGGCCGTGCCGGGCCGTGCGGTGCGCGCTCCCGCGCTGCCACTTCGACCTCAGTCGTTGCCGTCTTGCCGCGGCTGGGCGCGGCGCTCGCGCCAGGGGCCGGGCTGGCCAGGAGCGCCCAGGTCCACGGGCGCGGCACGCACACAGTTGCCGCCAGCGGCGCGCGCGGCGGCCAGGGCTTCCACCGCGTCGTCCACCAGCGCCTGCAGGCTGAGATGGGCCGGACGCAGGTGCGCCACGCCGGTGCTCACGGTCACGCGCAGGCGCTGGCCCTCGGGGCTGGCGGGGTAGAGCACTTCCATCTGCTCGCTGCGTTCGCGGATGCGCTCGGCCACGTCCAGCGCACCCGTGGCGTCGGCATGCACCAGGAACACGGCCACCTGCCGGGAGCTGAACTGCGTCAGCACATCGGCCGTGCGCAGGGTGGGCGCTGTCAGGCAGAGCATCTGCGCCAGCACGGCATCGCCGGCACCCGGGCCGCGGGCTTCGCACAGGCGGCTGTAGCGGTCCACCTCCACCAGCACGAGCGCAGCGCCCGTGCCGTAGCGGCGGGCGCGCGCGAATTCACGCTCGGCCAATGTCATGAACAGGCCGCGCGGCATGCCGGCGGGCGGCGCGGTGCCGGCATCGGCGCGGCCGGTGCCGGGCGTGAGCTCGCGCGCCAGGCGCAGCAGCAGCCAGGCGGCGGGCACGGCCGCCACGGCCACGCCCAGGGCCGCGCCGAGTGCCGCGGCCCAGGCGCTGCCTGAAGTGCCCAGTAAAGGACCCAAAAAGGGGCCCAGCCAGGGGTGCGCGAGCAGGGCCACGCTGGCCGCCAGCAACACGCCGCCCAGGGCCAGCAGGGTGGCCAGCACGCCCAGAGGCACGGTGGCCAGAGGCGCGGGTGCAGGCGGGGGCGAGGACGGCGGGTCGGCCTCGGCCGTCGCGGCCCGCCGTGCAGGGGCGGGGGCAGCGGGCCCGGAAGGGGGGGTGGGCAGAGCAGGCTTCATCGGCAGGCGGCAGGCCTGGGTATTCGACCACATCCGGCCCGCACTGAAGCCGGGCCGCCCACGCCGGCAGCGCCAGCGGAATGTGCAGTCTTGACGGCGCGCGCAGACTGCCGGCACGGCCCGGGCCGGCGCATAGACTCGCCTCCATGCCAGCCGACACCCTGCCGCGCCCTGCCGGCGCCAGCCCGAAATCACTTTCCGGGCTGCTGCCCTTCATCCGCCCCTACCGTGTGCAGGTGGCGCTGGCCGCCGTGTTCCTGGTGCTGGCCGCTCTCAGCACGCTGGCCTTTCCGGTGGCGCTGAAGGTGCTCATCGACCAGGGCCTGGTGGCCGCCGACCCCGGCGAGCGCGTGATGCAGCTGCGCCAGCACTTCCTGGCCCTCTTCGGGGTGGCCGCGGCGCTGGGCGTGTTCTCGGCGGCGCGCTTCTACGTCGTCAGCTGGCTGGGCGAGCGCATCACCGCCGACCTGCGCAACGCCGTCTACGCGCACGTGCTGCGCCAGAGCCCCGAGTTCTTCGAGACCACGAAGACGGGCGAGGTGCTCTCACGCCTGACCACCGACACCACGCTCGTGCAGACCGTGGTGGGCAGCAGCCTGAGCATGGGCCTGCGCAACGTGGTGATGGGCGCGGGCGCCCTGCTGGCGCTGGTGGTGACCAACCCCTGGGTGATGGCGCAGGTGCTGGGCGTGCTGGTGCTGGTGGTGCTGCCCAGCATCTACTTCGGCCGCCGCGTGCGCAAGCTCAGCCGCGCCAGCCAGGACCGCGTGGCCGACAGCAGCGCCATTGCCGCAGAGGTGCTGGGCGAGATACCCGTGGTGCAGAGCTATGTGCAGGAAGGCCGCGAGGCCGAGCGTTTCGACCGCAGCACCGAAGACGCCTTCGAGACCGCGCGCAAGCGCACCCGCGTGCGGGCGCTGCTGGTGGCCTTCATGATCACCGCCACTTTCGGCGCGCTGCTGTGGGGGCTGTACCAGGGCACGCAGGCCGTCATTGCCGGCGACATCAGCGCCGGGCATCTGGGGCAGACGGTGGTCTTCGCCATCATCTTCGTGGGCGCCGTGGCGGTGCTCAGCGAGGTGTACGGCGACCTGCTGCGCGCCGCCGGCGCCACCGAGCGCCTGATGGAGCTGCTGGCCGCGCGCTCGCCCGTGGCCGACCCCGCTTCGGCGCAAGCCTTGCCCGCGGTGCAGGGCGGCAGCGCGGTGAGCTTCGAGGACGTGGTCTTCCACTACCCCTCGCGCCCCAAGGTGGCAGCGCTGCAGCAGTTCAGCCTGCGCATCGCGGCCGGCGAAACCGTGGCGCTGGTGGGCCCCAGCGGGGCTGGCAAGAGCACGGTGCTGCAGCTGCTGCTGCGCTTCTATGACGTGAAGGCCGGCGTGGTGAAGCTCGACGGCGTGCCGCTGCCCGCGCTGCCGCTGGCCGTGCTGCGCCAGCGCATCGGCATCGTGCCGCAGGACAGCACGGTGTTCTCCACCAGCGCGCTGGAGAACATCCGCTACGGCCGGCCCGAGGCCAGCGACGAAGAGGTGTTCGCCGCTGCGAAGGCGGCCTACGCGCACGACTTCATCACCGCGCTGCCCGAGGGCTATGCCACCTACCTGGGCGAGCGCGGCGTGCGCCTCTCCGGCGGCCAGCGCCAGCGCATCAGCATCGCCCGCGCGATGCTGAAGAACCCGCCGCTGCTGCTGCTGGACGAAGCCACCAGCGCGCTGGACGCCGAAAGCGAACGCGTGGTGCAGCAGGCGCTGGAAGCGGCCATGGCGCACCGCACCACCATCGTCATCGCGCACCGCCTGGCCACGGTGCAGCGTGCCGACCGCATCGTGGTGCTGGACGAAGGCCGCATCGTCGACATCGGCACGCACGATGAACTGGTGGCGCGTGGCGGGCTGTATGCGCGGCTGGCGGCGATGCAGTTCGGGTTGCAGACGGCGGCCGAAAAAGCGTCGGCATCAGTGCCGGTATCAGTGCCGATATCAGCGCCGGGATAATCCGCCGCCATGCAAGACCGCCCCATTCCCACCCCCTACGAAGACCTGATGCGCCTCGTGGCCACGCAAGGCGTGGCCAAGGGCGACCGCACCGGCACGGGCACGAAGAGCATCTTCGGCCACCAGATGCGCTTCAACCTCGCCGAAGGCTTTCCGCTCATCACCACGAAGAAGGTGTTCCTGAAGGCGGTGATTCTCGAGCTGCTGTGGTTCCTGCGCGGCGACGGCAACGCGAAATGGCTGCAGGAACGCGGCGTGACCATCTGGGACGAGTGGGCCGCCCCCGACGGCGACCTGGGCCCGGTGTACGGCGTGCAATGGCGCAGCTGGCCCACGCCCGACGGCGGGCACATCGACCAGATCAGCCAGGTGCTAGATCAGCTGAAGACCAACCCGGACAGCCGCCGCATCATCGTGAGCGCGTGGAACGTGGCCGAGTTGCCCAAGATGGCGCTGATGCCCTGCCACGCCTTCTTCCAGTTCTACGTGGCACCGCCGCAAGCGCCCGGTGAACGCGGCAAGCTCAGCTGCCAGCTCTACCAGCGCAGCGCCGACATCTTCCTGGGCGTGCCCTTCAACATCGCGAGCTACGCGCTGCTGACGCACATGCTGGCGCAACAGTGCGAGCTGGACGTGGGCGATTTCGTCTGGACCGGCGGCGACTGTCACCTCTACAGCAACCATGCCGAGCAGGTGGCGCTGCAGCTCAGCCGCGAGCCGCGCGCCTACCCCCGCCTGCACATCAGGCGCCGGCCGCCCACGCTGTTCGACTACACGCTGGAAGACTTCGAAGTGACCGGCTACGACCCCCACCCCGCCATCAAGGCGCCGGTGGCCGTTTGAGGCTGGCGCGGTGAGCGAGCTGGTGCTGATTGCTGCCATGGCGCGCGGCCGCGTCATCGGGCGCACGGTGGATGGCGTGGGCACCCTGCCCTGGCACCTGCCCGAAGACCTGGCGCACTTTCGCGCCGTCACGCGCGGCCACCCGGTGGTGATGGGCCGCAAGACCTGGGATTCCTTGCCCGCGCGCTTTCGCCCGCTGCCCGGACGGCGCAACCTCGTCGTCACGCGAAACAGCACCTGGCAGGCCGAAGGCGCCGAGGTGGCGCACAGCCTGCCGGATGCCCTGGCCCGGGTGGCCGAGGCGCCGCGCGTGTTCGTGATCGGCGGTGCCGAGCTCTACGCCGCCGCCCTGCCGCACGCGCACACACTGCTGCTCACCGAGATCGACGCCGACATCCCCGGCGACACCCACTTCCCCGCCTTCGCCCACCTGGGCTATGCCGAAACCGCGCGCCAGCCGCAGGCCGCAGCCACGGCAGGGGCCACGGGCACGCTGCCACACAGCTTCGTCACCTACACGCGCCGGCTCTCCTGAGCCCACGCAAAGGCCACGCCGGGCCCGCGCACACCGGCGCCCACACTCGGCCAGAATGCAGCATGGACGGCGCACCGCGCGACAACGCACCCACGCTGCAAGACGGTGGCAGTGCCACGCTGCTGCAGTGGGTCTTCGACCACGCCGGTGAAGGCATCAGCGTCTTCGACGGCGCCCTGCAGCTGCGCGCCTGGAACCAGCGTTTCCTCGACTACACCGGCATCGATGCCCGCATCGCCCAGCCCGGCGTGCCCCTGGCGCGGCTGCTGCGGGACATGGCCGAACGCGGCGAGTTCGGCGCCTGCGATCTTGAAGCCGAGGTGCAGCGCCGGCTGGTGGCCCTGAGCGGGCGCTGCCCCTCCACCACCCAGCGCCGGCGCCCGAACGGTCACACGCTGGAACTGCGCCGCAACCCCACCCCCGACGGCGGCTTCGTCATGCTCTATGCCGACATCACCGAACGCGTGAACGCCGAAGCTGCGCTGGGCGACGAGCAGCGCATGCTGGCGCTGGTGCAGCAGCGCACCGAGCAGGGTTTCTGGTTCATCGACAACGAATACCGCGCTACCGATGCCAACCCGGCGATGTGCCGGCTGCTGGGGCTGCCGCGCGAGGCCGTGCTCGGGCGCAGCATCTTCGAGTTCGTGGACGAGAGCCAGGCCGCGGTGTTTCGACGAGGGGCGCAGGACCGCGAACGAGGGCTGGCCACGGGCTACGAAGTGACGCTGCGGCGCGCCGATGGCAGCGCGGTGCATTGCTACAACAACGCCACGCCCATCCTGGACGAGCAGGGCCAAAAGATCGGCGCTCTGGGGCTGTTCTCCGACATCACGCGTTTCAAACAGGTCGAGCAGCAGCTGCGCCAGACTGGCGAGCGCCTGGCGCAGAAGTCGCAGATGCTCTCCAACACCCTGGAAAGCCTGGACCAGGGCGTGCTGAGCATGGACGCGCTAGGCCGCATCAACAGCTGGAACCAGCGCGCGCTGGCGCTGCTGGAAGTGCCCGAGGCCGTGATGCAGCAATGCGCCACGCTCGACGAACTGCTGCGCTACCAAACCACGCACGGCCTGCTGGAGCCCAGCGAGAACGCCGGTTTGGCGCGCCCAAGCCGCTACCAGCGCCGCCGTCGCGACGGCACGCTGCTGGAAGTGCGCACCCATGCGGCGGCCGACGGCAGCCTGGTGCGCACCTACACCGATGTGACGGCAGAGACGCAGGCCCAGCAGGCGCTGCGCGAGAGCGAAGACCGCTTCCGTAGCATGGCGGATGGCGCGCCGGCCTTCATCTGGCTGACCGGCCCCGACCACAAGCCCATCTGGTTCAACCAGCGCTGGCTGGAGCAGACCGGCCGCACCATGACCGAGGAGCTGGCCTGCCCCTGGCCCGAGCGCATGCATGCCGACGACCTGGAGACCTGCCGCGCCGCCTACCGCGACGCCGCAGCCACCTGTTCGCCCTATTCGGTGGAATACCGGCTGCGCCGCCGTGACGGCAGCCTGATCTGGGTGGCCGACAACGGCATTCCGCGTCTCGCGGAAGACGGCAGCCTGGCCGGCTATACCGTCTATGGCTGGGACATCACCGAGCGCAAGGCTTCCGAGGTGGCGCTGCGCGCCGCCAAGGAAGAGGCCGAGCGCGCCAACCGCGCGAAGTCGGAGTTCCTGTCGCGCATGTCGCACGAGTTGCGCACGCCGCTGAACGCCGTGCTGGGCTTCGCGCAGCTGCTGCTGGGCGACACCGAACAGCCGCTGGCCGCCACGCAGCGCAGCCGCGTGCAGGAGTTGATGCGCGGGGGCCGCCACCTGCTGAGCCTGATCAACGACGTGCTCGACATCTCGCGCATCGAAGCCGGCGCGCTGCAGCTGCAGCTGAGCCCGGTGGACCTGCCGGCGCTGGTGCATGACTGCCTGCGCCTGGTGCAGCCCATGGCCGACGAGCGCGCCATCAAGCTGCTAGTGCCTGCCGAACCCGACCTCGCCGCACCGGGTTACGGCCGCGTGCAGGCCGACGCCACGCGCCTGAAGCAGGTGTTGCTGAACCTGCTGTCCAACGCCATCAAGTACAACCGCGCCGGCGGTACCGTGGTGCTGGCCTGGCATGAAGAGCCCGAGACCGACACGCTGCGCATCGACGTGGAAGACACCGGCCCGGGCCTGAGCACCGCGCAGCAGGAACGGCTGTTCCAGGCCTTCGAGCGGCTCGACGCCGCGCGCGGCACGGTGGAAGGCGCCGGCATCGGTCTGGCACTGAGCAAGTGGCTGGTGGGCCTGATGCGCGGCGAGATCGGCGTGCACAGCCAGCCCGGCCAGGGCAGCCGCTTCTGGGTGCGTCTGGCGCGCAGCCCCGCGCCCACTGCCTCAGCCAGCGAGGCCCACGGCGCCAACGCCTCGGGCAGCGCCACGGCGGCCCCTGCCAGCATGCCGCCCGCCGAGCCCAGCGCGCCCACCCTGCCGTGCCGGCGCACCGTGCTCTACATCGAAGACAACGCCGTCAACCAGCTGCTGATGGAAGGCATGCTGGCGCAGCGCCCGGGCCTGCGCCTGCTGCTGGCCAGCCTGCCCGAAACCGGCCTGCTGATGGCCGCGCAGGCCCGGCCCGACCTGGTGCTGCTGGACATCCAACTGCCCGGCATCGACGGCTTCGAGGTCCTGCGCCGGCTGCGCGCGCAGCCCGGCACGCGCGACATTCCCGTGGTCGCCGTCAGCGCCAACGCGATGCAGTCCGACCTGGACGCCGCCCGCGTGGCCGGCTTCGTCGACTACGTGACCAAGCCGCTCGACCTGCACCGCCTGCTGGCCGTGGTGGACCGCTGGCTGGCCTGAAGAGGCCTCAGGCCCCGCTAGATCAGGCCGCTGCGGCCACAGGCCATGGCGCCTGCGGGCGCGGCAAGACCACAAGGCGCGAGGGGTGCAAGTTGCATACGGCTGCCGTTGGCGCACCCTCGGTCTTGTTGCGGACCGCCAGCGCTTGCGTTACGGCCTCTTGCCAGGGCAGCGCATGCGCCAGGCGGTTGGCCGAGACGATGGCGTCCATCTCGCTCTGCGGCGCCAGGCCGTCATCGAGGAACTTCACATTGGTGGTGACGTAATTGGGGTCTTTCAGCATGAAAACGCCACGCCGCAGTTCCACCCATTCCCAACCTACACCGACGATCATTGAACCCACCTGTGCCATCCACACGGTGTCGCCCTGGCGCAGGCCACCTCGGCCGGGCATGGCGACGTCGCTGACAGTGGTTTGCACGTGAACGAATTCCGGCCATTGGCCACAATCATCAGGAAGCCGCCACGGGTACGGAGGCCAAGAACACAATTGCCATGCGTGGATGCTCATCGGGTGCCTCTTCGTGATGACGACAGGGGCGCATCGTGCGGAGTGTGGGCAGCCCGCGCAACCTACCAACATTGGTGGCCACCCCAACTTGTTTCAGGGAGCCCATGAGGCAGCAGGATTACCAGGACGTCCGTGAATCGGCAGACCGCGCGACCTTCGAGCGCCGGTTGATCCGCTTTGCGCAGGCGATGGACTTCGGCATCGTCACCGCCGCGCTGGCCGTAGAACGGCCGGGCCGGGCTGCTTCGTTCGAGGTCATCGGCAACGTGCCCCAGGGCTTCATCGATGCCTCGCGCAGCATGGACCGCACCGAGCGCGACCCCGTGCACAAGCGCCTGAAGAGCTGGCACGTGCCCTTCACCTACGACCAGAGCCTGTACGTCGAGGAAGATGCCGAAGACCTGTGGGAGAGCCAGGCGCCCTGGGGCTACCGCACCGGCATTGCGATGGCGCTGCACCTGCCCGGCGGCCGCCATTTCCTGCTGGGGGTGGACCGCCCCGAGCCCCTGCCCAGCGACGACGCCAAGCTCACCCGCATGTTGGCCGACCTGCAGTTGCTGGCCGTCTACGCCCAGGAAACCGCCAACCGCGTGCTCGCCGAACCAGAGGCCCCCGGCGAGCCGGTGGAAAAACTCAGCCCCCGCGAGCGCGAAGTGCTGCAGTGGACGCGCGACGGCAAGTCGTCCTGGGCGGTGGGGCAGATCCTCGGCCTGTCAGAGCATTCGGTGAATTTCCACCTGCGCAATGCCTGCAAGAAGCTGGGCGTGGCCGGCAAGCACATGGCCGTGCTGAAGGCCATCTCGCTGCGGCTGATCTGAGCCGGCAGGGCGCGTCTTGCACGGGCCGGATACAGAGGTTTTCGTAACACGCGAGAACAGCATTCGTCAAGCTGCAAGCGTACGTAGGTTTCGGGATGAGTGCAATGTTGCTCAAATGTGGTCCAAGGTCGCTTTTGACCGAACGGCGAGTTGGAGACCACCATGCGCGACACAGGCTACGTTACGGAATCGGCGAGCTTTCCCACCACCGGCGGCTGGGCAGCTTTGATCAGCTGGCTCTTCGGTTGAAGGGCGCAGCCCACGGCCGGTGAGCTTCTCGCCGGCACCCCGAACCTCCAGGCGCCTGATGCGGCATGCATCAGGCGCCTTTTCTTTCGCCCTGGCGAAGGCAGCCCGGCCCTGACCGCTTGCGGCCCGTGCAGCGCACCTGTGGGCTTGCCAGAATGGCGGTGAGCGCGCCGCCATGCCCCAGACACCCCAGCCTGCCCCCTTTTTCGAGCGATGAGCGCGCCGCTCAGCCACCACGCCATCCTGGCGCTGCTGCCCCCGTTCACGGCCGCCGGCTGGTCGGTGGACCTCGCCGCCAGCGACCGCGCCGCGCGCCGCCTCGCCTTCAAGCCCGCAGTCCACGAGGCCGGCGCCACCCACCCGGCGCTGACGGAAACGCGCGAGCTGCAAGACGGCCCGCGCGGCTGGCAGCTCACGCGCCGCTTCAGCGCCGCCCGGGGAGTGGCTGGCGTGAGCGATGCCGACGGCGACACCCCCACCGCCCTCACCGCCGAGGTAATGGCTGAGGGCGGCGAGCCGCCCGAATTGCTGGCCGCCGCCGCGGCCCTCACGCCGGGCCAGCTGTTCACGCGCGAGGGCGCCGCCCTGGCCCTGCGCTGCACGCCGGGCCAGCCGGGGCAGCTGCGGGCGGCCGTGGCCCGGGTGGCGGGGCTGGAGCTGCGCTGCACGGTCTCGGGCGTGAAGGGCTACCCGGCCGAGATCATGCTCACGCGCGACGAGGGCGACACGCGCCGCCTGCCCGATGACCTGCTGGAGGTGCTGGGCCGCGGCTGGTCGCGCCTGGTGCCGGTGCGCACCGGGTGGCAGACCAGCATGATGCTCCAGGGCGCGGGCGCCGAGCGCAGCGCCGATGCCCAGCAGCGCCTGGCCCAGACCCTGGCCCACCTGGCCCAGGTGCTGGCCGAGCCGCCGCTGCGTTTCCACCAGCGTTTTCGCCTGCGGCGCTGGCGCATCGGCCTCTTGCGCGGCGTGCCCCTGGCGCTGGGGGTGGCGCTCGTGGGCGTGGCCTACAGCCTGCGCGACACCGGCGGCCGCGCCGAAGCCTTGCTGGGCGCGCTGGCCAACATCGCACCACCGCTGCTGATGGCGATGTTCTTCCTGCGCCGCGAGATGCCGCGCATCGAACTGCCGCGGCTCCCACGCTGCCCCCGGCCCACGAGCTGGCAGCCCTGGCGGCCCTGAACGGGCCCGGCGGGACGGCACTTCCGCATCCGCTCTCGTATCCTGTGCGCCGTGAAAGCGCTGCGAACATGAGCCCGGTCCGCTTCGCCGATTGCCGGCTCGAGCCGGCCGAACGCCGGCTGGTGAAGGGCGGGGTGCCGGTCGAGCTGGGCGCGCGCGCCTTCGACCTGCTGTGCATGCTGGTGCAGAACGCCGGCCGTCTGGTGACCAAGGCCGAGCTGCTGGACCTGGTGTGGCCCGACGTGGTGGTCGAAGAGGCCAACCTGCACGTGCAGATGACGGCCCTGCGCAAGGTCATCGGCCGGGAAGCCATTGCCACCGTGCCCGGGCGCGGCTACCAGTTCGTGCTGCCGCTGCAGGTGGGCGAAGCGCTGCCGGCATCGGCCCTTTCGGCCCTTTCCGCCCTTTCGGCCCCTTCAGCCCTGACGGCCCTGGCCCCGTCGGCCGCGGCCTTCCCGGCATCCGCCGCCCCCGACGCCGCCCCCGACGCCGCCCCCAACCCTGCCCTCTCTGCCTTGCCGCCGCTGCTCGGCCGCGAAGACGACCTCGCCCGCGTGGCGCAAGCCCTGGCCCACCCGACCCAGGGCGGCTTCGTCACCCTCACGGGCGCGGGCGGCAGTGGCAAGACGCTGCTGGCGCGCCATCTCGCGGCACGCCACGGTCGCATCGACGGCGCCGCCCCGGTCTGGGTCGACCTGCTCGAAGTGAGCGCGCCCGAAGCCTTGGTGCCCGCGGTGGCGCTGGCTGCGCAGGTACCCGGCCCGCCGCGCCTGGCCTCGAAGCTGGCCCAGGCCCTGGGCGATGCCCAGCTGCTGCTAGTGCTGGACAACGCCGAGCATCTGCTGGAAGCCGTGGCCGACCTCGCCGCCACGCTGCGGCGCGAAGCACCGGGCGTGCGGCTGCTCGTCACCAGCCAGGCGCCGCTGCGCCGAGATGGCGAGACGGTGCATCGCCTGGCCGGGCTGTCGGTGCCGCAGGCGCCTTGCAGCGCGCCCGAAGCGCTGCGCCACGCGGCGGTGGCGCTGTTCGTCAGCCACGCCAGGCAGGCCGACCGGCGCTTCCGCTTCGACGACGCGCAGGTCGCCGACGTGGTGGCGGTGTGTGCCAGCCTGGGCGGTTCGGCGCTGGGCGTGCAGCTGGCTGCGGCACTGCTGGGCCAGATGCCCCTGGCCGCCGTGCGCGAGCGGCTGGCTCGTGCCGCCACCGGGCCCGACACCGCCGCGGTGGACCCGGCCGCGAACGTGCTGCGCTCGGCGCTGAGCTGGTCGCACGACCTGCTGAGCACGGCCTCGCAGCGCGTGTTCAGGCGCCTGGCCATCGCGCAGGGGCCGCTGCCGCTGGCCCTGGTGCAGGCCCTGGCGGCAGAAGACAAGGGCCCCGAGGCGGCCGATGACGTGACCGCTGCCCTGGCCGACCTGGCCGACCGTTCGCTGGTGCACTGCACGGCAGCGCCTGACCCCGCGCTGGACAGCGCACCCCGCTACCGCCTGCTCGAAGCACCACGCGCGTTGGCCCTGGAGCGCCTGGCCGCCGCAGGCGAACGGACCTTGGTGCTGATGCGGCTGGCGCAGGCGCTGGCGCCGCTCGCCGACCTGTGGCACGGCACGGTCTGGCAGGGCGAACGGCCACCCCACGCGCATGCGGCGCTGCAGGCGGCGCTGCCAGGCCCGGCCGACATTGCCGCAGCCTTCGACGCCGCGCTGCAGGCGCCTGGGCTGGCGGCCGCCGAGGTGCTGGCGCGCATGGCATGCCTGACGCACACCTCCGTCAGCCGCTACACCGCCGCCGACCGCGTGCGCTGGGCGCATGCGCTGAGCGCCCGTGTCGACGAAGCCGGGCTCTCGCCTGCGCTGCAAGGCCGCCTGCTGCTGACGGTGACCACGCTGATCAGGCACTCCGACTGGACCTCACGCCTGGCGACGCTGAGCCGCGCAGCGGCGGCCTGGCGCGAGGCCGGCGACGTGCTGGGCGAATTCCGCGCCCTCGCCGCCTCGGCCGAGGCGCTGGCCACGCTGGGCCGCTTGCCCGAGGCCGAGGCGCTGATGTGGCGCGTGCGCGAGCTGGACGACCCCGCCTGGCCCCCCGGCCGCCGACGCCTGCGCTGGTTTGCCGAAGGCATCGTCGCTGGCGCCACTGGCGACCTGCCCGGGGCCATAGCCTCCTGGCGCGAGCACCTGCGCCTGGCCCGGCAGTTCGGCGAGTCGGATTTCGAGCTGATACGCGCCCTGCACTCGCTGGCGCACGACGAACTGCTCAGCGGCGAGCCGGCCGCGGCCCTGCCCCGCCTCTTGCAGGCCGCCGAGGCCGCGCGGCTGCAAAGAGACCGCGAGGCCCTGCACGCCTATGTGCTGCCCACCCTGCTGGCGGCCCGGTTGGCGCTGGGCGACCTGGAAGGCGCCCGCGCCGCGGCCGCCGAAGGCTGGCCGCAGGCCCGCGCGCTGGACGCCGAGGCCTGGTGGGCCGACCACCTGGCCTTGCTGGCCGCGCGCGAAGGCCGGCTGCACACGGCGGCGCGCCTGCTCGGCCTGGCCGATGCCGCCTACACGCGGCTGAACGACACGCGGCAGGCGCTGGAGGCCGTGGCCGCAGCAGCCGTGGCAACGGCAGTCGGCACGGCGCTGGGCGAAGAGTGGCTCACCGCGCTGCGGGCCGAAGGAGGCCTGCCGCCTGCAGCGGCCGCCGTCCATGCGGCCGCGCTGGCGCCGGCCGATGGCCCGCCGCTGCTGCCGGGCCATACGGGCCAAACGGGTGATAGGGCCGCGCATTGAGAGCCGCCGGGCCATCGCCCTGTGACATGCGGGTTCGGCCCGCTGGCCGCGGGCATCGGGCTCACAGGCGCAGCGCCGCGATCACCAGGAAGGTCGCCGCGCACATCGAGGCATTGACTAGGTTCACCGCCACCGCGCGGTTCCAGCGCTGGCCCTGCTGTTCGTACAGCCAGGCGGCCATGGTGATGTTCGCGCCCATCCACATGCCCCAGGTCCACAGCGAGTGCTGGCTGGAGTCGCCGCTGCTGGCCAGGGCCCACAGCGTGGGCAGGTAGGACAGCACTCGGGCCGAGTTCAGCAAGGTGAAAGCCCAGGTCAGCACGAAGAGGTAGCGGGTGCGCCAGACCTGGCGAACGCCGCTGGCGCCGCCCGCATTGGCCGCGCTGGCCGCGCCAGCGGTCGCCAGCGTTGCCGTGTCCGGGGCCGAGGGGCGCAACTCGAGCGAGGCCGCGTTCACGACGGGCTCCCGGGCCTCTGGGGCGTGGAGGCGGGCAGCAGCACCCAGACCCTCTGCACGCCAGCGGCCGACAGGCGGCGCGCCAGCCGCACCGCGCCTTCGTCGTGCCCCTCGACGAACACCCAGGCCTCGGGCGCCGGGCTGGCCGGCGGCGGCGAGCCGCGCTCGTCGGCCCGCACCAGCACCACCCGGGCAGGGTGCAGCTGCTGCAAGCGCTGCAGCTGCGCCGCGGTGGCCCAGCCCGGCGCCGGGCCGCCAGCGGCGGCTTCGGCGGCGGCCACCCGCTGCGCCGCAGGGTAGGCGCTGCCATCGTCGGCCAGCAAGGGCGGCACGACCTTGACGGGTGCCGCCACGGCGCTGCCCGTGAACAGGCAAGCCCACAGCACGGCGGCAGGAAGCAGAAAGGGCAAACGTAGCAGGTGCGTCATCAGGGGCCTCGGCGAAGTTGCCGCCCGAAGGCGGTGGTTGGTACGTCGATGCACCCATGCTGCCGACCGCGTCTGAAACGGTCCGAAAAAGTTCTAAATCCTGGCGGCCACCCAGGCGCGACACGGCCGGCAGCCAGCACAGCCCCTTGAACTCACGCTTGCTTCACGTGAGGGCGGGCTCAATGCCGTATCGAGGGAACAGCGGTGCGGGAATCCACCCGACCGCACCTCGACGGAAGTTCAGCCAACCCGTTCTGAAGAAAGCGACCCCCGATGTGGATCAGTTTGTCCGGCTCCCGACTGCGGGCCCTGTTGCTCTGCCTGTTCGCCCCCGTCGCGGCACAGGCCGAGACGCCAGCCTCCTCGGTGTGGGGGCTGGGTTTCACGGCAGGCCAGGAGCGCCAGCCTTACCGAGACTTCGAGCAGAAGGCGCAGGCACTGCCGCTGCTGCTGTTCGAGAACCGCTGGCTGCGTGTGGCCGGGCCAACCCTGGACCTGAAGCTGAGCTCCAGCGCGGAGCACTCAGCCGGCTTGCGCCTGCGTCTGGCCGACGAGGGCCATGAGCCCCAAGACTCCCCCTACCTGGCGGGCATGGCCGAACGGAAGCCCAGCATCTGGCTGGGCGCCGGCGGCGCCTGGCGCTCGGGCGGGTTCAGCGTCACGGGCGAACTGCTTGCAGACGCCTCGAACAAGAGCCAAGGCGTCCGCGCCAGCCTCGGACTCGAACGCCCCTTCCAGGCCGGCGGGCGGTTCGAGATCACGCCGCGGCTGGTGGTTCACCATCTCGACCGCAAGTACGTCGACTACTACTACGGCGTGCGCACCAACGAGGCCCTGGCCACACGCCCGGCCTACGCCGGGCAGTCGGCCCTGAACGTCGAGACCGCGCTTCGCATCGGGTATGCGGTCTCGCCGCGCCAGAGGCTCTCGCTCGATCTGGGCACCACACGCCTGGGCTCCGGCATCAGTCGCAGCCCGCTCGTCGAGGGCTCGCGCCAGGACAGCGCTCGCGTGGCTTTCCTCCACATTTTTTGAGTCGCCACGGCGAGAATGGGCAGGCCGCCCGATGCCTGGCGGCCAGATCGTGCCGTCCTCGTCTCCCCGTGAGGGACCCTTGCCATGCACCGCGAACGCATCCTGCTGGTGGAAGACAACCGCGACCTGGCGGCTTCGATACTGGAAACGCTGGAAGAAGCCGGACTGGAGGTCGATTACGCGGCCGACGGCGCACAGGCCTTGCACGCCGTCTCGACCACCTCACCGCCTTTCGACGCGGTACTGCTCGACGTCGGTCTGCCGCGCATCAGCGGTTTCGAGGTCTGCACGCGTGTGCGGCGAGAGGGGTTCCGCGCGCCCATCCTCATCCTCACGGCGCAAGGCGCGGCGGATCAGGTGGTCGAAGGGCTGGAGCGTGGTGCGGATGACTACATCGTGAAGCCCTTCGAGACCAAGGTGTTGATCGCGCGCATCCGTGCCGCCATCCGGCGCCATCTCAGCGTGCCCGACAGCGCGGGCATCGTGGAAGGGGGTGGCTGTGCACTCGACACCGTGCTGGGGCGCCTGAGCCTTCCCTCGGGGGCGGTCTGCAGCTTGACGCCCCTGCAGAACCGCTTGCTGCACACCCTGATGCGGCACGCGCCCCGCATCGTCTCGCGCGACGAGCTCGAGGCCGCGTTGTGGGGGGACGAAGAACGGCCCGCCAGCGACGCGCTGCGCACGCATCTGTATCAGCTGCGTCGGCTGATCGAACGTGCCGGAGGACCGCCTCTCATCGCCACGGCCGGCAAGCAGGGCTACCGGCTGCAGGCCTGATGGCTAGGCTGCGCGCGTTCCGGCCGCAGCGTCCGAAGACGCTGTTCGCAAAGATGTGGCACTCGGTGCTGGCGCTGATGCTCCTGAACTTCGTCGTACACGCCTTCCTCGTCACGGGCACGCTGCAACTGGGCTCCGAAGCACAGACCGAGCGTCGCCTGACGCGCATTGCCGACCACTGGGGCGGCCAGCCGCCCCTGACGGCGCCGCTGCGCATCGACCCCGTCACCGTCATCTACCCGCGCTACGAGCTCTTGCCTGCCAAGCTGCAGGGCCTGCTCGATGCGAAGGCCCGTGGTGTGTTCGAGGTCGGCCCTCGCGCCCAGGATTACTTCGTGCTGGCCCGGGCCGGCGAAGAGCGTCCGGCCTTCTATGTCGTGGAGTTCCATTCCGAGGTCAAGCCGAACGACACCATCGAGCACCAGGTGTTCATCTGGTACCTGGCGGGGATCACGCCCTTCTGTCTGGGCCTGTTGTGGGTGTGCCAGCGCATCAGCGCGCGGGTGACGGCGCCGATGCGCGATGTAGGGCAGCAGGTGCTCGACCGCTCGCCCACCAGCCTGGCACCCTTGACGCTGCCCGCCGGGCACTCGGTGGAACTCAAGGCCCTGGTGGAGCAGATCAACAGCGCGCTGGCGCGTACGGGCGAGGTGCTCGAGCGGGAGCGCCGGTTCACGCAGTTTGTAAGCCACGAGCTCAGGACGCCAGTCGCCGTGATGCAGTCGGCCCTGGAACGCATCGAGACGAGCGCGCTGCCCGAGCAGGCCGGCGCGGTCGAGCGTGCGCACCGCGGGCTGCGCGATATGCATGCGCTGGTCGACACCTTTCTGCAGCTCTCCACGGCCGAGAAGCACCCCGGCCTTGCCGGCACGACCGTGATCGACACCGCCTGGCTGGAAGACCTGATGCTGCATGTCGGTGGCGGGCAACGGGGACAGGAACTGGTCGTGGACATGCAGGCAGCGCTGGAGCTGGACGCACCGCCGACCCTGGCCCACGTGCTCATCGGCAACCTGCTGAAGAACGCCTTGTTCCACGGCGGGCCCGGGCCCATCCGCGTCGTGGTGAGGTCCGAGGGCCTGGAGGTTCGCAACAGCCTGCGCGATGAACCCGGCACGCCCGGCTTCGGGCTGGGCTGCCAGATCGTGCGCCGCATCTGCCACCACTGCGGCTGGACTTTCGATCTGAGCCTGGCCGACGGGACAGCCGTCGCCAGGCTGGCGTTCACCGCCAAGCCCGAGACTGGCGCCGCTGACGGGGCGGTGTGAACCGCCTGCGGCTGCCGGCTCAGGGGCTGCCGCGCATCAGGGGGCTGTCGAGGTGGTCTGCGATGGCACGGCCCAGGATGGCGGCTTCGTAGGAACTGCCCTCCACGTTGCCGTGGTCGCTGCTGATGCGCACGATGACGGTGTTCTGCTTGGGCAGCACGTGGATCGACTGGCCGAAGACACCCGAGGCGACGAAGTCCTCGCGTTCACCCTCCAGCGGCCACCAGTGGTAGCCCCAGCCCCGCAGTGCCGACCCGTCCTTGCGCGGCACGCTCGCGGCTCGCCAGTTGCTGGGGTCGCCGGCGAAGGTGGTGGCCTTGCGCACATAGTCGCTGGCCAAGATCTGGCGGCCGTTGAACGAGCCCCCTTGCGCGTATAGCTGGCCGAGCATGGCGTAGCTGGTCGTCGTGGCGTAAAGGCAGCAGAAGGTGAAGGCGGTCTGCTCGCGGTCCGTCAGGTTCTTGGCCTCGTCGGGCATGCCCATCGGTTGCCAGAGGCGGGTGCTCAGGTAGTCGAGGTAAGGCATGCCGACGGCCTTTTCCAGCGCCATCCTGATGGCTTCGGAATTGATGCTGACGTACTGGTAGGCCGTGCCCGGTGCAAAGGCGGGCGCCAGGGTCGGCGCGAGGGTCTTGTCCGTCAGGCTGCTGCCGGCTTTGCCGAAGCGGTAGCGGTGGCGAAAGACGTCGAAGAAGAGCGAATAGCGGTCGGCCTCTTCGCTGTACTTCACCCCCGATGACATCTGCAGCGCCTGCTTGAAGGTGACGCCCGCAAAGCCGTTGCCCGCCAGGCGGGGCTCGTAGGCATCCATGCGGTCATCGATGGACTTGATCGCGCCTTCCTGCAGGGCAATGCCGACCATCGTGGACAGCACCTGCTTGCTGATGGACCACGACTGATGCAGCGTCGTGCGGCTGTTCGGGAAGCGGTGGTACTCGTGGACGATCTGGCCGTCCTTCAGCACCATGAAGCTCTTGACCTTCGCTTCGCTCATGAACTGGCTGAAGGTCCGGGTCTTGCCTTCGAATTGGTAGGTGACCTGGGTGAGGTCCTTCGGTGCGCTGGCCTTGTTCAGCGTCACGGTCTGGGTGGAGGCCTTGATCTCTGCGCGGGGCAGCAGCAGTTCGGGCAGGAAGAGTGAAGGAGGCAGGCCCTGCGCCTGCAAGGCCAAGGGCGTGAGGGCGATGGCGGCGAGGACCAACGTGCGTGGTCTTGTGATGTTCATGGCGGTAGGCGTCCTTTCTGAAAGGCGATGCGGGCGGTGGAGGCTCAGGTTCGAGCGACAGCCGCCCGGCTTCGCGCGCTGATCTTCTGGACCAGTTGCACGAACGCAGGCGAACTCCGCAGCGCCTCGTAGCGCGCGAGCGCCGCTTCACGCCCGGCCGCAACCGGATCGCTGCCCTCGCGGTAGAGGAACTCGTGCATGCCGGCCTGCCGCCACATGTGGAGGTCTGCGATGACCTCCGCACGGCTCTGCGATGGGGCCTGGCCGGTGGCGGCCGTGCCCTCGGACTGGGCCATGGCGTTCATGGCGAAGCTGGCGATGAGTGCCAGGACAGCGTGTTGAAGTGGCTTCATGAGGGGTCCTTCCTTTCGTGTGATGAGGCGGTGCGCATGCCCGGCCGATAGCCCACGCGGGCCTCAGGCCGTACAGCGGCCGAACCAGCCTTGTTCGGCGTCGCCATTGGCGCACCCGACGCGTGAAGTGAAGGTGAAGTGCAGGCCCTGTGCGGCCTGCGCTCTTGCTTCTGTTCGGCGGGTCATCGCCCGGCAATGCGGACGTCCGCATGACGCGCTGCCCTCACCTCCATGCCCACCTGCCGACGAGCGCTTGTAGGATGGTGGCCACCGATGGATGCCCAGCGCCATGTACGCGGCACGCAGCGGAAGAATCGAAGGATGCTTGGGGGCTGGCTCCCAGACATCAAGCAGTCATGTTCAATGCAGCCGTCTGGTCAGGACCACCTTGAAACTCGCCACCTGGAACGTCAATTCGCTGGCCGTGCGCCTGCCGCAACTGCTGGCCTGGCTGCAGGCCAACCCGGTGGAGGCCCTGGTGCTGCAGGAAACCAAGCTCACCGACGACAAGTTTCCGCAGGCGGAGATCGAGGCCGCTGGCTACCACGTGGCCTTTCATGGCCAGAAGACCTACAACGGCGTGGCGCTGCTCAGCCGCGGCGCGGCGGCCCTGGACGTGGTGAAGAACATTCCCGGCTTCGCCGACGACCAGGCGCGCGTGATCGCAGGCACCGTGGCCGGCCCGCTGGGCGCAGTGCGCGTGATCGGCGGCTATTTCCCCAACGGGCAGGCGCCCGACAGCGACAAGTTCGTCTACAAGATGCGCTGGCAGGACGCGCTGCACGACTGGGTGCGCGAGCAACTGGCCGTGCATCCGCAACTGGCGCTGCTGGGGGACTTCAACGTCGCCCCTGACGACCGCGATGTCTACGACCCCGTGGGCTGGATGAACCAGATCCACTGCACGCCGCAGGAGCGCGCGCAGTTCCAGCGGTTGGTCGCGCTGGGCCTGGTGGACGCCTTCCGCCTGTTCGAGCAGCCCGTCAAGAGCTGGAGCTGGTGGGACTACCGCAACCTGGCCTTCCGCAAGAACCAGGGCCTGCGCATCGACCACATCCTGGTGAGCGCAGCCCTGCGCCCGCACGTGCAGGCCTGCACCATCGACAAGGCCCCCCGCAAGAACGAACGCCCCAGCGACCACGCACCAGTGGTCGTGACACTGGGCTGATCGGCCTTCGCGGGAGGCCTACTCCTCCAGGCCCAGTTCCTGGATCTTGCGCGTGATGGTGTTGCGGCCGATGCCCAGGCGCTGGGCGGCTTCGATGCGGCGGCCGCGCGTGAGGTCGAGCGCGGTGTGGATCAGGCAGCCTTCGAACTGCCGCGTGAGGGCGTCCCACACCTCGGCCTCGCCGGCATCCAGGCGACGGCGGGCCTCGCGTTCCAGGTCGCCCAGCCAGCTGGGCACGGCCGGGGCGGGGGCTTCGCCGGGCGGCACGGCCGCAGCGGGCAGGCCGGACTGGACCAGCAGCGCCGGCACGGGCTCGGCCGCTGCGGCCAGGCCGGCCTGCACGCCCATCAGTTCGGGCGGCAGGTCCTTGGGCTCCACCACCTGGGCCGGCGCCATCACCGTCAGCCAGTGGCACAGGTTCTCCAGCTGGCGCACGTTGCCGGGGAAATCGAAGGCAGCCAGCCGCTCCAGCGCTGCGTCGGTGATGCGCTTGGCTTCCACGCCCAGTTCGCGCGCGCTCTTGCCGAGGAAAAAGCGCGTGAGCATGGGGATGTCTTCGCGCCGCTCGCGCAGCGCCGGCAGGCGCAGGCGGATGACGTTCAGCCGGTGGAAGAGGTCTTCGCGGAAGACGCCCTGGCGCACGCGCTCTTCCAGGTTCTGGTGCGTGGCGGCAATCACGCGCACATTGCTCTTCAGCGGCTGGTGGCCGCCCACGCGGTAGAACTGCCCATCGCTCAGCACACGCAGCAGGCGCGTCTGCAGGTCGAAGGGCATGTCGCCGATCTCATCGAGGAACAGCGTGCCGCCATCGGCCTGCTCGAAGCGGCCCCGGCGCGTGGTCTGCGCGCCGGTGAAGGCGCCACGCTCGTGACCGAAGAGCTCGCTCTCCAGCAGATCTTTCGGAATGGCCGCGGTGTTGATGGCGACAAACGGCCCCTGCGAACGCGGGCTGTGCTTGTGCAGCGCACGCGCCACCAGTTCCTTGCCGGTGCCGCTTTCGCCGGTGATCATCACCGTGACGTTGCTCTGGCTCAGCCGGCCGATGGCGCGAAACACGTCCTGCATCGCCGGCGCCTGGCCCAGCATCTCGGGTGCCTGCACGGGCGTGGCCTCGGCCACCTCTTCGCGCAGGCTCTCTTCCACGGCACGGCGTATCAGGTCGACGGCCGTGTTCACGTCGAAGGGCTTGGGCAAGTACTCGAAGGCGCCGCCCTGGAAGGCACTGACAGCGCTGTCCAGGTCGCTGAAGGCCGTCATGATGATGACGGGCAGCCCCGGGTGGCGCGCCTTCACGGTGGTGAGCAGGTCGATGCCGCTGCCGCCGGGCATGCGGATGTCGCTCACCAGCACCTGCGGTGCGTCTTCGTCGAGCGCCTTGACCACGTCGCGCGGGTTGCTGAAGGTGCGCACCGCGAACTGCTCGCGGGCCAGTGCCTTTTCCAGCACGAATCGGATGGATTGGTCGTCGTCGACGACCCAGATGGGTTTCATGCGGGTGGGCTGCGCCGCAAGGCGCCCTTCAAGGCAGGGGAATCAGGATCTTGAACACCGTGCGGCCCGGCACGCTGTCGCATTCGATCGTGCCCTGGTGTTGCTGCACGAAGGTCTGCGCCAGCGTCAGCCCGAGGCCGGAACCGCCTTCGCGCCCGGAAACCAGGGGTTGGAAGATGCGGTCTCGGATGTCCTCGGGCACGCCCGGCCCGTTGTCCTCGATATGCAATTCCAGTGCCAAGCGGAAGCGCTGGCGGCCGAAGGTGGCCTGCCGTGCCACGCGCGTGCGCAGCGCGAGCTGCGCGTCGCCCCGGCTGATGCGGCCCGTGTAGGGCGAAGCCGCGTCGGCAGCGGCCCCGTTGCCAGCACCGTTCGCAGCACCGTTCGCAGCACCGTTCAGGGCCTGGGTGGCGTTCTGCGCGATGTTCAGCACCGCCTGGATGAGCTGCTCGCGGTCGCCGCGGAACTCGGGGATGCTGGTGTCGTAATCACGCACCACCTCCAGGCCGCGCGGGAACTCGGCCAGGATGAGGCTGCGCACGCGCTCGCAGACCTCGTGGATGTTGACGTCGGCCACCACCTGGGGGCGGCGGTGCGGGGCCAGCAGGCGGTCCACCAGGGCCTGCAGGCGGTCGGCCTCGTGGATGATGACCTGCGTGTACTCGGTGAGCTCGCGGCTGGTGACCTCCATCGCCAGCAGCTGCGCTGCGCCGCGTATGCCGCCCAGCGGGTTCTTGATCTCGTGCGCCAGGTTGCGCACCAGTTCCTTGTTGGCCTGCGCCAGGCCGTGGGTGCGCTCTTCGCGGTCCAGCCGTATCTGCTGCTCGATCTCGATCAGCTCGATCAGCACACGCCCCGGCCACTCGGTCTGGTTGACGATGACGTGCACCGGCAGGTCGGCGCTGCCCGCGGGCTGGCGGCGCAGCTGGGCGTCGAAACGGCTGGTGGCCACGTGGTTGCGCGCCACGAGGTCGAGCGTTTCTCGCAGCTGCTCGGGTTCGGCCAGCCAGTCGAGCACGCTGCCCCGCATCAGCGCGCGGCGCGAGACGCCGAGGATGTTCTCCAGCGCCGAATTGGCCTGCAGGCAGTGGCCGTCGGGCGCCACCAGCGCCACCATCGAGGCCAGTTGATCGAAGGGCTCGAAACCGCCCGAGGCCTGCAGCGCTGGCGCAGCGGTGGCGCCCGAGGGCGGCTTCACCGCGCCAGCTTTTCCAGTTCGCGGCGCAGCGCGGCCACGTCGGCTTCCTTGCGCGTGATGGCCGCGCGCATCTCGGCCACACGCTCCTGGTACCTGGCGAAGTTGCGCTCGTCGCCGCGGCGCTCGGGCTCGCCGTTGTTGAACTCGCGCCGCATCTCCGCCAGGCGCTCTTCCTCGCGCCGCAGCTCATCGCCCAGGATGCGGCGCGCGTCGGTGTCGCGCGCGCGCTGCTCGGCGGGGTCGACACGGGCATCGCCCGGCCGGGCGCCGGGGCTGGAGACGGCCGGTGCCGGCGCGCGCGGGCGCGTGGCCGGTATCACCGTGACCGGCGTGCCTTCGATGGCACGGCAGCCCTTGTCCTTGGCTTCCTGCGGCGTCATGGCGTCGGTGTAGAGCACCGGCGGGCCGGGGCAGCGGTACACGGTCTTGTCTTGCGCCGCGGCGCCGCCGGCCGCTGCCAGGGGCAGCAAGGCCAGCACACAGCAACGGAAGATGCGGGTGGCGTGGGGCAGGGGCTGGCTCATGGGGCCGGATTGTCGCGCAGCGCCCGCCGCAGACAAAAAAAGCGGGCCCGCAGGCCCGCCTTCGTTGCTGGGGCGCCGCAGCGCTTACAGCGAGTAGTACATGTCGAATTCGCAGGGGTGCGTGGCCATGCGGAAACGCGTCACTTCCTGCATCTTCAGGTCGATGTAGGCATCGATGTAGGCGTCGGTGAAGACACCGCCCTTGGTCAGGAAGGCGCGGTCCTTGTCCAGGTGCTCCAGCGCCATGTCCAGGCTGTGGCACACGGTGGGGATCTTCGCGTCTTCTTCCGGCGGCAGGTGGTACAGGTCCTTGGTGGCGGGGTCGCCGGGGTGGATCTTGTTTTCCACGCCGTCCAGGCCGGCCATCAGCAGCGCGCTGAAGCCCAGGTAGGGGTTCATCAGCGGATCGGGGAAGCGCGCTTCCACACGGCGGCCCTTGGGGCTGGCCACGTAGGGAATGCGGATGCTGGCCGAGCGGTTCTTGGCCGAGTAGGCCAGCTTCACAGGGGCTTCGAAGCCCGGCACCAGGCGCTTGTAGCTGTTGGTGCCCGGGTTCGTGATGGCGTTCAGCGCGCGTGCGTGCTTGATGATGCCGCCGATGTAGTACAGCGCGAAGTCGCTCAGGCCGGCGTAGCCGTCACCGGCAAAGAGGTTCTTGCCGTCCTTCCACACGCTCTGGTGCACGTGCATGCCGCTGCCGTTGTCGCCGACGATGGGCTTGGGCATGAAGGTGGCCGTCTTGCCGTAGGCGTGGGCCACGTTCAGCACCACGTACTTCTGCAGCTGCGACCAGTCGGCGCGCTGCACCAGGGTGCTGAACTTCGTGCCCAGCTCGTTCTGGCCGGGGCCGGCCACTTCGTGGTGGTGCACTTCCACCGGGATGCCCAGGCTTTCCAGGATCAGGCACATCTCGCTGCGCATGTCCTGGAAGCTGTCGACCGGGGGCACGGGGAAGTAGCCGCCCTTCACTGCCGGGCGGTGGCCCATGTTGCCGCCTTCGAAGCTGGCACCGGTGCTCCACGAAGCTTCTTCAGAGCCGATCTTGAAACTGCAGCCCGACATGTCGTTGGTCCACTGCACCTGGTCGAAGATGAAGAACTCGGGCTCGGGGCCGAAGTAGGCGGCGTCACCGATGCCGCTGCTCTTGAGATACGCCTCGGCGCGCTTGGCCAGGCTGCGCGGGTCGCGCTCGTAGGGCTTGCCGTCGGTGGGGTCGAGCACGTCGCAGCTGAGCAGCAGCGTGGGCTCTTCGAAGAAGGGGTCGATGTTGGCGGTGCTGGGGTCGGGCATCAGCAACATGTCCGATGCTTCGATGCCCTTCCAGCCGGCGATGGAGCTGCCGTCGAAGGCGTGGCCGGCCGAGAACTTGTCTTCGTCGAAAGCGGACACAGGCACGCTGACGTGCTGTTCCTTGCCGCGGGTGTCGGTGAAGCGGAAGTCAACGAACTTGATTTCGTTGTCCTTCACCATCTTCATCACGTCGGCAACGGTCTTTGCCATTCAGATCTCTCCTAGCGGGGGCTACTGGTTTGGTGTGCGAGCGGGTGCGTGTGGAGACCGGCTGGGCCCCAACAAGGCGCAAATGAATTTAGCAGAAAGCATGCCCGCGGCCGGCTGCGGTGCATGTGCGGGCTCGGCGGGCTGGCAAAGACCATCATGCACCCGGCCGGTGCACTCAAAGCCGCCTCAACGCACCAGTTCGGGGCCCAGCTGCGCGCCCAGGGCCTGCAGGCCGGCGCGCAGTGCGGCGTAGGCTTCGGCGGGGTCGCCCCGGCCTTTCACGCCCAGTTCGATGTGCCGGCCGTAGGTGGGGTGGTCGACGCTGGGCAGGCTGAAGACCTTGATGCCGGGGAACTGCGCCTCCAGCGCCTCCATCAGCGGCGTGAGCGCGGCCTCCATCGCGCCGAAGACGATGACCGAGCGCTCCATCAGCCGGGTGCCGCCCTGCAGCGCGGACGCGCCGGCGTAGTGGGTGTCCAGCACCCACTCCATCATCGGCCAGGCCATCACGGGGAAGCCGGGCACGAAATGCACATGGCCCAGGCTGAAGCCCGGAATCTTGTTATAGGGGTTGGGGATGAGGCGGGCGCCTTCGGGGAACACGCCCATGTTCAGGCGCTGCAGGTTGTCGGGGCGCTCGGGTTCGTAGGGCTGGCCTTGTTCCAGCGCCACCTCGCGCATGCGTTCGAGGATGAGTTCGCGCGCCTGCGGGTGCAGCACGAGATCGAGGCCCGCCGCCGCGGCCGCACACTGGCGCGTGTGGTCGTCGGGCGTGGCGCCGATGCCGCCGCAGCTGAAAACGAGTTCGCCGCTGGCGAAGGCGTGCTGCAGCGCCTCGGTGATGCGCGGGCGGTCGTCGCCCACATAGCGCGCCCAGCTCAGCGCCAGCCCGCGCGCGGCCAGCAGTTCGATGCACTTGGCCAAGTGCTTGTCCTGGCGTTTGCCGGAGAGGATTTCGTCGCCGACGATGACGATGCCGACGTGGCTGGGCAAGGGGCTCATGGGGCGGGAGGTTCAGGCAGCTGGCGAATGGCAGCCGCGGGTGGGGGTGTGCGTGCGGGCGCGGGCGTGGGCGGATCGAGGGCAAGACCTTCCGGCGGCGCCGCCGCACCCGGGGCCGCCGCAGCGGACCGCAGGGCCTGCAGTTCCGCCAGCATGTAGTGCGTGAACCAGCAGGCCGCGAAGACGAAGACCACGGTGTACAGCCATACCGACAGCAGCGCCAGCACCGGCGCGAAGATCAGGGCCGCAGCGCCCACCGCCCACACCAGCGAAGGCAGCGCGCCGAGGTAGCCGCACACCACGCCCATCCACAGCAGCGGCCAGCGGCGCCGGCGCAGCAGGTGGCGGCGCTCGTCGGGGCTGGCGTGGCTGGCCAGCGCTTCGTAGGCGAAGACGCGGCCCGTGAGCCAGCCCCAGATGAGCGGCGGCAGCACCAGCACCAGCGGCGGCACGAACCACAGCGGCACGCTGAGCACCAGCGCCGCCAGCGCAGCGGCCGTGCAGGCCAGGGACCAGGCCAGCGCCTGCCACCAGCTGCAGCCCTGCAAAGGCTGCAGGCCCGGGAAGCGCCGCGCGGCCACCGTCTGCACCACGGCCGGCGTCACCATCACCGCCACCAGCAGCAGCGTGGCCAGCACCACCAGCGGCACCGACAGCGCCACCACGATCATCGGTGCCATCACCGCGCGCAGCCGGTTGGCGCCGATGTCGTCCAGCCAGTTCAGCATCGCCGTCACGAGCTGCGTCTGCTCCAGCAGGCTGCGCACGGCGGCCACCGCGCTTTCCCAGTAGGCCCAGCCCAGCAACCCCACGGCCGCGCCGGCCAGCGCCAGCGGCAGCAGCGACCACAGCAGCACCCGCCAGTGCAGGCTGTACACGGCGGCGCGCCAGAAACTGTCGAACAGGGCCTGCATGGGCGGTTTTCAAGGGCCGGCAGCGACCGGCATCAGGTCTTGGGGAGGTCAGGGCCCGCCTGCCAGCGAAGCCGGCGGCTTCAGTGGTGGCGCGATCGTCGGTCGCGTCTTCAGCGATCGTTGTCGCCGCCCAGAATGCCGCCCAGCAAGCCGCCGCCCCCCACCAGCCCGCCGAGCCCGGCTTCTTCGCGCCGGCCGCCGCCAGCCTGCGGCGCTGCCGCAAACACGCGCGAGGCCAGCCGGCTGAAGGGCAGGCTCTGCAGCCAGATGGTGCCCGGGCCGGTGAGCTTGGCGAAGAAGAGGCCCTCGCCGCCGAACAGGGCCGTCTTGACCTTGCCGACGTACTGGATCTCGAAGTCGACATTGCCGGTGTAGGCCACCACGCAGCCGGTGTCCACCAGCAGCGTCTGCCCGGCCTGCAAGTCACGCCGCAGCACCGTGCCGCCGGCGTGCACGAAGGCCAGGCCGTCGCCTTCCAGCTTCTGCATGATGAAGCCTTCGCCGCCGAAGAAACCCGTGCTCAGCTTGCGCTGGAAAGCAATGCCCAGCGACACACCGCGCGCGGCGCACAGGAAGGCGTCGCGCTGGCAGATGAGCAGGCCGCCGAGCTGGCGCAGGTCCATCGGCAGGATCTTGCCCGGGTAGGGCGCGCCGAAGGCCACGCGCTGCTTGGCCGAGCTGGCGTTGCTGTAGATGGTAGTGAACAGCGATTCGCCCGTCACCAGGCGCTTGCCGGCGCCCAGCAGCTTGCCGAAGAGGCCGCCGGTTTGCGCACTGCCGTCGCCGAAGACGGTGTCCATCGAAATGCCGGGGTCCATGAAGAACATGCTGCCGGCTTCGCCGACGGCGGCCTCGCCGGGGTCGAGCTCGACCTCGACGAACTGCATCTCGGCGCCCTTGATCTCGTAATCCACCACGTCCATGCCCATGCCACGATCTCCACGTCTACGTTGCCGGGCGGGATGGTAACCAAGGGCACGGCGCACAACGGCCTGCGCGCCTGCAAGGCAGTCGGTCGCTGTAGCAATGCGTTGCAATGGCTCACCCCCAGCCCGGGGAAGGGGCGGTGCCGGCTGCCCACAATGCAAACCATGCCAGCGCCCATCGACCCCCTGCTGTTCGCCACCCTGGCCCAGGCGGCGGCTGCGGCCTCGCTCACGGCCTTCGGCCTGCGGCGCGACCGCCACCCCGGCTGGTGGTGGTGGCTGGCCGCGATGTGGCTCACCACGGCAGGTGCGGCCCTGGCCGCGCTGGCCCCGCCCGCCTGGAGCGAGGTGCTGGCGCCGCCGCTGCTGCTGCAATGGCCGCTGGTCACGCTGATGGGCCTGCGCCAGTTCAACGCCCGCCAGCGCTGGCCCGGCACCTGGTGGCTCGACGCCACGCTGCTGGGCACGGCCAGCGTGGCGGCGCTGCTGGCCGCCTGGCTGCTGCCCCAGCCCGCCACCTGGGCCCTGGTGGTCTGCGGTCTTGCCGTTCACCTCTATGCCGCCGCGGTGATGTTCAACGGCCCGAGCGGCGGCGACGCCGCACCCGTGAACTTCCTGGGTGCCACCGTGGCGCTGCTGGCCTTTGCGCCGGGCATCGCCGCGCTCTCGGCCAGCCTCAATGCCGCCGGCCCGCTGGCACCGGCTGCGGCCGAAGCCGCCCACACGGCGCGCGTGCTGGCCGCCACGCTGGGCGCCATCGTGCTGGCCTTCGTGGCGCTGACGCTGCTGTTCGAGCGCACCGAACGCCAGCTGCGCGAATCGCGCCGCCGCCTGCGCCTGCTGGCCAACCTGGACGCGCTGACCCAGGTGCCCAACCGCCGCCGCTTCGCCGAACTGGCCAGCCACGCGCTGCGCGCCGACCCGCCCGGCAGCGCCGTGCTGCTGCTCTTCGACATCGACCACTTCAAGCAGATCAACGACCGCCTGGGCCACCCGGCCGGCGACCGCGCCTTGTGCATGGTGGCCGGCAGCGTGCTGGAGCACCTGCGCACCAACGACGCCGCCGGCCGCCACGGTGGCGACGAGTTCGTGCTGCTGCTGCGCCGCACCACCACCGAACACGCGGTGGGCGTGGCCGGGCGCATCGTCACCGAACTGCAGAAGCGCACGCAGAGCACGCCGCTGCCGCCGCTGAGCCTGAGCTTCGGCCTCGTGCAGCTGCGCGCTGGCGAAGACATCGACGCCGCGCTGCGCCGCGCCGACCAGGCCTTGTACGAAGCCAAGCGCCAGGGGCGTTCACGCGCCGTCACGGCCTCGGGCGACGAAGGCAGGCCCGTGTTCAGCGAAAGCAAGCGGCTGGGTTTGCTGGCGGCCTGAGCGCCTGTGCAGCCCCGGTCGCGCTGCCGATAATGCGGCCGCATGTTCACTGCCATCCTTGCCGTCAGCCTGGGCGCCGCGCTCGGGGCCCTCTCGCGCTGGGGGCTGGGCCTGGGCCTGAACCATGTCTTCCCTGCCCTGCCGCCGGGCACGCTGCTGGCCAACCTCATCGGCGGCTATCTGGTGGGCCTGGCGGTGGCGCTGTTCGCCCTGCGGCCCGAGCTGCCGGCGGAGTGGCGCCTCTTCGTCATCACCGGTTTCCTGGGCGGGCTGACGACCTTCAGCACCTTCAGCGCCGAGGTCGTGCAGGCGCTGCAGGCCGGCCGCACCGGCTGGGCCCTGGCCACCGTGGCCACGCACGTGCTGGGCTCGCTGCTGCTCACGCTGGCGGGCCTGGCCACACCTGCGCTGCTCAAGGGCTGAATGCCTCATGAAAGCCGGGCCCAAGAGCCCCGCGGCCCCGTGGCGACACCCCTGCGCTTAGGCGCGCCGCTCTAGAGGCCCCTCGTAGAATTCGCGCGCCTTCGCGGTGCACGCTGCATGCAGCAGCACCGCCTCTCCGCGGCCCCGGCGCCGCCCCTTCAGCACACCGCGAGACCGACGTGAAGACCCCCGCAGAACTCCTGACCGAGCACGGCCCCCGCGAAGCGATGGACTACGACGTCGTCGTCGTCGGCGCCGGCCCCGCCGGGCTGGCCACGGCCATCCGGCTGAAGCAGCTGAACGCCGAGCTTTCGGTGGTGGTGCTGGAGAAGGGTAGCGAGCCCGGCGCGCACATTCTTTCCGGTGCCGTGATGGACCCGCGCGCGATGAACGAGCTCTTCCCCGACTGGAAGGAACGCGGCGCCCCGCTGAACCAGCCCGTGACCGGCGACGAGGTGCTCTTCCTCAGCGAAGACGGCCACCGCGCCACCCCCCCTTGGCTGCTGCCCGAGTGCTTCCACAACCAGGGCATGTTCGTGGTGCGCCTGGGCGCGGTAACGAAGTGGCTGGGCGAGCAGGCCGAAGCGCTGGGCGTGGAAATCTTCCCTGGCTTCACGGCCGCCGAAATCCTGTACGACGAACAAGGCGCCGTGCGTGGTGTGGCCACTGGCCACATGGGCATAGGCAAGGACGGCCAGCCCCATGAAGGCTTCCAGCTCGGCATGGAGCTGCGCGGCAAGTACACGGTGTTCGCCGAAGGCGCGCGCGGACACCTGGGCAAGCAGCTCATCAGCCAGTTCCAGCTCGACAAGGGCCGCGACCCGCAGAGCTATGCGCTGGGCGTGAAGGAGCTCTGGGAGGTGCCGGCCGACAAGGCCAGGCCGGGCCACGTGGTGCACACCGCCGGCTGGCCGATGGACGAACACACCTATGGCGGTGGTTTCCTCTACCACCTGGAAGGCAACAAGGTCACCCTGGGCTTCGTCACCGGGCTCGATTACCAGAACCCCTGGATCAGCCCTTTCGAAGAGATGCAGCGCTGGAAAACGCACCCGGCCATCCGCCAGCACCTGGAAGGCGGCAAGCGCATCGGCTACGGCGCGCGCGCCATCACGGCCGGTGGCCTGCTCAGCCTGCCCAAGCTGGTGTTCCCAGGCGGCGCACTGGTGGGCTGTGATGCCGGCACGCTGAACGCGGCGCGCATCAAGGGCAGCCACGCCGCCATCAAGACCGGCATGCTGGTGGCTGAGGCCATCGTGCCCGCGCTGGCCGCCGGGCGCAGCGCCGACGAACTGACCGCCTACCTCGAGGCCTTCGAGAAGAGCTGGCTCTTCGAAGAACTGAACGCCAGCCGCAACTTCAAGCAGTGGTTCAAGCAGGGCAACACCGTGGGCACGGTGATGACCGGTATCGAGCAGTGGCTGCTGCCCAAGCTGGGCTTCAAGAGCCCGCCCTGGACCATCCACCGCAAGGCCGGCGACCACACCCGCCTGCACGCGGCCAGCCAGGTGCCGCGCATCAAGTACCCCAAGCCCGACAACGTGCTCACCTTCGACCGCCTGAGCTCGGTGTTCGTGAGCAACACCAACCACGAAGAAAACCAGCCCGCGCACCTCACGCTGAAGGACGCCAGCGTGCCCATGGCCATCAACCTCAGCCGCTACGCCGGCCCCGAAAGCCGCTACTGCCCGGCGGGCGTGTACGAGTACGTGAAGAACAGCGACGGCAGCGACCGCCTGCAGATCAACGCGCAGAACTGCGTGCACTGCAAGACCTGCGACATCAAGGACCCGACGCAGAACATCGTGTGGGTCACGCCCGAAGGCGGCGGCGGGCCGAACTACGCGGGGATGTGATGGCGAAGCCAGCACAGGCCACGCGCCTCCTGATGCTCGCGGGCATGTGAAAACCGCCGGGCTGCTGCGCCCCTCTTTCCGCCAGCTGCTGCTGGTGGCCTTCCTGCTGGTGGCCACGCTGCTGGGCGCGGTGGCGCTGCGCGGGCAGCTCACGCTGGAAGACCTGCTGCAGCGCAGCCGCGCCGGCGCCGAACGCGCGCAGCAGCTCAACGACCACGCCGAGCGCCTGGGCGAAGCCACGCTGACCATGCAACGCGCGGCGCGGCAGTTCCTGGTGCTGGGCGACCCTTCGCTGCGCCAGACCTACGAACGCGCCGCCGCCGAAGCCACCACGCACGTGCGCGCGCTGGCCGAAGAAGGCGTGGCGCGCGAAACCACCGCCGCCTGGCTGGCGCAGCGCCGCCAGATCGACCGCGAGCTGCGCGAACCCGAGTTCATTCCCGGCGCACGCGACGAGGCCCTGGCCACGGCCTTTCGCGAACTGGGCGATCTGCAGCAGACCATGGGCGAGCGCCTGCGCAGCGTCATCGAGCGCCGCAACGCCGCGCTGCAAGACGAGCTGGAAGCCGGCCGCCTGGCCCTGGGACGGCAGGTGGCCGGTGCCGTGGCCTTCACGCTGGTGCTGGCCCTGGGCCTGGCGCTGTGGCTGGCGCGCCCGCTGCAGCGCGTGGAAACGGCCATCCAGGCGCTGGGCGACAACCGGCTCGATGCGCGCATCGACATCCGTGGCCCCGCCGACGTGCGCCAGATCGGCCGACGGCTCGATTGGCTGCGCCAGCGCCTGGCCGGCATCGATGCCGACAAGGCGCGCTTCCTGCGCCACGTGTCGCACGAGCTGAAAACACCGCTGGCCGCGCTGCGCGAAGGCGTGGCGCTGCTGCAGGACGGCGTGGCCGGGCCCTTGAGCGAGAACCAGCGCGAGGTGGCGCGCATCCTCCACGACAACACGGCCACGCTGCAGCGGCGCATCGAAGACCTGCTGCAGTTCAACGCCACCGCCTTTGCCGCGCAGCGCCTGGTGCGCAAGCCCACCGAGATGGGCGCGCTGGTCAGCGGTCTCGTGCAGGAACAGCAGCTGCAATGGCGCGCACGCGGCCTGCAAGTGCAGGTGTTGTGCCGGCCCGAAGGTGCGCCCGAGGGTGCGCCGCTGGTGGCCGATGTCGACGCCGCGCTGCTGGGCAGCGCCATCGCCAACCTGCTGAGCAACGCCATCCGCTACAGCCCGCCGGGCGCGTGCATCACCATCACCCTGCAGCAAAGCGGCGACGGCCTCTTCATCGACGTGGCCGACCAGGGCCCGGGCGTGCCCGCCGCCGAGCAGGAGCGCATCTTCGAGCCCTTCTTCCGCGGCCAGCAGCAGCCGGCCGACGGGCTGCCGGGCACCGGCATCGGCCTTTCCATCGTGGCCGAGGCCGCCGCAGCCCATGGCGGCCGCGTGTCGCTGCTGGGCAGCGACACTACGGGGCCTGGCGCACTGGCCATGAGCCCCATCAGCCCCATGAGCCCCATCAGCCCGTTGAGCCCGGGCGCCCACTTCCGCATCGAACTGCCCCATGCCCTTGCCGATTGACCCGCCGCCGGCCGCGGCCCGTGCCATGCGCGCGCGGGCGGCCAGCGCTGCGCCCCTGCAGGCCCCTGTCGCCGCTCGCGCCAGCGCCTGGGCCGTGGCCGCCGTGCTGCTGTGCACGCTGGCCGCCTGCAGCACGCCGCCGCCGCCCGCCCCCGTGCCTGAACCCGCACCGCCGCCACCGCCGGTGGTGCAGCCCGAAGCACCGCCGCCCGCCCCGCCGCCTGCGCCCGCACCCGACCCTGCCGCGCTGGCCGATGCCGCAGCCCGCCGCTTGTTGGCCTTCCATGACCGGCTGCGCGAAGGCGGCGCGGCAGAGTTGGCGCGTGAACAGGCGCGCCTGGGCGAAAGCCCCGAGCAACCCGCCAAGGCGCTGGAGCTGGCCCTGCTGCTGGCCCAGCGCCAGCAGCCCGGCGACCTGGCCCGTGCCGTGGCGCTGGTCGAGCCCTACACCCGCGCCACGGCCCCGCCGCCCTGGCAAGCGCTGGCCCGCCTGCTGCACACGCGCCTGGCCGAGCAGCGCAGGCTGGAAGAGCAGCTGGACCGGCAGAACCAGCAGCTGCGCGAACAACAGCGGCGCCTGGAGCAGGTGGCCGCACAGCTGGAAGCCTTGAAGGCCATCGAACGCAGCCTGAACAACCCGCGGCCGGCCCCCCCCAATGGGCCGGCGCCGCGCCCCTGAGCACCCCCCGCCCCGCCCTGCACCCCGCCATGGCCGCCCACGTGCTCATCGTCGACGACGACACCGACCTGCTGCGCCTGCTGGCCATGCGGCTGAGCGCCGCCGGCTACCGCGTGAGCAGCGCCGAATCGGCCGAAGACGCGCTGGCGCAGATGGCGCTGGCACGGCCGCAGCTCGTCATCAGCGACGTGCAGCTGCCCGGAGCCGACGGGCTGCAGCTCTTCGAGACCATCCGCGCCCAGCACGCGGCTTTGCCCGTCATCCTGCTCACCGCGCACGGCACCATTCCTGATGCCGTGGAGGCCACCTCGCGCGGCGTCTTCACCTATCTGACCAAACCCTTCGACGGCAAGCAGCTGCTGGAGCAGGTGGCGCAGGCCCTCGCACTGGCCGCACCCGCCGCAGCCGGCCCGGCCGAGCCCGCGGCCTGGCGCGCCGGCATCGTGAGCCACAGCACGCGCATGGAAGAGCTGCTGGCCGAAGCGCTGCTGGTGGCCAAGAGCGACGCCAGCGTACTGATACGCGGCGAAAGCGGCACCGGCAAGGAACTGCTGGCCCAGGCCCTGCACCGTGCCAGCCGGCGCAGCAGCCGGCCCTTCGTGGCCGTGAACTGCAGCGCCATTCCCGAAACGCTTCTGGAAAGCGAACTCTTCGGCCACGTGAAGGGCGCTTTCACCGGCGCCACGCAGAACCACCGCGGCCTCTTCCAGGCGGCCGATGGCGGCACGCTCTTTCTCGACGAGATCGGCGACATGCCGCCCGCGCTGCAGGTGAAGCTGCTGCGCGTGCTGCAGGAACGCAGCGTGCGGCCGGTGGGCGCGAACCAGCCGGTGCCCATCGACGTGCGCATCCTGTCGGCCACGCACCGCGACCTCGATGCCATGCTGGCCGACGGCAGCTTCCGCGAAGACCTGTTCTACCGGCTCAACGTGGTGTCGCTGCAGCTGCCCACGCTGGCCGAGCGGCGCGAAGACATCCCGCTGCTGGCCCAGCACTTCCTCACCACGCTGGCGGCGCGCCACGGCCGCCGCATCCGCGGCTTTGCGCCCGAGGCGCTGCGCGCACTGGCCACCGCCGCCTGGCCCGGCAACGTGCGCCAGCTGCACAACGTGGTGGAGCAGGTGTGCGCGCTGGCCACCGCGCCGCTGATACCGCTGACGCTGGTGCAGCGCGCGCTGCGCACGCCCAGCGTGCAGGTGCTCAGCTTCGCCGAAGCCCGCCAGCGCTTCGAGCGCGAATACCTCGTGGGCCTGCTCAAGCTCACCGACGGCCAGGTGGCCGACGCCGCGCGCCTGGCCGAGCGCAACCGCACCGAGTTCTACCGGCTGCTGCAGAAGCACGGGCTGACGCCCGGGCGCTTCCGGGGCGACGAAAGCGATGCCGAGGCCGACGAAGACAGCGCACGGAATTCCCCCCGCCACGAGGGTGAAAACGGCCCTGTCGCCAACTAGCGACAAGGCCCGCGCGCCGCGTTTCCCAGGCGTGGCGCGCACTTCCGCCGCTTCGGTGCGGCAGCGCTCACGGGGCTTGTCGCCAATCGGCGACGCTTTGGCCGCTTCTGCACGGTCTTCTGACCTGAAAAGCACGCCAAGTGATTGATTCATAGGGCCTGACACCCCGCGGCACGGGCCTTGCGCTGAAGGCCCCGAGGGCGCGCTGCATGCGCCCGTCGGAACACCCCACGGGATGACCCGCCTTGCCCTGCTGCTCTGGATGTCGGTTGCCACGCTGCTGCCGCTGCAGGCCGCCGCCTTCGGCTTCGACGACGTAGCGGCCATCGCCCAGCGCGAGGCCGCCCAGCCCTACGCCGCCCCCACGCCGCGCCTGCCGGCGGAACTGAAAGGCCTGAACTACGACGGCCTGCGCGACATCCGCTACCGGCCCGAGAAGGCCATCTGGCGCGAGCAGGGCCTGCCTTTCGAGCTGCAGTTCTTCCACCTCGGCGGCAGCAACGTGCTGCCGGTGGACATCCACGAAGTCCACGAAGGCCGCGCCCGCCTGCTGGCCTACGACCCCGCCGCCTGGGACTTCGGCCGCCACCGCTTCGACCGCAGCGGCTGGGGCCGCGGCGAACAGGCGCTGGGCCACGCGGGCTTCCGTGTGCACCACGCGCTGAACACCCCGGCCTACAAGGACGAGCTGGTCGTCTTCCTGGGCGCCAGCTACTTCCGCGCCCTGGGCGCGGGCCAGCAGTACGGCCTGTCGGCACGCGGCCTGGCGCTGGACACGGTGGGCGGTGCCGCCGGCGAAGAGTTCCCGCGCTTCAAGGCCTTCTGGGTCGAACGCCCCACGGCCACCGCCACCACGCTGACCATCCACGCGCTGCTCGACAGCCCGCGCGCCACCGCCGCACTGCGCTTCGTCTTCCAGCCCGGCGCCACCACGCTGGTGGACGTGCAACAGCGGCTCTTCCTGCGCGCCCCCGCGCCCGGCCAGGCGCCGCTGGCCATGGTGGGCCTGGCCCCGCTGACCAGCATGTACCTGCACGGCGAGAACCAGCCCCAGGCGCTGGACTTCCGCCCCGAAGTGCACGACAGCGACGGCCTCCTGCTCGCCGGCCAGGCGGCCCCCGGCGCCGCCACCGAATGGCTGTGGCGCCCGCTGGTGAACCCGCGCACGCCCATGGCCAGCAGCTTCACGCTGCAGCGCCTGGAAGGTTTCGGCCTGATGCAGCGCGACCGCCAGTTCGCCAGCTACGAAGACCCGGAAGCGCGCTACGAGCGCCGGCCCAGCGCCTGGGTGCAGCCGGTGGGCGACTGGGGCCCGGGCCGCGTGGTGCTGCTGCAGCTGCCCACGCCCGACGAAACCGAAGACAACATCGTCGCCACCTGGGTGCCCGCCACGCTGCCGCCGCCTGGCCAGCCGCTGGACATCGCCTACCGCCTGCACTGGCAGGGCCAGGCGCTCACGCAGCCGCCCAGCGCCCACACCGTGCAAAGCCGCCGCGGCCGCAGCTGGGCGCCGCTGGCACCGGGCGAGCTGCAGTTCCTGATTGATTTCGACGGCCCGGCGCTGCGCGCCCTGCCACCCGGCACTTCGGTGCAGGCCGTGGCCAGCGTGGCCAGCCCTGGCGCCCGCATCACCGACGCCCAGGCCTACCCGCACCCGCTGGGCGGCTGGCGCCTGCGCCTGCGCGCGCTGCGCGCCGACCCCAGCCAGCCGCTGGAACTGCGCGCCTTCCTGCAGCAAGGCCCGCACGCCCTCACCGAAACCTGGGCCGCGCTGGTACCTGGCGAGGCTGCCGTCCCCGGCAGCGCATCCAGCACCGCACCCGCCCCGGCCGAAGAACGCGCCCGCATCCCCTCGCCCCCCGAACCGGAGACCCGCCGATGAACCCGCACTCGCCTGCCCTCACGCCGCAACAGCTGGCGCGCGCTGCGCAGCGCCGCTACACGCACAACGCAGCGCCTGCGCTGCTGCGGGGTTCGATGGTGCCCACGCCCTGGCGCGGTTTCTGGGCCAGCCTGGGCGACCACCTGCGCGGCCGCAGCGCCCCGCCGGCCGAGATGCCGGCCCAGGCCTGGCAGGTGGCGGCCGTGCGCCGCCGCCACGCCCTGCTGGCGCTGGTGCTGCTGTGCGCCTTCGGCGCCACGGCGCTGCTGCTGCTGTCGCAGCCGGCCGCGAATGGCGGCGTTCTGCGGCTGCTGCAGGTGGGGCTGTTCGCGCTGCTGTTCGCCTGGGTGGCGGCCGGCTGCATCACCGCGGTGATGGGGTACTTCAGCCTGCGCCATGGCGACAAGCACGGCCTGCGCTACGCCGACGTGGCGCGCCACGCCATCTCGGCCGATGCGCGCACCGCGGTCATCATGCCCATCTGCAACGAGAACGTGGCCACGGTCTTCGCCGGGCTCTCGGCCACGGCCGAATCGGTGGTGGCCGCCGGCGGCGCGCGCCTGACCGAGTTCTACGTGCTCTCGGACACCGCCGACCCCGCGCTGCGCGCCAGCGAGCGCCAGGCCTGGACCGAGCTGCGCGACCGCTTCGCCGCCACCGGCCTGCGCCTGCACTACCGCTGGCGCGCGCGCCGCACGCAGCGCAAGGCCGGCAACGTGGCCGACTTCTGCCGCCGCTGGGGCCGCCGCCACCGCTACATGGTGGTGCTGGACGCCGACAGCGTGATGAGCGGCGAGGCCATCCTCGGCCTGGTGCGCCTGATGGAAGCCACGCCGCAGGCCGGCATCATCCAGTCGGCCCCCGTCACCTGCGGGCTGGACACGCTGCACGCGCGTTCGCAGCAGTTCGCCGGCCGCGTGACGGGCCGGCTCTTCGGCGCCGGCATGCAGTACTGGCAGCTGGGTGAATCGCACTACTGGGGCCACAACGCCATCATCCGCATCGCGCCTTTCATGCAGCATTGCGGCCTGGCCGCGCTGAAGGGCAGCGGCGGCTTGTCGGGCCACATCCTCAGCCACGATTTTGTGGAGGCCGCGCTGATGCGCCGCGCCGGCTGGCAAACCTGGCTGGTGCCTGATTTGCCCGGCAGCTGGGAACAGCAGCCTCCGCACCTGCTGGCCGAGCTGCAGCGCGACCGCCGCTGGTGCCAGGGCAACCTGCAGAACGCGCGCCTGATCGCCGAACCCGGCCTGCACGGCGTGCACCGCGCGATGTTCTTCACCGGCGCCATGGCCTACCTCTCGGCGCCGCTGTGGCTGGCCTTCGTGGCCCTGGGCCTGGTGCTGTGGCTGACCGACGGCCACAGCCTGCTGAGCGCCGCGCAGGTGGTGCAAGGCGGGCCGCTGGCCGCGCTGTGGGCCGCCACGCTGGCGCTCTTGATGCTGCCGCGGGCCCTGGGCGTGGCGCTGGTGCTGCGCGAAGGCCAGCAGGCGCAGTACGGCGGCACGCTGGCGCTGCTGGGCAGCGCGCTGCTGGAAGCACTGATGTCGGCGCTGCAGGCGCCGGTGCGCATGGCCGCACACACGGTGTTCGTGGTGGGCGCGCTCACCGGGCTGCAGCTGCAGTGGAAATCGCCCCCGCGCGAAGCCGAGCGCCTGCGCTGGCGCGATGCCGCGCCGGCACTGCTGCCGCTGTCGCTGCTGGCCACGGTGGCCCTGGCGGGCGCGCTGGCCGCCGATGGCGGCGCCATGCTGTGGCTGCTGCCTGTGGCGCTGCCGCTGGTGGCGGCCTGGCCGGTGGCCGTGTGGGCCGGCCGCCCTGGCCTGGGCCGCGCGCTGCGCAAGGCCGGCCTGCTGCTGACGCCGGAAGAAGTGATGCCGGCGCCCGCGCTGCGCCGCGCCTGGGACGGCGCGGCGCCGCTGCAGGTGCCTTACTTCAAGCCCATGCAGTTGGCGTAGAAGGTGACGGGTGCGGGCCAGTCGGTGAAGATGCCCAGCACGCGCGCCTCTTGCGCCAGCACGTCGATCACGCGGAAGAGGTCGCCCTCGCGCGAGATGGCGCTGTCGAAGGTCTGGTAGTAGAAGCCGTTGTTGCCATCCGCCAGGATGCCCGAGCGTTCCAGCGTCCAGGTGATGAGGTCCAGCCCCGCGGCCTGCGCATCGCGCGCGGCTTGTGAGGCGCGCAGGTTGCCGTTGGCGTCAGTGCTGATCAGCGCGAACGTCGGCGGCGCCCAGATGCGAATGCCCTGCGCGCGGTAGCTGCGCAGCGTGGCGGCATTGGGCAGGTCGGCCACGGTGTTGGCATCGTCCAGGTACACCGCCTGGCGGCCGAAGGCGGGCTCGTTGTTCACCCAGTACAGCACGTCGTCGATGTTGAACGACTGCGCCCACACGCGGCGCGCCGGCACGCGGGCCTGCTTGTACTCGTCGATCATCTTCTGCGCGTAGGCCTGCTGCGTGAAGCCGTTGAACGGCATCTGTACGCTGGGACTCTTGAGCTCGGGCGTCATCTTCACGCCCAGGCGCTTGAAGAGCTCGATGCTCTCCTTGTGCGTGAGCAGCGTGCCGCTGGTGGGGCCGCTGTAGAGGTCGGTGCGCCAGTTGGCGGTGCCGGCCAGGTACTCGGCCACGGTGCGGGCGCGCGGGTTGGCCGCGTCCATCTTGCCGCGCAGCGTCTTGAACTCGGCCAGCGTGATTTCGCTGGTGCGACACTCGGCCGTGGCCGGCGTGAGCAGGTTGCCGTTGGCATCGAAGGTGGCCGGCGTGAAGGGCCTGATGCAGGTGGAAGCCAGCGGCGTGGCCAGGATGTTGGTGGTGGTGTGCAGGTCGTTCTGCGCGTGTCGGCAGACCAGTTCCTGGTCCTTCGTGAAGGTGACGTCGCACTCCAGGATGCCCGCACCCATCAGCGCGGCAGCCTCGTAGCTTTCCTTCGTGTGCTCGGGGAACTGCATCGCCGCGCCGCGGTGGCCGATGGAGAAGTCGCTGCTCTCGTAGTGCTTGCGGCGCGAGGCGCAGGCCTGCAGGCGCCGCTGCAGCGGGCTGGGACTCATGTCGTTGAGCAGGAAGAAGGGCCGCGGGCCCAGCTGCACGCTGGCCGGGCCGTCATCGTTGCCGCCATGGCCGTGGCTGGTGCCTTGGGCTTCGCTGGCGCAGGCGGGCGTGGCCAGGACGGCCAGGCTGGTGCAGGCCGCCAGGGCTAATGTCTGAAGTGTGCGGATGGTGTTCATGGCTCTCCTCGGTGGGGTGGGTGCGGCCTGCCTCCCAGCAGGCCTGGCCCTCACGCTAGGCGCGCCGCATGACGGTGCGATGACCCGTCGCCAGCCCTTACAGCGCGTTTACACCCTCACAGGCAACCGCGGCCTGCACTCGCCGCCTACACCCCCGCCAAGGCCCGCACCGCGCGCTGCACGCCACCGGTTCCGATGGGAATGCCCATCTGGATGAGCGCCGCCTCGATGCCCCCCAGGGCCCCCAGCACCATCGCGGGGTTGCAGTCGCCCAGGTGCCCGATGCGGAAGGCCCGGCCCTGCAAAGCGCCCAGCCCGCCGGCCATGGCCACCTGAAAACGTTCACGCGCCAGCGTGCGCAGCGCCAGCGCATCGAAGCCCTCGGCCACGGTGACGGTGGTCACGCTCACCGAGCGCGTGGCCGGCAGCTGGGCGAAGAAGTCGAGCGCCCCGCCCTCGCGCCAGCCGTCCACGGCGGCATGCACGGCGCCTGCCAGCTGGGCATGGCGCGCATGCACCTCGGACAGGCCTTCGCCGAAGATGAGCTCCAGCGCCGCCTGCATGCCGAACAGCAGGTTCAGCGGCGGCGTGCCGCAGTACTTGCGGTAGCTGGCGTTGTGGCGGCGGTGCACCCAGTCCCAGTAGAAGCGCGGCGCGCGGTTGCCTTCGGCCCGCGCGAAGGCGCGTGCGTTCACGGCCACGAAACCGGCGCCCGGCGGGCACATCAGGCCCTTCTGAGAAGCGCCCAGCGCCACGTCCACGCCCAGCGCGTCCATATCGAACGGCGCGGCGCCCAGCGAGGCCACCACGTCGGCCACCAGCAGCGCGGGGTGGCCGGCGGCGTCGATGGCGCGGCGCACGGCGGCCAGATCGCTGGTGACGCTGGTGCTGGTGTCGGTGTGCACGGCGAACACGGCGCGGATGCGGTGCTCGGCGTCATCGCGCAGCGCCTGCTCGACGGCGGCCACGTCGATGGGCCAGCCCTCGCGCGCCGGCGTGCGCACCACCTGCCGCCCCAGCGCCTCGGTCTGCACCGCCCAACCTTCGCTGAAGACACCGGTGCCCGGTACGAGCACGGCCTCGCCCAGGCCGGCCACGTTCTCCACCACCGCCTCCCACATGCCGTGGCCGTTGCTGGCGTACAGGAACACGTCGCCGCGGGTGCCCAACAGGCGCTGCAGGCCTTCTTCGCAAGCGGTGATGCAGGCGTCCACGCGCGGGTCGGCCAGGTCCATGGGCTGCTGCGCCATGGCATGCATCACGGCGTCGGGCAGCGGCGTGGGGCCGGGGGAATGCAGGAAACGGCGGCCGGGGACGCGGTCCGTGGCCGGCGGCCTGAGGGGTGGGGTTTGGCTCATCGCCGCATGCTAAGCGGCCGGCCTCGCCGCATGGGTTGCAGCGCCGCAATACCGGGGGTTGACGTGCTGCTTCATTGATCCTAAAGTGATATCACTTTCAGATCAGAGCACGGAGAACCGAATGCCCGCCCAAGACGCCCGCCACCAAGAACGCGCCGCCGCCACGCGCAACGGCTACCCAATGGCCGCGCTGGGTATCGGCCTGCTGCTGCTGACACCCGTGCTCGGCGTGCTGGCCGCCCGCGGCGGCGGTGGCCTGCTGGTGCTGGCCATCCCCTTCACGCTGGCCGCGTGCGTGCTGCTGCTGGTGGGCCTGTACATGCTGCAGCCCAACGAGGCGGCCAACCTCACGCTCTTCGGCGAATACACCGGCACCGACCGCGGCCAGGGCCTGCGCTGGGCCAACCCGTTCACCCGCAAGGGCCGCCTGTCGCTGCGCTCGCGCAACCTCAACGTGGCGCCGCTGAAGGTGAACGACCAGCGCGGCAACCCGGTGGAGATCGGCGCCGTGGTGGTCTGGCGCGTGCGCGACACCGCGCAGGCCGCATTCGATGTGGATGACTTCGAAACCTACGTCTCGGTGCAGGCCGAAGCCGCCATCCGCCATCTCGCCAGCCTCTATGCGTATGACGATGGCGAAGACCTGCCCGCGGGCCAGGCCACGTTGCGCGGCGGCCTGGACGTGGTGTCGCTGGCGCTGCGCGAAGAGCTGCAGGCCCGTTTCGATGCAGCCGGCGTGGAGGTGCAGGACGCCAAGCTCAGCCACCTGGCCTATGCGCCCGAGATCGCGCAAGTCATGCTGCGCCGCCAGCAGGCCGAAGCCATCGTCAGCGCGCGCCACAAGATCGTGCAGGGCGCCGTGGGCATGGTGGAAGCCGCCCTGCAAGGCCTGAGCGAGCGCAACGTGGTGCAGCTGGACGACGAGCGCAAGGCCAGCATGGTGAGCAACCTGCTCGTGGTGTTGTGCAGCGACCGCGAGACACAGCCGGTGGTGAACACCGGCACGCTGTACAGCTGAAGCGCGGGACGCTGCTGCAGCATGGCCAGCCCGGGAAAAAAGCAGTTCCCGCTGCGCATCGACCCCGAGGTGTGGGCCGAGGTCGAGAAGCTCGCTGCGCAAGAGTTGCGCAGCGTGAATGCGCAGGTGGAGTACCTGCTGCGCGAAGCCCTGGCCAAACGAGGGCGGCGCGTGGCGCCGGCACCGCCGCGGCCCGCCGCCGAAGACGCGGGCTGAGCGCAGGCGCTGGGAAATCCGGGCTCCAGCCTGGAGGCCTTGAACCGACGCGCGGGGGGGCTGGCCCTGTACAGGCGCGCTGCAGGTGCGCTGCAGGTGCGCTACCGGTGCGACAGCGGCTCGCGCCAGGTTTGCATCACGCCCGCGCCGGGCACCCCGCAGGCCAGCGCCATGCCAGCGCCTGCACCAGCGTGTGCAGGGGGGCTTGCGCGTCCAGCGCCAGCACATCGGCTTCTTCGCACGTGGGCTCCAGGCTGGCGAACTGGCTGGCCACCAGCGCTGCCGGAAAGAAGTGCCCGGGCCGCGCGGCGCAGCGCGCTTCGGCCACCGCCAGCGGCAGTTGCAGGTGCACGAAGTGCAGCCCGGGCAGCGCCGCGCGCAGGCGCTCGCGGTGGCGGCGGCGCAGCAGCGAAGCGGCGGCCACCGTGGGCCCGGGCGCGGCGGCCATCGCGCGGACCAGGCGCGCGAGCCACGGGTCGCGGTGGCGCTCGTCCAGCGCGCGCCCGGCCGCCATGCGCGCCCGGGCTGCAGCGCTGTGCAGCGCATCCCCTTCGACGAAACACCAGCCGCTGTGCGCTGCCCAGGCCTGCGCCAGGCTGCTCTTGCCGCAGCCGGCCACGCCCATCACGACGATCATGGCCCTCGGCAGGCCCTCGAAAACCATGATGAAAACGTTATCACGTCGATGCGGCGATGGCAAAAAATGCTGCACTCAAGAATCTGACGACGTTTTCAGACATGCCTCACCCCCTGCCCGCCTGGCCGCCCCGCGCCGCCTTTCCGCCAGGCTTCCTGTTCGGCGCTGCCACTTCGGCTTTCCAGATCGAAGGCGGTGTGGCTGCAGAGGGCCGTGGCCCCAGCTGGTGGGACCGCTACAGCCACGAACCCGGCCGCATCCGCGATGGCCGCGATGCCGACACCGCCTGCGACCACCACCGCCTGTGGCAGCAGGACCTCGGCCTGATGCAGGCCCTGGGCCTGCAGGCCTACCGCTTCTCCATCGCCTGGCCGCGCGTGCTGCCCGGCGGCCGCGGCCGGCTCAACGAAGCCGGGCTGGCCTTCTACGAGCGCCTGGTCGACGGCCTGCTGGCGCGCGGCATCGTGCCCTACGCCACGCTCTACCACTGGGACCTGCCGCTGCCCTTGGCCGATGCAGGCGGCTGGCAGAGCCGCGACACCGCCGCGGCCCTGGCCGACTACGCGGCGCTGATGGTGCGGCGCCTGGGCGACCGCGTGCCGCACTGGGCCACGCTGAACGAACCCCGCTGCTGTGCCTGGGTGGGGCACTTCGAGGGCCGCCATGCCCCGGGACTGCAGGGCGACCTGCGCGCCACGCTGGCCGCCGTGCACCACCAGCTGCTGGGCCATGGCCTGGCGGTGCAGGCGATGCGGGCCGAAAGGCCCACCCCGCAGCTGGGCGTGGTGCTCGACCTCAAGCCGCACCTGCCAGCCAGCGCCCGCACGGAAGACGTGGCCGCCGCCTGGCGCGGCGACAGCATCTTCAACCGCGGCCTGCTCGACCCGCTGTTCCACGCGCGCTACCCCGAAGACCTGCTGAGTGCCTGCGCCGCCCAGATGCCGGCCGTGCACCCTGGCGACATGGCCACCATCGCCACACCCATCGACGAACTGGGCATCAACTACTACACGCGCGCCGTGGTGGCCCACGACGCCAGCCGACCCTGGCCGCACCTGCACGAGACGAACGTGCCGGGCGTGCACCACTCCACCATGGGCTGGGAAGACTGGCCCGAGGGCCTGGAACAGACGCTGCTGCGCGTGCAGCGCGAGTACGCGCCGAAGGCCGTCTACATCGCCGAGAACGGCGCGGCCGAGCCCGATGAAGTCAGCACCGACGGCCAGGTGCACGACCCCGCGCGCCAGCACTACCTGCGCGGCCACGTGCAGGCCTGCGCACGCGCGCTGGCCCAGGGCGTGCCGCTGCGCGCCTACCTGGCCTGGAGCCTGCTGGACAACTTCGAGTGGGGGCGCGGCTACACGCAGCGTTTCGGGCTCGTGCATGTCGACTTCGAAACGCAGCAGCGCACCGTGAAGGACTCGGGCACCGACTACGCCGCCTTCATCGCCGGCCAGCACGGCTGAAGGCCCCGCTGGCGCATCGCGGCCCACCAAAGAAAAAGGCCGGGCGCATGCCCGGCCTCGGCCCTGAAGACGACGGTCTTCAGAAGTTCACGCGGCCGCGCAGCCCGTAGCTGCGCACGTCGTTGATGAAGCGCACGTTCACGTTGGAACCCACCAGCGCCTTCTGCGACACCTGTTCGTTGGTGACGTTGTTGGCATAGGCCTCCAGGCGCAGCGCGCCGGCGGTGTAGCCCAGGCCCAGGTTCAAGGTGGCGTAGCCCTTCTGCTTGTCGGGGAAGCCTGCGGCCAGGGCGGTCTGGCTGGTGTTGTTCAGCAGGCGCACGTCACGCTCGTTGAACTGCGTCAGGTAGTAGTCGGACCGGTAGTTCAGCAAGGCCTGCCAGTCGAAGCGCCCACCGGCCAGCGCAAAGGCCTGCTGCAAGCGTGCCGAGAGGTTGAACTCCGAGGCCAGCGGCAGCCGGTTGCCGGCCAGGTCGATGATGGGGGCCGCACCGCCCGCGCCGAAGTCCTGCGCGCGCGCATCGGCCACCTTGCCTTCGGTGATCTTGGTCTTCAGCCAGGTCAGGTTCAGGTCCAACGAGGTGTGGCGCGCCAGCACGAAGCGACCTTCCAGTTCCAGGCCGGCGATGCGCGACTTGCCGATGTTCCGGTTCACCAGCGAGAAGCCGTTGCACACCACCGGGTTGGCCGCGGTGTTGAAGTTGATGCAGGTGAGGTCCTGGAAGGTCTGGTCGGTGTAGTCGTACAGGAAGCCGGTGGCGTTGAACACCGCACGGCGGCCTGCCAGCAGCAGCGTCTGGCGCGAGCCGGCTTCCAGCACGGTCACCTTCTCGGGCTTGAAGACCTCGGGCACGGGCGAAGTGGGGAAGCTGTCGTTGAAGCCGCCCGCCTTGTGGCCCGTGGAGACCTTGGCGTAGACCAGATGGTCGGGCGCCAGGTCGTGTTCGATGCCGAGGCGGAAGTCGCCGTAGCGCGCGGTGCTGCTGCCCACCTGTTGCGTGGGGATGGTGAGGTTGGCGTAGCTGAACCCGCCGTTGGTGCCGGCCGGGTTGTCGGTGGGGCAGGTGATGTTGCCGTTGTTGATGTCGGGCCGCGTGAAGCAGGTGCCGCGCGGGTTGCTGCCGTTGGCAATGGCCTGGATCTGCCGCACCAGCGTGTCGCGCTGGCCCGGCACGCGGGTGCTGTCGATGAGGAACTGCGCCTTCTGCGCCTCGGTCACCACCTGGCTGAGGTCGAAGTTCGGGCGGCCCAGCAGGGTGGGCACGAAACCCTCGGTGCCGAAGCGCGTGGCGATGCAGCAATCGAAGTTCTGCCCGCCCAGCGTCAGGGCCAGGTTGCCGCCGATGCCGTAGCGATACTTGCTCTCTTCGGTGTAGCGCAGCCCGGCCAGCACGCGCCAGGCCGGCGCCAGTTCGAAGGTGCCGTCGCCAAAGATGGCGCTGCTGCGGCCGTTCACGTCGGGCATCGTGAATTCGGTGCCCGAGTAGCAGCAGTAGCCGCGGTCGGCCAGCGACAGAAAGCCCACCTGCTGGTCTTCGTCGAAGTGGAAGAGGCCGGCCGTCCACTTCAGCCTCGCCTGGGGGTCCGACGAGGTCAGGCGCAGTTCGTGGATCTGGCTTTGCGAGCGTGTTTCCCACCACTGGTTGCTGAAGTTGTCGTAGTCGATGGCTGCGAGGTTGCGGCCCGGCCAGTTGATGCTGTCGGTGCCCGAGTTGCGCTGGTAGAAGTCAACCTCGCGGTAGCTGCTGGACCAATCGACATCGAAGCCGTCCAGCGCGAGGCTGGCCTTGATCTGCAGGCCGCCCAGGCGGTTTTCCATGCGGCCTTGCAGCCCGCGGTAGACCACCTGGCGCAGGTCGAGTTCTTCGGCGCGCAGGCCGCTGCTGCGCACGGCGTTGTGGATGTTGGCCGCCGGGTAGCCGGTGCCGCGCTCCTTGCCGAAATCGCCGACGGCGGTGAAGCGCAGCTTCTCGGTCGGCTCCCAACTGCCCGACAGGCGCAGCGCCCAGTTCTCTTCGTGCCCCGCGGCACGCAGGCCCCTCGCGGCGGGGTCGACCGAGACGTTGCGGAAGCCGTGGTCCTTCTCCTGGTAGTAGCCGGCCAGGCGCAGCGCCGCGGTGCTGCCCAGCGGCAGGTTGTAGGCGCCTTCGGCAGCGCGGCCGCTGGGCGTGGACACCTCGCCCTGCAGATAGCCGCTGCGCTCACCCAGGCGCGCGCGCGCCGTCAGGATGTTCAGCGTGCCGGCCATCGCGTTGCGGCCGTACAGCGTGCCTTGCGGGCCCTTGTTCACTTCCACGCGCTCGAGGTCGTAGAACATCAGGCCCAGGCCGCGCGGCCGGGGGATGTAAATGCCGTTGAGGTGCGGCGCCGCGCCAGGGTCGCCCAGCTCGGTGTTGTTGGCCGAACCCACGCCGCGGATGAAGATCTCGACGTTGCCTTCCTGGTTCGAGATCGACAGGCCTGGCACGGCCTGCTGCAGCGCCTCGACCTTGTTCACGCCATCGCGGCGCAGCTGCTCGCCCGAGATGGACTGCACCACGCCCGAGACCTTCTGCTGTTCCTGTTCACGCCGGTTGGCGGTGACGGTGATCTGCTGCACGCCGGCCTCCACTGCGGCTGGCGCCGAAGCCACGGCAGCTGGTGCAGGTGCGGGTGCGGTCTGCGCCTGCGCCGTGGCCGCACCGAGCAGCGCCCAGGCGCTGAAGGCACCGAGGGCGCCGAGAACGCCGGCAACACCGCCAGCGCGGGCAGCGCAGGCCGCCCGGCGGGCCTGGGTGAGGACGTGGCGCCAGGCGCCGGCGGCGCGCGCCGCTGACGGCGGCCGGGGGTCGGCCGGGGCCGACGAAGGTCGGGGAGTGAACAGCATGTCGGGGTCTCCTTCGCCAGTCGTCCGTGCCCGGAGCGGGCAGCGCTGGCATCGTTGTGGGTGGTGCGCGGGGTAGGCGCGGTGTTCAGGGCATTGCATCCAAGCGTGAAATCGTTGTCAAGCAGGGCCTCCTGGGTGGGTGGGGTCGGGTGGTGGATGGGGGCGGGGGCGCCAGGCTTCAGCGGCCATACAGCGCCTCGAAGAGTTCAGGGCGCATGCGGCGCGCCATGGGGTCGTAGACGCCGAAGCCCGAGGCCAGCTCCCAGTACATCCAGGGCATCTGGCGGGCTTCCATCGCGCTGCGCATCAGGCGCAGGTAGGCCACGCGCGAGGCCAGCGGCGCCTTGCTGTAGGCACCGAACTCGCCCACCAGCATCGGGCGCTGGCGGCGCTGCGCATCGGCTGCTGCCATGTCGAGCAGGGCCAGCATCTCTGCCTGCTGCGCGGGGCTGCAGCACTCGGCCCCCAGCGGCTTCATGGGCTGCACCCACTCGGCGCCCTGGTGCGTGAAGGCGAAGGGCTCGTAGTGATGCACCGTCAAGGCCACGTGGCGGTCGGGCGGCAGCACCAGGCGCGGCAGCGCCTTGGCGCTGTTCCATTCCGTGGGGCCCACCACCACCACACGTTCGGGGTTGCGCTGGCGTATCACGCGCAGCGCGCGGGAGAGCAGGTCGTTCCACAACGGCTCCAGGCGGCCGTGGGGCTCGTTGTAGATCTCGAACATCAGCGCCGGGCCGCGGTTCGCGAAACGCTCGGCGATCTGCTGCCACAGCGCCAGGAAGCGCAGGTCCACGACGGCGGGGTCGACGGCGAACTCGCCGGGGTCCAGCGGGTCGCCGTCGAACTGGCGGTAGTGGTGCAGGTTCAGCAGCACGCTGGCGCCGCGCGCCAGCAGGCGGTCCACCGTGTGCTCCACGCGCGCCATGGAGGCGGGGTCGATGCGGGCGGCGGCGTCGGCGCTGGCGTGGTTGCTCCAGCGCACCGGCAGGCGCACGCTGCGCGTGAAGCCGCCCTCGCCCACCAGGTTGATGAACTCGTCTTCCGCGCGCAGGCCCCAGGCGCCTTCTCTGGGGGCGTCGAAGATGTTGCCGAAGTTGATGCCGCGGCCCAGGCCCAGCACCTGCTGGAACACCGCGGGCGCGGCACCGCTGCCCGGGCCGGTTTCAGGGCCGGCGGGCAAGGGCGGGTAGGCCGAGAGGCCCGCTGCAGGGGCCGGGGCTGGAGCAGCGGCCGGCGCCGTGGCTGCCCCATCCGACACATCCGACCCGGCCGCGCAGCCGGCCAGGAACAGCGGCAGCGCGGCCAGGCAGGCGCGGCGCGCGGGCTTGAAGTCGGCCGTTGGGGCAGGTGGTGTCGCCAGGTGGCGCTCAGTCTTCATCGGTGCCTCAATGCAGGGCCGGCCGCGGCAAGGCGCGGCCGGCAGGGTTGAACACATGCACCTGCCCGGCCACCGGCGCCAGCCGCAGCGCGCTGCCGGTGGCGGGCACGGGCTGGTCGGGCGCCAGGCGCAGCGCCACCGGGCAGCCCGAGCCCTGCAGCGTCGCGTGCACGAACAAGGCATCGCCCAGGTGCTCGACAAAGGCCACCTGGGCTTGCAGGGCCGAAGCGCCCTGTGTGCCCGCAGCGCCCGGGGCGCCGTCCAGCCCGAGGGGCTGCAGGTGCTCGGGCCGCACGCCCAGCGTGCTGTCGGGCGCGTGGGCCGGGCCGGGTGTGGGGCCCGGGGCTGCAGCCGCTGCCCAGTCGGCCGCCGCGATGAAGTTCATGCGCGGCGAGCCCAGGAAGCCGGCCACGAAACGGTTCGCCGGCTCGCGGAACAGCGACAGCGGCGTGCCCACCTGCTCCACCCGGCCGGCGTTGAAGAGCGCGATGCGCTGGCCCAGCGTCATGGCCTCCACCTGGTCGTGCGTGACGTAGACCATGGTCGTGCCGAGTTCGCGGTGCAGGCGCGCGAGTTCGCTGCGCATCTGCACGCGCAAAGCGGCGTCGAGGTTGCTCAGCGGTTCGTCGAAGAGAAACACACGCGGCCGGCGCACGATCGCGCGGCCGATGGCCACCCGCTGGCGCTGCCCGCCCGAAAGCTCACGCGGCTTGCGCTGCAGCAGCGGCGTGATCTGCAGCGTTTCGGCCACCGCAGCCACCGCGGCCCGCACCTGGGCGGTTTTCTGGCCCGCCATGCGCAGGCCGAAGCCCATGTTCTCGGCCACCGTCATGTGCGGGTAGAGCGCGTAACTCTGGAACACCATGGCCACGCCGCGCTGTGCCGGCGGCAGGTGCCCCACGGGCGTGCCGCCGACGCTGATGTCGCCCCCGTCCAGCGTTTCCAGCCCGGCCACCAGGCGCAGCAGTGTCGACTTGCCACAGCCCGAGGGGCCGACGAAGACCATGAACTCGCCGCTGTGCACGGACAGGTCCAGCGCCTGCAACACGGGCACGCCGGCATAGGCCTTGTGCAGGCCGCGCATCAGCAGTTCAGCCACGCCCGGCCTCCGTGGCCAGCCGCGCACCCGGCTGCGCGCGCAAGGCAGCGATGGTGTCGCGGTACCAGTGCGCGCTGTCCTTCAGCGTGCGCTGCTGCGTGGCGTAGTCCACATGCACGAGGCCGAAGCGCTTGGCGTAGCCCGAGTCCCACTCGTAGTTGTCCATCAGGCTCCAGTAGAAGTAGCCGCGCAGGTCCACCCCCTGCGCACGCGCCTGCGCGAGGGCCTGCAGATGGCTGCGCACATAGCCGATGCGGCGCGGGTCGCGCACCGCGCCGGCGTGCAGCACATCGGCCTCGGCCATGCCGTTTTCGGTGATGTAGACGGGTGGCAGCCGGTAGTGCGCGTGGTTGTGCAGCAGCATTTCCAGCAGGCCTTCGGGGTAGATCTCCCAGCCCATGTCGTTCACGCCCTGCAGGCGCGGCGCCGGCACCGGCGGCTGGCTGGTGCTGCACCAGTTGCGCGTGTAGTAGTTGATGCCCAGCCAGTCCAGCGGCTGCTGGATGCAGGCCATGTCGCCCGCGGCCACCTCGGGCGCGCGCTGCTCGCCGGCATCGGCGGGGTAGCGGCCGTGAAACAGCGGGTCCATGAACCACCCGACGAAGCCGCGGTGGTTCGCCGCAGCGGCCGCAAGGTCGGCCTCGCTGCTGCTGGCGGCATGCGCGGGCGCCTGGTTCAGCACGATGCCCAGCGGCACGCGCGCGCCGTCGGCCCGCAGCGCCTGCAGCGCCAGCCCGTGCGAGAGCAGCAGGTGGTGCGCCACCTGCGTGGCCAGGCGCATGTCGCGCAGGCCCGGGGCGAACTTGCCCTGCTGATGGCCCAGGAAGGCCGTGCACCAGGGTTCGTTGTGCGTGGCCAGGCTGGCCAGGCGGTCGCCCAGCACGCGGCCCATCTTCTCGGCATAACTCGCGAAGTGGTGCGCGGTGTCGCGCGTGGCCCAGCCGCCTTCGTCCTGCAGGGCCTGCGGCAGGTCCCAGTGGTACAGCGTGGCGTGGGGCTGGATGCCGCGCGCCAGCAGGCCGTCGACCAGGCGGTCGTAGAAGGCCAGGCCCTCTTGGTTCCAGGCGCCCTGCCCCAGCGGCTGCACGCGCGGCCAGGCGATGGAGAAACGGTAGGCGTCCACGCCCAGCCCGGCGATGAGGTCGAGGTCTTCGCGCCAGCGGTGGTAGTGGTCGCAGGCGACATCGCCGGTATCGCCGTTCACGGTCTTGCCGGGCGTGTGCGAGAAGGTGTCCCAGATCGACGCGCCCCGCCCGCCCTCGCGCGCGGCGCCTTCGATCTGGTAGGCCGCGGTGGCCACGCCGAAGCAGAAGGCCGGCTGGCCCGGGTGCACCAGCGGTGCTAGCGGGGCAAGCTGATCTGGCGCCGGCGTGGCCCGTGCTTCGGCAGCCTCGGCGCCTTCGTTAGAAATCGTTTTCATATTCGTCTTCAAACACGAGCGAGATGAACGGGATGGGAAGGACGAACCCAGGGACAGTGGCGGCACGTCACTTCACGGCCCCCGCGCTCAGGCCTTCGATGAGCCGGCGCGAGGCCAGCATGAACATCAGCATCAAGGGCAGCACGGCCAGGGCCGCACCGGCGCACAAGGCACCCCACGACACCTGCCCCGTGGATTGCAGCGAACGCAGGGCCAGCGGCAGCGTGTAGCGCTCGGGGTCGGACAACACCACCAGGGGCCCGACAAAGTTGTTCCACGCGCCGATGAAGGTGATGAGCCCCAGCGTGCCCAGAGCCGGCACCACCAGCGGCAGCACGATGCGCCAGAAGATGCCGAACTCGCTGCAGCCGTCCAGGCGCGCGGCGTCCACCAGGTCGCGCGGCACGGCGGCGCGGATGTACTGGCGCATCATGAACACGCCCACCGCCCCGCAGGCGGCGGGCACGATGAGCGCGCGGTGCTCGTTCATCCAGCCCAGCCAGCTCATCATCATGACCGTGGGCACCATGCCCAGGAAGGCGGGCAGCAGCATCGTGGCCAGCACCGCGTTGAAGAGGGGCTCGCGGCCTGGGAAGTCCATCAGCGCGAAGGCATGGCCGGCCAGGGCACAGAAGAAGAGATTCAGGGCGGTGATGGCCAGGGCCACGTAGAGGCTGTAGCCGAGGTTCTGCCACAGCGCCGGCAGCTTGAGCAGCAGGGTGCGCAGGTTGTCGCCCAGGGCGTCGCCGAACCACAGCGGCGGCGGCAGCGAGAGGATGGCGCTGTCGGTGTGCGTGGCGAACACGAACATCAGGTAGAACGGCGCCAGCATCAGCAGCGCCCCGGCCAGCACCAGCACCAGCGCCAGGGCTGCTGCGGGGTGAGGCAGGCGCCGCGCCGCGCCGTTGCGGGCCTGCGAAGGGTGGCGGTGCAGCAGCGTATTCATGTCTCGCGCCCCAGCAGGCGGCGGTTGAGCCAGGTGCCGCCGGCCACCAGCAGGAACAGCAGCCAGGCGATGGCCGAAGCCGTGCCGAAATCACCTTCGCTGAAGGCCACGGCGTACATGTGCATGGCGGCGGTCTTGCCGGCCTGGTCGGTGCCGCCAGTGCCGCCAGTCAGGATGAAGGGCTCTTCGAACAACTGCAGGTTGCCGATGATGGTGAGCGTGACGGCGAAGAAGATCATCGGCCGCAGCATGGGCAGCACGATGTGCAGGAAGCGGCGCACCGGGCCGGCACCGTCCATCGCCGCGGCCTCGAGCAGGTCTTTCGGGATGGTCTGCATCGCCGAGAGGTAGAGCACCACGTTCCAGCCGACATAACGCCAGAACACCACGGCGCTGATCATCAGCGGCAGGTGGTCGGGCTGCGTCCAGTCCACCGGCATGGCGGGGAACACCGCCCCCAGCACCGGCAGCGTGTGCAGCGCCGCGAGCGCCTGGTTGACGACGCCGAACTCGCGCGAGAACAAGGCGCCGAACACCAGCGTGATGGCCACGGTGCTGGTGATGAAGGGCAGGAAGTAAAGCCCGAGCACGGCATTGCGCCACCGGCCCAGCTGCGTGTGCAGGAACCAAGCCAGCGGCAAGGCCACCAGGTGCTGCGGCACGCCCGAGAGCAGCGCGATCCACACCGTGTTCCACATCGAACGGTGGAACCAGTCGTCGTTGAACAAGGTGTGCGTGTAGTTCTCGAGGCCCACCCATTGCATGGCAGCCAGGCCGGCGGCGGGGTCCCAGCTGTGCAGCGACATCCACACCGAGAACAGCAGCGGAAAGAGACCGAAGACCCCGAAGAGGATGAAAAACGGGCTGATGAAGAGATAGGGCAACCAGCGCCGGCTGTCGACGAAACGGCGCGGCTTCGACGCGGTGGGCCAAGGCGTGTTCTTCACTGCGAGCTTTCAGCGCCGGCGCACGCGGCGTTCGAGCGTGCGGCGCGCATCGGCCAGCGCCAGGGCCACGCCCTTGCCCTGGTCCAGCACCTTCATCAACTCGGCCTGCACCACCAGACCGGCGATGGGGTCGTAGCGGTCGGAGGCGGTGGGCGCGATGCGCGCCGCCGCGGTGCGCCACAGCTGGCGCGCGGGCTGGCCGCCGAGGTAGGGCAAGGGCTCGTCCATCACCGCATCGGCCTGCGCGTCCAGCAGCGCCGGGAAGGCATCCAGCGCCTGGAAGGCCGCGACCTGCTGCGCCTTGTTGAGCGCCATCAGTTGCAGCATCTCCCAGGCCAGCGCAGGCTGGCGCGCAGCCTTGGGAATGGCGTAGTAGGAACCGCCCCAGGCCGCGAACGCACCCTCGGGCAGCTGCGCGGAGCGCCACAGGCCGGCGGCGCCAGGGGCGATCCAGTTCTTCAGGTGGCCGGCCAGCCACGAGCCCATCATCTGCGCCGCCACGCGGCCGCTGCGCAGGGCCTGCGTCCATTCGTTGGTCCAGGCACGCATGCGGCCGTCGATGCCCGCCTGGCGCGCGGCGCGGGCGCGCTCGAAGGCGCGCACGAAGCGCGCGGTTTCCACCAGCGGCCGGCCCTGGCCGTCGAAGTAGACGCCCTCCCCTGCCGCCAGGCCCGAGCGGATGCCGATGTCGGCGAGGTCGGCCGCATGGGCCACGAGATAGGCGCCGGTCTGCTGCCGCAGACGGCGGCCGGCATCGATGAAGCCGGCCCAGCTGCGCGTGAGCTGGGCTTCGTCCACACCCACGCGCTGCAGCAGGTCGGCGCGGTAGAAGAGCGCGCCGGGGCCGATGTCCACCGGCAGCGCGGCCTGCACGCCGGGCCGCGGCTGCGCCGCCACCAGCGCATAGGCCGCCAGGCGCTCGTGCCCCGGGGTGCCGGCGGGGGCCGAGAACGGCGGTGCCGCGAGGTCGTGCAGGCCCGCTGAACGCGAGAGGCGGCCGATGTAGTCCACATCGATGGCCATCAGGTCAGGCACGTTGGCGCCCGTGGCCAGGGCCGTGGTCATCGCCGTGTGGTGGTCGGCCACGCCCAAGGCGTTGATGCGCACCTGCACCCCGGGATGGCGGCGCTGGAAGGCCGACAGCGCGGCACGCACGCCGCGGTCGAGATCAGGGAAAGAAGCCACGCGCAGCGGGGCACGCGCCGGGGCGTCGTCATCGGCCCGCGCCCTGCCGGGCAGGATGAAGGCGCCGGCCAGGCCGAGCAGGGCACCACGCCGCCCGGCCGAGCGCAGCGCCAGGGCGCGTGCGATATCTGGGACATCGGGAGCACCGGACGTCGCAGCGCTGGAGCCAAAGGCCGAGCAAATTGTGAAATCGATTTCTCGCTTGACCAGAGAATCGGGACTCGGCCCGTCCTGGCAAAGCCCTCTGCCGGCACCCACGCCAGCCACCGGCGCGCCCGCCTGCACCCCAAGGCACGGCGGCTGCAGGGTTTCCTGCAGCAGTGCGGGGGTTGACGGGAGGAAGCAGGACATCTTGATGGCGGGTAGACGGCAGAACCGAGGGGACGCATGCAATTGCGCAGCTGGCGTGAAAACGATATCCTGGCCAGACAGCGTGCGCGCCTAGGGCTTCCCCGAACCCCGCCCCGAACCCCGCGCTCCGCTCTGCCCCGAACCCCGTTCCGCACCGATGCCCGCTCGCCCTGCCCCCCAGCACACCCCCACCGCGGCCGCGGCACCGCCCGACGCGGTGACCACCGTGCACGACGTGGCACGCCTGGCCGGCGTGTCGCCCAGCACCGTCTCGCGCATCCTCAATGGCACAGCGCGCGTGGCGGCCGACAAGCGCCAGGCCGTCGAGCAGGCCATCGAGCGCCTGCGCTTCAAGCCCAACCTCTCGGCCCGCAGCCTGCGCAACGGTTCCACGCGCACGGTGGGCATCCTCACGCAGGAAATCGAAAGCGCCTATTTCGCGCGCGGCGTGCGCGGCATCGACGACGGCCTGCGCGACAGCGGCTACGCGCCCATCATCGTGCCCGGCCACTGGAACCCGCTGGAAGAAGCCGAGCGCATGCGCCTCCTCATCGCGCGGCGCGTGGACGCCATCGCCATCCTGGGCGGCCACCTCAGCAACGCCGAAGTCGCCGAGTTCGCGCGGCGCCAGCCCGTGGCCGTGACCGACCGTTCGCTGCAGGCCCCCAACGTGATGTCTTTCGAATTCGACCAGTTCGAAGGCGGGCGCCTGGCCACGCAGCACCTCATCGAACTGGGGCACCGGCGCATCGCGCACATCGCGGGCCTGCGTGAACAGGCCGATGCGGCGCCGCGCAAGGAAGGTTATCTGCGCGCCCATGCCGACGCCGGCCTGGCCGTGGAGCCGCGGCTCATCGCCGAAGGCAACTTCGTCGAAACCGGCGGCATCCAGGCCATGAACCAGCTGCTGGACACCCACCTGCCCTTCACGGCCGTGTTCTGCGCCAACGACCAGACCGCCTGGGGCGCCCGCCTGGCGCTGCAGCGCCGCGGCCTGCGCGTGCCGGAAGACATCTCGCTGGTGGGCTTCGACGACCTGCCGCAATCGGCCTTCATGTCGCCACCGGTGACCACCGTGCGCCAGCCGGTCTACGAAATGGGCCTGGCAGTGGCGGCCTCGCTGCTGCAGGCCCTGGGGCAGACCACGCGCCTGTCCACGGCCTTCCCGGGCCTGTCGCTGGCCGTGCGCGAATCGACACGCCGGCTCTGAAGGGCCGGCGTTGCGCATTGAGATTGCAGAGACAAGAGTAGAGCCGGCTACAAGGGATGGGCCCGGAGTCGAGCGAAAGGTGTCGCGGCGGCGCTGCAGCAAAGAATGAGACTTGGTTTCGTCGGCGCAGAAGTTGTTGGACTCGACCTGGCCGTGGCGTGGCCGACGTTCCTGCGAGCCGGGGTTGCGTCCGGTCAGCTGGCATCCGATCGCAGCGCTGAGCAGTTGCTCAAGACTGATCTGAGTCAGAGGCAGCCAGGGCCCTGAATGACCGCTTGCATCAGCACCGGTCACTGACGCTCTGCGGCCTCGACCGACTGCTTCACTCCCGATTGCCGTCGCCCATCCGCTGCCATGGTTGAGGCCTGGCGCGACCGACCGCTCTGGTCTGCAGCGACTGGCTCAGTTCGACCCATCAGCGCCATTCGAACCGCTGAACTCGCCGCCCGGCAGCGGACCGTCAAGCCTGCCACCGCGGCCATCACCTCGCGAATCGCACCACGCTGAGCGGCGCTGCCCGACGAGTGGCAGGTGCATGTGACGATGCAGGCGCTGAACGTCGGGCTGTTCGCAGCCGCGGTGGGCTTGGCCTGGCTTGGCATCGCCACGAGCCCGAAGCCCCGGCGAGGTGACTTCGGAGGATAAGCAGCCAGACTCGTGAAGCGCACTGCGCAAGTGCTGACGGGCGGTGCGGCATGCACCACTAAAGTGCCCATGTGCCTGGAAGCTGTCGCCCACGGCCGCCCGCAGTAGGCCGAGCGCGGCCCGCTGCAACGCGGCTTGGACCACGACATGCAAACGTCGCGTGCTCAGTTGATACTGGAGGGGCAGCACGTGCGCATGTCCCGCCATGATCGAAGCCAGTCAGAAGCATCTCATCGTCCAGTGCCACCCCATGCTCGATGACCCCGGCCGCGTTCTGGACGATGCACTGGCCTCGCCAGCCTACATGAAGGTGCTGGCCGGCGCGATGAAGTTCGACGAAGACCAGCCTTGCATGGGTTTTCCGCTACTGAACTCGGGCAGTGCCAAGGTCATCAAGGCGGCACCCAACGGCCGGGAACTGGACCTGTACGACGTGCGCCCTGGTGAAGCCTGCGTGCTCACCAGCCGCTGCCTCGTCGACAGCGCTCGCGACGAGGCGCGCGGCATCACACGCGAGCCGGTTGAACTGGTGGTGCTGCCGCCGGCCGCGTTCTGCACTCTGATCAACAGCGTCGCACCATTCCGCGAGTTCGTGTTCAAGCGCTTCGCCGAACGCATGGCCGATCTGCTGGATCTGATCTCGGCCGTCACCTTCCAGAAACTGGACGAACGCCTGGCCGGCGCCATCGCGTCCCGGCCCAGCCCGATCCGCACCACCCACCAGGCGCTGGTCGACGAGTTGGGCAGCGTGCGTGAGATCGTCAGCCGGCTGCTGAAGAACTTCGAGTCCCAGGGCTGGGTGCGCCTCGCCCGGGAACAGATGGAGGTGTTCGATGGCGAGGCGCTGCGCCGGCTGTCCGCCGAATGAACGGGCTCCGGGATTTCCCTTGCTTCGCAGGCGCTCTGTCACGTTCCTCACTGACGCGCTGGTGGTCGACCGTAACACTGCGGGCACCAACCACCACGCCAGGAACCTGACATGTCTCTCCGCATGAATGACATCGCCCCCAACTTCACGGCGTTGACGACGCACGGGATCATCGACTTCCACACCTGGATCGGTGACGGCTGGGCGGTGCTGTTCTCGCATCCCAAGGACTTCACCCCGGTGTGCACCACCGAGCTCGGCTGCATGGCCGGCATCGAGCGCCATTTCGCCGAGCGCGGCTGCAAGATCATCGGCCTGTCGGTCGACCCGGTCGACCGCCACGCCGCCTGGGCCGACGACATCCGCGAGACCCAGGGACATGCGGTGAACTACCTGATGATCGGCGACACCGACTTGGCTGTCGCCAAGCTCTACGACATGCTGCCGGCCGACGAGGACGGCACCATCGAGGGCCGCACGGCTGCCACCAACGCCACGGTGCGCTCGGTGTTCGTGATCGGACCCGACAAGAAGGTCAAGATGGCGATCACCTACCCGATGACCACCGGCCGCAACTTCGACGAGATCCTGCGCGTGCTGGATGCGCTGCAGCTCACGGCCCGCCACAAGGTGGCCACGCCCGCCAACTGGCAACGGGGCGACGACGTGATCATCGCCGGCAGCGTCAGTGACGACGACGCCCGGACGCTCTTCCCCGACGCCTGGAAGGCCCCGCGCCCGTACCTGCGCATCGTCAAGCAGCCGCACTGACCGGCAGAAGCTGGGCCAGCCGCCAGACCCCGAGACTCGACCGCGATCCCTCGAGATCCACCGCGCCACACACATCGCGACCAGCCATGATCACAGCCGCAGACCTGCCCGTCATTCCTGTCTTCTCGTCGTTGCCCCCGGACGACCTCGCACGCTTCGCGCAAACCTGCGGCGACGTCCGGCTGGGTTCTGGCGAATACGCTGCCCACGAAGGCGACGAGCGCTCGCTGTTCGTCGTCCTGACTGGCTCTGTCGAGGTGACGAAGGTGGTCGACGGCATCGAGCGCGTGATCGGCAAGCGTGTGCCGGGACAGATCTTCGGCGAAGTGCCGATCACCTTCGGCACCCCGTACCAGGGCAGCTACCGGGCCAGCGAGCCCGTGCGACTCATGCATGTCTCGGCACGCCAGTTCCATGCGCTGGCGGCAGCGTTCCCGCAGGTGCTGACCGAGGTTGCGGCGCTGGCCGCGCAGCGCATCGGCGGGCTCCAGGGTATCGCCACTTCACCGCCACGGATGCGCGCGCTGATGCTGGCGCACGAGGACGACGAGCGCGCGCGGCAGCTGCGAACATTTCTTGGCCGCAACCAGATTTCGCACGACTGGGTGCGAGCCGACGCGCCGGACCGAGCCGCCCGGTGGACCGGCCCGGCGCTGCCCGACGAGCAACTGCCCGCGCTGGTCTGCGACGACGGGTCGCTGCTGGTGCGTGCCGACATCCGCGGCGTCGCCGAACGCCTGGGGGTCCAGACGAGACCCCATGCCGTCGAGTACGACACCGTGATCGTCGGTGGCGGCCCGGGCGGTCTGGCGGCTGCCGTGTACGGCGCCTCCGAAGGCCTGCGGACCCTGGTGATCGAGCGCGAAGCGCCCGGCGGGCAGGCCGAGACGTCCTCCCGCATCGAAAACTATCTCGGTTTCCCGACCGGCGTGTCCGGCGACGAGTTGGCACGACGTGCGCTCCAGCAGGCCCGTCGGCTGGGCGCCGAGGTGATCGCAACCCGCGCCGCGGTGGCCATCGACCCGGAGAGCAAGACAATCACGCTGGACGGCGGCGATGCCCTTCAGGCCCGCTCGATCATCCTGGCCACCGGCGTGAGCTGGCGGCGGCTGTCGGCGCAAGGGTTCGACCGTCTGCTGGGCAAGGGCGTGTTCTACGGTGCGTCGCGAGGTGAGGCCGACGCGACCCAGGGTCAGGACATCCACCTCATCGGTGCCGGCAACTCGGCTGGGCAGGCCGCAATGTTCTTCGCCAACCACGCACGTAGCGTCACGCTGGTGGTGCGCGGCGAATCGATCGAGAAGAGCATGTCGCAGTACCTCGTCGATCAGATCCGCGGCAAGTCCAACATCCAGATTGCACTCCACAGCGAGGTACAGGCCCTGCATGGTGACAAGCGGCTCGAGGCCATCGACATGATCGACCGCCGCAGCGGTGCGGTGCATCGACTGGCCAGTGGTGCCTTGTTCGTCTTCATTGGCGCCGATGCAGAGACCGAATGGCTGCCCAAGGCGATTCAACGCGACGAACGGGGCTACGTCCGCACGGGCGAGGCCGTTGCCCGCTCCGGGCACTGGGCTGCCCAGCGCGACCCCTACCTGCTGGAAACCTCGGTGCCCGGCATCTTCGCCTGCGGGGACGTTCGCTCCAGTCCGGTCAAGCGGGTGGCGGCGGCTGTCGGCGAGGGCAGCATGGCCATCGCCTTCGTCCATCAGTACCTCGCGCAGGCACGCAGAGCTGCGGGCAGCTGACCCGGCATCTGTTGCAGCGCCAGCCGCCTAGCGGTCGACCGCCGAAGACCGCTATTGGCCGGTCTGAGCCAGTCGCGACCAGGCAAGTCAGCGGTCATCGGGTTTGGAGTGCCCGAGCGCCGGAGACCGCTCTGCAGCGTGATCCCGATCGGCTCTGATCGGCCAGAAGCGGCCGGTCGGTCCCGACTCAGGATTTCGGCGGCAGCAAGCCCCCGAAGGACCGGTTCCGGGCGACGAGTCGGGGCCTTTCGTGGGCGCCACTTGGCCACAAGCGGCCCGTCGCGCAGCGCTCGAAGTTGTTGCCTCAGCGAGCCCGCGAGCGGCAGGTTTCCGGTGACGAGAGTGAGCTTGTCGTTGGCCCGACCCGGCCAATTGCGGGCCGAACCACAACCGCTTGTCGACAAGGAAGGCTTGGGCTAACCTTCGACAGCGGCTATGGGGGTCCTTCCTTCTATAACCTGTCAACCTAGGGCCCCCGCTTTCCGCACATCGCCTGCTCTGCAGGCGATTTCGTTTCAAGGGGACCATGAACGAGATCTATCTGCGCCGACGCATGCGCCTGCATGTGCGCCCTGGCGAAGGCGGCGTCACACCGGGGCAACTGGCGCCGATGCTCAAGGAGATTGAGGCGCTGGGCTTCGTGCTCACCGATGAGTTGGTGTCGCGACTTTCGTCGCTCTCTTGTGAAGGGGCGGCGCGCGCCGTTCGAGATGCCATGCAGGACATGCGCGCCCTGGTCGGCGCACATCGCCAACACGAGCCCTTGTACCCCGGCTTCCCGACCCAGGTGATGGCCTTGTCAGAGGCTGAGCTTTATCTCAATGCTCTGAGCCACTACATCACTTTGCGTCGCGTGCCGGCCACTGATCAGCCGCGTCAGCCCCTGCTGCTGAACAAGCGCTATCCCCGTATCGTGGAACTGGGCACGGCGGAGGACTTCGAGTCGATCTGCAGCCACCTGGCAGGGGCGGCAGCGCCGCTGTCAGCGCAGGACCAGGCCGATCTGGTGTGGTTCGTGCGCCAGTACCGCGCTGACGTCTTTCGCCTCTTGCCATCCAAGTTCCCGTGCAAGGAGAACCTGGCACTGCTGGGCGCCCAGTTGGTAGTGCAGGTAGGCGAAGACAACCGCACGCAACGCTTCGTCCAGGAGCAATTCCGCACGGCAACCGACGTGCTGCGGCTGGCCGCGGCCCTGTCCGGTGGTGATGTCTCGCTCGCGGCGCCCACGCGGTTCGCGCGCTTCTCACGTGACCAGCGCCGGTTGCTGTTGGCCCAGCTTGACGCCTGCGGCGCGCTGACCGAGGACATGCGCCGTCGGCCAGAGGCTTTCAAGCGCCTAGGCGAGCGAATTCACCCTGGGGAGTATGCGCAGCACTACCCGAGCGTGGCAGCTGCGTATTCGGTGATCCGCAACGGGCAGCCGTTCACGAGCTTCAACAGTAGTGTGGAACAAGCTTTGGCGGCGGGTGACCTGGAGGCGGCGGCACGAACGCTGGAGGGACGGCCGGGCGAATACGCGCGCCGACTGGACGTTCTGCTGCGCAACAGTGAGCAAGCCGAGACGCTGCTTCATCGCTTTGCCGAACTGGCACCGCGAGTGTCGACGGCGGTGCTGCTGCAGGTGCTGGCGCACTTCAAGGGGCGGGCAGACAAGGGCCGTTTGCGCGTCTTCTTTCCGAAGGGTGAGGTGGCCAAGGTCTTCGCGTTGAATGACCGGCGTCCGGCAATCGCTGCAGACATTGCACATCGGGTTGTCGAGATGTGCGAACGCGCCTTGCTGGCGCGGTTCGCAAGGCTGCCACCGCTGGGGCGTTGCCATGTCGACCCAGCGCTGGTGAACTACGTCGTGCCGCTGAGCCAGCGGTCCGCGTCCAAGGCACTGAGAACCTTTGCCCGGGGCAGCCGCATCCCAATGCCCGTTGCGGGCTTCGTGCGGCTCTTCCTCTGGTGGACGAATGGCCGCTCACGGGTGGACATTGACCTGTCCGTGGTGCTGTACGGCGACGACTACAAGTACATCGACACCATTGCCTTCTACAACTTGCGTGGCTGGGGCGCGCACCACAGCGGAGACATCGTGGACGCGCCCAAAGGCGCCGCCGAGTTCATCGACCTCGATTTGCAGATGTTGCGCGCACGGGGCGTTCGCTTCGTTCTGATGTGCGTCAACAGCTACTCCGGCCAGGCATATCGCGACCTGCCCGAGTGCTTTGCCGGTTGGATGTCCCGCACGAACCTCAACTCCGGCGAGCCATTTGAGGCGAGAACTGTGGTCGACCGTGTCGACCTCGCCTCAGACACCCGTTTCAGCTTGCCGCTGGCCCTGGATCTGCGGCGCAAAGAGGTGCTGTGGGCAGACATTGCACTTCGGGAGCATCCACGGTTCTCCAACAGCGTTGCGGGCAACCTGGCCGGGGTCTCATTGATGCTGCGAGCGCTGCACGAGATGGTGAAACCCGATCTGCACACCCTGCTTTCACTTCATGCGCGCGCTCGCGGAACGGTGGTTGACAGCGCGGAGATGGCCGAGATGACGTTTGGCGTCGATCGCAGCTGTACCTTAACGCCACTTGATGGCGATGCCATTCGATCCAGCTACCTGCAGTAGTGCGCCGCACGCTCTGCAGATCCACGGCCATGTAGACCCGCTTCTGTGCGCCCCACGTTCAACGACTGCTATGCGGCAATGAACTCGGAGCGTCTTCAGGCAGGTAACGACCCATAAGAGCCGGTGGCGTCATCGGGACCAAGCAACTGTTAGTTCGGGTTCTGTATCATGTTTCTGGGCGTGTCGGCGTTCCGGAGCACATCCCGCCGGAAGTCACATCACTAGTGCCGTGCACCCGTTCCACCGCCTGTATAAAAGAGCTTACATGCCCCAGATCGCACCGAATCGCATCATTGGCCGAACGTCGGCGGCCCTGGCCCTCGCGCTGGGCTGCGCGGCCGCCCAGCCAGCACCCACCACACAACTGGGCCTGTTGCTGGATGCATCTGGCAGCGTCACTGCGCAGATCTATCAAACACTCCTGCAGGGCGCGTACAGAGCCGTGGACGCGATGCCGACTGACGGCTCCATCGAACTGACGATCATGAAGTTCAGCACGGTGGTCAGCGGTTCTATGGCGCCCACCGTCCTGACCTCGGCCACCAAGTCGCTTGTCTTGAACACTCTGACGGCCCTCAGCTCCACTCAGGACGCCGCGTTGAGCAACAACCACCTGGGTGTCCAGGCGATCTCTCAGGCGATGACCAGCTCGAGTCACTTCAATCCGGGCATAAGGTCGATCATCAGCATCCTGACCGACGGGGGCGTGCCCGGGGATCAGACCGCGACCACCAGCGCGGCATTGGCCGCAGAGATGGCAGGCATCGATGCCCTGACCGCCGTCGTCGCGGGGAGCACGGGCTTTTTGTTCAACAACGCGGGGCTTAACTACACCGGCAGCTTGGTGTTCTCGCCACTGTGCGCTGCCGCGTCGACCCAATGCGGCGCCGTGTTCGCATCCGGCACGACGCCGACGGATCCGATGGCCAGCGCGGGGTGGGTGGCGCTGTCCTCCACCTCGGGCGATGTGGCCCGGGGCATTGGCGCCAACCTGGCGTCGCCGACCGTGCTGGTTTCGTCTGTGCCCGAGCCGGGTTCGCTGGCACTGGCTGGTCTGGCACTCGCCGCGCTCACGCTCAAGGGCCGTAGACGCAAGGTCTGAGCTGACGGAGGGACGCTCCAGGCCCAGCGGTGTCGACTCCGGCCGCACAGTCACCTGCCTTCGTCGGAACGGCCCACCGGCCCGAGTCATGGACGGACGTGGGCTCACCAAGAACGGGTGAGCTCGCGTATGTGCAACTGGCCGGCAGTCACAGCGCGTCAGACCCACCGCCCGTGCGGCACACGCCTGCAGCGCGGGGCCAGCGATCTTTTGTCGACCTCCAATTCGCTGAACATCGCGCGCGACGTCAACGCTGCTTGCGCCTCATTTGGCCAAGAGCGCTTCGATGCCTCTGGCGTGTTGTCTGGAACCGATCGCGAGCAGTTCCTGATACGGGGGCGGCCCTGGTGCGGGCGCGACCGCCATGTCCGCAGCCGTGAGCTCAGCGGTCAGCATCTTCGCGCAGGGGAAGCCGGTCAGGTCACGTCGGTTTGCTTAAAGGCAACCTGTCGGCAATGACTCCTGCTGGCCGGCAGCGTGAGTAGCTGCGGGGTCCAGTAAGCGGTCCATCGGCCCGGTCCACGACGGGGTTAGGGCTAACTCAGGGCGGGGGCCCCGCTGCGGAGTCGGCGCGTTTTGTGTGACCCTCAACTCGATAGGAGACCATCTTGCGCATCGGCACGAACTGCTGCGACACAGTCACTTCACCTGCCTCGCGTGCCAGCTTGCGCTAGCCATGCACGATATGTGACAGATGCCGGGCACCTTCTGCGGCTTATGGTTGGTCTGGTCATCGCGGCGCCAGGCCTTCATCTGCAACTCGATTTCGTCGACCTGCTGGTCGAGTAGCTCCAGGTGATCCAGCAGGCGAACGATGAGTTGCCGGAACGGCCCTTGCAACTCATTGCTCGCCTCTTCAACCAGGTCGGGCACTCGCCTGGCGACGAAGCCAATCCCTTTGGGCAGTCCGCCCTGAACAACACCGGAACCCGCGCCGTTGCTTGCTTTCCGGGCGATTGCCAATGGTGCGAGTTGCAGGATTGAGGCCCAATAGCCCTCGGTTCCTTGCAAACTGCACCGAGGTTGCCGATGGGTCCGAAGCCCCGACAGAACGCCGCCGAGCAGGACCTGTTCCGGATGGAGCTGGTCAACCTGATCGATCAGCGGCATGAGCTGGTCAAGCTCGCACGCTGATCGCCTGGCCGGCCTTCGAGCAGGCCTGGGGCCCCAAGTTCGAGTCCACCACCGGCCGGCCCGCGCTGCCCACGCGGCTGATGGCCTCGCTGCTGTACCTGAAGCACACGTTCGCGCTGTCGGACGAGGACGTGGTCGAGCGCTGGATCGAGAACCCGTACTGGCAGCACTTCAGCGGCGAGCGCTACTTCCGGCACGAGCTGCCCTGCGATCCGTCGAGCCTGGTGCGGTGGAGGCAGCGCATCGGCGAGGAAGGCTGCGAGTGGCTGCTGGAGCACAGCATCAAGGCGGCGGTGTCGGCTGGCGTGATGAAGCGCCAGAGCCTGGCCACCGTGATCTTGGACACCACGGTGCAGCCCAAGGCGATTGCGCACCCCACCGACAGCCGGCTGCTGAACCGGGCGCGAGAGCAGTTGGTGGCTGCGGCGCAGGAGGCCGGGATCGAACTGCGCCAGAGCTACGCGCGGGTGGGCAAGACCGCCGACGCCCAGGCTGGCCGCTATGCCCGCGCCCAGCAGTGGCGCCGCATGCGCCGAGAGGTGAAGAAGCTGCGCACCTGGCTGGGCCGCGTGATCCGAGATGTGCAGCGCAAGGCCGGCGAGCTCGGCGGCGTGCTGAAGATCCGCATGGAGACCGCGCAGCGCCTGCACGGCCAGCAGCGGGACTCCAAGAACAAGCTGTACGCGCTGCACGCTCCCGAAGTGGAGTGCATTGCCAAGGGCAAGGCCCGGACGCCCTACGAGTTCGGTGTGAAGACCTCGGTGGCGGTGACGGCCAAAGAGGGCGTGGTGGTGGGCATGCGCTCGATGCCCGGTTCACCGTACGACGGCCACACGCTGCACAGCCAGCTGGAGCAGGTGGAGATCCTCACAGGCGTGAAGCCCAGCCTGGCGCTGGCTGACCGGGGCTACCGCGGCGTGCAGCCGCCCGAAGGAACGCGGCTGCTGATCAGCCACACCCGAGGCCTGCCGCCAGCGCTGGAGAAGATACTCAAGCGCCGCCAGGCCATCGAGCCCACCATCGGGCACATGAAGACCGACGGGCTGTTGGCGCGCAACTGGCTCAAGGGCAGCGACGGCGACGCGATACACGCGGTGCTGTGCGGTGCCGGGCACAACCTGAGGCTGATCCTGGCGCACTTGCGGGTGCTTTTGTTGGCCTTGATCGTGCTGGCGCGCTATGCGACGAGCATGCTGAGGTCAGCCTGCGGACGTGCTGCCGCCACCATCGGCGAGGTCCACGGCGGGGCGATGCCGACGGCCCATGCTCGGCGCTGGGCTTGAACGGGTTGTTCAGGGCGGACTGGGCACGAGCAACCCGTACTCCACCAAAAGGCCGCGGATCTGGTTGGCTTGGGCGGTGCGCGCCTTGACGAACGTCTGTCGCACGCGGTGCAAAGACAGCACCGACTGCTGCTCGGCGTTTTTGATCGGCACGTACCGCATGGTCGGCCGACCTACTGCCTCGCAGCCTGCGTAGACCAGACCGCGTTCGGGCCGATCACCCAGGGTGTCGCCGACCGCCCGGATTTCGAGTAGTTGCCCGGTCGTGTTCGTTGCTGGGGGGGCTCGTAGGCGCGCCTCATCAACACTCGCACCGCGCCGCCCAACACCAGGAACTGCCCGGTTCTGTTGCGCAGGCCCCTAGGGCGTGCCCGAGCGCAGCGAGAACGAGCGCCACGCCCGCGCCGCCGAACTCGCTGTGGCCCCGCTGGGCAGCGGCACTTGCCACAGCACCGATGCGGCCGTCACGATGTCGGGCAGGCCGTCGCGGTTGAAGTCCGCAAGTGCCACGCTTTGGACTTCGATCGAGCGCCCGGTTGATGCGTAGAGTTCCTCCGCGGCCATCGTGCCAGTGGCGGTTTGCAGGTAGAGCCCGACGTGGAACCAGCCTTCATGCTGGACCACGAGGTCCAGGCGCCCGTCGCCGTTGACGTCGCCGGCCAGCACGCCGAAGGCGCCATCCATGGTCGGCAGCCGGGTAGCCGCCGGGAAGCTGCCGTCGGTCGCCTGCAGGTACAGAAGCACCGAGGCCGGGGCGTTGGCGGAGGTGGTGCCCGCAATGTCCAGTCGGCCGTCGCCATTGAAGTCGCCCACGGCCAGCCCCCAGATGCCGAGCGTCGAGCCCGTGCTCAGGTGCCGAGCGAGTTCGAAGCGGCCGTCGGGCCCTTGCCGCAGGATGGCGATGTTGGCCGTCTCGGGGCCCTCTGCCCGCAACGCCACCACGAGGTCGATGCGCCCATCGCCGTCGATGTCACCAAGTGCAAGGTCGCGGCCCGCCACGTTGCCCAGGCCCGGCGTCTGGTCGAGGGCAAGCCGGCCGTCGGCCTGCTGGAGCCAGACGAAGACCTTGTTCCAGTAGTTCTGGACGCCCACCAGGTCGAGCCGACCGTCGCCGTTGACATCGGCCACGCGCAAGACCTGCATCAGCTCGTTGAGGAACTGCGCCGGCTCCAGGCTGCCGGTGTCCGTCTGCCGCAGCACCAGCGCGCCGCAGTTCGGGCTGGTGACGGTGAGATCGGCGCGACCATCGCCCGTGAGGTCGCCGATGGCCAGACCCGACATGTAGCAGCGCTGGGTGGGGCTGGCCAGGAGTTCGGGCGACAGCGTCAGCCTCACTGGCGGAGCCAGCTGTCCGTCGGCACGCCCCGCGCGCAGGTAGACCGCGTCAGGAAAGATGTCGTCGCCCCTGTCGCCGTAGACGACGTCGGGAATGCCATCGCCTGTCACGTCGCCCGCGGCCACTGTGGTGGCGCCGCTGGAGCCGTTGGTCGGTGGCAGCACGCGCTCCGGGCTCGCGTAGCGTCCAGGCGTGGTGTGGAAGCCAAAGCGCAGGCCCTGGGCGAGGGGGTTGCCGGCCAGGTCCTGCAGGCCTTCGACGACCACCTCGTAGCGCCGGCCTCGCTGCAGGGGCGCCGTGGGCTGCAGCGCGATCGAGGACCCCGTGTCGACGCTGACGCTGGCCGGCACGGTGGCGCCATCCAGCATCAGGCGCACCGTGCGCGTGTCGACGCTGGCCCGGGCGGGGGCTTCGTTCAGCGTGATGGTGACGGTGGCCGACAGCGCCACGTTCAAGGTGCCGTCCGTCGGCCAGTGCGACACCACCTGCGGGGCGCTGGCATCCACCATGAAAAAGGACGAACGCTCGTCGCCGAGGCGGTGGCCGAGCAGGTCTCGGACATCGGCGCCGACCACGATCCGGTGCGATCCCGCCGCCAGTGCCTGAGCGGGCGCGAAGTGCGCTGTGCTGCCTGCCACGCGCAGGGTGCCTGCGACCGCCCGCCCGTCGGGGCCGACGACCGAGAAGGACTGCGGCGTGAACGAGGCGGCATCCATCTCCTCGGTGAACACGGTCTGAACTTCGGCGCCAGGCCGCACAGGCGTGGCCGCGCCGGGCTGCATGCTCAGCACGGCGGGCGCTTCGTTGTCGTTGCTGCGCGTGCCGAAGCGGTACCTGAGCAAGCTTTGCGTGACAGCCGTGGGCGTGTTGCCAGCGCCCTCGCCTTGCACGGCCTGGGATTGGCGGACGATGCCCACGCCAGGGGCGTACCACGTGTCGGTGGTGGTGACGAGTTGCTGCTCGGGCAAGCCGCTGCTGGGTCTGAGCGTGCGCCTGAGCACCTGCTGAACACGCAGCGCCTGGTTGAAGTTGCCCGCTGCCGTGCTGACGGTTTCCAGCCCCAGCACCGTAACGTCGGCCCGCAAGGCCAGGCGGTCGGGGCGGCCGTCGCTGTCGACATCGACGCCGGGGTCGATGCTCGTGTCCAGCTGCACGTGGCGGTCGCCGGCAAAAGCCGGCCAGCGCATCACGTAGCTGCCGTCGAAGGCGCGCTCGATGGCATCGGCCCCCGCCGCCGCGTGCTGGCGCAGGCCGGCCTCGGTGGCGACGTAGCCTCGCTCGAAGGCCGCAGGGGTGTTCGGCTCCTGGCGCCGCAGCAGCGTGGCCGTTTGCTGGTCGGCCAGCACCTGGGTGCCGGCGACGCGCACCACCACCACCTCGCTGCCCGCCGTGCTGGTGTAGACCGCCACGCCGTTGGCGTCTAGCGGGAAGTGGTTGCTGGACGTCGAGGCCAGCGGCGTGGCGGTGGGCGGTGGCGCAACGGTGGACGGCGGGTTGGCGCCAGCGCCGTCACTGCCGCCGCCGCCGCCGCCGCAGGCGGCCAGCGCCAGCAGCCCGGCGGCGCCCAGCACTCGCTCCACCCGCAGCCGCCACGTTGTTGCGCCGACAGATCTCGCGGCGCAGGCCGTGCCTGCACGGTGCCCAGGTCTTGGCATGTCTCTGACTCCCTGATCGGTTCGGATGGCTCGTGCTCGTCAAGTGCGCGGCCGCTCTCTGCGGGCCAATGCTAAGGGACCAGGCGGGTGGGCGGGGTCCAGCCAGCGTGTCACCACCACCGCCTGCGAGGCCGGCTCGATCCACACCATGTGCCCGCCAGCGCCCTGCTTGAATAGGGCGTTGGCCGAAGCGCCCGGGAACCGCCGGCCCTCGGGGTTGCGCCACACCAGCCACCCGTAGAACGGCGCGATGGCCACGGGCTGGCCCATCTGGGCCGCCCAGTGCGCGGGCAGCAGCGCGCGGCCCTGGAGGGTGCCCCCGTTCAGCATCGGCTGGCCCAGCCGCCCCAGGTCGCGGGCGCTGACACGCTCGCCGTCGCCCCAGTGCGTGCTGCCGGGTACGGAGGGCTGGCCCCGGCCGTCCAGCGTGACCCAGGCCTCGACCTAGCCTTCCCAGGCGAAACCGGAGAGGGCCACCCCCCTGCCTTCGCCCGCGAGGGGCCTGCGCCGAGACGGTCCTAACCCGCTTTAGCCCCGCAGGCCACACGGCGCCAGGCGGCCTGGTTCTTCGCCACGCCGGAGTCCGCTCTGCATTGAATAGCTGACCACTGGACCGCAGCAGGCCGCCGAGGTGAACATCAGCTCGACGCCGCATACCGGGACCCGGTTTGCCATTGGCGAGCGGCTGCAACCGCTGCATGGCGGCCGCTCGCACCGCATCATGTGTCGCTCAGACCATGAACCCGGGAAGCCAGGAAGCCACGCTACATAGCCAAGCCGCAGCCCGGTTTCAGCAACTCCCGCGCGCCAGTCTCATTACCTCTGCGCGAGCCTCAACAGCCATTGCGTACCACGGCCGCCGCGGGCCGGCCCGGCTTCAGGCCGGCCAGCGCGGCGGGCGCTTCTCGATGAAGGCCTGCACGCCCTCCAGCGCACTCTCGTCCATCATGTTGCAGGCCATGGTGCGCGCGGCGTCTTCGTAGGCAGCGGCGATGCCGCCTTCCAGCTGGCGGTAGAACAGCGCCTTGCCCATCGCCAGTGCCACGCGCGGCTTGGCGGCGATGCGCTCCACCAGGCGTGCCACCTCGGCATCGAGCTCGGCCGCGTCCACCACGCGATTCACCAGGCCTTGCTCGCGCGCCTGCTCGGCGCTGATGAAGTCGCCCGTCACCAGCATCTCGAAGGCGGCCTTGCGCGAAAGATTGCGGCTCAGCGCCACGCTGGGCGTGCTGCAGAACAAGCCGAGGTTCACGCCGCTCACGGCAAAACGCGCCTCGCGGCTGGCCACGGCCAGGTCGCACATGGCCACCAGCTGGCAACCGGCCGCGGTGGCAAGGCCCTGCACGCGCGCCACCACGGGCACGGGCAGTTGCTGCAGGCTCATCATCATGCGGCCGCATTGCGCGAAGAGGCGCTCGTAGTAAGCCTGGCTGGGCTCGGCGCGCATCTCCTTCAGGTCATGCCCGGCGCAGAAGGCCTTGCCGGCGGCGGCCAGCACCACCACGCGCACCTGCTCGTCGCGCGCCACGGCGTCCAGCGCGGCCTGCAAGGCCTCGATGAGGCCTTCGCTCAAGGCGTTGAAGGCCAGCGGGCGGTTCAGCGTGAGGGTGACGACGCCGCGCGCGTCGGCGCTGCGCAGCACCAGGGGTTCAGCAGTCATGGGGGTCTCCTTGCCGCCATCCGGCCTTGACATTGTGCAAGGCCCCGCAGGCCCCGCGGTGCCATGATGCGCCAGCCCCGCCCACGCGTGCCCTTCCTGCCTGCCGACGTTTTCACCCGCCCCGTGCCCGAGCTTCCTTCCGCGCCCCCCGCCCCCGCCTTGCCCGCCACCCCGCCGCCCCGGCGTGCCTGGCTGAAACCCGCGGCCCTCGCCCTGGCCTTGCTGCTGGCCGTCGCCGCCACGCTGGCCTGGCGCGCGCGGCCTGTGCCCGCCGAGGGCCTGGTGCTGCAGCCGCAGCCGCTGCAGCGCACGCTGCAGTTCAGCGCCCGCGTGCTGACGCCTGCGCGCGTGGAGGTGGGCAGCACGCTCACCGGCCGCGTGGCCCGCGTGCCGGTGCTGGAAGGCGCGCAAGTGGCGGCTGGCGCCGTGCTGGTGCAGCTGGAAGACGATGAACTGCAGGCCGCGCTGCAGCAGGCCCAGGCCACGCTGCGCCAGGCCCAGGCGCGAAGCGCCAGCCAGCGCGCCGTGGCCCGGCCCGGTGCCGACGCCGCGCTGCTGCAGGCCGAGGCCACGCGTGCCACGGCCGAACGTGAGCTGGCGCGCACGCGCGAACTGGTGGCGCAAGGCTTCCTGAGCCAGGCGCGGTTGGACGAAGTGCAGCGCAGCCTGGCCGTGGCCAGCGCGCAGCGCGACGCGGCGCTGGCCCAGGCCCAGGCCAACCGCGCCGACGGGCCCGAGCTCGCCGGCATCGAAGCGCAGCGCCTGGCCGCCCTGGCGGCCGTGCAGGCCGCCAGCGCCCGCCTGGGCCAGGCCACGCTGCGTGCGCCTGCGCCGGCCACAGTCATCGCCCGGCAGGTAGAGCCGGGGCAGATCGTGCAGCCGGGGCGCGTGCTGCTGACGCTGGCCGTGCAAGGCCCCACCGAGCTGGTGGCGCAGGTGGACGAACGTTTCCTCGGCCAGCTGCGCGTGGGCCAGCGCGCCATGGTGCTGGCCGATGCCTACGCGCAGCAGCCCTTCAGCGCCGTGCTCTCGCGCGTGGCCCCCGGCGTGGACGCCGCGCGCGGCGCGGTGGAGGTGATCTTCACGCCCACGGGCACGGCACCGCCCTTCCTGCGTGAAGACATGACGCTGTCGGTGGAGGCCATCACCGGTGAAAACGCGCAGGCGCTGGTGTTGCCGCTGCGCGCACTGCGGCCCGGGCCTGCCGAACGCGAAGCCCGGGTGCTGGTGCTGCAGGAAGGCCGCGCGCAGGAACGCCGCATCACCCTGGGCCTGCGCACGCTCGACCAGGCCGAGGTGACGGCCGGCTTGGCCGCTGGCGACACGCTGCTGCTGAACCCGCTGCTGGCGCCCGGCACGCGCGTGCGCGTGGGCACCCCCGCAGCGCCCAGCGCGCCGGCCGCGCGCTAAGCCGGCCGGCGCCCCACCCCATGCGCGGCATCGGCTTCGAACTCACGGTGGCCGTGCGCTTCCTGCGCGAAGGCCGCTTCCAGAGCCTGCTCATCATCTTCGGCGTGGCCGCGGGTGTGGCGGTGGTGGCCTACATCTCGGCGCTGGTGGTGGGCTTGCAGCAGAACACGCTGAACAAGACGCTGGGTGCGCAGGCGCACGTGGTCATCACGCCGCTGGAAGAACGTGTGCTGCCGGTGCTGCCGCGCGAATCCGGCGCGCCCGCCTTCACCGACACCCAGGCCCGCGCGCAGCGCCTGCGCAACCTGAGCAACTGGCCGCTGGTGGTGGCGCAGCTGGATGCGCGGCCGGGCGTGGCGGCGGTGTCGCCGCTGGTGGCGGGCTCGGGGCTGGCGCAGCGCGGCGAGGCCACGCGCGCCGTCACGGTGGCGGGCGTGGAGATCGAACGTTATGCCCGCGTGGTGGGCCTGAACAGCAAGCTGGTGGCTGGCACGCTGCGCCTGGCGCCGGGCGAGGCCATCGCCGGGCTCACGCTGGCCAGCGACCTGGGCGTGCGCGTGGGCGACCGCATCACCCTCACCACCGGCAACCGCAGCGAGGTGCTGCGTCTCACGGGGCTGGTCGACCTGGGCGTGCGTGAACTCAACCGCCGCACGCTGCTGGTGCCGCTGCGCACCGGCCAGACCTTGTTCGACCTGCCCGGCGGCGCCACGCAGCTGGACGTGACGCTGAACGACGTGTGGGCCGCGCAGGCGCTGGCGCGCGAACTGGCCCAGCAACTGCCCTACAAGGTGGAAAGCTGGCAAGACACCAACAGCCAGCTGGTCTCGGCGCTGAACGCGCAGAGCGTCAGCACCACCATCATCCGCGCCGTGGTGATGGTGGTGGTGGTGCTGGGCATCGCCAGTGTGCTGGTGGTCTCGGTGGTGCAGAAGCAGCGCGAGATCGGCATCCTGCGCGCCACGGGCGCCACGCGCGGGCAGGTGCTGCGCGTCTTCCTGCTGCAGGGGGCGCTGGTGGGCGGACTGGGCAGCACGCTGGGCGTGGTGCTGGCCACGGCGCTGGTGTTCCTGTTCACGCGCTTCGTGCGCGGCGCCGATGGCGGGCCGCTCTTCGACATCACCCTGCCCCCGGCGATGGCGCTGCAGGTGGCCGTGGTGGCCGCGCTGGCCGGCGTGCTGGCCGCCGTGGCGCCCGCGCGGCGCGCCTCGCGCATGGACCCGGCGCAGGCCATACGCACATGAACGCCGCCGCCCCCGCGCGCAGCGGCGAAGCGCTGGTCACGCTGCACGACATCCGTAAGACCTACAACGCCGGCCTGCCCACCGAGGCCGAGGTGCTGCACGGCATCAGCCTGCAACTGGCCCACGGCGAATTCGCGGCGCTCATCGGGCCTTCGGGCTCGGGCAAGAGCACGCTGCTGAACGTGCTAGGCCTGCTGGAGCGCGCCAGCGCCGGCAGCTACACGCTGGCCGGCACACCGGTGCAGGGGCTGGACGACGACGGCCTCACGCGCATGCGCCGCGAGACGCTGGGCTTCGTGTTCCAGTTCCACCACCTTCTGCCGGCCTTCAGCGCACTGGAGAACGTCACCCTGCCGGCGCTGGCGCGCGACGGCCGCATCACACCCGCGGTGCGTGAACGCGGGCGCAGCTTGCTGGCCGCCGTGGGGCTGGCGGCGGCCATGGAGCGCAAGCCGCAGCAGCTCAGTGGCGGCATGCAGCAGCGCGTGGCCATTGCGCGCGCGCTGGTGCTGCAGCCGGCGCTGGTGCTGGCCGATGAACCCACCGGCAACCTCGACACCGCCTCGGCCGACGAGGTGTTCGTGCTGCTGCGCCGCATGCATGCCGAGGTGGGCACCTCGTTCCTCATCGTCACGCACGACCCGCGCCTGGCCGCGCGCTGCGACCGCGTGGTGGAGCTCATCGACGGCCGCGTGGCGCGCGATGAAAGCCAGCAGGTGGCGCCGCCCGCCATACCGCCCGCCATACCGCCCGCCGTACCGCCCGCGCCGCAGCCCGCGGCGGCTTCAGGCGCCGTCTGAACCTTCTGAAGCCTTGTTCGCGCGCTGGCGCAATTCGAACTTCTGGATCTTGCCGGTGCTGGTTTTGGGGATGGCCTCGAAGCGCACCTCGCGCGGCACCTTGTAGCCGGCCAGCAGGCCCTTGCAGTGCGCGACCAGCTCGGCCGCCGTCACCGTGCTGCCGGGCTTGGTTTCAACATAGGCCACGGGCGTCTCGCCCCACTTGGGGTCGGGGCGGGCCACCACGGCACAGGCCATCACGGCGGGGTGGCGGTAGAGCGCGTCTTCCACCTCCAGGCTGCTGATGTTCTCGCCGCCGCTGATGATGATGTCCTTGCTGCGGTCTTTGATCTTCACGTAGCGGTCGGGCTCGAGCACGGCCAGGTCGCCGGTGTGGAACCAGCCGCCTTCGAAGGCCTGCGTGGTGGCGGCCGGGTTCTTCAGGTAGCCCTTCATCACGATGTTGCCGCGAAACATGATCTCGCCCATGGTCTGCCCGTCGGCCGGCACCTCGGCCAGCGTGGCCGGGTGCAGCACCGTCATGCCTTCCTGCAGCATGTAGCGCACGCCCTGGCGGGCGTTCAGGCGCGTCTGCTCGCTCAAGCTCTCGCCGGCCCAGCTGTCGCGCTTCACGGCCACGCTGGCCGGCCCGTATACCTCGGTGAGGCCGTAGACATGGGTGATGTCGAAACCGAGCTTCGCCATGCCTTCGATCATCGCGGCCGGCGGCGCTGCGCCGGCCACCATGCCGCGCACCTGCTGGGTGATGCCTTCGCGCAGCGCGGGGTCGGCGTTGATGATGAGGTTGTGCACGATGGGGGCGGCGCAGTAGTGGTTCACGCCGTGTTCGCGCATGGCCTGCAGGATGGCGCCGGCCTCCACGCGGCGCAGGCACACGTGGGTGCCGCCCAGCATGGCCACGGTCCACGGAAAACACCAGCCGTTGCAGTGGAACATCGGCAGCGTCCACAGGTACACCGGGAAGTGCGGCATGGTCCAGGTGGCGGCGTTGCACACGGCATTGAGGTAGGCGCCGCGGTGGTGGGTGACCACGCCCTTGGGGTCGCCGGTGGTGCCGCTGGTGTAGCTCACGGCGATGGCGTCCCACTCGTCGGCCGGGCCTTCCAGCCGGGCCAGCGGTTCGTGGGTGGCGAGCAGGGTTTCGTAGTCGAGCGTGCCGACCTTCGCGCCAGCGCCGGTGTATTCGCTGTCGGCCACGTCGATGACGATGGGGTGGTGGCCATGCACCTCGCGCAGCAGGCGCAGCGCCTCGCCCATCACCGGCGAGAACTCGGTGTCGGTGATGAGCACGGCGGCTTCGCAGTGTTTCATCTGCCAGGCCAGCAACGCGGCATCCAGCCGCGTGTTCAGCGTGTTCAGCACCGCGTTCAGTGCCGGCACGGCGTAGTGGGCTTCCACCATCTCGGGCGTGTTGGGCAGCATCACGCTCACAGTGGCAAGCCGTCCCACGCCCAAAGCCCGCAAGGCGGAGGCCAGGCGCGCGCTGCGCTCGCGCACCTGCGCCCAGGTGTAGCGGCGCGCGCCGTGCACCACCGCCGGCAAGTTGCCGAAGACCTCGGCGCTGCGCTCCACGAAGCTCACGGGGCTGAGCGCCGTGAAGTTGGCCGCCTGGCGCGCCAGGCCTTGTTCATAGATGCTCATCACGGGCCTCGTTGCGGGTTGAAGCCACCGGCAAGCCGGCGCAGGCGGCCACAGTGTGAAGAACGATGTTACGGCGCGGCTGAAGGGCCCAGCAGTTCCTGCACCAGCGCGTCGGCCCGGTACACCTGGCGCAGGGTTTCGACGATGGCGCCCGCATGCACGCTGACGGCGCGGTTGCGGCTTTCGTCGTAGCTGTAGGCGCCGCCCAGCGAGTGCACGTTGCCGTCGAAGGCCAGGCCCACCACGCGGCCCTGGCGGTCGAGCACGGGGCTGCCCGAGTTGCCGCCGATGATGTCGTGCGTGGTGGCGAAGTTGTAGGGCGTGGCGGCATTCAGGCGCGGCTGCGCGGCCAGCCAGGAAGCCGGCAATGCGAAAGGCGCCGCGCCGCTGTGGCGGCGGAAAGCGCCGCCGATGTCGGTGAAGGGCGGCACCGCGCGGCCCTTTTCCTGCCAGCCCGCCACCTCGCCATAGCTCAGGCGCAGCGAGAAGGTGGCGTCGGGGTAGAGCGGGCGGCCCTGCTGCCGCGCCATCGCGAACTGCGACTGCGCGATGCGCGTGGCGGCCTGGCGCTCCACGGCCAGCACCTGGGCTTCGTAGCGGGCGCGCAGCGCACGCGTGGCCGGCTCCAGCGCGCTGGCCAGGCGGATGAAGGGGTCGCTGCTGGCCGCGATGGCCGCTGCGCCGCCAGCCCACAGGCGTTCACGCTCGGCCGCATCGCCCAGGCGCGTGCCCGCCAGCAGTGCCGCGGCCACGTCATCGGGCGAACGCGGGCCCAGCACCTGCTGCACCAGCGGGTGGTCGGGGCCCAGCAGCGAGCGCATGCGGTTCAGCGACCAGGCCAGCCGCACCTGTTCAAACGCCGGGTACACGGGCACGGCGGCGCGCAGGCGCTGCTCGATCTGCGGCAGCTGCGTGTCGTTGAATTCACGCAGCCGCTCGGCGTTGGGCTTGCTGCGTTCGGCGGCGCCGCGCACCAGCGTGCGGGCGTGGGCGTAGTGGGCCGACAGGAAGGCGCCGCTGCCTTCGAAGAGCTGGTACTCGGTTTCCATCTCGCGCTTGACGCGCTGCGCGGCCTCGATCTGGGCCCAGGGGTCGCCGGTGCGGGCCGCCAGCTCGGGCTGGCTGGCCACGAAGGCACGCAGCGCTTCTTCGCTGCGGCGCTTGTCGTCCATCAGCGTGCCTTCGCCCAGCGCCTGCAGGCGCCCGCGCGTCACCTTCAGGCCGTTTTCGATGCCCTGCAGCGCGCCCAGCGCCAGGCGGCGGGCCTCGGCGTCGCCACGGGCCAGCTGCAGCATCACGCCGCGCAGCTCGCTCAGGCGAGGCATGTTTTCCAGCGCCAGGGTGTTGCGCTCGGTATGCAGCTGCGCCACCGTCAGCAGGCGCTGCGTGCTGCCAGGGTGGCCGGTGATGAAGACCATCTCGCCGGCCGAAGCACCTGCGGGATGGAACTTGAAATGCTCGGGCACGGCCGCCGGCTTGCCGTTTTCGTACACGCGCAGGAAGGCCGCGTCCAGGCACCAGCGCGGGAAGTTGAAGTTGTCGGGGTCGCCGCCGAAAGCGGCTGCGGCTTCCTCGGGCGCCCACACCAGGCGCACGTCGGCATAACGCCGGTACTTGTAGAGCTGGTGCTGGCCGCCGCGGTAGAGCGTGACCATGTCGCAGCGCGTGTTCTCGGTGTCGGTGCCGCGGCACTCGCGCGTGAGGCGCGCGCGGGCGGCGTCTTCGGCGGCCTGGAAGGCCGCGCCCGTCTTGCCGGCGGTGGCGGCGCGCACCTGCTCGGTGACGTCGGTGATGGCTTCGAGCCGGTTCACTTCGAAGTCGGGGCAGCGCAGTTCCTGCGTGCGATCGCGCGCCAGGAAGCCGCTGGCCATCAGGTCCTTGTCGGGACCCGAGAGCGACTGCAGACAGCGCGTGATGCAGTGGTGGTTGCTCATCACCAGCCCGTCGGGCGAGACGAAAGAGGCCGAGCACCCGCCGGCCAGCCGCGCCGAGGCGCGCATGGCCTTGGCCACCCAGGCGGCATCGGGCGCGAAGCCGTAGCGCGCCTGCATCTGCGCGGTGGGCAGCTGGTCCAGCGGCCACATGCCTTCGGCAGCGGGGCTCAGGGTGGGCATCAGCAACATCAGGGCCAGACCTGCACGACGCAACAGCATGGGAAGGGGTCTCCTCGAACCGCAGGAAGGAAAAAAAGAAGGAAGAACGAAAGCCGCCAAGGCCAGGAGCGCGGGCAGGGCGGCTTCAGGCCGTGGCCGCCGCCAGGGCCTGGTCGACATCCCACAGGATGTCGTCGATGTGCTCCAGCCCCACCGAGATGCGCAGCATGTCGGGCGGCACGCCCGCGGCCAGCTGCTGCTCGGCGCTGAGCTGGCGGTGCGTGGTGCTGGCCGGGTGGCTGATGAGCGTGCGCGTGTCGCCGATGTTGACCAGGTGGCTCATGAACTGCGCGCTCTCGATGAACTTCACGCCCGCCTGCACGGCGCCGCCACCGCTGGCCTTCACGCCGAAGGCCAGCAGGCCGCTGGCGCCGCGCATCTGCCGCCGCATCAAGGCGTGCTGCGGGTGCTCGGGCAGGCCGGGGTAGTTCACCCAGGCCACGCGGGCATCGGCACGCAGGAACTCGGCCAGCTTCAGCGCGTTCTCGCCATGGCGCTGCATGCGCAGCGGCAGCGTTTCCACGCCCTGCAGGATCTGCCAGGCGCTCATGGGCGCCAGCGCCGCACCGAACACGCGCAGGCCTTCCATGCGGCAGCGCATGCTGAAGGCGAAGTCGCCGAAGGTCTCGAAGAACTTCACGCCGTGGTAGCCAGGGCTGGGCTCGGTCATGCCCGGGAACTTGCCGTTGTCCCAGGGGAACTTGCCGCCTTCCACCACCACGCCGCCCAGCGTGGTGCCGTGGCCGGCCAGGTACTTGGTGGCGCTGTGCACCACCAGGTCGGCGCCGAAGGCGATGGGGTTGCACAGGTAGGGGCTGGGCACGGTGTTGTCCACCACCAGCGGCAGGCCGTGGGCGTGGGCCACCTCGGCCACGGCCGCGATGTCCAGCACCACCAGGCTGGGGTTGCCCAGGGTCTCGGCGAAAAGCGCGCGCGTGTTCGGGCGGATGGCCGCGGCAAAGGCCTCGGGCCGCGTGGCATCGACGAAGCTCACCTCGATGCCGAACTTCTTCAGCGTCACGGCCAGCATCGTCACGCTGCCGCCGTACAAGGCGCCGGCCGCCACCACGTGGTCGCCGGCCTGCAGCAGCGTGGTCAGGGCCAGGGCCTCGGCGGCCATGCCGCTGGCGCAGGCCACGGCGGCACGCCCGCCTTCCAGCGCCGCCACGCGCTCTTCCAGCGCCGCCACGGTAGGGTTGGACAGGCGGCTGTAAACGTTGCCGAAGGTCTGCAGGTTGAACAGCGCCGCCGCGTGCTCGGCGCTGTCGAACACGAAGCTGGTGGTCTGGTAGATGGGCAGGGCGCGCGCGCCGGTGGCTGCGTCGGGTATCTGCCCGGCGTGGATGGCCAGGGTATCAGGGTGGAAGCTGCGGTCGGGGCGGGCGGCGTGGTCGGGCATGGCGAAACGATTGTGCCCGCGCCCCGGCCTTCACACCGGCCGCCGCGCGCTGATGACGCCCGTGTTCACGCCCGCCCAGTGCAGCCCGCCGAAGAGCCGCGCGTGCTCGATCTTCACGCAGCGGTTCATCACGCTTTCCAGCCCGGCTTCACGTGCCAGCGCATCGGCCTGCAGGTTCATCACGCCCAGTTGCTGCCACAGGCACTTCGCGCCAATGGCCACCGCGCTGGCGGCGATGGGCGGCAGGTCTTCGGGCTTGCGGAAGACATCGACCATGTCCACCGGCACCGGTATGTCTTCCAGCCGCGCATAGCAGGTTTCGCCCAGCACCTGCGCGTACTTTGGGTTCACCGGCACGATGCGGTAGCCGTGCTGCTGCAGGTACTTCGCCGCGAAGTAGCTGGGCCGGTGCCATTCGGCCGACAGGCCCACCACGGCGATGGTGCGGCAGTTCTTCAGAATGCGGCGCAGCGTGGGGATGTCATCGGCCATGGGGCACCTCGTCGGGCGTCGCGCCGGGCAGTGCTGCGGCCATGAAACCGCGTTCCCGCAGCAAGGTCTGCAGCGCGGCCGAGGTGTCGGCGGCGCGGTCGGGGTCGTACTTGATCTTGCTCGTGTAGTACTGCGCCAGCGAAGTGATGCCGTGCTGCTGCCAGGCCTGCGCCATCTCGGGGCCCATGGCCAGGTAGCGTTCGCGGCCGCGGGTTTCGCGTTCGGCGAAGTGGGTGTCGATGTGTTCGGGCGTGGGGCGCTGGTAGCGCTCTTCGTGGATCCACAGCGGCGGCGGCAGGCGGTCGCGCTGCGCCGGGGCTTCATCGGGCCAGCCCACCACGAGGCTGGTGACGGGCAGGCAGTTTTCGGGCAGTTCCAGGAAGTCGGCAATCTCACGCATGGCCTGCACCGTGGTGCCCATGTAGCAGATGCCCAGGCCGTGGCTTTCCAGCGCCAGCGCCACGGTCTGCGACAGCAGCATGGCGTCGAAGGCGGCCACGTGCCAGCTGTAGAAATCGGCAAAGCCCAGGCGCGCATTGCGTTGCGCCAGCCACTGCCGCGTGCGGTGGCTGTCGGCACAGAAGGTCAGCACCAGCGGGGCCTGCAGCACCATGGGCTGCTGCAGGTGCAGTTCGTACAGGCGCGCCTTGCGTTCGGGGTCGAAGGTCTTCACCACCGACACCATGTTCAGGTTGCCGCTGGAAGAAGTGCCGGCCCAGGCTTCGGCCAGCAGGCGGTTGATGAACGCGCTGTCCACGGGAGTGCTGCGGAAGCGGCGTATCGAACGGTGCGCCTGCATCAGGCGCGAGAAGGCCTGGGCGGCGCTGGGTTCGTGGTCGGGTGACATGGCAGGTGTGGTGCAGCGGGGTAGCGATGATGCCAAGCCCGGGCCGCAGGCCAACAGGGACAATCACAGGGGCGCTGCATCCTTCATCCCCTTCTTTGCCCAGGAACCCGCGTGAACCCCGACTTCCTGCCCGACTTCCGGCCCGACTTCTGGCCCGCCTGCGGCTACACCCTGCTGCAACCCAACGCCCAGGGCTGGCTGCAGCCCACCCCGGCCTGGCTGGCGGCCTGGCTGGCGCGCCCCGAACTGGCCCTGGTGCCGGAAAGCTGCCGCGCCGAAACCCGGCTGCACGAAGCGCTGCGCGCCGACCCGCTGCGCCCGGTGCCGGCGAAGGAACTGGCAGCGCTGAAAGACGCCGACGCGCGCGAGAACTACACCCACTTCATCGCCCTGCGCGACGCGCTGCTGCAGGCCGGCACGCTGGAAGGCTGGCTGCTGGGCCTGTGGCGCAGCGGCAGCATCCGCGTGCCGCCGCTCTTCATCGACCTGGTGGTGCAGGCCGTGGTGCGCGGCCTGCTGCAAGGCCACGACAACGCCTTCGAGGCACGCGCTGCCGAGATGCTGTTCCGCACCCAGCGCCTGAGCACCCACGAAGGCCGCCAGCTGGCCGGCGACAAGGAAACGCTGGACCTGCAGCGTGAAACGCACGGCTTCGGCGACCTGGGCCGCCTGCTGGCGCAGGCCGCGCAGCCGGTGAAAAGCGCGCAGATGCAGGTGCTGCAGGCCGACAACGCCGCCGCCTACTGGGACGAAGCGGCCAAGCCGGCGGGCCGCCACCTCTTCCTGCTGGACCTCACGCACGAGATCAAACAAGAGCTGGGCCACGGCCTGGCCTTCCACCTGACGAACGCGCATTCGGGCCTGAAGGCGCTGAGCGCGGTGCTGGTGCGCTGGGTGCAGCACTTCCTGGGCGTGGCCGTGCGCATCACCCCGCTGCGCGAGGTGGACGACCCGCAATGGCGCTGGCACCTCGGCCTGGACGCCGAGGCCAGCGCGCTGCTGGATGCGCTGTACCGCGGCGAGACGGTCGAAGCCGCGCGGCTGGCCCGGCTGGTGAGCCTGTTCCGGCTGGAGTTCGAACACGCCGCCGACATGCACCCCGAGGTGGCCGGCAAGCCCGTCTACCTGGGCCTGATGGGCACGGCCGAGCAGACCTTGCGGCTGAAGCCGCAGAACCTGCTGCTGAACCTGCCGCTGGCCCCGCGCGTGTAGGGCCGCGCCCGCCGTGCCGCGGCGGCTGTGGGACACGTCCGACAGGCAGATGCTGGCGCGTCCGACTGTGGCCGGCTGCGTTGGCGGCCACAGTGAGGGGCGCGAGTTCTTTCGCGACCTCTACACCTATCGGACCCGCCATGCACACGCCCCCCTGCACCGCCCTTGCCCCGGCCGTCACCCCAGCCCGCCCGCTTCCCGCCCGGCCCCGCCTGCTGCGCCTGGCCCTGGTGCTGGCCTGCGCCGGCGCCCTGGGCGCCTGCGAGAACATGAGCGAGCGCCAGCGCGGCACCGCCACCGGTGCCGGCGTGGGCGCCGTGGCGGGGGCCGTCATCGGCTCGGCCACGGGCGGCAAGGCCGGGCAGAGTGCCGTCATCGGCGGTGCGCTGGGCGCCGTGGTCGGCAACCTCTGGAGCAAGCGCATGGAGGACAAGCGCGAGGCCGTGGCCCAGGCCGCCGCCGGCACCGGCGTGGAGGTGGTGCGCACGCCCAACAACGAGCTGATGGTGAACGTGCCGGCCGACTTCTCTTTCGACGTGGGCCAGGCCGCCATCAAGCCCGCCATGCGCCCGGTGCTCGACCAGTTCGCCCAGGGCCTGGACGCCAACATGCAGGTGCGCGTGGTCGGCCACACCGACAGCACCGGCGGCGACGCCATCAACCAGCCCTTGTCGGTGGAACGTGCCGCCAGCGTGCGCGACTACCTGGCCGGCCGCGGCGTGAACACCGGCCGCATCGCCATCAGCGGGCGCGGGGCGGCCGAACCCGTGGCCGACAACAACACCGACGCCGGCCGCGCCCAGAACCGCCGAGTGCAGATCTTCCTGCGCGACAACGCCGGCTGAAGCACCGGCGCCGCCACGGCGCCCCCTCGCCACCACGACCCCATCGCTGCGACACCCCCGTCTGGCCCGGGGCCACCGGCCACCGGGCTTGGTGAAGACGGGGCGCACCGGAACAATGGCGCCCCATGCAGGCGTCTTGCTTCCGAGCGCGGCCTGCCCTCAACCCGTTCTGCACCGGCCTGCTGATGGCCGGCCTGGCCGGCACGTGGGGCACGGCTGCCGCGCAAACCACCGAAGAAACCCCCATCGAACGCGCCGCGCCCCGGGCCTGGGACGCGGCCGTGGGTTTTGTCGTCTCGCACGGGCCGCGCACGCCCGGTTCGGCCAGCCGCGCCACCAGCATCACGCCGGGCCTGGCCCTGCGGTGGGGGCGCGTCAGCCTGTCCAGCCGCAGTGCTTTCTCCGTGCGCGGGGCCGAGACCGCCAGCGGCGGCGGCCTGCGCGTGGAACTGGCCCAGGGCGACCGCTTCCGCGCCGGCCTGGGCCTGCGGCTGGACAGCGGGCGCCGTGAATCGGAAAGCGAAGAACTGCGCGGCCTGGGCGATGTGCGCGGCACGTTGCGTCTGCGCCTGAGCCTGACCTACCGGCTGGACGACGGCTGGCGCCTGCGCAGCGTGAACACCACCGACGCGCTGGGCCGCGGTGGCGGCACGCAGGGCGAACTGCAGCTGGGCCGCGACATCGCGCTCAGCCCCGTGCTGGGCGTGCAGGGCACGCTGTCGCTGGGCTGGGCCGACCGGCGCCACCTGCAAAGCTATTTCGGCGTCACGCCCGAGCAGGCGCTGCGCAGCGGCTACCCGGTCACCACGATGTCGGCGGGGCTGCGCGATGTCACGGTGTCGGCCGGCTGGCGGCGCGCGCTGGGGCCGCAATGGGCGCTGTTCGGCGGCGCCGGGCTCACGCGCCTCATCGACGAAGCCGCCAGCAGCCCGCTGGTGCGCCAGCCCCAGAGCTGGAGCGTGAATGCGGGCCTGGTGCACCGCTTCTGAAGGCCGATGAAGCCGGCGCCTTTCGTTACCCCAACGGCGGGCCTGACGGCCCAGGGCCTGCCGCTGTGGCCCCTGGCGCTGCTGGCCGGGCTGCTGCCGGCGGTGGCGGCACTGGTGTCGTTTGCGCTGTCGGTGCAGCTGCAGCTGGTGCCGGGCTGCAACCCCTTTGTCGACGGCTGCACCTCCATCAGCCGCGCCGCGCGCTACGAACTGCCCAACCACATCTTCCGCGCGCTGATGCTGCCGGCCGCCACGCTGCAAGGCCTGGTGTGGCTGCTGGCCGCGCACTGGCTTCGCGGCGCGTTGGGGCCGCGGCGCAGCCTGCAGGCGCTGGCCACGTTGGGCGTGGTGGCGGCCGTGGCGCTGGTGCTCTATGCCACCTTCCTGGGCACCGAGGGCACGGTCTACCGGCTGCTGCGGCAGTACGGCACGGTGGTGTACTTCGGCTTCACCTGCCTGTGCATGCTGCTGCTGGGGCAGGCGGTGCAGCAGCTGCAGGGGCTGGCGCAGCACGGCGGCAGCGCCCTTCCCGGCTGGCTGGTGCGCAGCCACGTGGCCCTGGCCTGCACGCTGGTAGCGCTGGGCGTGGTGAACGCCATCGTGGCGGCCGTGCTCTCGCCCGAGTGGAAGGGGCGCACCGAAAACGTCACCGAATGGTGGGGCGCGCTCATCTTCGTGCTGTGCTTCTGCGCGCTGGCCCTCATGTGGGCGCGCGCCGGGCTGCGGTTGCGGCTGCAGGGGGTCTGAGGAGCGGTCGGGACACAGGCGCCACAATGCGCGCCTGCCATGGAAGCCTTCTTCATCTCCACCGGCGTGGTGGCCCTCGGTGAAATGGGCGACAAGACCCAGTTGCTGGCCATGCTGCTGGCCGCGCGCTTCCGCAAGCCCTGGCCCATCATCGCGGGCATCTTCGTCGCCACGCTGGCCAACCACGCCGCGGCGGGGGCCGTGGGCGGCTGGGTGGCGCAGGCGCTGGGGCCCGGGGTGCTGCGCTGGGTGATCGGCCTGGGCTTCCTGGCCATGGCGGCGTGGATGCTCATCCCCGACAAGATCGACGGCGACGAGGTGCTGAAGCAGCCCGCGCGCTGGGGCGTGTTCGGCACCACCTTCGTGGCCTTCTTCCTCGCCGAGATGGGCGACAAGACGCAGATCGCCACCGTGGCCCTGGCCGCGCGCTACCCCGACCTGCTGGCCGTGGTGCTGGGCACCACGCTGGGCATGATGATCAGCAACGTGCCGGCGGTCTTCCTGGGCGACGCCATCGCCCGGTGCGTGAAGATGTCGCTGGTGCACGGCATCGCCGCGCTCATCTTCGCCGTGCTGGGCGTGCTCACGCTGTTCAACGTGGGCAGCTTTTTTTAACGCCGCGGCAGGCACAGGGGCTGCGCCGCGGGTGGAGGGGCGCTGCTACACTGCGCCCCGTCAGGAGAGAGCCCCGCAGCAGCCATGCCGCCGGGCCGCCGAAGGCGCAGAGGGCCGGCGATGCCCCCCCTCGAACGCTCAGGCAAAAGGACTGACTTCTTCACCTCACTGGAGAGAGGCCGCTGTGTTGCAGGCGGCCCACCGAAGGGGCAAGGCGCGCCGGCTGTGGCAACCACGGTGCGGCGCCGCTGAATCTCTCAGGTAAAGCGGACAGCGAGGGCCAGCCACACCGTTCATGCCTTGTCATGGCGGTGTTCGCACAGACGCCCTCGAAAGGTTTGAACCGTGTCCGCCGAAGCCCCGCTGCTCCATACCCCCCTGCACGCCCTGCACCAGCGCCTGGGCGCGCGCATGGTGCCTTTCGCCGGCTACGCGATGCCGGTGCAATACCCGGCCGGGCTGATGGCCGAACACAAGCAGTGCCGGGAATCGGCCGCGCTCTTCGACGTCTCGCACATGGGGCAGGTACGGCTGGTGGGCAGCGGCGCCGCCGCCGCGCTGGAAACGCTGGTGCCGGTCGATGTGATCGACCTGGGCACGGGCCGCCAGCGTTACGCCTTCTTCACCAACGCCAGCGGCGGCCTGCTCGACGACCTGATGGTGGTGCGGCCCGATGAAGCCGCGCGCGCCGCCTTCGGCGACCTCTTCCTGGTGGTGAACGCGGGCTGCAAGCAGGCCGACATCGAGCACCTGCAAACCCACATCGGCCACCGCTGCACCGTGGTGCCCATGCCCGAGCGCGCGCTGCTGGCGCTGCAGGGCCCGAAGGCGGTCGACGCGCTCTCGCGCCTGCACCCCGGCGTGGCCGACCTCGTGTTCATGAGTGGCGGCGTGTTCAAGCTGGCGGGCGTGGACTGCTTCGTCACCCGCTCGGGCTACACCGGTGAAGACGGCTTCGAGATCAGCGTGCCCGAAGCCCATGCCGTGACCCTGGCCGAAACCCTGCTGGCCCAGCCCGAGGTGGCCCCCGCCGGCCTGGGCGCACGCGACACGCTGCGCCTGGAAGCCGGCCTGTGCCTGTATGGCCACGACATCACCACCACCACCAGCCCGATCGAAGCCGGCCTCGGCTGGGCCATCCAGAAGGTGCGCCGCCCCGGCGGTGCGCGCGCCGGCGGCTACCCGGGTGCCAGCGTCATCGAAAGCCACCTGGCCGGCGGCGCGCCCAGCAAGCGCGTGGGCCTGATGGGCCTGGAGCGTGCCCCGGTGCGCGAAGGCGCGCCCATCGTCGACGCCCACGGCCACCAGCTCGGCGTGGTGACCAGCGGTACGCTGGGCCCCACGGTGAACCAGCCCGTCGCCATGGCCTACCTGCCGCTGAACCACGCAGCAGCCGGCGCCGAGGTGTATGCCGAAGTGCGCGGCAAGCGGCTGCCGATGCGCGTGACAGCCTTGCCCTTTGCGCCTCACCACTACAAGCGCTGATTCCTCTTCTTCTCCATCCCCACCCGGAGCCTTGCCCCATGAGCACCAAGTTCACCCCCGACCACGAATGGATCAACACCACCGACGCCGCTGCGGCCGTGGTGGGCATCACCACCCACGCGCAGGACGCGCTGGGCGACGTGGTGTTCGTCGACCTGCCTGAAGTGGGCCGGGCCTACAAGAAGGGCGAAGTGGCCGGCGTGGTGGAAAGCGTGAAGGCCGCGGCCGACATCTACATGCCGGTGAGCGGCGAGGTGGTGGAAGTGAACAGTGCGCTGAAGGACGACCCCTCGCTGGCCAACAGCGACCCGCTGAACACCGGCTGGTTCTTCAAGGTGAAGGTGGCCGACACGGCCGAACTCGACGGCCTGATGGACGCGCCGGCCTACGACGCGCTGCTGAAGACGCTGTAACGCCTGCCCTGCACCGCCTTCCTGCACCGCCATCCCGCACCGCCGCCATTTCGACACTGATCGACGGAAGCCCGCCATGTTGATGTCTGCCCTGAAGCCCCTGGGTGAGCTCGAGAACGCCACCGAGTTCACTGCCCGCCACATCGGCCCCTATGCCGACGACGAGGCCCACATGCTGGGCGTCATCGGCCCCGGCCTGCCCAACTTCACGCGCCGCGCGCTCATCGAGGCCATCGTGCCGCGTGCCATCGCGCGCAGCCAGCCGATGCGCCTGCCCGCGCCGGTGACGGAAGCGCAGGCGCTGGCCGAGATGAAGGCGCTGGCACAGAAGAACCGCGTGCTCAAGAGCTTCATCGGCCAGGGCTACCACGGCACGCACACGCCGGGCGTCATCCTGCGCAACATCCTCGAGAACCCGGCCTGGTACACGGCCTACACGCCCTACCAGGCCGAGATCTCGCAGGGCCGCATGGAAGCGCTGGTGAACTTCCAGACCATGGTGTGTGAACTCACCGGCATGGCCATGGCCAACGCCAGCATGCTGGACGAAGCCACCGCCGCCGCCGAGGCCATGACGCTGGCCAAGCGCAGCGTGAAAAGCAAGAGCGACACCATCATCGTGGCCGGTGATTGCCACCCGCAGACCATCGAGGTGCTGCAGACGCGCGCTGCGCCGCTGGGCCTGAAGGTGCTGGTGGGCGTGGCGCCGCAGCTGATGGCCGAGAACGACTACTTCGCCGTCATCGCGCAGTACCCCAGCACCAGCGGCCTCATCCACGACCTGAAGCCTTTCGTCGAACAGGCGCACGCCCAGGGCGCGGCCTTCATCGTCGCGGCCGACCTGCTGGCCCTCACGCTGCTGGTGCCGCCGGGCGAATTCGGCGCCGACATCGTGGTGGGCACCACGCAGCGTTTCGGCGTGCCCATGGGCGCGGGCGGCCCGCACGCCGCCTACATGGCCTGCCGCGACGAGTGGAAGCGCAGCATGCCCGGCCGCCTGGTGGGTGTCAGCATCGACAGCCACGGCAACCCGGCCTACCGCCTGGCGCTGCAGACGCGCGAGCAGCACATCCGCCGCGAGAAGGCCACCAGCAACATCTGCACGGCGCAGGTGCTGCTGGCGGTGATTGCCAGCATGTACGCCGTGTACCACGGGCCCGCGGGCTTGAAGCGCATTGCGCAGCGCGTGGCCAGCTACACGGCCATCCTGTCGCAGGGCCTGCAGCAGCTGGGCCGGAAAGTCATCACGCCGGCCGCCTTCGACACCATCACCATCGAAACCGGTGCCGACACCGACACCGTGCTCGCCAAGGCCCTGGCCGCGGGTGCCAACCTGCGCCGCCTGTCGCCCACGCACCTGAGCGTGGCACTGGACGAAACCACCACGCGGGCCGACGTGAACGCGCTGTGGTCGTGGTTCGCCCAAGACGGCCAGGCCCTGCCCGACTGGGCGCCCTTCGAGAAGGGCGTGGACAGCCTCATCCCCGAGGCCCTGCGCCGCAGCAGCGCCTACCTCACGCACCCGGTGTTCAACACGCACCACAGCGAAACGCAGATGCTGCGCTACATCCGGTCCTTGAGCGACAAGGACCTGGCGCTGGACCGCACGATGATCCCGCTGGGCAGCTGCACGATGAAGCTCAACGCCACCAGCGAGATGATCCCCATCACCTGGCCCGAGTTCGCGCACATGCACCCCTTCGCGCCGCGCGACCAGCTCGCCGGCTACTGGGCCATGAACGACCAGCTGTGCGCGTGGCTGAGCCAGGCCACGGGCTACGCCGGCGTGAGCCTGCAGCCCAACGCCGGCAGCCAGGGTGAATACGCCGGCCTGCTGGTCATCAAGGCCTTCCACGAGAGCCGCGGCGAGGGCCACCGCAACATCTGCCTCATTCCCGAAAGCGCGCACGGCACCAACCCGGCCAGCGCGCAGATGGTGGGCATGACGGTGGTGGTGACGAAGTGCGACGCCATGGGCAACGTCGACATGGACGACCTGAAGGCCAAGTGCGAGCAGCACAGCGCCAACCTGGCGGCGGTGATGATCACCTACCCCAGCACGCACGGCGTGTTCGAGGTGCGCGTGAAGGAGCTGTGTGCCCTCGTGCACCAGCACGGCGGGCGTGTGTACGTGGACGGCGCGAACATGAACGCGCTGGTGGGCGTGGCCGCGCCGGGCGAGTTCGGCGGCGACGTGAGCCACCTGAACCTGCACAAGACCTTCTGCATCCCGCACGGCGGTGGCGGCCCGGGCGTGGGCCCGGTGGCGGTGGTGGAAGACCTGGTGCCTTTCCTGCCGGCGCACCGCACCGCGGGTGTGGGCGGTGCACAGAGCGTGGGCGCGGTGAGCGCTGCGCCGCTGGGCAATGCCGCAGTGCTGCCCATCAGCTGGATGTACTGCCGCATGATGGGTGCCGACGGCCTGCGCGATGCCACCGAGGTGGCCATCCTCAGCGCGAACTACATCGCCGCGCGCCTGGCCGGCCACTACCCCGTGCTCTACAGCAGCGGTGATGCGAACCTGAAGGGCGGCGGCGTGGCGCACGAATGCATCATCGACATCCGCCCGCTGGCCAAGACCAGCGGCGTGGGTGCCGAAGACGTGGCCAAGCGCCTCATCGACTACGGCTTCCACGCGCCCACGCTCAGCTTCCCGGTGGCCGGCACGCTGATGATCGAGCCCACCGAGAGCGAGCCGCTGGCCGAGCTGGACCGCTTCTGCGACGCGATGATCGCCATCCGCGAAGAGATCGCGAAGGTGGAGGCCGGCGCCTGGCCGCAGGACGACAACCCGCTGAAGAACGCGCCGCACACGGCCGCTTCGCTGCTGAAGGCCGACTGGGCCCACACCTACACGCGTGAAGAAGCCGCCTACCCGGTGGCCAGCCTGCGACGCCAGAAGTACTGGGCGCCCGTGGGCCGCGTGGACAACGTCTGGGGCGACCGCAACCTCAGCTGCAGCTGCCCACCCTTGAGCGAATACGGCGACTCCGCCTGAGGAAGCTGCCATGGCCGTTTCCGTCTTCGACCTCTTCAAGATCGGCATCGGCCCCAGCAGCAGCCACACCGTGGGGCCCATGCGCGCGGCGCGGCTGTTCACGCTGCGGCTCGACCATGAAGGCCTGCTGCCACGCACGGCGCGCGTGCTCAGCCAGCTGTACGGCAGCCTGGGCGCCACGGGCAAGGGCCACGGCAGCGACAAGGCCGTGCTGCTGGGCCTGGCCGGGCACGAGCCCGACACGGTGGATGTGGATGCCGTGCCGGCCTTGCTGGCCGCCCTGCGTGGTGAAGGCCGCATCACGCTGCTGGGCCGGCACGCGGTGGCCTTCAACGAGAAGGACGACCTGAAGTTCTTCCGCCGCGAAAGCCTGCCCTTCCACGCCAACGGCCTGCGCTTCACGGCTTTCGATGCCGAGGGCGGCGAACTGGCCAGCCGCGTGTACTACTCGGTGGGCGGCGGCTTCGTCGTCAGCGACGAGGTGGCGGCCGACGGCGCGAAGCAGAAGGTCATCGCGCCCGACACCACGGTGCTGCCGCTGCCCTTCCGCAGCGGCGAAGAACTGCTGCAGCGCTGCAAGCAGATCGGCGGCGGCATCGCCGCAGTGATGCGCGCCAACGAAGGCCACTGGCGCAGCGACGCCGAGATCGACGCCGGCCTCTTGAAGATCTGGCGCGTGATGCAGGACTGCGTGGAACGCGGCTGCCGCACCGAAGGCGTGCTGCCCGGCGGCTTCCAGGTCAAGCGCCGCGCCAAGCCGCTGCGCGACGCACTCACCGCCCACCCCGAAGCCGCGCTGCGCGACCCGCTGCAGGTGCTGGACTGGGTGAACCTCTACGCGCTGGCCGTGAACGAGGAGAACGCCGCCGGCGGCCGTGTGGTGACGGCGCCCACCAACGGCGCGGCCGGCATCGTGCCGGCGGTGCTGCACTACTACACGCGCTTCATGCCGGCTGCGACCGATGCCGGCGTCATCGACTTCCTGCTCACGGCCGCGGCCATCGGCATCCTCTACAAAGAGAACGCCAGCATCAGCGGCGCCGAGGTGGGTTGCCAGGGCGAGGTGGGCGTGGCCTGCAGCATGGCCGCCGGAGCGCTGTGTGCCGTGATGGGCGGCACGCCCGAGCAGGTGGAGAACGCCGCCGAGATCGGCATGGAACACCACCTCGGCCTGACCTGCGACCCCGTGGGTGGCCTGGTGCAAATACCCTGCATCGAGCGCAACGCCATCGCCAGCGTGAAGGCCATCAACGCCGCGCGCATGGCCTTGCGCGGCGACGGCACGCACTTCGTGAGCCTGGACAAGGTCATCAAGACCATGCGCGAGACCGGCGCCGACATGATGAGCAAGTACAAGGAAACCGCCCGCGGCGGCCTGGCGGTGAACATCGTCGAGTGCTGACGGCCGCTGCAGGCCAATGACGGGGCCGGCCATTTCTCACTGAAGTTTGTGGGGCCATGGCCGAAATGCCGGTGGCGGGGCGGGTTCGGGCTCCGCTGGAGCCCTGCATGTCCCGTTTGCTGCGTTCTTCGATGGCGCCCGGCCTGTGGCTGATGCGGCGCCTGCGCCTGCCCTGGAAGCTGGGTCTGGTGGGCCTGACCCTGTTCCTGCCGCTGCTGCTCTTGGTGGTGCTGCACGTGCAATTGCTGCGGCAGCACACGGCGTTCACCTGGGCTGAAGCCGAGGGAACGCGCGTGGTGCAGGCCCTGCTGACCGTGGCCGACGCCCTGCAGCAGCACCGCGGCCTGACCAACCGCGTGCTCAGCGGCGAAGCCGCCGCCACCGCGCCGCGCGACGCCGTCCGCACTGCGCTGGCCCAGGCCCTGCAGAAGGCGGATACCGAGTTGAAGGCTGCGCCCAGCTTCCAGTTCAACGACCACTGGCCTGCCCTGCGTGAAGCCGTGGCCGCCCTGGGCGAGGGACGGCACGACACGCAGCGCGGCGCCGCCTTCAAGCAACACACCGAGCAGGTGGAAGCCTTGCGCGTGGCGGTGTTGCTGGTTGGCGAACGCTCCGGCCTGCTGCTCGACCCGGAAGCGCCCACCTTCTTCCTGATGGACTTGCTGGTCGAACGCACCCTGCCCTGGACCGAAACCGTAGGCTTGATGCGCGGGCAGGGTGCCGGGTTGCTGGGCCGGGGCGAAGCCTCGTCGACGGAACGCGCACAGATGCTCGGTCGCGCAGAGCAACTGCGCCAACGCCTGCACGACATCGAACTCCGGGTGCAGGCCCTGCAACGCGCCGGTGCCGTGGTGCCGCCGGGCTATGACGAGGCCTTGCGCCTCGCGCGCCAGTTCGCTGAACTCACGGAACAGGTCTTCACGGCGGATGCGCTGCAGGCGCAACCAGGGCCCTACTTTCAAGCCGGCACGCAGGCCATCCTGGCCATCAACGGCTTCGGGCAGGCTGCCGGCCACCAGCTGCTGCAGGCCCTGGAAACGCGTGCGCGCAGCCAGCAGACCGAGTTGTGGGTCACTGCCAGCGTGGCGGCGCTGGGCGTGATGCTGGTGCTGTATCTCTCGTGGGCGTTCTATGCGGCCTTCGTCGGCGCACTCACCCACCTCAGCAAGGGCATGGCGAAGGTGGCCGCGGGCGACCTCTCGCAACAATTCCAGATCGAAGGCCGCGACGAAGTGGCCGAGATCGGCCGGGTCGTCGAAGGCATGGCCTCGCAGCTCTCCAGCCTGGTGGCCGAAATCCGCAGCAGCGCCGTGCGCGTGTCGGAAACCGGCCGCACCCTGGCCGAAGGCGGCGGCGCGCTGGCCCTGCGTACCGAGCAGCAGGCCGCCAGCCTGGCCGAGTTCGTGGGCACCGTGCAGGACACCAGCGGCAAGGTGGCGGCCAACGCGGCCTCGGTGGCGGCGCTGGACGACCTCTCGGCCGCGCTGCGCGAGAAGGCCGAGGGCGGCAACCAGGAAATGGCGCAGACCGTGGGCGCGCTGGGCCTGCTGGAAAACGGCTCGCGGCGCGTGGGCGAGATCATCGGCGTCATCGACGGCATCGCCTTCCAGACCAACATCCTGGCGCTGAACGCGGCGGTGGAGGCCGCGCGTGCCGGCGAGGCGGGCCGCGGCTTTGCCGTGGTGGCCAGCGAGGTGCGCCAGCTGGCGCAACGCAGCAGCGCCGCGGCGGCCGAGGTGCGGCAGCTCATCAGCCAGTCGCGCGAGCAGGTCGACAGCACGGTCGACAGCGTGCAGCGCACCAGCGCCGTGCTGGGTTCGCTGGTGGACGGCGTGCGCCAGGTCTCGCAGCAGTTGCGCGAGATTGCCGCCAGCAGCCAGCAGCAGAGCCAGGGCCTGGAGGAGATGAGCGCCGCGGTGGGCAGCCTGGAAGAGATCACGCGGCAGAACGCGGCCATGGTGGAAGAGTCGCGCGGGGCCTCGCAGGCCCTGGTGACGCGCGCCGAAGCGCTGTCGGGCGCCGTGGCCACGATGCGCCTGCGCCAGGGCAGTGCCGACGAGGCCATGGCCCTGGTGCAGCGAGCGCTCGGCCTGATCGGCGAACACGGGCTGGCCGGTGCCAGCCGGGCGCTGCACAGCCCCGAAGCAGGTTTCGTCGACCGCGATCTCTACGTCTTCGTCATCGACCGCGAAGGCCGCTACCGCCTGCACGGCGCCAAGCCCGCGATGGAAGGCCACCGCGTGCACGAGGTGCCCGGGATCGAGGGCGACCGCTTCGTGCGCGACGCCTGGGCCGCTGCAGCGGCCGGCGGCGGCTGGATCAACTACGACATCGTGCAACCCAACACCGGCAGCGTGCTGCCCAAGACCTCGTGGGTGGTGCCGCTGCAGGCCGACCTACTGCTGGGCTGCGGCATCTATCGGCAGACGGCCCTGGCTGCGCCTGCGGCCGCAGCCATGCCGCCCGGTCAGTCGCGGTCGGCCGGCATCAGCAGCGGCGAGGCTGCACTGCCGGCCTCGGGCACCACCCCCTTGGGCCTGGCCACCCGCGCCAGGTAGCTGTACATCACCGGCACCACCACCAGCGTGAGCAGCGTGCTGGTGATCACGCCGCCGATGATGGCGCGGCCCATCGGCGCCTGGATCTCGCCGCCATCGTTCAGCGCCAGCGCCAGCGGCAGCATGCCGAAGACCATGGCCGCCGTGGTCATGATGATGGGGCGCATGCGCGTCAGGCCGGCCTGCAGCAGCGCCTCGGGCACGGTGGCGCCGCCCTTGCGGGCGTGGTTGGCGAAGTCCACGAGAAGAATCGCGTTCTTCGTCACCAGGCCCATCAGCATCACCAGGCCGATCATGCTGAAAACGTTCAGCGTGCTGTTCCAGAACAGCAGCGCCAGCATCACGCCGATCAGCGCCAGCGGCAGGCTGGCCATGATGGCGATGGGCTGCAGGAAGCTGCCGAACTGGCTGGCCAGCACGATGTAGATGAAGATGACGGCCAGCGCCATGGCCGCCAGCAGGCCGCCGAAGGCTTCGCTCTGCTGCTGCATCTGCCCGCCGATGTCGAAGGTGTAGCCCGGCGGCAGCGTGGTTTCCTTGATGAGCTTCTGCACGTCGGCGCCCACCTCACCGGGGCTGCGGCCCTGCACGCCCGCGAACACGGCCTCGCGGCGCTGCAGGTTCTGGCGGCGTATCACCTCGGGGTTGAAGATGGTCTCGATGGTGGCCACGCTGTCCAGCGTGATGGGGGTGCCGTCCTTCGCGAAGGCCACGGGCAGGGCGCGCAGCTGTTCCACACGCTCACGCTGGCTCTCGTTCAGGCGCAGCACCACGTCCACCTGGTCGCCATCGGGCGTGGTCCAGGTGGTGGCGGTTTCGCCGTTCACGTAGGCACGCAGGCTGCTCGCCAGCTGCGGCGCGGTGAGGCCCAGCTCGCGCACGGCGCCGGGCTTCAGCTTCACGGCGTAGGCGGGCAGGCCCTGCTGCACCGAGCTTTCCACGTCCACCACGTTGGGTATCTGCTTCACCTTCTCGGCGAACTCTTTCGCCACCTTGGCCAGGCCCTCGGCGTCGCTGCCCAGGATGGCCACGTAGATGGGCCGGTTGAAGCCCACGCTGGCGTCGGTGCCGGGAATGCGCGCGATCTCCTTGCGGATGAGCTCTTCCACCTCTTTCTGGCTGCGGCTGCGCGCGTCCTTGTCGACCAGGCTGATGTTCAGCCAGGCCTGGTTGCGCTGGCCGGCGCCGCCCACCCAGGTGGAGACGTTCTTCACCTCGGGCAGCGCCATCACCAGGGCTTCGATCTGCCGCACCTTGGCGTCGCTGCGCTCCAGGCTGCTGCCCACGGGCATGCGCAGCTGCAGCTGCGTGTAGCCCTGGTCGGTCTCGGGCACGAACTCACTGCCCACCAGCGGCGCCAGGCCCAGCGCCAGCACGAAGCTGGCCAGGCCGCCGGCCATCACCACCCCGCGCGGCGTGATCGTGGCCAGGCGCCAGCGCCGCGGGCTCATCTTGTCGCGCACGTTGTGGCTGTCGAAGCCGCGGGCATAGACAGGCAGGCCCAGCCACAGCTTCCTGACCCCGAGCGTCCAGCGCCGTTCGCTGAAGATCCAGCGGATGCTGCGCTCGTACACGCGGTGCAGCGCATCCATGCCGGCGTCGGTGGCGCGGATGGCGTGGCCGATGACGGGCCAGCGCTTCATGCGCGTGCTGGGCGGGTCGTGCCACACGCTGCTGAGCATGGGGTCGAGCGTGAAGCTGACGAACAGGCTCACCAGCACCGCCACCACCACGGTGATGCCGAAGGGGTAGAAGAACTTGCCGATGATGCCGCCCATGAAGGCCACGGGCGCGAACACCGCCACGATGGCGAAGGTGGTGGCCATCACGGCCAGGCCGATTTCCTCGGTGCCTTCGCGCGCGGCGCGGAAGTGGTCCTTGCCCATGCCGACGTGGCGCACGATGTTCTCGCGCACGACGATGGCGTCGTCGATGAGCAAGCCGATGCACAGGCTCAGCGCCATCATCGTCATGAAGTTCAGCGTGAAGCCGAAGGCGTACACGGCGATGAAGCTGCTGATGACGGCGATGGGCAGCGTCAGCCCCGTGATGATGGTGCTGCGCCAGCTGTGCAGGAACAGGAAGACGATGGCCACGGTAAGCAGCGCGCCTTCGATGAGGGTGTTGCGCAGGCCCGTGAGGCTGCCCTTGACCCAGTCGCTGTCGGCGCGGATGAGGCGCAGCTCCACGTCGGGCGGCAGCGTCGTGCGCACTTCGTCCAGCGCGGCCTTCACGGCTTCGCCGGCGGCCACGATGTTGGCGTCCTGCTGCTTGTAGACGTTGAAGGTGATGGCACGCTGACCGTTGATGCGCGCCAGCGAATCGGGCTCGCGTTCGCGTTCCACCAGTTGCCCCAGGTCGGCCAGTGTGAGGCTGAGGTTGCCGCGCTGGGCCACCACCACGTTGGCGAACTGGCGCGGGTCGCGCACGCGGCCTTCCACGCGCAGCAGCACGTCTTGCGTGTTGTCGCTGAGCACGCCCACGGGCTGGTCGGCATTGGCCTGCTTCAGCGCCGTGGCAATCTCGGCCGGCGTCACGCCATAGGCCCGCAGGCGGGCGGGGTCGAGGTCGATACGCACCTCGCGCCGCGTGAGGCCGTTCACCTCCACGCGCGCCACGCCTTCCACGCGGCGCAGGCGCTTGTCGACCACGTTCTCGGCCAGGATGGACAGCTCACGCCCGCTGCGCGTGGGGCTCACCAGCGCGGCGTTGACGATGGGCTGGTTGTTGTCGTTGTTCCAGCGCGCGATGGTGGGCGCCTTCACCTCGCGCGGGAAACCGCCCTGCACCGTGGCCACGCGGTCGCGCAGGTCCTGCATGGCGCGGTTCATGTCGGCGTCCAGGCCGAACTCGATGTTCACCCAGCCCGTGCCTTCGCGCGCACCGGCGGTGATGCGCTTGACGCCGGCCACGCCGTTGACGGCTTCTTCCAGCGGCTTGATGAGTTCGCGCTCCACCGCCTCGGGCGAGGCGCCGGGGTAGTTCACCTCCATCCAGGCGCCGGGGAAGGTGATGTCGGGCATCTGCTCGACGCCCAGCTTGGCGTAGCTGAACAGGCCCAGCACGCACAGCGCCACCATCACCATGGCAGCGAAAACGGGGTTGTTGATACTGACGCGGGTCATCCACATGGCGGGCTCCCGGCCGGCTTACCTGACGAGCGGCGCCGAAGCCGCGGACGAAGCCAGCTCGGCCGCCTTCTCGGCGGGAACGGCCTTCTGCGCCACCACAGTGGCCTTGGCGCCTTCGCGCAGGTTGTCGAAACGCGCCGCCAGCACCTGGCTGGCCGGCGTCACGCCCTGCAGCACCTCCACACGGCCTTCGCGTTCGTCCTTGCGGCCCAGCGTGACGGCGCGGCGCGCCAGCGCGCCGCCTTCGATGACCCACACATGATCCTGCCCCGAGGTGTTGCCCACCGCGCTGCTGGGCAGGGTGAGGCGCTCGGTGTCGTCGGCCAGCGTGGCACGCGCCAGTGCGTACTGTCCGGCGCGCAGGGTTTCCTTCGGGTTGGCCAGCGTGATGGTCACGCCGATGCTGCGCGTGCCGGGCTCGGCCGCCGGGGCGATGCGCGCGATGCGCCCGGCCACCGGCTGCGCCACGCCTTCCACCTGCACCAGCACCGGCATGCCGGCCGTGATGCGCGCCACCTCGTGCGTGCCCACGCTGCCGGCCAGTTCCAGCTGCGCCAGGTCGACGATGGTCAGCACCTGCTGCTCCATCGCCAGCTTCTCGCCGGGCACCACGTGGCGCTTGGCCACGATGCCGGCAATCGGCGCCAGCAGCGTGGCATCACGCAGGCCCACGCGCGTGGTTTCCAGCGAGGCCTGCGCGGCATTCAGCTGCGCACGCGCGGTTTCCAGCGCCGCGCGCGAGCTTTCCAGCGCGTTGGGCGAGATGAACTGCTGCTGCGCCAGGCGTTCGTTGCTGGCATGGCTGCGTTCGGCCTGCACCAGCGCGGCGCGGGCCGATTCCAGCAGCGCGCTGCGCTCGGCCACGCGGCTGGCCAGGTCGGCCACCTCGATGCGGCCGATGGCCTGCCCGGCCTGCACGCGGCTGCCTTCGGCCACCGTCAGCGCCAGCAGCGTGCCGCCGGCCTTGGCACGCACCACCGCGGTCTGCGGCGCCACCAGCGGGCCGGAAAACTCCACCACGCCGGGCAGCCGCGCCAGGCTGGGCTGCACCACTTCACGCTGCGCAAACTCCAGCGGCACCTCGGCTTTCTTGCCGTCCTTGCCGCCCTTGCCGCCCTTGGCGTCGGGGCCTGCAGACGCTGCGGCCTTCGCCTCGCCGCCCGGGCCCCCAGGCCCTGGCTTGAACACACCCGCGAGCCAGGCACCGCCCAGACCCAGCGCCGCCATCGCGACCACACCACCGGCCAGCAGCCGTTGCTTGTTCATCTTCTGTCCTCCACAGGCGCAGGCGGGCAACCCCACCTTGCAATGCGGCGCAGTGTAGGAATCGGGGGGCTGCGGCCTGAACCCGTTGCGACGAAGCGTTGAAAGCCGGCGATGAACTGCAGAGCCTGCTGACCAGGCAGGCAAGGCGCGTGGGCGGGGGGTGGCGGGCGGTGACCGCCGCCTCAGGCGGCAGCGGTGCTGGCAGTGACGGTGGTGGCCACCGGGGCGGGCAGGGCCGGCACGGCCTGCCCGCGCGCCCAGGCTTCCAGCGCGGCGGCCTCCAGCGGGCGGCTGAACAGGTAGCCCTGGCCGCGGTCGCAGGTGAGGGCGCGCATCAGTTCGGCCTGGCCTTCGGTCTCGATGCCTTCGGCCACCGTGCTCATGCCCATGGTGCGCGCCACGCGGATGGTGGCCTCGATCAGCACGCGGTGGTATTCCACCGTCTCGGCATGCTTGACGAAGCTGCGGTCCACCTTCACGGTGTCCACCGGCATCTGGTGCAGGCAGGCCAGGCTGCTGTAGCCGGTGCCGAAGTCATCCAGCGCCAGGCGCACGCCCAGCGCCTTCAGCTCGCGCAGCGTGGCCTGCACACGTTCGTCCTGCGCGGCCAGGCTTTCGGTCACTTCCAGCTGCAGCTGCGCCGGCGCCATGCCGCAGCGCTGCAGCAGCGCCTGCACCTCGGCGGCGAGAGAGTTGCGCTGCAGCTGCGCGCGCGACATGTTCACCGCCAGCTGCGCGGGCCCGGCTGCACCCAGGCTGTGCCGCCACTGCATGAACTGGCTGCAGGCGCTTTCCAGCACGAAGCCGCCCAGCGCGTCGATGAGGCCGCACTCCTCGGCGATGGGGATGAACTCCACCGGCGGCACCAGCCCGCGCTGCGGGTGGCGCCAGCGCACCAGCGCTTCCACGCCCACCATGCGGCGCTGCGCCAGTTCCACCACCGGCTGGTAGACGACGAAGAGCTCGCCTTCCTTCAGCGCGCGGCGCAGGTCGGCCTCCACGGCCAGGGCCTGCACCACGCGTTCGTGCATCGAGTGGTCGAACAGCACCCAGCGGCCCCGGCCGGCGCGCTTGGCCTCGTACATGGCGGTGTCGGCATTGCGCAGCACTTCCTCGGCCAGGGATTCGCTGTCCAGCTCATCGGCAGCGCTGCCGGGCACGCCGCTGCACAGCACCACGCCGATGCTCACGCTGCTTTGCACCGGCGTGTGTTCCAGCGTGTACGGCTCCCCCAGGTCGGCCAGCAGGCGCTGCGCTACGGCCGCCGCGCGCGTGCAGTCGTTCACCCCGTCGAGCACCACCACGAATTCGTCGCCGCCCAGGCGCGCGGCCATCGGCGCTTCGAGGCCGGCGCCATCGCCCTGCTCCAGCCGCGCCACCGCGTCACCGGGCCGCAAGGCGCCCAGCAGGCGCTGCGCGATCTGGCGCAGCAGCTCGTCGCCGGCGCCATGGCCCAACGTGTCGTTGATCTGCTTGAAGCGGTCGAAGTCCATGAACAGCACCGCGAAGCCGTAGCCGGGGTTGCGGTGGGCGTGCTCGATGGCGTGCTGCAGCCGCTCCATCACCACGGCACGGTTGGGCAGGCGGGTCAGCGCGTCGACACGTGCCGTGGCGCGCAGGCGGTCCTGCAGGGCGCGGCTTTCGCTGACATCGCTGAAACACACGACCACGGCGACCACCTGCCCGGCCACGTCGTGCTGCGGCTGGGTGTTGACGAGCAGCCAGCGCGTGCGCCCGCCGGCCAGCGGCACGCCCAGGGTCTCGTTCTGCAGCGGCACGCCGCTGACCAGGGTGCGCAAGGCCGGCAGTTCGCTCAGAGGGTAGGCGCTGCCGTCCGCGCGCAGCACGCGCGTGCCCAGCTCGGCCAGGCCCCGGCCCAGGAGCTGGCCGGGGGCCACTTCCAGCAGGCGCTCGGCCTCGCGGTTGGTTTCCAGCACCTCGCCCCGGGGCCCCACCACCAGCACGCCCGCGGGCAGGGCCGCCCACAGCGTGCGCAGCTTGGCCTGCTGCTGCACGCGCTGGCTGGTGTCGGTACACACGCGCACGTGGCCTGTGGTCTGACCTCGGCCGTCTTGCAGGGGGCGCAGGTCCACGTCCAGCCACAGGTCGCGGCCATCGCGCGAGCGGTGCAGCCATTCCTGGCGCAGGCCCTGGCCTTCGCGCACGGCCTGCTGCACGCGGGCCAGCACGGTTTCGTCGGCCTGCGCGTGCACCAGCAGTTCGCCGGGGTGGCGGCCCAGGGCGTCTTCCAGCGGCCAGCCCGTGGCGCGCGTGAAGGCCTGGTTCACCCAGGTGATGCGGTCTTGCGCATCGGTGATGAGCACCAGCGCCGAGGTGTGTTCGGCCACCAGCGCCAGGCGCTGCAGTTCGCCGGCCTGCTCGCGCAGACGCTGGCTGTGCCGGCCCACGGCGCGCGCCGTGGGTTCCACCACGGCCACGCCCAGCAGGGCCAGCAGCGCCAGCATGCCGCCCATGCCCCAGTGCACGTTGCGCGTGAGTCGCTCGCCACGCAGCTGCGCGGCTTCGCGCATGGCACTGCTGAGGGCCTGGGCGCTGGCAACCGCGGGGTTGGTGGCGGCCTGCACGGCAGCCACGCGTTGCGGTAGGCCGTCGGCACCGCCGATCTCGGCACTGAGCAGCAGCGCCTGGGCGCGGGTCCACAGCGCGTCACGCGCCGCCTGCCATTGCGCCAGCGGCTCGCTGGCCAGGCTGCGCACCGAACGCGACTGCCCGAGCTGTTCGGCGATGGCTTGCTCCATCGACTGCGCGCCGGCCTTGCTCTGCTGGATGAGCGCGGCGAGTTCGTCCATCTTCTGCTGCCGGGCGGGGCCTTCGCTCAGCTCCACCAGCGCTGCCAGGTGGCCCAGCCTTTGCGCGAAGGTGCGTTGCTGGCTGGCGGCGTCCAGAATCTCGACATCGGCCGCGCGCAGCGCTTCCATGCGCAGCGCACCCAGGCCCAGCAGCACCATCACCACCGCCAGCACCAGGAAGGCCACGTACATGGCCGGCCGCACCGCGTGCTGTTCATCCTCGGCCACGCGCGGGGCTGCGCCAGCTTGCGCTGGTACGGGCGGCAGGGGCGAGGCGGCGTTCGCGTCGGGCATGTGGGAGGTGGGTGCCCTGAATGGCTGAGGGCCCCGGGTTCGGGGCCTGACCCTCCTGCTTTATCGGCCGCGGGCGGGGCCGCTGTAGCGCGGGCCCGGGCCGTGGTGCACGCCAGGCCGCCCGGGCGCTTCACCGGCTACGGCCGCGTCTGCGGCCCCGGCCGCTTCAGGCCGGCAGCTTGAACTGCGCCACCTCGGCGGCCAGCGCATGGGCCTGGTCGTTCAGCGAGGCCGCGGCCGCGGCCGTCTGCTCCACCAGCGCCGCGTTCTGCTGCGTCACCTTGTCCAGTTCCTGCACGGCTTCGGCGCTTTGCGTCACGCCCTGGGTCTGCTCGTGGGCGCTCTGGGCCATGGTCTCCAGCAGCTCGCGCACGCGGCGCGCGCCGCCCTGCATCTCGCCCATGCTGGTACCGGCTTCCTTCACCACGCGCACGCCGCCTTCCACCTGCTCCATGCTGGCGGTGATGAGGGCCTTGATCTCGCGTGCCGCAGTGCTGGAACGCTGCGCCAGGGCGCGCACTTCACTGGCCACCACGGCGAAGCCTCGGCCCTGTTCACCGGCGCGTGCCGCTTCCACCGCCGCGTTCAGCGCCAGGATGTTGGTCTGGAAGGCGATGCCCTCGATGGTGCCGATGATGTCGCCGATGCGGCCCGAGGCGCCGTTGATCTCCTGCATGGTCTGCACCACCTGCTCGACCACGCGCCCGCCGCGCTCGGCGGCCGCCGCATTGGCCACGGCCAGCTGCGTGGCCTGGCTCACGGTCTCTGCGCCGCGTGCCACGGTGGCCGACACCTCTTCCATGGCTGCCGCCGTCTGCTGCAGGTTGGCGGCCGATTCTTCGGTGCGCGTGCTCAGGTCCATGGCACCGCCCGAGATCTGCGTGCTGGCCACCACGATCTGCCCGGAAGCACCGCGCACCTGGCCCACGATGCGCCGCAGTTCGCCCTGCATCTCGGCCAGGGTGTTCATCAGATTGGCGGCTTCGTCGTCGCCCCAGGCGCGCGGTCGCGTCGTCAGGTCGCCGTTGCGCATGGCGTCGATGTGGTAGGCCACTTCCTTCAGGCCACCTTCCAGCACCTTGCGGAACGAGAGAAAGAGGTAGCCCACCAGCAGCAGGCTCAGCACCAGCGCCACGGTGGTGACGTTGCGCGCCTGCTCCAGGCGGTCGATGCGGGCCTGCAGCAGTTCGTCCAGGCGGTCCAGCGTCTTCATCTGTACGCCCTGCAGCGCAGTGAGCGCCGCCTCTGAAGTGGCCGACAGGCGCGGGGCTGAAAGCTCGGCATCGGCCGCTTCATGGAACGCGTGCAGGGCGGTGCGCGCCGGCTGCGTGCCCAGTTCAGCGTCGATGCCGGCGTGCACCGTGGCCACCTTGGCCATGGCTGCAGCCCAGCGTGCATCGGTCAGGTCGGCCTCCACCTCCTTGGCGCCCATCTGCTTCTGGTAGGCCCCATCGGCACTGTGGCCCAGCGCCAGGGCCAGCGCCATGTCGCGCTGGCGGGCGGTGGCTTCGCGCAAGGCAGGCAGCGCCCCCAGGCTGCTGTCCATCAGGTAGTAGGTGTCGAGGTCGGGGTCCAGCGTGAGGTTGCTGTTGTCGGTGGCGGTGGTCAGCAGGTTCAGGTGCGCGTCGATGACGCTGCCGTGCGCCGCCAGCAGCGCTGCCACACCCGCGCTCGACGGCGGCAGGGCTTGCAGACGCTTCAGCACCTCGGCATGGGCTTCAGCAGTGCGCAGGGCCGCACCCAGCTTCTTCTCACCTTCTGCCAGGGGCTGCAGCGCGGCCTGCACGGCGCTGCGTGCGGCTTCCAGCGCTGGCGTGGCCTGGCCGCCTGCGGCAGCCTGCACGGCCGCCAGGCGCTGCTGGTGCAGCGCCTGCAGCAGCGGCAGCGCGGCGCGCGCGTAGGCCACGCCGTCGCGCTCGCTGGCGGAGAAGTCGATGGCCGCCGCCTTGTCGCTGAAATAGTTGTAGGCCAGCCAGCCGATGGGCAGCAGGAACACCAGCGTGATGATCAGCGCCTTGGCGCGAAAGCCGATGGCGCGGAACAGGCGCACGCCGGGTGCCCAGATGCCGTGGTAGCGGAAGAAGCGACTCACCGCACCGCCGTCGTCATCGGGCGAGCGGCTGCGCGCCGCGTCGGTTTCGATGTTCAGCGTTGATCGGGCGCCAGGGGCGGCTGTGGGCATCGGGCTCTCCAGAGTAGCTGTAGACGCACCAACGGCTCGCGGCGCGCTCATTCAGGTCATCGGCCATCCGATGCCTGACCTTGAGCTCGCAATGGTTTCTTTCGCCGATGAAATCTCCTCATGAATCATTTGTTCGCGCCTTGGGCTGTAGCGTGCCGGCCGCAGTGCTGGCCAGTCGGGCGCAAGCCCATGCCGCCACACCGCACAGCGCCGCCGCCCAGAACACCGCCTGGAAGCCCAGGTGAGAGATGACCCAGCCGCCGCCCAGCCCACCCAGCACCCCCGAAAAGCCGTAGCCGAGCATCGTGTACAGCGCCTGCCCGCGCCCGCGCAGCCGGCCCGGGAAGAGCTGGTGCACCAGGCTGATGCAGGCCGCGTGGTGGGCGGCGAAGGTGATGGCGTGCGTCAGCTGGGCCAGCAGCAGCACGGGCGCCCAGGCCCCGCCGGCGGCCGTGGCCACGAAGCGCAGCGTGGTGAGGCCGGCCACCACTTCCAGCCAGCGGTGGGCCGACAGGCGCGGGAACCAGCGCCCCTGGTACCAGAAGAAGACGATCTCGACGATGACGCTCACCGCCCACAGCGCCCCGACCGCCCACTTGCCATAGCCCAGCGACACCAGGTACAGCGAGAAGAAGGCATAGAGGCTGGTGTGGGCCAGCACGGTGAAGAAGATGCTGGCGAAGAACCAGGCCACCTCGGGCCGGCGCAGCAGCGGCAGCACCGGCGGCGCCGGCTCGGCGTGCACCGCAGCGGTGTGGGTGGCCGGCAGGCGCAGTGCGGCGCCCAGCAGCAAGAGGTTCATGCAGGCCACGAAGGTCGGGAAGATGGCGATGCCCGTCCATTCCAGCAGCGCGCCGAAGGCCGTGACGGCGACGATGAAGCCCACCGAGCCCCACATGCGCACGCGCCCGTAGCGCGCCGTGTCGATGCCCTGCGGCGTGTGCAGGTGCTGCGACAGCAGCGCCTCGTACAGCGGCACCACGCCGCTGTTGGCCAGGAACATGCACAGCGTCACCAGCGCCACCGGCAACGCCGCTTCCACGCCCAGCAGGGCCAGCGCCGAGACCAGCGCGCCGAAGCTGGCCAGGCGGATGAGCTCGGTGCGGCGCCCGCTGTGGTCGCCCGACCAGCTCCACGCATAGGGCGCGAACAGGCGCGTCACCGACTGCAGCGCCGAGATGCCGCCGATCAGCAGCGTGGAAAAGCCCAGGCTCTGGAACCACAGCGGCGCATACGGGTTGAACAGCCCGATGGCGGCGAAGTAGAAGAACGACAGCGTGCCGAAACGCGCCAGCACGGAAGCACCGGCCGGTGGCGGCGGCTCGGCCGCAGTGGCTGCTTCGGCCATCGCGCCCGCCTCGGCCCTGGACGCCGGGCCGGGGCTCAAAGGGCGCGCGTGCCCGCCGCCGCGGGAATGGCCGGCACGGCCAGCGCCACGTCGCCGTTCTGCGCGCGGTGGCGCAGCGCGTGGTCCATCACCACCAGCGCCAGCATGGCCTCGGCAATGGGCGTGGCGCGGATGCCCACGCAGGGGTCGTGGCGGCCGTGGGTTTCCACCACGGTGGGCTGGCCCTGGCGGTCGATGCTGGGCTTGGGCAGGCGGATGGAACTGGTGGGTTTGATGGCGATGCGCACCACCAGGTCTTGCCCGGTGCTGATACCGCCCAGCACGCCACCGGCATGGTTGCTCTTGAAGCCCTGCGGCGAGAGTTCGTCGCCGTGCTGGCTGCCGCGCTCTTGCACGGTGGCAAAGCCGCTGCCGATCTCCACACCCTTGACGGCGTTGATGCCCATCATGGCGTAGGCGATGTCGGCATCGAGCTTGTCGAACAGCGGCTCGCCCAGGCCCACCGGCATGCCGTGGGCGCGCACCTCGATGCGTGCGCCGCAGCTGTCGCCAGCCTTGCGCAGCGCGTCCATGTGCGCTTCCAGCGCCGGCACCAGGCTGGCGTTGGGCGCGAAGAAGGGGTTGTGCGGGATGTGCTCGGCGCTCTCGAAGGGAATCTCCAGCTCGCCCAGGGCGCTCATCCAGCCCAGGAAGGTGGTGCCGTGCTTTTCCAGCAGCCACTTCTTGGCCACGGCGCCGGCGGCCACCATGGGCGCGGTGAGCCGCGCCGAGGAACGGCCGCCACCGCGCGGGTCGCGCAGGCCGTACTTGCGCCAATAGGTGTAGTCGGCGTGGCCGGGGCGGAAGGTGTCGAGGATGTTGCCGTAGTCCTTGCTGCGCTGGTCGGTGTTGCGGATGAGCAGGCAGATCGGCGTGCCGGTGGTGTGGCCCTCGTAGACGCCGGAAAGAATCTCCACGGCGTCGGGCTCGTTGCGCTGCGTGACGTGGCGGCTGGTGCCCGGGCGGCGGCGGTCCAGGTCGCCCTGGATGTCGGCTTCGTTCAGCGCCAGGCCGGGCGGGCAGCCGTCGATGACGCAGCCGATCGCGGGGCCGTGGCTTTCACCGAAATTGGTGACGCGGAAAAGCTCGCCGAAGGTGCTGCCGGACATGTGCGGGGGCCAGGGGAAAACCGCGAATTGTAGAGAGCGCGGGCGGGCCGGGCCGCCAGCGGTGGCCCCTCGGCGCTGACGGGTCAGCGCAAGCCGGCTTCGCGTAGCGCGCGCGCCACCAGGCCGGCGGCGTCGCCGGTCTTCTCCAGCACCGGCAGCGCCAGCTCGGCTTCCAGCGCGGCGGCGGTGTCGCGGTCGGCCGTCATCGCCAGCAGGCGCGGGCCGGGGGCGGGCAACTCGCGCGCGGCCCAGGCCAGCAGCTCGGCGCCGGGGCCGTCGGGCAGGTTCAGGTCGCACAGCAGCAGGCTGATGCCGCCCTGCAGCAGCAGCTGGCGCGCCTGGGCCAGCGTGCCCACCACCTGCACCGCGTGGCCGCGCTGCTCGAAGGCGCGCGCCAGCAGCAGGCCGAAGACCTCGGCGTCTTCCACCACCAGCACGCGGCCGGGCTGCGCCGCCTGTTCCGCCACCTGCGGCGTGGCCGTTGCCGCCACATGCGGCGCGCGTACCGTGAGCCGCGCGACCGCGCCGCCGCCTTCGCGCGGTGCGAGCGTCAGGTCGCCGCCCATCAGGCGCGCCAGCCCGCGGCTGATGGGCAGGCCAAGGCCGGCGCTGTCGGCCTGGCGGTGGGTGGCGGCATAGGGCTCGAAGAGACCGGGCACCTCGGCCGGCTCGACGCCGCGGCCGCGGTCGCGCACCTCGATGGCCAGCAGCTCAGGGGCCTGTTCGTCGGCGGGCAGCACCACCACGTCCACCACGCTAGCTAGGCCGTGCTGGCCGTACTTCACCGCATTGGCCAGCACGTTGCGCAGCACCTGTTGCAGGCGCAGCGGGTCCAGCAGGCGCTGGCCGGCGGCGCCCGCCAGCGGGGGCGGCAGCGGGTGAAGGTGCAACTGCAGGCCCGCCAGTTCGGCCGCCGGCGCCATCTCGTCGACCACGGCCTGCAGCAGCGGCCCGAGGCTGGCGGGTTCCGGGTGCAGGCGCAGGCGGCCGGCGTCCAGGCGGTCGCGGTCGATCAGGTTGTTCAGGAGCCGCAGCGTGCTGCGCGCGGCCTCGGTCATGCGCGGCATGGCACCGGCCTCCAGCGCCGCCGGGGGCTGGCGTGCGAGTTCGCCGCCGGCAATCACTGCATGCAGCGAATTGCGCACCTCGTGGGCCAGGAAGGTGACGAAGCGCGCCTTTTCCTGCCCCACGCGTTCGGCCGCCTGCTGGGCCTGCAGGCGGCGCTGCATCTCGGCCTGCACGCGCCGGCTGTGGGCCCACCACAGGCCGGCCAGCAGCAACAGCAAAGCAGCGGCCCAGGGGCCGTAACGCCAGGCGGCGGCGCGCAGCACCTCGGCGCGCAAGGGGCGGCTGAACCAGCGCGTCTTCAGCGCCGGCATCTGCTGGTCGACCGTGACGTCGAGCGCACGCTTGAACAGCGGCACCACGGCGGCGTGGCGCTCGGCCAGCGCCAGGCTGTGGAAGCGCCGCAGCTGCGACTCGACGCCGATGAACTGCAGCTCGGCGCGCGGCTGGCGCGCCATCACCACCGCCGCGCTCACCACATCGGCCAGCGTGGCGTCGGCCTCGCCCCGGCGCACCACCTCCAGGCAGGCTTCGATGGCCGCGCAGTCGACCAACTGCACGCCCGGGTGCCGCGCCTCGACAAAGGGCCGCGCCGCGCTGGCCGGCGGCAGCGCGAGGCGGCGGCCGTAGAGCTGCACCAGGTCGAAAGCGCCGCTTTCGGGCCGGCCGATGAGCACCGTGGGGTATTCGATGAACGGGCCCACGAAGCGCAGCAGCGCGGCGCGCGCGGCGCCTTCGTCGGCGCCGACGAGGATGTCCACCCGGCCGGCCAGCAAGGCCGCGTTGACCTCGTCTTCCTGCAGGAAGACCCACTCGCGGGGCTGCACGCCCAGCCGCGCCAGCACGCTGCGCAGCACGTCCACCGACAGGCCTTCGGGCTGGCCGTCGGCTCCGGCCTGGGCGAAAGGCGGCTCGCGCCCGACCAGACCCACCACGGGTGCAGGCCACGCCGCCAGCAGCGCCGCTTCTTCGGCGCTGAGGTTCAGGCCCAGCGGGCGCGGCGGCGCGCGGGCGGTCCAGGCCTCGACCAGGCTTTCCACGCGCTGCACCGGGTAGCGCTGCACCGCGGCCGAGAACCGCGCCGCCAGCGCCGATTCCTGCAGCGGCAGCGCCAGGTGCAGGCGGCCGCTGGGGGCTTCGATGCGGCGAGCGATCACCAGGCCGCGCAGTTGCTCGCGTTCGATGAGATCGCTGAGCACGGGCAGCGACTCGAGCACGGTGTCGGCACGGCCGCTGCGCACGGCCTCCAGGCCCTCACGCGGCGTGCGCACCACCACGCGTGCGGCCAGCGGGAACAGCCGGTCGGCCTGGGCCTCGCTGGCATAGCCGCTGACCACGGCGATGCTGCGGCCGGCCAGGTCGGGCAGCAGCGCGCCGGAGGGCTGCTCGTCGCGCGTCACCAGCGCCAGCTGGAACTGGCCGTAGGGCGCGGTGAACTGCAGGCGGTCTTCACGCTCGGCCGTGCGCGCCATCGCGCTGGCCAGCTGCACGCGGCCGGCCGCGAGGTCGGCTTCCAGCTGGGCCAGATCGGTGTAGCGCACCGGCTCCAGGGCCACGCCGGCCTCGCGCGCCAGTTCGGCCACGATCTCCAGATCGGCCCCGCCGGGCACACCGCCCTCGGGCCAGACCTGGAAAGGCGGGAAGCCGGCCAGCACGGCATAGCGCAAGACCCGCTGCGGTGCGGGGGTGGCGGCGGGCTCGGTACGGGTGGCCGCTACCGGTGCGGGCGCCTGGGCTTCAGCCGGGCCCCCCAGGCCCGGCCCGGCCAGCAGCCAGCCGCACAGCAGCGGGCCGGTAAGCCTGCGCAGCCAGCGCGCAGCCACGGTGAGCGCTCAACCGGCCGGTTGGGCGGGCTCGTCCTTCTCGGGCCAGTCGCGGATGTAGGCCTTGAGCATGCGGTTCTCGAAATCCTGCGCGTCGACCACGGTCTTGGCCACGTCGTAGAAGGAGATCACGCCCATCAGCGTGCGGCGCTCCAGCACCGGCATGTAGCGCGCGTGGCGCTGCAGCATCATGCGGCGCACTTCATCGACGCCGGTCTCGGGCGTGCAGGTGAGCGGGGCGTCGTCCATCACGCTGCGCACATGGCGGTCGCCCACGCTGCCGCCGTTGGCCACCACGGCGGCGATGACCTCGCGGAAGGTGAGCATGCCCACCACGTCGCCATGCTCCATCACCACCAGCGAGCCGATGTCGAGCTCGGCCATGGTCTGTACGGCTTCGGCCAGGGTCTGGCTGGGCTGCACGGTGTAGAGCGTGTTGCCCTTGACGCGCAGGATGTCGGTCACTTTCATGGCAGCGGGGCACCTGGTTGGCAGGCCCTGGCGGGCCCTTGCAGCGTTTCAATATAGCCCACAATGATTCCGCACGGCCCTGCAGCGCGTGGCGCTTCTTGCGCGCGCACGGCCGGCTGCAGGCCCACCCCACCCCCCGACCCAAGGACCGCCATGCCCGGCCACGCCGACCCCGGCTTCGACACCCTGGCGCTGCATGCCGGCGCCGCGCCCGACCCCGCCACCGGCGCGCGCGCCGTGCCGCTGCACCTGAGCACGAGCTTCGTCTTCCAGAACAGCGAACACGCCGCCAGCCTCTTCAACCAGGAACGCAGCGGCCATGTGTACAGCCGCATCAGCAACCCCACCACGGCGGTGCTGGAAGAACGCATCGCGGCGCTGGAAGGCGGCGTGGGCGCCATCGCCACGGCCAGCGGGCAGGCGGCGCTGTTCCTGGCCCTCAGCACGTTGGCGGGTGCGGGCTCGCACATCGTGGCCAGCAGCGCGCTCTACGGCGGCAGCCACAACCTGCTGCACTACACGCTGGCGCGCTTCGGCATCCACACCACCTTCGTGAAGCCGGGCGACGTGGACACCTGGCGCGCCGCCATCCGCCCCGAAACGAAGCTGTTCTTCGGCGAGACGCTGGGCAACCCCGGGCTGGACGTGCTGGACATTCCCACGCTGGCCGCCATCGCCCACGAAGCCGGGCTGCCGCTGCTGGTGGACAGCACCTTCACCACGCCCTGGCTGATGAAGCCTTTCGAGCATGGCGCCGACCTGCTGTTCCACAGCGCCACCAAGTTCCTCTCGGGCCACGGCACGGTGGTGGGCGGCCTGCTGGTGGACAGCGGCCAGTTCGACTGGGAGGCGGCGCACGCCAGAAGCGGTGCAAGCGGTGCAAGCGGTGCCGGCGCCCCCCCCGGCCGCTTTGCCGAGCTGTGCACACCCTACGCCGGCTTCCACGGCATGGTGTTCAGCGAAGAGAGCACCGTAGGCGCCTTCCTGCTGCGCGCGCGCCGCGAAGGCCTGCGCGACTTCGGCGCCTGCATGAGCCCGCACACGGCCTGGCTCATCCTGCAGGGCATCGAGACGCTGCCGCTGCGCATGGCGCGCCACGTGGAGAACACGCGCAAGCTCGTGGCCTTCCTGGCCGGCCACAAGATGGTGGCGCGCGTGGGCTACCCCGAACTCGACGGCCACCCCAGCCAGGCGCTGGCGCGGCGCCTGCTGCCGCGCGGCTGCGGCAGCGTCTTCAGCTTCGACCTGCGCGGCACGCGCGCCCAGGGCCAGGCCTTCATCGAAGCGCTGAAGATCTTCAGCCACCTCGCCAACGTGGGCGACTGCCGCAGCCTCGTCATCCACCCGGCCAGCACCACGCATTTCCGCATGGACGACGCGGCGCTGGCGGCTGCGGGCATCACGCCCGGCACCATCCGGCTGAGCGTGGGGCTGGAAGACGCGGACGACCTGATCGAAGACCTGAAGCGTGCGTTGAAGGCCGCAGAGAAGGCCGCCGAGAAGGTCGCAGATAAGCCTTCGGAGAAGGCCGCATGAAGTTCACCGTCGATGGCCACGAGGCCTACGCCTACACCGGCGGCAAGCCCTTCAACGCCGCCCTGCCCTGTGTGGTGTTCATCCACGGCGCCATGCACGACCACAGCTGCTGGACGCTGCTGGCGCGCTGGTGCGCCCACCACGGCCACGCGGTGCTGGCGGTCGACCTGCCCGGCCACGGCCGCAGCGCCGGCCCGCCGCGCGCCAGCGTGGAAGACATGGCCGGCTGGCTGCTGGCCCTGCTGAACGCCGCTGGCGTGGCGCAGGCCGCGCTGGTGGGGCACAGCATGGGTTCACTGGTGGCCCTGGAAGCCGCCGGCCGCGAGCCCGGGCGCGCCACGCGCCTGGTGCTGATGGGCACGGCCTACCCGATGCAAGTGTCGGACGCGCTGCTGGCCACGGCGCAGCAAGACCCGCTGCGCGCCATCGACATGGTCAACGCGTGGTCGCACGCCTCCATCGCCAGCAAACCTTCCTTCCCCAGCCCCGGCATGTGGCTGCACGGCGGTAACCGCGCGCTGATGCGCGGCAACCAGGCGCGGCATGCCGGGCTGAACCTCTTCCACCACGAGTTCTCGGTGTGCAATGCCTACCGGGGTGGCGAAGCGGCCATGGCCCGCGTGGCCTGCCCCGCCACCTGCGTGCTGGCCGACGCCGACCAGATGACGCTGCCCGCCCGCGCGCGCAGCCTGGTGGACGGGCTGCAGGCGCAGCTGCACACGGTACCCGCCGGCCACAACCTGATGACCGAAGCGCCCGATGCGGTGCTGGCGGCCTTGCGCAGCGCGCTGGGCTGAATCTCGAACAGCAGGGTGGCCTGCAACTGCAAGCCCTGCAGCAGCGGCTTCAGACGCCCAAGGCGTCGGCCAAGGTCAGCTTCTCGAAGCCCGCACTGCGGCGGAAGCCGGCGGCGGTGGCGCTGGGGGCCAGCAGCGTGCGGTTCATCAGTTCCAGCAGCGGCGTGGTGGCGGGGTCGCACAGCAGCACGTGGCGGGCGCTGCCGCCTTCGTCCAGGCGCTGCACCCAGTCGAGCTCGGCCAGCAGATCGACCACGGGTTCCAGCTGCAGCGGGTCGGCCCGCAGCGCCTCGCCCAGGGCCGCCAGCGACAAGCCGCGCTGCGGCGCATGGCGCGCGCCTTCCAGCAAACGCAGCACGGCCAGGGCGAGCTCGAAGCGCCAGCCCGGCACGGCCGGGCGCGCGGCCACACGCATCTGCAGGCTGGGCGCATAGGCGGCGATCACCGCGCCCAGCAGCACGATGACCCAAGCCAGGTACACCCACAGCAGCAAGATGGGCAGCGTGGCGAAGGCGCCGTACACCGCCGAGAACGTGGGCACGGCCTCCACGTACCAGGCCAGCACCTTCTTGGCGCCTTCGAAGGCCGCAGCCACGAACAGGCCGCCGGCCCAGGCATGGCGCCAGCGCACCGAGGTGTTGGGCACGTAGTGGAACATCGCCGCCGTGGCGCCGGCGAACAGCACGAACTGCATCAGCTCCAGCAGGAAGCCCACGCCCCCCGGCAAGCCCGTGACCAGCCCGCGCGAGGCCGACACCGCGTACGAGGTGAGCGACACGCTCACCCCCAGCACCAGCGGCCCCAGCGTGAGGCCGGCCCAGTAGACCAGGATGCGCTGCGCAAAGGGCCGCGCGCGGCGCACGCGCCAGATGGCGTTGAGGGCGCGGTCGATGGTCAGCGCCATGGCCAGCGCGGTGGCCACCAGCAGCAGCAGGCCCACCGTGCCCACGCCGCGCGCCTTCGAGGCGAAAGTGGTCAGCGAACGCAGCACCGGCCGCGCGATGCCCTCGGGCACCAGGTTCTGCAGGAAGTACTTCTGCAGCGCGCCTTCGAAGCCGGCGAACATGGGGAAGGCGGTGAAGACGGCCAGCGTCACCGTGACCAGCGGCACCAGCGCAATCAGCGTGGTGAAGGTCAGGCTGCCTGCGGTGAGGCCGAGGCGGTCTTCCACGAAGCGCTGGCGCAGGGTGCGCAGGGTGTCGAACCAGGGCCAGTTGCGCAGCGTCTGCAGCAGCAGCGCCAGCTGGGCCTGCGCGCGCTCGGCCAGCCGGCCCGGCTGCCCCTGCTGGCCAGAAAGCATGTTCATGCTGGCTATGATGCCCCATGAACTCTGCGCCCACCCCGGAAGACACCCCGCGCCAGGCCCCCGATGCCATCGTGCGCAGCACCCGCGCCGCGGCCCTGGCGGCCTTGCTGGCGCTCATCGCGCTGGGCCTGGCCTGGGAGCTGTGGCTGGCCCCCACCGGCAGCGGCACGCTGGCGCTGAAAGTGGTGCCCTTGGTGCTGTGCGTGGCCGGGCTGTGGCGCCACCGCATGTACACCTTCCGCTGGCTCAGCCTGCTGATCTGGCTGTACTTCATGGAAGGCGTGGTGCGCGCCACCACCGAAAGCGGCATCAGCCAGGCGCTGGCGGTGGTGCAGACCCTGCTGACCATCGTGCTCTTCACCGTGAGCGGCATCTACATCCGTTGGCGGCTGCGCAAGGGCGCTGCCATGGCCGCCGAAAAGGCCGCGGCCGAGCAGAAGGCCCAGGCCGGGGAGGCACGCGCTTGAGTGCCGGCCCGGGTGCGCTGCTGGCCGACCTGCGCGCCGCCGTGGGCGCTGCGCAGGTGCTGAGCGAAGGCGACCTCTCGGCCTTCGAACAAGACTGGCGCCGCCGCTGGCGCGGCAAGGCGCTGGCCGTGGTGCGCCCCGGCAGCACGGCCGAGGTGGCCGCCGTGGTGAAAGCCTGCGCCGTCCACGGCGCGGCCCTGGTGCCGCAGGGCGGCAACACGGGCCTGGTGGGCGGCGGTGTGCCCGACGCCAGCGGCACGCAGGTGCTGCTGAGCCTGCAGCGGCTGAACCGCATCCGCGCCGTGGACGAAGCCAACCTCACGCTCACGGCCGAAGCCGGGTGCATCCTGCAGAACGTGCAGAAGGCGGCGCAGGCGCGCGGCCTGCTGTTCCCGCTGAGCCTGGCCGCCGAGGGCAGCTGCACGCTGGGCGGCAACCTGGCCACCAACGCCGGCGGCACGCAGGTGCTGCGTTGGGGCAATGCTCGCGACCTCTGCCTGGGGCTGGAAGTGGTCACCGCGCAAGGCGACGTCTGGGAAGGCCTGAGCGGCCTGCGCAAGGACAACACCGGCTACGACCTGCGCGACCTCTTCATCGGCAGCGAAGGCACGCTGGGCATCATCACCGCCGCCACCATGAAGCTGGCGCCCCAGCCCGTGGCCACCACCACCGCCTTGGCGGCCTGCGCCAGCGTGGCCGACTGCGTGGCGCTGCTGCAGCTGGCGCGCACGCGCCTGGGCGCCGGGCTCACGGGCTTCGAGATGATGGGCGCCTACGCCCTGGCGCTCACCGCCAAGCACTTCCCCGCCCTGCCCCGCCCGCTGCCGCAGGCCGCGTGGACGGTGCTGCTGGAGCAGAGCAGCACCGAAGGCGAGGCGCAGGCCCGCGCCGCCTTCGAAAGCCTGCTCGGCGCCGCGCTGGAAGCCGGCACCGTGCAAGACGCGGTGGTTGCCGAAAGCCTGGCGCAGAGCCGCGCGCTGTGGCATGTGCGCGAAAGCATTCCGCTGGCGCAGGCCGAAGAAGGGCTGAACATCAAGCACGACATCTCGGTGCCGGTCTCGCGCATTCCGGCCTTCGTGGCCGAGGCCGATGCGGCACTGCTGGCGCGTTTTCCGGGCGTGCGGCTGGTGAACTTCGGCCACCTGGGCGATGGCAACCTGCACTACAACGTGCAGGCCCCGACCGGTGAGGACGGCCGGCGTTTCCTGGCCGAGCAGGAACACGCGGTGAATGCGCTGGTGTTCGACACCGTGGCGCGGCATGGCGGCAGCTTCAGCGCCGAGCACGGCATCGGGCAGCTCAAGCGCGAGGAACTGGCACAGCGCAAGTCACCGGTGGCCCTGCAGCTGATGCGGGGCATCAAGGCTGCCTTCGACCCCCAGGGCCTGTTGAACCCCGGGCGCGTGCTTTGAACCCTTGACGCCGGCCCGCGGCCCAGCCGGGCCGCCGCGGCGGCCTGCGGTGCTACTGCACCGGCCCGTCGAGGGCGCGCGGCACCGGGATGGCCATGGTCTCGATGCCTTCCTCGCGCAGGGCCTCGCGTTCTTCAGGCGACGCCTGGCCGCGTATGCCGCGCTGCGGCGATTCGCCGTAATGGATGCGCCGCGCTTCCTCGGGGAAACGGGGCCCCACGTCTTCGGTGCGCGCCAGCAACTGGCGCACGCCGTGCAGGTAGGCGGCCTGCATCTGTTCCGAGGTGACCACCTGCGCCGTGGCTTCGGTGCTGCTGGCCGTTGAGCCGGGCAGGGGCGTGACCTCGCGCGCGCCCGAGAGGTTCAGCCGCGGGGCCGAAGGCAGGCGCGCGATGGCACGGTCGCCGCACATCGGGCACTCGATCAGCGAGCGGCCGTTCTGCGACAGGAAGTCGTCTTCCGAAGCGAACCAGCCCTCGAAACCATGCCCGTTGGCACAGCGCAGATTCAGCACTTTCATCGTGCGGTCATCATAGGGCGGTGCCCAGGGCCGCTGTTTGCCAGGGCAATGACATCTTGCCGGCTTGCCAGCGTTGCAGCCAGTGCAGGCCGATCTGGGTCTTCACGTCGGGCAGCTGGCCGGCGTCGCACAGCTCTTCCAGCTCGGCCACGGTCATGGTCACGGTTTCGACGAACTCGCCGCTGTCGGGCCGCGCCACCCCGGGCTGCAGGCCGCGCGCGAACCAGATCCAGATGCTTTCCGTGGAATAGGCCGCGGCGTTGTGGATCTCGCCGCCAAAGGCCCATTCACGCGCCTGGTAGCCGGTTTCTTCCAGCAGTTCGCGCATGCCGCAAAGCAGCGTGTCTTCCCCACTTTCCAGCTTGCCGGCCGGGAATTCCAGCAACACCTTTTGCACCGGGTAGCGGTATTGCCGCACCAGCACCAGCTTCAACGACGGGCCGTCTTCCAGCAGCGGCACGACGGCCACCGCGCCGCTGTGGCGCAGGTATTCGCGCGTGGCCTCGCTGCCGTCGGGCAGGCGCACAACGTCCTTGCGCAGTTCGATCCAGCCGCTGTGCAGCAGCTGACTGTCGCCCGTGGCGTGTTCGATCAGGTGTTCGTCGTCGGCCGCCACGGTGGGGGGCCGTTCAGCCGGCCAAGGCCTTGACGATGGCGTCGCGGCACATCGCCATCAGGCCGCCCGACATCGGCCCGAGCAGCAGCACGGCCGCGCCGTTGAAGGCCAGCAGCAGCGTGACGCCCTGGGTCTGCAGCACCGGCGCGGTCTGCGAGGGCTCGTCGAACCACATCACCTTCACCACGCGCAGGTAGTAGAAGGCACCGATGAGCGACAGCACCACCGCCACCACGGCCAGGAAGATGTAGAAGGGCACGTTGGTCGTCACCAGCGCCTGGATGACGGCCAGCTTGGCGAAGAAGCCCACCATGGGCGGTATGCCGGCCAGCGAGAACATGAACACCGTCATCACGCCGGCCACCCAGGGGCTGCGCTTGGACAGGCCGGCCAGGTCGCTGATCTCTTCGCTTTCGAAGCCCTGACGGCTGAGGAACATGATCAGGCCGAAGGTGCCCAGCGTGGTGAGCACATAGGCCACCAGGTAGAACATCGAAGAGCTGTAGGCATTGGCCGCGCTCAGCGTGTTGCCGCTGACCACGCCCGCGCTCAGGCCCAGCACGATGAAGCCCATCTGCGAGATGGTGCTGTAGGCCAGCATGCGCTTGAGGTTGGTCTGCGCAATGGCCGCGAGGTTGCCCACCGCCAGCGAGGCCACGGCCAGCACGACGAACATCTGCTGCCAGTCCACCGCCAGGCCCAGCATGCCTTCCACCAGCAGGCGCAGCGTGATGGCGAAGGCGGCGAACTTGGGCGCGCCGCCGATGAGCAGCGTCACCGGCGTGGGCGCACCCTGGTAGACATCGGGCACCCACATGTGGAAAGGCGCGGCGCCCAGCTTGAAGGCCAGGCCGGCGACCACGAAGACCACGCCGAAGACCAGCACTTCCTGGTTGATGGTGCCGCTGGCAATGCGCTCGAAGACCTTGGGAATCTCCAGCGTGCCGGTGGCGCCATACATCATGGAAAGGCCGTAGAGCAGGAAGCCGCTGGCCAGCGCGCCTAGCACGAAGTACTTCATCGCCGCTTCGGTGCTGACGGCATGGTCGCGGCGCAGCGCGGTCAGCGCATACAGGCTCAGGCTCATCAGTTCCAGGCCGAGGTAGACGACGAGGAAGTTGTTGGCCGAGCACATCACGCTGATGCCCAGCAGCATGAAGAGCGTGAGCGTGAAGAACTCGCCCTTGAGCATCTCGCGCGAGGCCAGTGTGGGCCGGGCGTAGGCCAGCGTGCCCATCACTGCCAGCGCGGCGAAGAAGGCCAGCAGGTGGCCCATGGGGTCGACCACCACCATGCCCTGCATGCCGTAAGCGGTGGTGCCGGAAGACCAGCCCATCAGGTGCAGCCCGGCGAACACGGCGATGGCGGCCTGCGTCAGCCAGAAGGTGGGGCGGCGCTCGGCGTCGTTGTTGAAAACGTCGACCAGCAGCACCACGCAGGCGGCCAGCAGCAGCCACATCTCGGGGTAGGCGACGTGCCAGTTCATAGCGGTCATGGTTCTGGTGTTCTTTCGGCCGTCAGTTCAGCTTGGACTGCGCCACGTGCTGCAGCAGCGCAGTCACCGACACGTTCATCACGTCGGTGAAGGGCTTGGGGTACACGCCCATCCACAGCACGGCGGCGGCCAGCAGGGCCAGCATGAGGAATTCGCGGCCGTTGATGTCTTGCAGGCCTTTCACGTCGTCGTTGGCGACATCACCGAAGTACACGCGCTTGACCATCCAAAGCGTGTAGGCGGCGCCGAAGATCAGCGTGGTGGCGGCCAGCAGCGCGATGAAGAAGTTGTAGTCCAGCGCACCCAGGATGACCATCCACTCGCCCACGAAACCGGCGGTGCCGGGCAGGCCGCAGTTGGCCATCGCGAACAGCACCGCGAAGGCCGCGAACTTGGGCATGGTGTTGGCCACGCCGCCGTAGCTGGCGATCTCGCGGCTGTGCACGCGGTCGTAGAGCACGCCGATGCACAGGAACATGGCGCCCGAGACGAAGCCGTGGCTCACCATCTGCACGATGCCGCCGGCCACGCCCAGTTCGTTGAACATGAAGAAGCCCAAGGTCACGAAGCCCATGTGCGCGATGGAGCTGTAGGCCACCAGCTTCTTCATGTCTTGCTGCACCAGCGCCACGAGGCCGATGTAGACCACGGCCACGAGGCTGAGCGTGACGATGACCCAGTCGAATTCACGCGCCGCATCGGGCGTGATGGGCATGGAAAAGCGCAGGAAGCCGTAGGCGCCCAGCTTCAGCATGATGGCCGCCAGCACCACCGAGCCGCCGGTGGGCGCCTCGACGTGGGCATCGGGCAGCCAGGTGTGCACCGGCCACATCGGCACCTTCACGGCGAAAGCGGCGAAGAAGGCGAAGAACAGCAGCGTCTGCGCGTTCATCGGCAAGGGCAGCTTGTGCCAGGCCAGGATGTCGAAGCTGCCGCCGCTCTTGAAGTAGAGGTAGACCAGCGCCACCAGCATCAGCAGGCTGCCGGCCAGCGTGTAGAGGAAGAACTTGAAGGCCGCGTAGACGCGCTTCGGCCCGCCCCAGACGCCGATGATGATGTACATCGGAATGAGCGTGGCCTCGAAGAACACGTAGAACAGCATGCCGTCGAGGGCGCAGAACACGCCGATCATCAGGCCGCTCAGGATGAGGAAGGCGCCCAGGTACTGGGCCACGCGCTCCTGGATGACTTCCCACGCCGCGATGACCACGATGACGGTGATGAAGGCCGTGAGCGGCACGAACCACATCGAGAGACCATCCACGCCCAGGTGGTAGTGGATGTTGAAGCGCTCGATCCACGGCAGCTTCTCGACGAACTGCATCGAGGCCGTGGTGGTGTCGAAGCGCGTGATGATCGGCAAGGTCACCAGGAAGGACGCGATGGCACCCACCAGCGCGATGGCGCGCGCGACGCCGGCGTTCTGGTCGCGCCCGGTGGCGAGCAGCAGCGCGCCGAAGGCGATCGGCAACCAGATGCTCAGGCTCAGCAGACCCATTTCTTGTTCTCTCTGTCGTGTTCGGTCAAGGCCGTGAAGGGCCTCAGCGCATCAAGCCGCTGAAATAGGGCCACAGCTGCCATGCGAGCAGGCCGAAGATGCCCAGCAGCATCACCAGCGCGTACTGGTAGAGGTGGCCGGTCTGGAACTGGCGCACCCAGCCGGCGAGGCGGCCCACCATGCGGGCCGAGCCGTTGACCAGCGCACCGTCGATGACGGCCTGGTCGCCGCCCTTCCACAGGCCGGTGCCGAGCAGGCGCGAGCCCTTGGCCAGCACGTTTTCGTTGAACCAGTCGAGGTAGTACTTGTTCTCGAGCACGCGCACCACGGGGCTGAGCGCACGGCCGATGGCCGCGGGTATGGCCGGCTGCTTCAGGTAGAACCACCAGGCCGTGACCACCCCGGCCAGCGCCAGCCAGAACGGCGCAGTCTGCACGCCGTGCAGCGCCATCGCGGCCGCGCCGTGGAAACCACGCGCCAGCTCGGCCATGGCCGGGTGCTTGGCGGCGTCGACCACGATGGCGTCTCTCAGGAATTCGCCGAAGAGCAGCGGCCCTATCGCCATGAAGCCGATCAGCACCGAAGGAATGGCCAGCAGCACCAGCGGCGCCGTCACCACCCAGGGGCTTTCGTGCGGGGTGGCGTCGTGGTGGTCGCCATGGTCGTCGTGCGCATGGTCATCTTCGGGCGGGAAGGGCTTGTGGTGGAAGCGCTCTTCGCCGTGGAACACCAGGAAGTACATGCGGAACGAGTAGAAGGCCGTGACGAACACGCCGATGTAGATGGCCACCATCGCGAAGGTGGCACCAGGCAAGCTGCTGTGGTGCGAGGCGATGAGGATGCTGTCCTTGCTGTAGAAGCCCGAGAACAGCGGCGTGCCGATGAGCGCCAGCGAGCCCAGCAACGCGGTGATCCACGTCACCGGCATGTGCTTGCGCAGGCCGCCCATGTTGCGGATGTCCTGGTCGTGGTGCATGCCGATGATCACGCTGCCCGCGGCCAGGAAGAGCAGCGCCTTGAAGAAGGCGTGCGTCATCAGGTGGAACACGGCCACGCCGTAGGCGCTCAAGCCCAGCGCCACCGTCATGTAGCCCAGCTGGCTGAGCGTGGAGTAGGCCACCACGCGCTTGATGTCGTTCTGGATGATGCCCAGGAAGCCCATGAACAGCGCCGTGATGGCACCGATGACCAGCACGAAGTTCAGGGCCGTGTCGCTCAGCTCGAAGAGGGGCGACATGCGTGCCACCATGAAGATGCCGGCCGTCACCATGGTGGCGGCGTGGATCAGCGCCGAGATGGGCGTCGGGCCTTCCATCGAATCGGGCAGCCACACGTGCAGCGGGAACTGCGCGCTCTTGCCCATCGCACCGATGAACAGGCAGATGCAGATCACCGTGATCAGCATCCAGTCGCCGCCGATGGTGGGATAGGGGAAAGTGACCGTCGCCAGTTCGGGCGCCTTGGCGAAGACTTCGGTGTAGTTCAGCGAGCCGGTGTAGGCCAGCACCAGCCCGATGCCCAGAATGAAGCCGAAGTCGCCGACCCGGTTCACCAGGAAGGCCTTCATGTTGGCGAACACCGCCGTGGGCTTCTTGAACCAGAAGCCGATGAGCAGGTAGCTCACCAGGCCCACCGCCTCCCAGCCAAAGAAGAGCTGCAGGAAGTTGTTGGCCATCACCAGCATCAGCATGCTGAAGGTGAAGAGGCTGATGTAGGCGAAGAAGCGCTGGTAGCCGGGGTCGCCTTCCATGTAGCCGATGGTGTAGACGTGCACCATCAGGCTGACGAAGGTGACCACCACCATCATCATCGCGGTGAGGCCGTCGACCATGAAGCCGACCTCCATCACCGTCTTGCCGACCACGGCCCATTCGTACAGCGTCTCGTTGAAACGCGCCCCGCCGGCCACCTGCGACAGCACCACGCAAGAGCCGATGAAGGAGATGAGCACGCCCAGGATGGTGAAGAAATGGGCGCCACGCGGGCCCACGGTCTTGCCCGCCAGGCCGGCGATCACGGCGCCGGCCAGCGGAGCCAACGCGATGGTCAGCAGCAGGTTCTGTGAGATGGCCATGTCAGCCCTTGAGCTCGTCGAGCTCTTGCACGTTGATGGAGGCGCGGTTGCGGAACAGCACCACCAGGATGGCCAGGCCGATGGCCGATTCGGCCGCCGCCACCGTGAGGATGAAGAACACGAACACCTGCCCGGCCATGCGGTCGGCTTCCAGTGGCAGGTAGTGCGAGAAGGCGATGAAGTTCAGGTTCACGGCCAGCAGCATCAGCTCGATGGCCATCAGCAGCACGATGAGGTTGCGCCGGTTCAGGAAGATGCCGATGACCGACAGCGCGAACAGGATGCCGCCCAGGCTGAGGTAATGCCCGAGGGTGATGGGGCCCAGGCCGCTCATGGCGCACCGCCTTCCTGCTTGGGCGCCGAGGGGGTTTCAACGGTGGCGTCCATCTTCACCAGCCGCACGCGGTCGGCCTTCTTCACGCGTACCTGCTGGCTGGGGTCCATGTGGCGGCTGTCCTTGCGCGCGCGCAGCGTCAGCGCAATGGCCGCGATGATGGCCACCAGCAGCAGCACGGCGGCCAGCTGCAGCGGGTAGAGGTAGTTCGTGTAGATCTCGATGCCCAGGAGCTTGGTGTTGCCCATCTCCAGGTCTTTGGCGGTGGGCGCCGGCGCTTCGAGCTGGAAGCCGCGCATCAGCACCAGCGCCATTTGCAGCGCAATCAGCGCACCCACCAGGCCGGCCAGCGGCAGATGGGTCCAGAAGCCCTCGCGGAACTTGTCGCTGTTGATGTCGAGCATCATCACCACGAAGAGGAAGAGCACCATCACCGCACCCACGTACACCAGCACCAGCGTGATGGCCAGGAACTCGGCGCGCAGCAGCATCCACAGGCAGCTGGCGCTGAAGAAGCTGAGCACGAGGAACAGCGCCGCGTGCACCGTGCTGCGCGCGGTGATGACGCGGAAGGCTGCAAACAGCAGCACCGCCGAGAAGACGTAGAAGAGACCGGTGGTCGTGTTCATGGGTTCGGGGCTCTCTCAGTCGGGGGCCCTTGGTCTTGTCTGCGAGTTGGGCGCTCAGCGGTAGGGGGCGTCAGCGGCACGGTTGGCCGCGATGTCTTTCTCGAAGCGGTCGCCCACGGCCAGCAGCATGTCTTTCGTGAAGTAGAGGTCGCCGCGCTTTTCGCCGTGGTACTCGAAGTGGTGGGTCTCGACGATGCTGTCCACCGGGCAGCTTTCCTCGCAGAAGCCGCAGAAGATGCACTTCGTGAGGTCGATGTCGTAGCGCGTGGTGCGTCGGCTGCCGTCTTGCCGCACGTCGCTCTCGATGGTGATGGCCATGGCAGGGCACACGGCCTCGCACAGCTTGCAGGCGATGCAGCGCTCTTCGCCGTTTTCGTAGCGGCGCAACGCGTGCAGGCCACGGAAGCGCGGCGACTGCGGCGTCTTCTCTTCCGGGAACTGCACCGTGATGGTCTTGCTGAGGAAGTGCTTGCCCGTGATGGCCATGCCCTTGAAGAGCTCGGTCAGGAAGAGGCTGGAAACAACGTCCTTGATGGCAGCGATGGTCGACATGACAGCTCTTTCCTTCAATGCCAGATGTTGAAGGGCGACTGGATCCACAGGCCGACAACGACCAGCCAGATCAGCGTGAGGGGAATGAACACCTTCCAGCCCAGACGCATGATCTGGTCGTAGCGGAAGCGGGGGAAGGTGGCGCGCACCCAAAGGAACATCGTGACGACCACGAAGACCTTGATGGCCAGCCAGATCCAGCCCGGGATGAAGTCGAGGAAGGCCACCGGCGGCAGCCAGCCGCCCAGGAAGAGCAGCACGGTGAGCGTGCTCACCAGGATCATGTTGGCGTACTCGGCCAGGAAGAACATGGCGAAGCTCATGCCCGAGTACTCGATCATGTGGCCGGCCACGATCTCGGACTCGCCTTCGACGACGTCGAAGGGATGGCGGTTGGTTTCGGCCAGCCCGGCGATGAAGAAGATGACGAAGATGGGCAGCAGCGGCAGCCAGTTCCAGCTGAGGAAGCCCAGGCCCATGTCGGCCATCATGCCGCGGCCCTGCGAGGCCACGATCTCGCTCAGGTTCATGCTGGCAGAGACCATCAGCACCACCACGAGGCAGAAGCCCATGGCGATCTCGTAGCTGACCATCTGCGCGCTGGCACGCAAGGCGCCGAGGAAGGCGTACTTCGAGTTGCTGGCCCAGCCGGCGATGATGACGCCGTAGACCTCGAGGCTGGTGATGGCCATCAGGAACAGCAGGCCGGCGTTGATGTTGGCCAGCGCCACTTCGGGGCCGAAAGGAATGACGGCCCAGGCGGCCAGCGCCGGCATGATGGTCATCACCGGGCCCAGGAAGAACAGGCCCTTGTTGGCGGCGGTGGGGCGGATGATCTCCTTGAAGATCAGCTTCACCGCGTCGGCAATGGGCGTGAGCAGGCCGAAGGGGCCCACGCGGTTGGGGCCGGGGCGGATCTGGCTCCAGCCGATGGCCTTGCGTTCCCACAGCGTGAGGTAGGCCACGCAGCCCATCAGCGGCAGCACCACCGCGACGATCTTGATCAGCGTCCACAGCACGAGCCAGAGCGTGGCGCCGAAAGTGGCGTTGCCGAATTGATGCAAGGCGTCGAACATGGTGCTCAGGCCTTCTCGACGGTGATGGCGCCAAACATCGCGCCCAGCGACGAGGTGGCTTGGTGGCCGGCGGCCACGCGCACGGCGTTGACGGCCAGCGTGGTGTCTTCGCGGGCCGACAGCACAGCACTGGCTTCACCTTGCGTTACGCGCACCTTGGCGCCGGGCTGCAGGCCCAGTTGCTGCCACAGCGCTGTGGGCAGGCCCACGAGCGGCGCCTTCGCGTCGGCGGTGAGTTGCAGCGAGACGGCGCGGCGCACGGTGGCATCGCTGGCGTAGATGGGCACATCCGCCACGCGCTGCAGGCCGCTATCGGCAGCAGGCAGCGTAGCGATCAACGCGCTGGCATCAGCCTGGTTGTTCAGACGCTGCGCCAGCGTGGACGTATCGCCCAGCGCAGCGGCACGCACGTCTTCGGCGGTCTCGAAATCAAAGCCCGGCAGGCCCAGCAGGTTGCCCAGCACACGCAGCACCTTCCAGCCGGGGCGCGCATCGCCGGCGGGTTTGACCACGCCGTGGAAGCTTTGCGCGCGGCCTTCGGCGTTGACAAAACAGCCAGCGGTTTCGGTGAAGGGCGCGATGGGCAGCAGCACATCGGCCACGTCGGCCATGGTGTCTTTGAAGGCGGTGAGCCCCACCACCAGGCCCGAGCCGCCCAGCGCCTGGCGCGCGGCGGCGGCGTTGGCGGCGTCGAGCACGGGCTCGGTGTTCAGCAGCAGCAGCGCCTTCATGGGCTGGCTCAGCATCTGGCCGGCGTTCAAGCCGCCGGGACCGGGCAGCGCCCCGACGAGCTGCGCGCCGACGGTGTTGCCGCCCTCGCCCAGGTAGCCGACGGTGGCGCCGGTGTGCTCGGCGATCCAGCCGGCCAGCGCCAGCAGTTGCGAAGCCTGCGGGTGCTGCGCGGCGGCGTTGCCCAGCAGCACGGCCTTGCGCCCTTGTGCAGGGTCGCCGGCCAGCAGCGCGTTGGCCACGGCCTGCGCATGCGCGCCGGGCGTAGCGGCCACGGGGGCAGCCACATCACGCGCCTGCGCGACGGCGGCGGCCACTTCGGCCAACTGCTGTGCCCAGGCCGCGGGGGCGGCGGTCAGCGTGCCGGCCACGGGCATGGCCCAGTCGTCGTGCACGGCGTTCAGGCTGTAGACCTGCCCACCGCGGCGCACGGCCTGGCGGATGCGCTGCGCGAACAGCGGGTGGTCCTTGCGCAGGAAGCTGCCGATGACGAACACACGCTCCAGCGTCGACAGCGACGCGACGCTCGTGCCCAGCCAGCGCGCCTGGCCCGCGGGCGCGGCGCTGAAGTCGGCGTGGCGCAGGCGGTGGTCGACGTTCTCGCTGCCCAGGCCGCGCACGATCTTGGCCAGCAGGTGCAGTTCTTCGACCGTGCTGCTCACGTGGCCCAGGGCGCCGATGCCCGACCCCGGTTCAGCACCGAACTCGGCTTTCACGCGCTTCAGCCCATCGGCCACGTAGCCCAGGGCGGTGTTCCAGTCCACCGCCTGCCACTGGCCGCCCTGCTTGATCATGGGCTGCTTCAGGCGCGAATCACCGTTCAGCGCTTCGTAGCTGAAGCGGTCGCGGTCGGCGATCCAGCACTCGTTGACGGCCTCGTTTTCCAGCGGCACGACACGCATCACCTGGTTGGCCTTGACCTGCACGACGAGGTTGGCGCCGGTGCTGTCGTGGGGGCTCACGCTCTTGCGACGCGAGAGTTCCCAGGTGCGTGCGCTGTAGCGGAAAGGCTTGCTGGTGAGCGCGCCGACCGGGCAGATGTCGATCATGTTGCCCGAGAGCTCGCTGTCCACCGTCTTGCCGGCCACGGTGGTGATCTCGCTGTGCTCGCCGCGGTGCACCATGCCCAGTTCCATGATGCCGGAGACCTCTTGTCCGAAGCGCACGCAGCGGGTGCAGTGGATGCACCGGCTCATCTCTTCCATGCTGATGAGCGGGCCCACATCCTTGTGGAAGACGACGCGCTTTTCTTCCTCGTAGCGGCTGCTGCTCTTGCCGTAGCCCACGGCCAGGTCTTGCAGCTGGCACTCGCCGCCCTGGTCGCAGATGGGGCAGTCCAGCGGGTGGTTGATGAGCAGGAACTCCATCACCGACTGCTGCGCCTTCAGCGCCTTCTCGCTCTTGGTGCGCACCACCATGCCGTTGGTCACCGGCGTGGCGCAGGCGGGCATGGGCTTGGGCATCTTCTCGATGTCCACCAGGCACATGCGGCAGTTGGCCGCGATGCTGAGCTTCTTGTGGTAGCAGAAGTGCGGGATGTAGGTGCCCGCAGCGTCGGCCGCATGCATGACCATGCTGCCGTCGGGAACGGTGACGGTCTTACCGTCGAGTTGGATGTCGGCCATGGCGGGCGCTGCTCTTTAGCTGCTCAGGCAGGAACCGAGACCATGCAGGTCTTGTGTTCGATGTGGTGGGCGAACTCGTCGCGGAAGTGCTTCAGCATGCCTTCCACCGGCATGGCGGCGGCATCGCCCAGGGCGCAGATGGTGCGGCCCTTGATGTTGAAGGCCACGCTGTCCAGCAGCGCCAGGTCGTCGGGGCGGCCCTGGCCGTGTTCGATGCGGTGGATCACGCGCCACAGCCAGCCCGTGCCTTCGCGGCAGGGCGTGCATTGGCCGCAGCTCTCGTGCTGGTAGAAGTAGCTCAGGCGCAGCAGGCTCTTGACCATGCAGCGGTGCTCGTTCATCACGATGACGGCGCCGCTGCCCAGCATCGACCCGGCCTTGGCGATGGCGTCGTAGTCCATCGTGATGTCCATCATCGTGGCAGCGGGCAGCACGGGCGCCGAGCTGCCGCCGGGAATCACGGCCTTGAGCTTGCCACCCTTCACGCCACCGGCCAGTTCCAGCATCTTGCTGAAGGGCGTGCCCAGCGGCACCTCGAAGTTGCCGGGCTGGTTGACGTCGCCCACCACGCTGAAGATCTTGGTGCCGCCGTTGTTGGGCTTGCCGCACTCCAGGTACTTCTGGCCGCCGTTGTTGATGATCCACGGCACCGCGGCAAAGGTCTCGGTGTTGTTGATGGTGGTGGGCTTGCCATACAGGCCGAAGCTGGCCGGGAACGGCGGCTTGAAGCGCGGCTGGCCCTTCTTGCCTTCGAGCGACTCGAGCAGCGCGGTCTCTTCACCGCAGATGTAGGCGCCGAAGCCGTGGAAGGCATGCAGCTGGAAGCTGAAGTTGCTGCCGAGGATGTTGTCGCCCAGGAAGCCGGCGGATCTTGCCTCTTCAAGCGCCTGTTCGAAGCGCTCGTAGACCTCGAAGATCTCGCCGTGGATGTAGTTGTAGCCGGTCTTGATGCCCATCGCGTAGGCGGCGATGGCCATGCCTTCGATGACGATGTGCGGGTTGTAGGCGAGGATGTCGCGGTCCTTGCAGGTGCCGGGCTCGCCTTCGTCGCTGTTGCACACCAGGTACTTCGGCCCCGGGAACATGCGCGGCATGAAGCTCCACTTCAGGCCCGTGGGGAAGCCGGCGCCGCCGCGGCCGCGCAACGCACTCAGCTTCACTTCGGCGATGACCTGGTCTTGCGTCATGCCCTCGCCGCCATCCAGCCCGAGGATCTTGCGCAGCGCGCTGTAGCCACCACGGGCGACGTAATCAGCCAGGCGCCAGTTGTGGCCGTTCAGGCCGGCGTAGATCTGGGCGCCGATGTGGCGGTCGTGGAAGCAGGTTTCCGTGCCACGCGCCTGGAACTTCGACAGGTCGAGCATCATTTCGCCACCTCGGCATTCGCCTTCAACAGGGCCAGCAGTTCGTCGAGCTTGTCGTTGGACATGAAGCTGAGCATCTGGCGGTCGTTCACCAGCATCACCGGCGCGTCGGCGCAGGCGCCCAGGCATTCGCTGGGCTGCACGGTGAACACGCCGTCGGCCGTGGTGCCGTAGGGCTCGACGCCCAGCTTCTTGCAGACGTGATCGAGTGCCTGGTCGCCATCGCGCAGCGCGCAAGGCAGGTTGGTGCAGACGTTGAGCTTGAACCGGCCCACCGGCTGCGTGTTGTACATGTTGTAGAAGGTGCTGACCTCGTGCACCGCAATCGCGGGCATGCCCAGGTAGGCAGCGATACCCGCCTCGGCCGCGGCCGAGACATGGCCCTGCTCATGCTGCACGATGGCCAGGCAGGCCATCACGGCGCTCTGCTTCTGGTCGGCCGGATACTTGCCCACTTCCTTCGCGAAGCGCGCCAGGGTGGTTTCGTTGAACTGCATTGGGGTGTGCTCTTCAGGCGTTCAGCGATCGATTTCGCCGAACACGATGTCCATGGTGCCGATGATCGCCACGGCGTCGGCGATCATGTGGCCGCGCGCCATCTCGTCCAGCGCGGCCAGGTGCGGGAAACCGGGGGCGCGGATCTTCAGGCGGTAGGGCTTGTTCGCGCCGTCACTCACCAGGTAGATGCCGAACTCGCCCTTGGGGTGCTCTACCGCGGCGTAGGCCTCGCCCTCGGGCACGTGCATGCCTTCGGTGAAGAGCTTGAAGTGGTGGATCAGCTCTTCCATGTTGGACTTCATGTCCACGCGCGCGGGCGGCGCCACCTTGTGGTTGTCGGTGATCACCGGGCCGGGGTTGGCCTTCAACCACTTCACGCACTGCTGCACGATGCGGTTGCTCTGGCGCATTTCTTCCACGCGGACCAGGTAGCGGTCGTAGGTGTCGCCGTTGACGCCGATGGGCACGTCGAAGTCCATGCGGTCGTAGACGTCGTAGGGCTGCTTCTTGCGCAGGTCCCAGGCGATGCCGCTGCCGCGCAGCATGGCGCCGGTGAAGCCCAGGCTCAGGGCGCGCTCGGGGCTGACCACGCCCACGCCCACCGTGCGCTGTTTCCAGATGCGGTTGTCGGTGAGCAGGGTCTCGTAGTCGTCGACGTTCTTCGGGAAACGCGCGCAGAAGTCTTCGATGAAGTCGAGCAGGCTGCCCTGGCGGTTCTCGTTCAGGGCCTTGATGGCCTTCTCGTTCTTGATGCGCGAGACCTTGTACTGCGGCATCTGCTCAGGCAGGTCGCGGTACACACCACCCGGGCGGAAGTAGGCGGCGTGCATGCGCGCACCGCTCACGGCCTCGTACATGTCGAAAATGTCTTCGCGCTCGCGGAAGCAGTAGATGAGGATGTTCATCGCACCGCAGTCCAGCCCGTGGCAGCCCAGCCAGAGCAAGTGGTTCAGCAGGCGCGTGAGCTCGCTGAACATCACGCGGATGTACTGCGCGCGCTCGGGCACCTCGATGCCCATCAGCTTCTCGATGGCCAGGCAGTAGGCGTGCTCGTTGCACATCATCGAGACGTAATCCAGCCGGTCCATGTAGGGCAGGCTCTGGATGTAGGTCTTCTGCTCGGCCAGCTTCTCGGTGGCGCGGTGCAGCAGGCCGATGTGTGGGTCGGCGCGCTGGATGACTTCGCCGTCGAGCTCGAGCACGAGGCGCAGCACGCCGTGCGCGGCCGGGTGCTGCGGGCCGAAGTTCAGGGTGTAGTTCTTGATCTCTGCCATGGCGTGCTCAGTGCTTCAGGCCACCGTAGTTCTCTTCGCGCACCACACGCGGCACCACCTCGCGCGGCTCGATGCTCACCGGCTGGTAGATCACGCGTTTCTTCTCGGCGTCGTAGCGCATCTCGACGTTGCCGGTGACGGGGAAGTCCTTGCGCATCGGGTGGCCGATGAAGCCATAGTCGGTGAGGATGCGGCGGAGGTCGAGGTGGCCCTCGAAGATGATGCCGAAGAGGTCGAAGGCCTCGCGCTCGAACCAGTTGGCCGAGCTCCAGATCTCGTTGACGGAAGGCAGCGCCGGCAGGTCGTCGTCGGGCGCGAAGACGCGCACGCGCACGCGCCAGTTGTGCGTGACCGAGAGCAGGTGCGACACCACGGCATAGCGCGGGCCGTCCCAGGGCTGGTTCTTGTAGTCGCTGTAGTCCAGGCCGCACAGGTCCATCAGCTGCTCGAACTTGAGCGTGGGGTCGTCACGCAGGCGCTGCATGGTGGCGGCGTAGGCCGCGGCCGACACGGTGATGGTGATCTCGCCCAGGGCGCGGACGGTGGATTTCAGCGTGCTGCCGAAGGCGGCCTGCAGCGCGGCTTCGAGGGTGTCGAGTTTCTTGGTCATGGGGAGTGTCTCGACCGCCTCAGCGCGCGATGGTGTTTTCGCGCCGGATCTTGGCCTGCAGCTGCAGGATGCCGTAGAGCAGCGCCTCGGCCGTGGGCGGGCAGCCCGGCACGTACACATCCACCGGCACGATGCGGTCGCAGCCGCGCACGACGCTGTAGCTGTAGTGGTAGTAGCCGCCGCCGTTGGCGCACGAGCCCATGCTCAGCACCCAGCGCGGTTCGGCCATCTGGTCGTACACCTTGCGCAAGGCCGGGGCCATCTTGTTGCACAGCGTGCCGGCCACGATCATCAAATCGCTCTGCCGCGGGCTCGGGCGGAAGAGCATGCCGAAGCGGTCGATGTCGTAGCGCGCGGCGCCCGCGTGCATCATCTCCACGGCGCAGCAGGCCAGCCCGAAGGTCATGGGCCACAGCGAACCGGTCTTCGACCAGTTGATCAGCGTGTCGACCGAGGTGGTGACAAAGCCTTCTTTCAGAACGCCTTCGATACCCATGTGTTTACAGCTCCAGCACGCGGCAGCAGGCGCCAGCGGTCATTCCCAATCGAGTGCGCCTTTTTTCCACTCGTAAACGAAACCGACCACGAGGATGCCCAGGAAGACCATCATCGCCCAGAAGCCTGACGGCCCGATTTCGCGCAGCGCCACTGCCCACGGGAAGAGGAAGGCGATCTCGAGGTCGAAGAGGATGAAGAGGATGGCCACGAGGTAGTAGCGCACGTCGAACTTCATGCGCGCGTCTTCGAAGGCCTCGAATCCGCACTCGTAGGGGCTGTTCTTTTCGACGTCGGGCCGGTTGGGGCCGAAGATGAAGCCCAGCACCTGCGGCACGATGCCGACCGCCACGCCCACCAGGATGAACAGGATGACGGGCAGGTAGGGTTGCAGTTCCATGGGGCAGTCAGTCTCGTGTCAGCAGCGGCGTAGCCATGAAAAAACGCGCCTCGCGACACGCTGCAGGGGCAGCGGCGTCGGGCGCGCTTGGCTTCGATTCAATCCCGTTCAAGCGCCTGAGCACTGCGCAGGGAAGCTGAAAAACACTGTGGTGCCGACGGCGAGACTCGAACTCGCACAGCTTTCGCCACTACCCCCTCAAGATAGCGTGTCTACCAATTTCACCACGTCGGCAAGACGTTGTTCCCACTTGCAGTGCGCCGGCCGCACCAGAGGTGTTTAGCGCGCCGGACAGCCTCGAATTCTAGCCCCAAAAAGGGGGGTTTCCACCCAGGTCGGCTTACTTCGAAGCAGCTGGCGCGGGCACTTCGGCCGCAGCAGGAACCGCAGGCTGCACAGGGGCCGGAATGGCAGCCGGCGCCGCGCCGGGAATGGCGCCCGTGGCAGGCGCGCTGGCGCCGGCGGGCCGGTCCAGCACGCTGCTGCCGCCACCGGCCGGGCCCGT
>LJHT01000109.1 GCA_001295905.1 beta proteobacterium AAP51 | reverse complement strand
CACCGGGCTTACACCGCCCGCCTCCGCGGGCCGGGTGAACTCGAACGTTAGGCCTCAACAGCCAGCTTCGCGCGTAGCCCCCATTGCTACCTTGCCACTCTGCTACCCTTCTTGGCCAAGACGTGTGATCGGAGAGAATCAGTGTCAAACAAGTATCCCCATCGGGACGGCGGCCGAAACAAGCAGGTGAACCGTAGCCGTCAGAGGCTCGTCTACTCGTTTATCTATAGCGGCAAAGCCGCACAAGGCGGCGGCGCTGTTACTGTTGGCCCGCTGGCAACATCAACGGGAACAGGCAAGGTCACGAGTGCTGGGGCCATCGGGATCCGCGGAGCATTCGCTGGAGCAGGCCTCTCAGCGGCCGCGGCTGGCGTAGGACTTGCCGCCGTAGGCATCGGAGCGGCGACTGCGTTGAACCGCACCGTTCTCAAGGACGACCCGACGGAAGACCAGAACGAGCGAGATGCAAGAGCAACAGGCAGGGCCGGCAGCCTCGTTGGCGCTGGCGTTGGTGCGCTTGGCACCATCGGTGGCATCGGTGCAGCGGGCTCAGTCGCCGGGCTAAGCAGTGCTGGCATAGTCTCCGGTGTGGCCGCGTTTGGCGGGGGAAGCGCTCTTCTCGGAACTGCGGTCGTCGTTGCGCTTCCGGCCATCGCAGCTGGCCTTGTTGGGTACGGGGTGTATCGCATCGTGCGAATCCTTCGGTAACGCGAGTTGAGGCCCTAACCACTCGTTGCACCCCGGACCCGCTACGGCAGGCGTTGTAAGCCCGGCGTGTGCCAGCGGTAGCATCGTCACACACCGGGCTCACAACACCTGCCTCCGCGGCCCGGGTGAACTCGAACGTTAGGCCGCACACATTCATGTCCCAGCGCGCGCGGCACCATCCGTCTTCACTACGTCCCGCGCACCCTTTTTTACCTCGCGCACAGAGGATGCAGGTCAGCGCACCAGAGCAGAAAACAAGGTCAGCGTCGGTCCTGCCGTCAAACGCGCCACCTCAACAACGACTTGAACCTCGGTCCCGGCCAAGCGCTTCCCAAAGAGTGGCTCGCATACGAACACGCCTTAAGAATGCCAGTTTGTTGTACCGCCGCCGAGCCGAGAAACGAGGGTTTGGTCAGCATTGTCAGCGGCGGCGGGAGAAGACAGCGAACGTCATCACCACGCATCGTCATCGCCCAGCCACACGAGCCGCTTCATCCCCAACGCCAGGCTTCGCAGTGCGGCCTAACTACATCGTTC
>LJHT01000108.1 GCA_001295905.1 beta proteobacterium AAP51 | reverse complement strand
GCCTCAAAATAGACGCCATCGCCGGTGTCGCACTTCAAGCTTGAATCGGCCCACAAACCAGCCCTCAGCATGCTGTCGATCCTCAGCACACTTTCGGACTGGCTGCGCTCAGCTACAGGTCGGCAAGCCGCTAACGCACCTTGCGCTCTTGATCCTGAAAAGTTCATCTACATCAAGATCCCGGGAAACATCCAGCCACCTGAGCGGGGCGAGCGGTTTGAGGATCGGATAGACCCCGTCCTGCAAGAAAGCGGAATCGGCTCTGTCTCGGGCGGCGGCTCTTCTCTCGGCGATGTGGGTCCCGACGGCTACAGAGAAGTCGTGTTCTGCGGAGTTGACATCGAAGTAGTCGATCACGACAAGACCCTAACGGCTCTCAGAGAGCTATTGCCAGAGCTCAATGCACCCGCAGGAACCGAGATCCACTACACGACGGGCGGCGCAAGAAGCCAAGACGTACTCACGCCTACAGGGTGGCTCTTGCGGCAACCTCGCGACTTCCTGCATCCAGGTTTCGGGGTCTAGTGCGGTGAGGCCTAGCCACTCGTTGCACCCCGGACCCGCTACGGCAGGCGGTGTAAGCCCGGTGCGTGCCAGCGGTAGCATCGTCACACACCGGGCTTACACCGCCCGCCTCCGCGGGCCGGGTGAACTCGAACGTTAGGCCGCATAGCCAACACCCGAGGTGCTCGCTCTGCCCCTTCTGACCCCGGCTGCGGCATGTCAATCTTTGACATTTTCTGCTAGGATTCGCCGTCCTTCCGAAGGAGTGAACCATGGGAATGAACGTCAACCTGACGCCTCAGCTTGAAGACTTGGTTCGAGCCAAAGTCAGCTCAGGTCTGTACACGTCTGCAAGCGAAGTCGTGCGAGAGGCTCTTCGCCTCATGCAGGAGCAGGATCGCCTACGCGAGGCGAAGCTCGAAGAGCTTCGCCGTGATGTCCGGCGCGGCCTGGAGAGTGGGGCCAGCGCAGAGTGGAACGCTGCAGAGGTCAAGGCTTCGGCTCGGGCGCGGCGCACCTCCAAGGCTGGCGCCGCCTGAATGGCCAAGGCAACTCGTCGCCCGCAAGCCGCCGCGGACATACTGGACATCTGGGACTTCATCGCCGACGACAGCTTCGTCGAAGCAGACCGTTGGGTGGACCGCCTGGACGAAAAGCTCAGTCTGTGGGCAACGCAACCACTCATCGGGCGCCCACGTGACGAACTTGCGTCCGGTCTCAGAAGCATGCCGTTCGGCCGCTACGTGGTGTTCTTTATGCCAACGCCCGACGGAATCGACGTTGTTCGCGTTCTTCATAGCTCGCGAGACACTGACCACCAGTTTCCGCAGTAGCCCGTGAGCGACCGGGCGGATGGTTGACACTCTCTACGGGCGCATAGCTGACACTCGCTT
>LJHT01000107.1 GCA_001295905.1 beta proteobacterium AAP51 | reverse complement strand
CTGGGCCGCTTCGAGCCGCTGGGTTAGTTCAGGCGGCTTCGGCTTCGAAGCCGGCCAGCAGCCGCAGCACCAGCGCCGCGGTGGCTTCGGGCTTTTCCATCGGGAAGAGGTGCGTGCCTTCCACCCATTCCAGCCGTTCACGCACCAGCGCGCGCGTGGCGGCCAGGCCCGCCTGGTGCACTTCCACCGATTGCGTGCCGCCCACGAAGGCCGCCGGGCATTGGGGCGGGTGGCGCTTCAGCACGCGCGCCAGGTGGTGGGGCAGGGTGTTGTAGATCCGGCTTTCCACCTCGCGCCGGAAGGCCAGGCGCACGGGGTGTGCGCCGGCGGGGCTTGCGGCGGCTTCGGGGTCCGGTTCGGTGCCGGCGCGGATGTAGTCGTGCAGCACCTCGGGCGCCCAGCGCGCAAAGTTGGCCTTGGCCGCGAAGTGCGCGTGCGCGGCTTCGGCCGAGGGCCATCGCCAGCGGCGGCGCCCGCTCACGCGGGCCGGCGACACCCTCTGCACCAGGCGCGTGAGCTTGGCCATGTGCAGGCTGTGCGCCTTCCAGCCCGCGATCACGGGGCTGTCCAGCAGCACCAGGCTGCGCGCGATGGCAGGCCTGCGGCAGGCCGCCAGCAGGCTGAGGAAACCGCCCAGCGAATGCCCCACCAGGTGCACGCGCTGGCCCGGTGCTTCGGTGGCGATGAAGTGCAGCAACTGCTCGCGCAGGTGCGGCCAGTTGCTGGTGACGGGCCACTGCGGGTCGTGCCCGAAACGTTCGATGGCCAGCACGCGATGGCCGGCGGCGCGCCAGGCCTCGAAGAGCACGCGGTAGGTGCCGGCCGGGAAGCCGTTGGCGTGGCTGAAGACGATGGGGGAAGGCGGCATCGGGGCGGTGGGATTCAACGGCGCCCAGTGTGCCCGCTGGCCGCCTGCGCGCGCGTCAGGCAGGCGACACTTCGGGCCAGGCGCGTGCTGCAGCCTGGCCGGGCCAGGGGCACCGTCACGGCAGACGGGGAAGACGGGGAAGACGGGGAAGACGGGGAAGACGGGGGAGAGTCGGGCGATGGTCGAAACCTTGTTCTCGCTGGGCAGCAGCACGGCCCTGGCCGGCTGGCTGCTGCTGGTGCTGCTGCCGGGCGCGCGTGCCACCGCCTGGTTCACGGCCGTGCTGGTGCCCGGCCTGCTGGCGCTGGCCTACACGGCACTGGTGGCCGGTGGCTGGGCGGGGGCGCTGGCCGGGGGTGGCGGTTTTGCTTCGATGGCCGAGCTGCGACGCCTCTTCGCCGACGAGCGCCTGCTGCTCGCCGGCTGGCTGCATTACCTGGCCTTCGACCTGCTCATCGGCCGCCACATCGTGCAGACGGCGCGCCATGAAGGCCTGCGCCATGCGGCGGTGGTGCCGGCGCTGCTGCTGTGTTTCCTGTTCGGGCCCGCGGGCTGGCTGCTCTTCCAGTTGCAGCGCGTGAGCCGCCGCGCCCTGCAGGCGCCGGCCTGGGCGCGCCTGCCGGCCTGGCTGCGCGCGCCCGAGCCCACGCTGGCCGCCTGCGGGGTGCTGATGGGCCTGCTGCTGCTGCCCACCGCGCTGGCGCATGCGCTGGACCCACGCCTGCTGGCCGGCGTGGGTGTGTGGGTCAAGCCCATGAAGTTCCAGCTCTCGCTGTGTGTCTTCCTGCTGACGCTGGCGCTCTTCTACCCGCTGGCCGGGCCCGGCTTTCGTGGCAGCTGGGCCGGGCGTTTCGTGGTGTGGGGGCCGGTGCTGGCGGCGGTGTACGAGGTGGCTTACATCTCGCTGCGCGCCGCGCTGGGCCAGGCTTCGCACTTCAACATCGCCACGCCGCTGGCGGGCCTGGGCTACGGCCTGATGGGCGTGGGGGCCGTGGTGCTGGTGGCGGCCGCCGGCTTGCTGGGCTGGCACGTGCAACGTGCCGGCCGCGCCGGGGCCTGGCCTGCTGGTGTGCCGCCGCTGCTGGGCCGGGCCACGGCCTGGGGGCTGCTGATGAGCGGGGTGCTGGGCTTCATCACCGGCGCGGCCATCAGCGCGGGCGGCAGCAGCCTGGTGGGCAGCGCGCTGGGCGCGGGTGCCGCCCACGTGCCGCTGTTCGGCTGGTCGCTGCAGAAGGGCGATCTGCGCGTGGCGCACTTCCTGGCCCTGCACGCGATGCAGGTGCTGCCGCTTCTGGCCTGGGCGGTGCTGCACGCCCTGCCCGGCCGCGCGGCGCTGATCACCGGCGCGGGTGCACTGCTCTACGGTGCGCTGACGGCCGCCACCTTCTGGCAGGCGCTGCGCGGGCAGCCGCTGTTGTCGATTTGAAGGCGACTTGAAGGCGGCCTGAGCGCGCGAGCGTCCGTCGCCGGCCTTCAGACGATGCGTTCGCTGGGCTTGCTGATCTTGCGCATGGGCTCGTAGCGCGCGCTGTCCACCATCAGCGGGTGGGTGGCGTCGCCGCCGTCCCAGCGCGGGTCGTCGATGCTTTCGAACACCTCGCGCAGGCGCTGGCCCCAGGTGCTGTGGATCATCTGGAAGTACGGGTTGCGCTCGTCCAGGCAGGCGATGTCTTCGCTCTGGAAACTGCCTTCGCGGTACACCAGCAGATCCAGCGGCAGGCCCACGCTGAGGTTGCTTTTCAGCGTGCTGTCCATGCTGACCAGCGCGCACTTGGCGGCCTGGTTCAGCGGCGTGGCGGGCGTGAGCACGCGGTCCAGGATGGGCTTGCCGTACTTGCTTTCGCCCACCTGGAAGAAGCAGGTCTCGCGCGTGGCCTCGATGAAGTTGCCGGCGCTGTACACCAGGAACAGGCGCATGGCCTCGCCCTTGATCTGGCCGCCGAAGATCATGCTGGCGTTGAAGTCGACACCGGCGTTCTTCAGCGCCGCGCCGTCCTGTTCATACACGCGGCGCACGGTGGCGCCAAGCACGCGCGTGGCGTCGAACATGCTGGTGGCGTTCCAGATGGTCAGGCCTTCTTCGGTGCCGTTGTCGAGCTTCTCCACCTGCAGCAGTTCACGCACGCTCTGGCTGATGCTGAGGTTGCCGGCGCTCAGCATGACCATGAAGCGCTCGCCCGGCTGCTCGTAGATCATCATCTTGCGGAAGGTGCTGATGGCGTCCAGGCCGGCGTTGGTGCGGCTGTCGCTCAGGAACACGAGGCCGGCGTTGAGGCGGATGCCGACGCAGTAGGTCATGGTGGGCTTTCTGGGCTTTCGAGGCGTTCAGGGCTGTGCAGCGGCTGCAGCTGCTTCAGGCGGTACAGCGCCTGCAGCGCTTCACGGGGGCTGAGGCTATCAGGGTCCAGCGCGGCCAGCGCCCGTTCCACCGCGCTGGGCTCGGGGGCCGCGGCCGCAGGGGGCGATGCAAACAGGTCCACCTGGGCCTGGCCCGCGGCGGCCTTGGCTTCCAGCGCTTCCAGCGTGGCGCGGGCCTGGCGCACCAGCGCCGGCGGCATGCCGGCCAGGCGTGCCACCTGCACGCCGTAGCTGCGGCTGGCCGGGCCGGGTTCGATCTGGTGCAGGAACACGATGTCGTGCCCGCTCTCCACCGCGCCCACGTGCAGGTTCACCGCGCGCTCGTGCTTCGCGGGGAACTCGGTCAGCTCGAAGTAGTGCGTGGCGAACAGCGTGAAGGCGCGGTTGCGCTCGTGCAGCTGCGTGGCAATGGCGCCGGCCAGCGCCAGGCCGTCGAAGGTGCTGGTGCCGCGGCCGATCTCGTCCATCAGCACCAGGCTCTGCTCGGTGGCGGTGTGCACGATGGCGGCGGCTTCCGTCATCTCCAGCATGAAGGTGCTCTGCGCATTGGCCAGGTCGTCGGCGGCGCCGATGCGCGTGTGGATGGCATCGATGGGCCCCAGCCGGCAGGCCGCGGCCGGCACATAGCTGCCCATGGCCGCCAGCAGCACCACCAGCGCCACCTGGCGCATGAAGGTGCTCTTGCCGCCCATGTTGGGGCCGGTGATGACGAGCATGCGCGTCTTGGCGTCCATGCGGCAGTGGTTGGCGATGAAGGGGCCGGCGCCGGTTTCGGCCAGCCGCGCTTCCACCACCGGGTGGCGGCCGGCCTCGATGTCGATGCAGGGGTAGGGCACGAACTCGGGCCGGCACCAGCCCAAGGTGGCGGCGCGTTCGGCCAGCGCGGCCAGCGTGTCCAGGCTGGCCAGCGCGCGCGCCAGCGCCTGCAGCGTGGGCAGGTGGGCCTGCAGCGCATCGAGCACCTGCTCGTACAGCCACTTCTCGCGCGCCAGTGCACGTTCCTGCGCGCTGAGCGCCTTGTCCTCGAAAGCCTTCAGCTCGGGCGTGATGAAACGCTCGGCGTTCTTCAGCGTCTGCCGGCGCTGGTAATCCAGCGGCACCTTGTCCAGATGCGAGCCCGTCACCTCGATGTAGAAGCCGTGCACCTTGTTGAACTGCACACGCAGGTTGGGAATGCCGGTGCGCGCGCGTTCCCGCGCTTCCAGGTCGAGCAGGAAGGCGTCGCAGTGCTGGTTGATGCCGCGCAGCTCGTCGAGCTCGGCGTCCACGCCCGCGGCGATGACGCCGCCGTCGCGCAGCAGCACGGCCGGCTCTTCGGCAATGGCGCTCAGCACCTCGGGCAGCGCGTCGCCGGGCTGCAGCGCGGTGTGCAGGCGCGCCAGCAGCGGCGTGCCCGTGGGCGCCACCGCCTGCAGCGCGGGCAGCACTGCCAGCGTGCTGCGCAGGCCGGCCAGTTCACGCGGGCGCACCTGGCGCAGCGCGGTGCGCGCGGTGATGCGTTCGACATCGCTCACCCCGCGCAGCGCTTCGCGCAGCGGCTCGAAACCGGCTTCGATGAAGCGGGCGATGGCGTCGTGGCGTTCACGTGCCGGGGCGCGGTCGCGCATGGGGTGGGTGAGCCAGTGGCGCAGCAAGCGGCTGCCCATGCCGGTGCGGCAGCTGTCCAGCACGCTCAAGAGCGTGGGTTGGTCTTCGCCGCGCAGCGTCTGCACCAGTTCCAGGTTGCGGTGGGTGGCGGGCGGCAGCTCCAGCAGCTCACCGCTGCGTTCCACCTGCAGCGTGCGCACGTGGGCCAGGGCCTGGCCTTGCGTGTGTTCCGCATAGCTCAGCAGCGCCGCGGCGGCGGCGTGCGCCACCGGCAGGTCTTGCGCCTGGAAGCCCTGCAGCGAGGCCACCTGCAGCTGTTCACGCAGCTTGCGCTCGCCCAGGGCGCTGTCGAACTGCCAGGCCGGGCGCGCGGTGCGCGCGGCGCGCACGGCCTGCAGCACCGCGGGCAGAGGCTGGCCGTCGTGCAGCAGCTCGGCCGGCGCCAGGCGGGCCAGCCAGCCGGGCAGTTCACCTTCGCTGCACTGTGTGAGGCCCAGGCTGCCGCTGGCCAGGCCCAGCCAGGCCAGGCCCCAGGTGTTGCGCTGCAGGTGCACGGCCAGGAGCAGCGTGTCGGCACGCTCGGCCATCAGCTCGGTGTCGGTGACGGTGCCCGGCGTCACCACGCGCACCACCTTGCGCTCTACCGGACCCTTGGACGTGGCGACATCCCCCACCTGCTCGGCCACGGCCACGGCCTCGCCCAGCTTGATCAGGCGCGCGAGGTAGCTTTCCACGCTGTGCACCGGCACGCCGGCCATCACCACCGGCTCGCCCGCGCTCTGGCCGCGCGTGGTGAGCGTGATGTCGAGCAGCCGGTTGGCCTTGCGCGCGTCGTCCCAGAACAGCTCGTAGAAATCTCCCATGCGATAGAACACGAGCGTGTCGGGGAAGTCGGCCTTGATGCCCAGGTACTGCTGCATCATGGGCGTGTGGGCGGAGAGGTCGCCTTGCAGAGGCTTGGCGGGGGAGGGTGGGGCGCTCATGTCGGGCGACATGGTAGGTCAGCCGGGGCCCGGTGCCGGCCAAGCGGGTGGGCGGGTCGGGCAGGTCAGGGGAGAAGGAGCGTGTTCGGGGCGTTACGGAGAGGGATGGGAGCGTTCGAAAGTCCTGTCCTTGGCGAAGACCTCCGCCCAGACCTGCAGCGACAGCGGCTTGACGAGCACTTCGTCGGCGCCGGAGGCGCGGGCGCGGGCATGCTCGTCGGCCTCGGTGCTGCCCGTCGTCGTGATGATCCACGGCCGCACCGCGGGCGGCGCCGGGCGCTGGCGGATGCGCCGTGCGAGTTCGAAACCGTCCATGCCGGGCATGTGGCAGTCGGTGACGAGCACACGGCCCGGGCTCGCCTCCCAGTGCGCCAGCGCTTCATCGCCACCGCCAGCGGTCTGCGCCGCGATGCCGAGTGCACGGAACTGCTCGTGCAGCAGCATCAGGACGACGGGGTCGTCGTCGACCAGCAGCACGGGATGGGCGCGCCAGTCGGCCGGCATCGCAGGCGCGGCATGCGGTGGTGCCTGTGGGTCGGGCGTGCGCCACGCCACCGGCAGCGCCACTTCGAAGCGGCTGCCGCGACCTTGCTCGCTGCGGGCGCCGATGCGCCCGCCCAGGTGCTCGATGATCTGCTTGCAAAGCGCCAGCCCGAGACCCGTGCCGCCGGGGTGGGCGCCGCTCGCTGCGGACAGTTGCGAATACGGCACGAAGAGCCGCGCTTGTTCTTCGGGCCCGAAGCCAGGGCCGGTGTCCTGCACCGCAAAGCGCAGCTCGCCGGCCGCAGCGTCCAGCACCAGCAGCACCTCCACGCCGCCTTTATCGGTGAACTTCACGGCGTTGGACAGCAGGTTGCCCAGCACCTGGCCCAGGCGCACGGGGTCGAAGTGGGCTTCCAGCGCCACAGGCCCTTCGATGGTGGCGTGCAGCGCCAGCCCCTTGGCCGCGGCCGGGGCCTCGAAGGCCTGGCAGAGCTTGCGCAGCCAATCGCGCGGCTCCACCCACTCGGGGCGGCTCGTGAGCATGCCGCTTTCGGCCTTGCTGAAGTCCAGCGTGCGCGACAGCAGCTCCAGCAGGCCGTCGCCCGACTGCTGCATCGCAGCGAGCAGCTGGCGCTGCTGGTCGTCGCTGGTGCGTTGCGCCAGCAGGCCGGCGCCAGCGAGCATGGCGCCCAGCGGGTTGCGGATCTCGTGGCTGAGCGAGGCGATGAACTGGCTCTTCGACACCGAGCCCGCGTGCTCGCGCTGCAGCGACTGTTCGAGCTGCGTCTCGGCCTCGCGGCGTTGCGCCACCTCGCGTTGCAGGCGGCGGTTGTTGCGATGGATGACGAAGGCGGCCGCCAGCGCCGCCAGCAGCGCCGGGCCGAACACCGACAGCACCTCTTGCCAGCGCCAGCCCGGCGTGTAGGACACGGCCAGCCAGCGCTGCTGCAGCGCGCTGCGCTCGGCGGCCGAGAGCGATTCCATGCCCTTGGTCAGCACCACCGCCAGTTCGGGCTGGCTCTTCGGCACCGCGAAGAAGAGCTCGCTGTCGCCGTCGGGCACCGTGCCGCTGACGGTGAGCACGCCCGCGTGGTGCCGCTGCACGAGCTTGGACACCACGTTCAGGTTGCCGAGCGCGGCGGTGGCGCGCCCGTCGTGCACGGCGGCCAGCGCGTCTTCGAGCGTGGGTGTGCGCAGCAAGCGCACACCGGGGTACTTGCGTGTCAGGTAGGGCAGCAGAAAGTGGCTTTCCTGCAATGCCAGCAGCCCTTCGCCCAGCATGCCCAGCTCCAGCGGCCCGCCGTTCTCGCGCCGCGTCACCAGCGCCGTGGGGCTGCGGTTCCACGGGCCGATGAAGTGCAACTTCTCGCGCCGCTCCTCGTTGCGGCCTGCCGCCACCAGCACGTCGGCACGGCCGTCCAGCGCGGCGGCATAGGTCTCGGCCCAGGTGCCCGGGCGCTCTTCGACGATCTCCAGCCCCAGCCGCCGGGCCACCTCGTGCAACAGGTCGGGGCCCAGGCCCTGCATCTTGCGGTTGTCTTCCAGCGAGTAGGGCGCGAAGCTGCGGTCGTAGGCGACGCGGATGCGCGGGTTGGCGCGCAGCCAGGCGCGCTCGGCCTCGTTGAGCAGCACGCCGCGCGCGTCCAGGCCGAGGAAATGCCGCACCGGCACCCATTTCTCGACGATGGCCGCGTGCTCGGCCTCGTCGACCGCCGCCAGGGCCTTGCGCACGATGCCATGCAGCATCGGCAACGAGGGCCGCACGCCCATCGTGTAAGAGGCCGGCGCGCCTTCGGCAAAGGCGCGTACCGTCAGGTTGGCCAGCAGCCTCGACTCGATCGTGAAGACGGTCGTCGGCAGCTGCCCCACGCGTACGTCGGCACGGCCTTCGGACACGGCGAGAAGTTCGTCCGACGGGGTGTCGACGAGCACGTAATTCGCGTAGGGGAAGCGCTGGCGGAGATAGATCTCGAAAGCGCCGCCCGGCATCAACGCCACACGCAGGCCGCCCAGGTTGCCGGTGGGCGAGAAGTCGGCCGTCTCGCGCCGCGTCACGAAGACGGGCGTGGCCTTGAAGAAGGCCTCGGTCGACAGCGCCTCGGTAGCCACCGGGTCGCCGGCCAGTACCAGCGGCAGCAGGTCGGCGCGGCCCTCGCGGAAGTCGGCATCGCGGCGCGCCAGCGTGGGCGCAGGCACCGGCTCCATGCGCAAGCCTGTGTGCCTTTCGATCAATGCGAGGTACTCGCCGACGATGCCGTCCAGCCGCCCATCGGGCCTGAGCACCTGCAGCGGCGGAATCTGCACCTCATGCACCGCCACGCGCACCACGGGGTGGTCGCGGATCCAGGCGCGTTCCTCGGCCGTGAACTCCGGCGTGGCGGCAGGCGCCGTCGCCGCCAGCAACCAGCCAGCCAGCAAGCAGACCCACCACCTCAGACCTACCGCCATCTCGGGGCTCCGACCGGCTGAAACGGCCCGGATCATAAATGTCATCAACGAGACTTTTCTGGTCTGCGGGTCAATCGCGTGCCACCGTGTTCGAGGCACTGAGGTCAAGGAAGGGAATGAGGTCTGGGATGCCCTTCGTCGCTCGCGGCGATCGCTGAATGGGCGGCGGTGAATGTGCACGTCTCCGTGCCGTGCCTCCGTTATCGACAACCCCCGGCCCACTGCGGGGATCGATGCAGCGCAACGGCCGGCAGGCCGGAGCGCTGGTGTCAGATCGCAGGAGCCGCCCGCCAGGTTCCAGATCAAGTTCGACGCCGCTCAGGGCCAGGTTGTCCCCGGCATTCAGGAGCGGTCCACGCGCCTGACCGCCCGGCGCGTCGCGCTGATGGCCTGGATGTCGGTGTCCACTCGGCCGCAGGTGCGGGCTTCGCTGATCGAGCGGTTCGGCGCGGGGGCGCCTGATGACGCCTTCCTGCTGCAGAACATCCGCATGCAGGTCAACAAGGTCCGCCGGCCCGCTCGCGCTAGGGGGTCCCCATCGCCTCCCTCCAGCGCATCGCATCGTGAATGCGATGCCGGGCGCTCGGGTGATGGAAGAAGACCACCTCCTCCACGCGCCCCGGGTCAGGTTTGCGGTAGTCCGAAAGTTTCAGCATCACCTCGGCAAAGCCGTGTGGATCGCGGGCCAGATTCAGGCCGAAGCGGTCGGCCTCGATCTCCTGGATGCGGATGATGCTGTTGAACACCGGTGTGGCCGCCAGCATGAAAACCGAGAACACGACGGTCAGCAGCGGCAGGCTGGCCACATCGGCCACGGCCTGCGTGCCCCAGTGGTGCCCATGGCGCGCAAACAGCTGGCGCATCCCCCATTGGCAGAACAGCAATCCGAACAGGATAAGCAGCCCGAACTGCATCAGCATCTTCGGCGCGTGGTTGAGCACGTAGTGGCCCAGTTCGTGGGCCATCACGGCACGGATCTCGGGCAGAGACGTGCGGTTGAGCAGGTTGTCATTGAGCCGAACCGCCGCCGTGGCGCCCAGGCCGCTCACATTCGCGCTGATGCGCTTGGTCTGGCTCGAGGCGTCGAAGACGTAGACATCATCAGCCGGCACGCCATTGGAGTGCGCCATGGCCAGCACGGCGTCGCGCACCGGGCCGTGCGCCAGCGGCTTGTAGGTGTTGAACAGCGGGTCGATGAGGACCGGGCTGACGAGCAGCATCAACGCCAGCAATGCGGAGCAGGCGGCGGCTCCCCAGAGCCACCAGCGCTCGCCGGCTCGGCGGAACACGGCGTACAGCAGGGCCACCGTCACCGCCGTGCCCACCACCTCGACGCCCAGGGTCAGGGCCCAGTCGCCCCACCAGTCAAGGGCGGTCTGCGTGGACATGCCATAGCTGTGTTCACGCCAGTACTGCCGGTAGAAGTTCAGCGGCAGCAGCAGCAGCCCGGCTGCCAGGCCGTAGACGGCGCCGTACAGGCCGTCGCGCAGCAGGGCACGGCGACCGACGCGCTGCGCCCAATCGCGAACGCGGGCCGAACGGCCGCCGTGCAGCATCAGCGCGGCGATGGCCAGGCCGAGCAGGAACTCCCAGAGCTGCAGCCAGTAGCCGCCCTCGTCGTAGTCGTTGGATCGTGTCACTGCTTCTTTGGGCAGGCGGTCGAGATAGGCCTGCGTGGCCAGCTGGGCATCGCGCGGCAGCGCCGCCCGCCAGGCATCGTCGACCGGTGCAATGTGCAGCGGCGCGCGCACGCCGCTTTCGCCGGCGTGCGTGTGCGGCTGAGCAAGCCCTGCCGCGCACACGGGGGCGCCAAGCTGCAGACAGCACAGCAGCAGCAACAGGCCGATGCGGCGCGTCAGCGCGGGCCAGAGAGTTGGAGCGTTCATAGGTGTGTGGGGACCGCAAAGCGCGCAGTCTCCTGAGCAGACCCTGCGGCCACCCGTCGCATGCGACGAAACGGCAGGCGCCCGGGATCAGTTACCTAGACAAAGGATGTGCAGGCCTGGCGCTCGTGTCCATTCCGCTCCAGATGCCGCTGGCGGGCCCCGTCACCCATGCCGCAGCACCGGCCGTTCGGGACCATCGCGCCGAATGACTCGCCTAATGACTCGCCGAATGACGCTTCACGCTGCAAGATCGGTTTCCACCGTCAGCCTGCAGGGCCAGCATGAGCGATGACGTTACTCACGCCTGCCAGACCCCATACCCGGCCTCGCGCAGGCCGATGGCCAGCTCAACTTCCATCTCGCGGGCTGCCTCGTAGGGCATCGGGTTGTAGACCTCGTACAACTGCGGCAGCAGTCGCAGGCCGTACGCCCGCACGAACCGGTTGGCCTGCACCCCGGCCTTGTGCCGGTCGAAGCGCAGGTCAGGATCCAAGCCCGTCATGCCGACGTAGACCAGGGGCTTGCTGAGTTGGTAGTCCGGGTTGGCCTTCCGGAACGACGGCTCGTTCCAAACCTGGTCCGACAACTCCACCACGTAGACATGGTGGCGGTACCTGCCGCCTTGACTCATGCGGGCGCAGCGTAGAGGTCTTGCGCCATCCTCGCCCCGCCGAGCGGACGGAAGAGAGGACGACGCGGGGCGATGAATGAGGGCATGCGTTGATTTTCGCTGCCGGCTCGAAACCGGCCCCTTGCACGTGCACAAGGCGGATCACCGGTGCACCTCCCTGACCCATCGCCGACGCTCGGCTGTCTCAAGAGCGGCCGTCGGCGGCAGCATGGCGAGCTTTCAATCGCACGACTTCATGGCGAGGGCGGATGCCGAACCCCGATCGACCATGAAGTGCACGCACCCGCGTGCGGCAGGGCACAGACCTCCTGTCCTGGGGCCTCTACGGTGCAGCCATTGACCAGGCCAAGCGCAGCCGGGTGCCCAGATCTGTGCTGTCACTGATCTTGCTGCTCCTGCGCATTTCCAACCTGTTTTTCAGCTTGATCGTACTCACCGTGCGTGGAATGCACATCCCGCGCACCCCTCTTTCCAAGGACTCGACATGACCATCAACAAGACCTCTTCGCCGCACAAGGGCGTCCGTGATGATCGCGACGGACGCGACCTCGAGCCCGACATGTCCAACGCCTGGGCTGCCCGGCGCGGCAGCTCACCGCCGAGTTCGCCGCAGGCCCAGCCTTGGGCGTGGCATGCGCGGAGCTGCATCGGCCCGGCGCCCCGAGGTCCCCGATGAAGACGAGTCCTTCGCGCAAGGGTGCCACCAAGAAGCTCCACGAAACTGCGCCGAGGGCGGAGCAGTTGGCCGCGGCGCAGGCGCTGGCAGCGGCGATGCCCAACAACGTCGGCAAGGCGCTGGAATTCGGCCGCGACAACGCCATCGCACCGCCACGTGGCGCCCGCACGCCCAGCCCTACGCCTACCGCGATGGCCAGCACGCTGAGCGAAGTGAACGCGTCGCCCAAGGCGGATGCGCTCGACCGCGTGCGTGCAAACGGCTCCGGCCAGGCGCTGACCACGAACCACGGCGTGGCCATCGGCGACAACCAGAGCTCGCTCAAGGCGGGGCTGCGCGGGCCTGCGCTGCTGGAAGACTTCATCCTGCGCGAGAAGATCACCCACTTCGACCACGAACGCATTCCCGAGCGCATCGTGCACGCCCGCGGGTCGGCGGCCCACGGCTACTTCGAGGCCTACGCGCCGCTGACCGAGTTGACGCGCGCTGCGCCTTTCCAGGCGGCCGGAAAGATCACGCCGGTGTTCACCCGCTTCTCCACGGTGGCCGGTGAACGCGGCTCGTCGGACACGGCGCGCGACATCCGCGGCTTCGCCGTCAAGTTCTACACCGATGAAGGCAACTGGGACCTCGTGGGCAACAACATCCCGGTGTTCTTCGTCCAGGATGCGATGAAGTTCCCCGACCTCGTGCATGCGGTCAAGCCCGAACCCCACAACGGCATGCCGCAGGCGGCTTCGGCGCACGACACCTTCTGGGACTTCGTCTCGCTGATGCCCGAAAGCACGCACACGCTGATGTGGGTGATGTCCGACCGCGGCATTCCGCGCAGCTTGCGCATGATGCAAGGCTTCGGGGTGCACACCTACCGGCTTGTCAACGCAAAGGGCGAGTCGCACTTCGTCAAGTTTCACTGGAAGCCCAAGCTCGGCACGCATTCCCTGGTGTGGGACGAGGCCGTGAAGATCTCCGGCGCGGACCCAGACTTCCACCGGCGCGATCTGTGGGAAGCCATCGAGTCAGGCGAGTACCCCGAGTGGGAACTGGGGCTGCAGGTCTTCACCGAGGCCCAGGCCGAAGGCTTCAGCTTCGACGTGCTCGACGCCACCAAGCTGATCCCCGAAGAGCTGGTGCCGGTGACGCCGGTGGGCCGCATGGTGCTCAACCGCAACCCGGACAACTTCTTTGCCGAGACCGAGCAGGTGGCTTTCTGCACCGCCCATGTCGTTCCGGGCATCGACTTCAGCAACGACCCCTTGCTGGCCGGCCGCATCCACTCCTACCTCGACACGCAGATCACGCGGCTGGGCGGCGCCAACTTCCACGAAATTCCGATCAACGCGCCCTTGGCCCCGGTGCACAACAACCAGCGCGACGGCCTGCATCGGCAGGCCATTCCACGGGGCCGTGTCGCCTACGAACCCAACTCGCTGGGCGGGGGCTGCCCCTTCCAGGCGGGCGCAGCCGGATTCGTCTCGTTCCCGCAGCCGGTGGAAGGTGAGAAGCTGCGTGGCAAGCCGGAGAAGTTCGCCGACCATTACACGCAGGCCAGCTTGTTCTACGACAGCCAGACCCCGGTCGAGAAGGCGCACATAGCAGGCGGCTTCCGCTTCGAGCTGAGCAAGCTGACGGTGCCGGCGATCCGGGAACGCATGGTGTCGTCGCTGGTCAATGTCTCTGCCGAACTGGCAGCGGCCGTGGCGGCGGGGCTGGGTATCGAAGTCCCCCCGGCCATACCCAAGGTGCTGGCACGTCCCGCCAAGCCAGAAGTCGCCACGTCGGCGGCCCTGTCCTTGATGGCGCTGCCGGGCGACGGGGGCATTCGTTCACGCAGCGTTGCCATCCTGGTGGCCGATGGCGTGGACGGCCCATCGACCGCAGCCGTTCAAGCGGCGCTGCGGGCGGCGGGTGCCACGGTGCACCTCATCGCACCCCGCCTGGGTATGGTGAAGCCCGCCAAGGGTGAACCCTTCCAGGCCACCGGCACGTTGGAGAACTCGGCGCCTGTGCTCTTCGACGGCGTCGTCCTGCCCGACGGCGCTGCCGGCGTGAAGACACTCGGCGGCTGTGTGGAAGTGATGGACTTCATCGCCGCTCAGTTCCGGCATGGCAAGACCTTGCTCGCCATCGGCGCCTCGGGCGCGCTGCTCGAGCGGGCGGGCGCCGTGCGGTCGCTGCCGAACGGTGAGCCCGACCCCGGCATCCTTCTCGGCACACCCGCCCAAGCCGAGGGTGCCGCGGCCGACTTCATCACCGCGCTGGGCAGGCACCGTCATCCAGAACGCGAGGCTGGCGCATTGGTGCGCTGAGCCGGGCCATCGCACGGCGCCCACGTTCGAACGTGCCCTTTCATCAACTCAGGATTCGCCATGGAATTTGCCATCACCCCTGTTCTTTTCTCGGTCACTTTCATCCTGGCTATCGCCTTCGGAATCTGGCAGTACCGCCGGGCGAAGATCGCCCGCAAGGAACACCATCGCTCGGCCGCAGCCAAGGCCCACCACGAGCCACCTGCCGCGGATGACCCTCGCGCCTGACAACGGCTGAATCCCCGCGTTTGCTTTCCCGCCTCCGCCGCATTACTGATGGCGAGCATTTGGTCCAAGCGCCGTGAGCGCCTTCGCTTTCCCGAAAGGAACTCTGATGATTTCAGCCCGCGGCTATGCCGCCCATGGCCCGCAAAGCCGCCTGCGCGCCTTCGCCTTCGAACGCAGCGAGCCCCGCGAGAGTGACGTGCAGATTCAGGTGCTGTTCTGCGGCGTCTGCCACTCCGACATCCACCAGGCCAAGAACGAGTGGCTGAACACCGTGTACCCGTGCGTGCCGGGGCACGAGGTGGTAGGCCGCGTGACGCACATCGGCGCCGGTGTGACGACGCACGCGGTGGGTGACATCGTGGGCGTGGGGTGCATGATCGACAGCTGCCGTCACTGCGAGCCGTGCAAGCTGGGCCTGCAGAATTACTGCGAAGGTCCGAACAGCTGGCTGGCCACCTACAACGGGCCCATGGTGCCCGCCAAGCTGGCGCCAGGCGGCCTCAACGCCTACGGACGCGACAACACCTACGGCGGCTACTCCGACGTGCTCGTAGTGAGGGACGACTTCCTGATCAGGATTCCCGCCGCGCTGAAGCCCGAGGTCGCAGCGCCCATCCTGTGCGCGGGCGTCACCACCTACTCACCCATGAAGCACTGGGGGGTCCAGGCGGGCCACAAGGTCGGCATCATCGGGTTCGGTGGGCTGGGCCACATGGCCATCAAGCTGGCACGGGCCATGGGCGCGAAGGTGGTCGTGTTCACCAGCACCGAGGCCAAGCTCGCGGAAGCGAAGAAGCTGGGCGTCAACGCCGTGCTGGAGGGCAATGCAAAGGCCTTGCAGGCCCACGCATCCAGCTTCGACTTCGTGTTGTCCACGGTGCCGCAGCGGCACGACCTGAACCCCTACCTGCCCTTGCTGAAGCGCGACTGCACGCTGGTGGTGGTGGGTGCGCTGGAGGTCATGGAGCCCGTGAACAACCAGCAAGTCGCCTTTCACCGCCGAAGCGTCTCGGGCTCGCTGATCGGAAGCATCGCCGAGACCCAGGAGGTGATCGACTTCTGCGCCCAGCATGGCATCGGGCCGGACATCGAGATGCTGCGCATCCAGGACCTGAACGAAGCCTACACACGCATCGAGCAAGGTGAAGTTCGCTTCCGCTACGTCATCGACATGGCGTCTCTGGCTGAGGAGTCGGTGCCCACCGCCATGGCTTAGGGCTTGGGGATGCTGCCACGCAAGCAGCAGTGACCCTTTGCTCGCCGCGCAGGGGCGCGCTGAGGAGAGGGCGCGGTCAATAGCTGCTTGATGGCGGTCAGCGCCAGTTCGGCCTGCGACGCCAACAGACGGCTGGCCTCATGGGGGCAGAGCCACGGTGCTGTTGATGCGTACCGAGCCACTCGCCTGCACCGGGCCGCTGCCTTGCGGCGAGGTGAAATCCAGCGCCAGCTTGGTGATACGGCCTGCGTCGTCCGCAACCAGTTCGTGGATCATGAACTGCCCTTGTACAGACGACGGTTGCACGGCGCCGCTCACCAGGTCCAGCGTCGGCACGCCGGGTGGGCGCTGGAACCACCAGCTGCTGTAGACGTTGGCATAGGTGCCCGCTTTCAGCGGCTGACCGTCGGCGCTTCGCAGATCGAGGCTCCAGTTGCCGTTGGGGTGCGCCGGGTCGGCGGCTTCCACGTAGTTGAGACGGAGGCGGTCCGCCGGCTGGGTTGCGCTCAACACGCCGACCTCCGGGCCGCTCCAGAATTCCTTCGGGAAGGAAAACCAATCTTCCAGGTTCATGGGAAGGCGCAGCCGGCTGATCCAGGCGCCGGAGGTGTCTGCCACCGTTCGCAGCACGAAGTCGGCGCTTTCGGCCTGGTCTGTGCCGTCTGTCCGCACGGTGAGCCTCACGGTGGCAGAGCCGACGCCACGTGCTCCGGCGCCCAGGGCGAGCACGGCGACACGCTCGCCGGGACGAGAGATCGTGAGCGGTGTGCCGCTCACCTGCGTCCACTGATAACGCACGTTCACGCCAGCGCCCGCGGTAGGCGCTTCTCCCCGCGGAGTTCGGCCACCAACGCCTAGCCGTCAAAGCCCGTGGCGCCGGTCACCAGAATGGCGGCTTGACGGCGCATCGGCGCCGGCCCTCCCCCCTAGGCCCCACCGAGCCGGCAACATTGGGATTGATGGGCTGCCGTCATCGGCCGAAGCTCGTGGCCGCGCTGGGCAGGCTGGCGCAGGAGACGTGTTCATGGTCACCCGCCTTTCGAAAGAGTCGGTCAAGCTCACCAAGCCCACCAAGCCCACAAAGCTGATCAAGCCCCAGAAGCCTCGGCCCCCCCGCGCCAAGGTGCAATTCAAGATGCCGCGCGGCCCGCGTTTCGTGGGCTCGTGGCATCGCATTCCGGTCACGTTGGCGCCGCGGCTGCGCTGGGACGATGTACGTTTTTCTATCGCAGAGGGCATCAAGGGCGGGTTGATCTCGCCCTCGCGCGACCGCACCTTCAACCCGAAACGGCCGCACCTGATGCTGCTGGTGGGCGCGCATCCGGGCTGGTTCACGCTAGAGGCGCGGCAGGCCACCACCGGCCTGTTGCTGGGCTCGGCCAGCTTCGAGGTGAATGCGCTATGGCGCGATGACGACGCCGGCCCCAGTTTCTGGTTCACCGGCGACACGGCGCCGCCCTATGCCGCCGGCGCTGCCTGGGGCGGCGGGCCGGCCGGGCCGCAGAACGTGAACGTGATGCCGGCAACCGGCACGCGCCGCATCGCCATCATCCTGGTGGACTCGACAGACCAGCGCTACACGACCGACGCCGCCACGCTGCAAGGCCACCGCGACCGCTGGATCAACGAGGTCTTCAACGGGGCCGTCGATGGCGGCGTCACGCGCAGCGTGCGCCTGCTGTTCCAGGAGATGTCGCTCAACCGCTTCGACATCAGCGCCCAGGTCTTCGGCCCGTTCAACCTGCCCGGCGCCTTCAGCAATTACCTCAACGACGACGGCGCGCCGCTGGGCGGCTACGACCAGGCCGCCATCACCGCCGCCGACGGCGCGGTGGACTTCACCCAGTTCGACACCGTGGCGATGGTGATGCAGCAGGTGGACGGCCCGCCGGTGCGGCGCGCCTGGCCCTACGCCTGGGGCGGCACCTACACGACGGCCGAAGGCAACCGGTCGCTGGCCATCATTTCCATGCCCAACGAATGGGGCGTGGCGGGCGACCGCGAGATCTACGACACCTTCTCGCACGAGCTGGGCCACAACCTGGGCCTGGGCGACCAGTACTCGCCCACGGTGGCTGGGCGCAACCCGGGCTCGTGGGAGCTGATGCACTGGGACGACCCGCTGCCGCACCTGTCGGTGGCGCACAAGGCGATGCTGGGCTGGGTGGATGCCGCCTGGATACGCAGTTTCGACTTCAGGGCGCTGGCCGGCAACGTAGACACCAACGTCACCTTGCATGCCATTGAGGCGGGCGCACCGCCGATGGGGCGCTCGAGCGCGGTCGAGGTGCGCATCGCCGACGGCTGGAACTACTACTTCGAGTTCCGCCGCGGTCAAGCGGCGCAGATCGGCGACCGCGCGCTGCCCGAAGACGGCGTGGTGCTGGGCACCGACGTGATCTCGCCGCCCTACATCGCGCCGTTCGCGCGCCCCGCCATCCTGTTGCTGCCGCCTGACAGCACGCCGCATGGCGAAGCGCTGTCGGCGGGCGAGGACTACCGCGAGACCGACTACACGGACCCGACCTTCCCCTCCGACTTCCGCGTTGACGTGCAGGCCATCCACGCCGATCGCGCCGAGCTGCGCATCCGCTATGGCGTCATCGGCAAGCCTGACCCGTCGATAAGGCCCTGGCCGGCCTCGCCCGACCGGCCCTGGCAAAGCCCCGACATCGAGGTGCGCAATGCCCGCAACGCGATGGATGCTTCATGGTTCAACGTGCCCTGGGTGGGCAACAGCAACCAGGTGGTCGCCAAGGTGCGCAACGGCGGGCAGCTGGATGCGCCGCAGGTGCGCGTGAATTTCTATGTCAAGAACTACAACGTGGGCGGCACGCCCGAGGCCTTCATCGGCACCGATGTGCGCGACGTTGCTGCCAACACCACGGTCGAGTTCACGGCCAATTGGGTGCCGCCCTCCGACGGGCATTACTGCGTCGTGGTGCGCATCCCGCTGTACCAGACGCCCGCCGCGCCGCCGGCCACGCCGGTCGTGGAGCTGACGGAGTTCAACAACGTGGCGCAGAGCAACTACGACCGTTTCATCTCGGCCACCTCCACGCCCTCGCGCGAGTGGACCGAGATCGAAGTCGGCAACCCCTACCCAGCGCGCGCCCGCGTCTTCTTGCGCCCCGGCCATACCAACCCGGCTTACCGCACCTACATCGCCCACCGGTGGCTCATGCTCGACCCCGGCGAGACGCGCAAGGTGGCGATGATGTTCGAGTTTGCGCCCGACAACTTGAACAACGGCTCGATCGCGAAGGAGCGCATCGGCGTCGTCAAGGAAGCGCTGCGCCGCCCCAACGAGGTGGGGTGCGTCGCCTGGATCGAAGACCCTTTCGATTCGCCACGACACAAGGTGGACCTGCTAGGCGGCGTGCAGATGCAGGTGGTGACGGGCAAGACGGTGCGCTTCGACCGTTTCGTGGCTGGCGACGGCCGCGCTGCGGGCGCCGTCAGCGAGGCTGAGACCGGCAAGCCGGCCAAGGGGCAGGTCGTCGTGCGCCTGAACCGCGGTACTGCCGCGAAGCCCGACTGGGACTATGTGCCGGGCAAACTGCGCCAGGGGCAGTTCGTCGTCAAGATTCCGACCGAGGGCGTGCGCGCGGTTGACGCCTACTTCCTGCCGCAGGCGGGGTTGGCCGATGTGTGGTCGGAGGTGGTCAAGCTGGTGCAGCGCAAGCGCTGAGGCCGGGCCCTCGGCGCAGGGGCGCTGCGCCGCGTTTTCGTGTCTCGCTGGCCACGGCCTGCCCTAAACTGCCGCGCTCGTGCCTGCCCCGGTGGCGGGGCCGCTCAAACCCCGCCCGCAGTGCCCCCGGAAGCCCTTCCTCCCCCCGCCCTCGCGCTCTTCGAAGGGCTGCCCGACACCACCCGCGCGGTGCTGGCCCGGTGCCTGGTGCAGCAGCACTTCGCGCCCGGCCAGGCGCTGGTGCGCGAAGGCGAGGCGGGCGATTCGCTGTTCTTCATCACGCAGGGCCGGGCCGAGGTGTGCAAGCGCACCGAGGGCGCTGAAGCCGGCCAGGGCGCCCAGGGCGGGCCTCGCAGCCTGGTCGTCAACGAGATGAAGGCCGGCGAGGTGCTGGGCGACCTGTCTTTCCTGGGCGGCGAGCCGCGCTCCACCACCGTGGTGGCGCTGGAACCCACGGTCACCTGGTGCCTGGCACGCAGCACGCTGTTGCAGCAGGGCGAGGCCGGTGCGGCCGCGGCGCAGGCGCTCGATGCGCGGCTGGCGCACGTGGTGGCCGCGCGGCTGCGCCGCTCGACGCAGGGCCATGCCGATGCGCTGGCGCAGCGCCTGGCCGAACTGCAGATGCGGCGCGAGTTCGGCCGCCTCTTCGTGGCCACGGTGGCCGTGGTGGCCACCGCCATCGTGGCCGCGCTGGGCGTGCAGGCGTTGTGGCCGGGCCTGGACCCGCATTCCGACCTGCTGAACTGGGGCCTGCTGCTGGCCATGGCGCTGCCCATGGTGGTGCTGGTGGCGCAATCGGGCCGGCCGCTGGCCGAGTTCGGCCTCACCTGGGCCGGCGGCCGCCGCGCCGCGCTGGAAGGCCTGGCCTGGGGCGTGGCCGGGGTGGCGGCCATCGCGCTGGTGCTGCATTTCCGCGCGCCTTCGGGCGGTGGCTGGATGTGGCAGGCCTCGCTGTGGGCCTACCCGCTGCACGTGGTGCTGCAAGAGTTCGTGAGCCGGGGCGTCATCCAGGGCAGCCTGCAGCGTTTCCTGGACGACCGCCGCGGCCTGGTCTCGGTGCTGCTGGCGGCCTTGCTCTTCGGCCTGGCGCACATGGTCTACGGCCTGGCGGCGGTGGTGGTGACTTTCGTCTCGGGCATCGGCTTCGGGGCGATGTACTTGCGCCACGGCAACCTGGTGGGGGTGTGCGTGCTGCACGCGGTGCTGGGGCTGGCGGCCTTCTCCGCCGGCCTCATCTGAGGGCTCGCACGCGTGGCCTCCGGCCGGCCCCTGCACATCGCCCTGGTCTACACCGAGGCCGGCGGCGGCCACCGCGCCACCGCGCAGGCGCTGCGCGAGGTGCTGCAGGCCGAGGCCGGTGTCAGCGTCAGCCTGCACAGCCTGTACCGTGAATTCGCGGCCGATCTGGAGTGGTGCCCGCGCCTTTTCGGCCGCTCGGGCGAAACGCTCTACAACGAGGTGGTGCTGGGCACGCGCTGGGGCCGGCTGCTGTGGCCTGCGCTGGCGGGGTTGGTGGCCGTCAATGTGCGCCTCGCACGCCGCGAGGCCGCAGCGCGGCTGGCCGCGCACTGGCAGCAGCAGCAGCCCGACCTGGTGGTTTCGGTGATGCCCCTGGTGAACGCGGTGCTCACCGAGAGCCTGGCGCCGCTGCAGGGCCAGGTGCCGCTGGCCACGGTGATGAGCGATTTTGTCGAAGCCGCGCCGGGCGCGTGGATCAGCGGGCCCGGGCAGTGGCTGGCCTGCGGCACCGCAGCGGCGGCGCGCCAGGCACAGCGGCGCGGCGTGGCGGCGGCGCAGCTGCTGGTGAATGAAGGCATGGTGATACGCCCGCAGTTCCGCCAAGCGGCGCTGCAGCGTGAAGCGCTGCGGCCCGCCGTGCGCCAGCGCCTGGGCCTGCAACCGGCCACGTCCACGGTGGCGGTGATGCTGGGCGGGCATGGCTCGCCGGCCATGCTGGACATCGCGCAGGCCTTGGCAACGCTGCAGGGCGGCGTGCAGGTGATTTTCTTGTGCGGGCGCAACACGGGGTTGGCGGCGCAGCTGTCGGCCCTGCCCACGCCATATGCCAAGGCCGTGCTGGGCTACACCGAGCAGGTGGCCGAACACCTGGCTGCGGCCGATGTCCTCATCGGCAAACCCGGGCCGGGCGTGATGGCCGAGGCGCTGTCGCTGGGCCTGCCGCTGGTGCTGGAGCACAACGTCTGGACGCTGGCGCAGGAGCGCCACAACGCACGCTGGGCGGTGGAAGCGGGCGTGGCGCTGACGGTGCGCCGCTTTCGCGATGTGGGCCCGGCCGTGGCCGCGCTGCTGCGGCCCGAGGCGCCGCAGCGCCAGCGTGCGGCAACCTTCGGCGGCCGCAATGAGGCCGCCGAGCGTGTGGCGGCCTGGCTGCTGGCGCTGGCGCGCCAAGGGGGCGCCGCGGCCCCGGTCGGCACTTCAGCCGAGGGCTAGGCCGGCGCCCGCACCACCATCACCTTCAAGGCGCGCTCGGGCGCAATGTCGGCAAAGGCCGGCGGGTTGGGCAGGCGTCCTTCGAGCACCAGATCTGGCGCTTCGGTCTGCAGCAGTTCCTGCAGGAAGCCCGGCCCCAGCTCGGGGGCGTTCAGGCAAAGCAGCGCGTGCCCGCCGGGCGCCAGCAGCGCCGGCAGGCGGCGCACGAGGCGCGCGTAGTCTTTCGTCGCCACGAAGCTGCCTTTCTGGTAGCTGGGCGGGTCGGCCACCACCAGCGCGTAGGGGCCGCCGCGCGTGAGCTTGCCCCAGGAGCTGAACACGTCGTGGGCCAGGAAGCTGGCGCCGGCGCCCAGGCCGTTCAGCGCGTGGTTGCGCTGGCCGGTGGCCAGGGCGCCGCTGCTCATGTCCACGTTCACCACCTGCGCCGCGCCGCCGGCCAGCGCCGCCACCGAAAAGGCGCAGGTGTAGGCGAAGAGGTTCAGCACCTTGCCGCCGGGGTGGGCCTGCGCCCAGGCGCGCACCCAGCGCCGGCCCTCGGCCATGTCCAGGAAGAGTCCGTGGTTCTGGCCGCGCAGCAGCTGCACCTGGTAGCGCAGGCCCTGTTCTTCCACCACCTGGGGCTCGGGCACGCTGCCGGCCATCAAGCGCGTTTCGGTGCGGCCGGGGGCGCTGCCGCCCGGGCGGCACTGGTAGGCCCAGTTCAGCGGTTCGCCCGGGGCCAGTTCGGCCCAGCGGGTGGTCAGGGCTTGGTGCACGGCGGCCAGCTCTTCGGCCGTGGCGGGGCCAAAGCTGGTCAGCAGGAACAGCGGCGCGAACCAGTCCAGCGTGAAGGCCTCCAGCCCCGGGTGCAGGCCGCCGCGGCCGTGGAAGACGCGGCAGGCTTCAACCGGCCGCGGCATCGCGGCCACCACCTGCAGCATGGCCTGCACGCGGCTCAGCCCGCCGCGGCCGTCGTGGCGGTATCGGCCGCGGGCAGCCGCCCGCGCCGCGCCGCCACCAGCCAGCCCTGCACCTGCTCGCGCATTTCGTGGCGCCACCACTCGGCTTCGGTCTGCACTTCGTCGAAGCCGGCTTCCAGCAGCACGCGTTGCAGGTAGTCGCGCCGGTGTGAATAGCGGCCGTGGGCATGCAGGCGGTACTCGGGCGCGCCCTCGGCTTCGTCATGGGCCTCGACGGTGAAGACCAGCCAGCCCGCGCCGTCCAACGCCGCGTGGGCCGCCTGCGCGAAGTCTTGCAGGGCGCCGAAGTAGATCAGCGTGTCGGCCGAGGCGATGAGGTCGAAGCTGCGCGGGTGCGCGCGCAAAAACTCCACCAACTCGCGCTGGTGCAGGGCCTGGTAGTGCGGCCGCTTGGCCGCGCGTTCCAGCATGCCGCGCGAGAGGTCCACGCCCACCAGCCGGGCCGCGTGCGGCGCCAGATGCTCGCCGCACAGGCCGGTGCCGCAGCCGGCGTCCAGCACGCGCCAGCGCGGCTGGGGCTCGCCCAGGCGGGCGCGCACCGCAGCGCCCAGCACGGCCGGCGCGCGGTAGTCCAGCCGTCCCAGGGTCTGGTCAAAACTGCCGGCGAAGGAATCGAAAGTGGTTTCGATGTAGGCATCGGAAGCGCGCTCGGGCACCGCGCCTTCCAAGGCGCCGATGTGGTGGCGCGGCACGGGGTCGTCGGGGTCGTGTTCGAGCCAGGCGCGGTAGACCTCCAGCGCCTTGTCGGGCATCTCGCAGTGCATGTAGGCGCGGGCCAGCAACTCGCGCAGGCCGCGGGCGCCAGGTTGCGTGACCAGGCCACGCATGCAGTGCGCCAGCGCTTCGTGCGGGCGCCCCAGGCGCATGCACACCAGCGCCAGGTTCTGCCGGGCCTCGACAAAACCGGGGGCGATCTCCAGCAGCTGCAGGAAGGCGGCTTCGGCCTCGCGCAGCCGCTGGCGCCGCGCCATCAGCAGCGCGCGGTTGTTCAGTGCGTCGTAGCGCTTCGGGTCGAGCGCGAGCGAACGCTGGTAGCAGGCGTCGGCCTCGTCTTCGCGGCCCAGCTGCAGCAGCGCGTTGCCCAGGTTGTTGTGGAACATCGGCTCGAGCGGGTTCTGCGCCACCGCGCGCGACAGCAGCGTCACGGCTTGATCGCCATCGCCGAACTGCGCTTCCAGCATGCCCAGCAGGTGCAGGCCGTCGGGGTGGTCGGGCGCGATGGCCAGCAGCGCCTGGTAGGCCTGGCGGGCTTCGTCGGCCTGGCCTTGCTGGTGGGCCGCCATGCCCCGGGCCAGCCAGGCCTGGGCGCTGGTGGCGGCTGGAACGGCAGTGCTGGGTTGGGCGGTGGGCATGGTGGGGCTCTTGGGGAGGGGTGGGTGGACCTGGGGCGTGCCCGGGCGCGCGCGCACTCTGCAGCAAAGCCGCGGGTGCGGCAAGGCCGGGCCGTCCCCCGTCCAGCGTACGCGGTCGAACAGACCCGCCCCGGCACACACGCCCAGCATGCACCACCGAGCATCCGCCGGGCCGCCTGGAAGACACGCCATGAACCTGCACCTTCACCCCACCTGCCCCTGGCTGCCCGTGGCCGCAGCCACCCTGGCCAGCCTGGGGGCGGGCCTGGGCCTGGCCGCCCCTGCCCTGGCCGGTGAGGGTGCCGGTGTCGGTGCCGGGCCGGCCAGCGCCATCGAAGTGATCTTCAACGACCCTGGCGCGGTGTATGGCGCCTGGCATGCCGACATCGAGCGCGTGGCGCTGGCCGCCGGGGCCGACTGGCTGCGCCACTTCCTGCCGCCGGGCGCGACGCCGGTGCTCACGCTGCGCATCGGCTTCGACGGCCAGGCCACGGCCAGCGGCGCCAGCGTGGTGTCGCACCTGGTCGGGCCGGGGACGGACGGGCAGTGGGTGTATGCGCAGGGCGCGGCCTATGAACTGCAGACGGGCCTCGACCCCAATGGCGCCGAAGCCGACATCGACATCACCTTCGGCACCGCCGGCTATCTGCAGCACGAGCTGTGGTTCGACCCCGTGCCGCTGCTGCGCAACACGCCCGTGCCCGCGGGGCAGACCGATGCCTACTCGGTGCTGCAGCACGAGCTGGGCCACGCGCTCGGCTTCAACGGCTGGCTCGACGTGGCCACCGCCACGGCCGGTGCGGCGGCCTCCACCTTCGACATGCTGGTGGGCGCGCACCCGGGGCAGCCCGATGGCGGCCTGTACTTCCTGGGCGCGGCCGCGATGGCGCTGTATGGCGGTCCGGTGCCGCTGACCGCCGGCAACTACGCCCACCTGGGCAACTGGGCCCCCGGCAGCGGCAGCGAACTGCTGCCCGACCTGATGAACGGCCTGGTGTTCTACCGCGGCACGCGCTACACGATCTCGCCGCTGAATCTGGCCATGCTGCAGGACACCGGGCTGCCGCTGGCCGCCGCCGTGCCCGAGCCCGCCACGGCGGCGCTGTGGCTCGCCGGCCTGCTGGCGCTGGCGCTGTGGCTGCAGCACCGGCGCGGCCCGGCGGGCCTGCCGGGCGCGGCCCGTTCGTCAGCGCACAGACCCCCGTCGCCAGGGCGCCTACAACCCGCCCATCGTTGCAGCGCCTGAGCTCACTGCCACGGCGGGCCTGCAGCCCGCGACGACCCCTCCACCCTCGAAAGCCCTTCATGACTTCCTTCTACCGCCCCAGCCTGCTGACGGCAGCGCTGCTGTGTGCCTACCCGGCCACCGCCGTGCACGCGCAATCCAACGACGCCTACCTCTACTGGGGCGCCGGCGTGGGCCAGTCGCGCCTGCGTGTGGACGAGACCCGCATCAGCGAAGCCCTGGCGACGCAGAACCTCGTAACCACCGGCATCGGCCACGACGAGCGCCACGTCGGCTACAAGGTGTTCCTGGGCTACCAGTTCAACCGTTACTTCGGCGCCGAGCTGGGCTTCTTCGACCTGGGCAAGTTCGGCTACACCGCCACCACCACGCCCACCGGCACCCTGACCAGCAGCTTCCGCGTGCAGGGCGCCAACCTGGGCCTGGTGGGCACGCTGCCGGTGACCGACAACTTCTCGCTGCTGGCCCGCGTGGGCGCGCAGGCGGCGCGCACGCGCTCGAACGTCTCGGGCACCGGGGCCGTGGTGGTGGCCAACGAGCGGCCTTCCGACCGCAAGAACAACCTGAAGATCGGCCTGGGCATGCAGTACGAGGTGAACCGCCACCTCTTCCTGCGTGCCGAGGCCGAGCGCTTCCGCGTCAGCGACGCCGTGGGCAACGACCCGCGCGTGGCCATGTACTCGGTGAGCATGGTCTTCCCCATCGGCCGTGCCGACACCGCGCCGCGCCGCGCCATGGCCACGCCGATGTACGACCCGCCGCGTGCGCAGCCGGCGCTGGCGCCCATGCCGGCCCCGGCGCCGCCCCCGGCGCCCATGGCCCAGGCCGCGCCCGTGCAGCCCATGGCCCTGCCGGCCCCCGTGCCGCTGCGCCGCGTGAGCTATGCCGCCGAGTCCTTCTTCAGCTTCGACAGCACCCAGCTGCGGCCCGAAGGCATGCGCGCGCTCGACACCTTCGTGAGCGAACTGGGCAACACCCGCTTCGAGACCATCACCGTGCAGGGTCATGCCGACCGCCTGGGCAGCACCGAGTACAACCAGACGCTGTCGATGGCGCGCGCCGAAGCCGTGAAGGCCTACCTGGTGGGCACGCGCGGGCTGGATGGCAGCCGCATCATGGCCACCGGCCGCAGCGAGAGCCAGCCGGTGACGCTGCCCGAAGACTGCAAGGGCCCGATGAGCGCGCCCGTGGTGGCCTGCCTGCAGCCTGACCGGCGTGTGGAGATCGAAGTGGCCGGCTCGCGCTGAACGCGCGCAACGGCAAAGGGGGGTGGCGCCTTCGCGGCGCCACCCCCCTTTCGTTGGGGCTCCAGGCCCGTTTCAGGCCCGTTTCAGGGCCGGGGCAGCGGTGTCGGGGCCACCAGCGGGGTTTCGCTGCCGGGCACCACCTGCAGCTCGCCAGGACGGCCCTCGCCGTTCATGCGCTGCAGGCACACCCCGCGCGCGCCGGGCGAGAGCGCCTGGCAGCGCATGCGGGCGTTCTGGCGGTACTGCGGCGCCTGGTCGGCCAGCGCGCCGCGCAGGTTCTGCGCATGGGCGGCGCGCGCTTCCTGCTCGCACACCTTTCGGCCCTGCACCGACTGGCCACTGGCGCAATAGGCCATCTCGGCGCGGTAGAGCTGCTGCACCGACCGTGGCGCCGCGCTGGCGGCTGCCGCCGGTGCGGGCGTTGCGGCGCTCGCAGCGCCGCTGCACAGCAAGGCCGTGAGAGCGGCGATCAACGAGGCCCTCGATGAGGTCCTCGAAAAAAAGGCCGCACAGGGCGGCCGATGGGGGTTCGTCTTCATCGCAGTCTCCGGTGAGGGCCGTGCGGCCCGCGGCGCCCTGGGTTTCAGGGCAGCGCTGCACGGCAGGCTTTGCGGGCCTCGCGGTCCGCGATGGTGTTGCAGCGCCACTGGGCCTGGGCGCGTTCCTGGGTCTGTATGTGGCGCAACTGGCCTTGGGCCATCACGCCCTGCACGGCACGGCCGAAGCTGAACAGCAAGGCTGCTGCAGCCGCGGCCGCCAGCAGGCCCCAGCCGCGGGGCTGCGGTCTCATGGTTTCGGGCCTGGGCACGTGGCGTGGGTGCGGTGCCTGGGCACGGTGCCGGTGCTTACGGGCGGATGGCGAGTTCGTTCTTCACGCCCTTCACGCCTTCCACCTTCCAGGCCAGGCTCTCGGCGACGGTCTTCTCGGCGCTGCTCTTGGCAAAGCCCGAGAGCATCACGGTGCCGTTCAGCGTTTCCACGCTGATGGCGATGGCGTCGACGGTCTTGTTGTCGATGAAGCGTGCCTTCACCGCGGTGGTGATGGCGGCGTCATCGACATACGAGCCCACCGATTGCTGGTCGCGGGTGACGGCGCAGCCGGTGGTAGCCAGCAGGCCAACGCCCAGCGTGAGGGCGGTCAGCAGGGTGGCCAGGGGGCGGCCCAGGGGGTGGTCCAGGGGGTGGCGTGTGGGGGTGGTGTTCATGCGAAGGCTCCGTCGGTGTGGTGGTGGGGTCGCGGCGCCTGCTGCCCATGGCGGCATGGCCCCGATGAAGCAATGTAGGCAGGGCCGCGTGCCGCTGCGATAGGCGCGCAGCGCGCTGCGCTGTAGGACGCCAGGCCCTTTGTGCCCTGTGTGTGGAAGCGCACCGACCCTTGTGCTGATGGGCGCTGAAGCTCGTGTGCTGAAGGCCGCCGCGCTGCAGGCCTGCTTGTCTTCCATCGACCCACCTCCCAACCCCCGTGCCATGAAAGGCCACCCCATGCATTCCTATCCGACCGAAACCTCCCGCGTACCGCAGCGCCTGCGCCGCAGCCTGCCGCTGGTGCTTTCCGTGCTGCTGCTGGCCGCGTGTGCCGGCATGCCCCCGCCCACGGCGCAGATGGCGCTGGCCAGTGCCGCGGTGAACAGCGCGGTGGCCGCCGGCGCCGTGGAAATGGCGCCCGCGGAGATGGCGCTGTCGCGCGAGAAGCTGCGCCGCGCACAGACCGCCATGGCCGCCGAAGACCACGCCACCGCGCTGCGCCTGTCGCAGCAGGCCCAGGCCGATGCGCAGCTGGCCGAAGCCAAGGCCGAGGCCGAGAAGGCCCGCCGTTCCGCGCAGGCCTTGCAGGAAGCCGGCCGCGCGCTGCGCGAGGAAATGGCGCGGCAGCCCAAATGAACGCGCAGACCTGAACCTGCAAACCTGAACAGATCACCCGATTCCTTCCTTCCCTTGAAAGAACCCGCCATGCAAACCTTCCGAACCGCCGCGCTGAGCCTGATGGCCGCCGCCGTGCTGGCCGCCTGCGGCACCACGCCGGTGGACAACTTCCTGCTCACCCAGGCCCGCAACGACTACCGCGCCGCCCAGGCCGACGCGCAGACCCAGGCCCTGGCCACCAACGAGCTGCGCATTGCCGGCGAGGCGCTGAACCTGGCCGAAGCCGCTTCGGTGAAGGGTGAAGACGTCGCCACCATCGACCAGCTGGCCTACCTGGCGCGCCAGCGCACGGCCCTGGCCCGCGAAACGGCCCGCCGCAAGGGCGCCGAAGCGGCGGTGGCCCAGGCCGGCACCGAAACGGCCAACATGCGTCTGGCCGCGCGCACGCGTGAGGCCGATGCCGCCACCGCCGCCGCGGGCGTAGCCACACGCGATGCCGCCGCCGCCACGCGCGATGCCGAAGCTTCACAGCGCCAGGCTGGTGCCGCCACGCGCGACGCCGCCCGCTCGCAGCAGCAGGCGGCCCTGTCGCAGCAGCAGGTGGGCGAGGCCGAGCGCCGCAACGCGCTGCTGCAGACGCAGCTGCGCGAGTTGAACGCGAAGGAAACCGAGCGCGGCCTGGTCATCACCATCGGCGATGTGCTCTTCGCCACCGGCCAGGCCACGCTGCGTTCGGACAGCCTGCAGAGCATGCAGCGCCTCAGCGGCTTCCTGAAGCAGTACCCGCAGCGCAAGGCGCTGATCGAGGGCTACACCGACAGTGTGGGCGGAGACAGCATGAACATCGCACTCTCGGCGCGCCGCGCCGAAGCGGTGATGGGCTCGCTGCTGGGCATGGGCGTGAACCGCGCGCAGCTCACCGCGCAAGGCCTGGGTGAAAGCAGCCCCGTGGCCCCGAACGACAGTGCCGACGGCCGCCGTGCGAACCGGCGCGTGGAGATCGTGCTGTCCGACGAGAACGGTGCGCTGAAGACGCGCTGAGGCCTCAGGCTCCTCAGGCCGGCGCTGTCGAGGGCACAACCCAGTGGTGCGCCCCCTGCAGCGCCGCCCAGTCCAGCCACTGCCCGGGCGCCAGCACACGCGCCCCTGCAGCGGCCGGCGCGCGCTGCAGCACGAAGTGCAGCTCGCGCCCCTCGCGGCGCAGCGTCAGCTCGGCCACCGGCCAGTGGCTGGGCAGGCCGGGCTGCAGGCGCAGGCGCTGCGCTTCCATCTCCAGCCCGAAGATGCTTTCGATGGCGGCGCGGTGCATCCATGCGGCCGCGCCGGTGTACCAGCTCCAGCCGCCGCGGCCCACGTAGGGCGCGGCGGTGTAGATGTCGGCGGCCATCACGTAGGGCTCCAGCCCGTAGGCGGCCGCGCGTGCGGGGTCGGCACTGCGGTGGGCCGGGCTCAGGCCTAGCCAGGTGCGCCAGGCGGCGTCGAGCAGGGCCTGTTGTTCCTCAGCCGGCCGCGTGTGCGCTTCGGCCACCTGGGCCATCAGCCACCACACGGCGGCATGCGAGTACTGGCCGCCGTTTTCACGCACGCCCTTTGGGTAGGCCTGGATGTAGCCGGCGCTGGGCTGCTGCTGCGCCAGCGGCGGGTGCAGCAGGTGCACCAGGCCCTGGGTGTCGTCCACCAGCAGTGCCTGCGCCGAGGCCAGGGCCTGCCGGCGGCGCGGCGCCGGGGCCACCTCGCTGAGCACGGCCCAGGCCTGGGCGATGAGGTCGATGCGGGCTTCGCTGTTATCTTGGCTGCCCAGCGGGCTGCCGTCGTCGAAATAGGCGCGGCGGTACCAGGCGCCGTCCCAGGCCGGGCCCTGCAGCGCCGTGCGCCAGCCTGCGGCGGCGTCTTCCCAGCGTTGCGCGCGTTCGGCCTCGCCGCGCGCGCGGGCCACGGGGGCGTAGCCCGCCACCACGCGGCACAGGAACCAGGCCAGCCACACCGATTCACCGCGCCACTCGTGGCCCACGCGGTTCATGCCGTCGTTCCAGTCGCCGCTGCCCATCAGCGGCAGGCCGTGCAGGCCCACGCGCAGGCTGTGGTCGATGGCGCGCGCGGCGTGCTCGTGCACGCTGGCCACGCGCGCGCTGACGGTCGGCACGCCGTAGGCGTCTTCGGCGCCAGGGGCGATGTGCTGGCCTTCCAGGAAGGGCTGGGTTTCGTCGAGCACACCAGTGTCGCCGCTGCGCGCGAGGTAGTGCACCAAGGCATGGGGCAGCCACAGCAGGTCGTCGCTGAAATGCGTGCGCACGCCGGCCCCGTCGGGCGCGTGCCACCAGTGCTGCACGTCGCCGGCCTCGAACTGGCGGCCGGCGCAGCGCACGATCTGCGCGCGCAGCAGCGCGGGTGCGGCCCAGGCCAGGGCCAGGCTGTCCTGCAGCTGGTCGCGAAAGCCGGTGGCGCCGCCGGCTTGGTACAGCGCCGCCTTGGCCCACAGCCGGCAGGCCACGGCCTGGTACAGCAGCCAGTGGTTGACGAGCGCGTCGAACAGCGGGTCGGGCGTGGCCACGGTGGCCGCGCCCAGCAGGCCGGCCCAGTGCTGGCGCACGGCCAGCAGCCTTTGGGCCGGCGTTACGGCGCTGGCGGCGCGCAACAGCTCGGCCGCGGCGGCGGGGCTGGCGGCCCAGCCCAGCAGCAGCGTGCGCCGCAGGCTGGCGCCGGGCTGCAGGGCCAGGTGCAGGCCCAGCGCGGCGCAGGGGTCGCCGCCGCTGCCGGCGCGCTGGCCCAGGCGGCCGGGCAGCACGGGGTGGCCGGCGGCGTTGAAGAACTCCTGGCGGTCGCAGGTCCATTCGGGGGCGTCGGTCTCGCTGGTGTCGGTGCGCGGCCCCGTGTCGGCAGGTGTGGGCAGCCAGGCCAGGAAGGCGGTGCCGTCGCCGAAGCCGCCGGCGCTTTCCTGTTGCGTGGCCAGCAGGGCCTGCAGCGGCGATGGCGCGTTCCCTTGGGAAGCGTGTGCGCCGGGGGCGCCAGCGATCGCGACCCGTTGCGTGAAGACCGTGGCGCGGTCGCTGCGCTGCGCGCCCATCAGCCATTCGGCCACCGCCACCACGCGCAGGCGGCGCGGCTGCGTGCCGGTGTTGGTGAGCTGCAGCGTCATCTGGCGCACTGCGCTGCCGGCATCCACGCACCAGCGCAGTTGCACGGCCACGCCGGCATGCTGGTGGCGCAGCGTGGTGCAGCCGGCTTCGTGCACCACTTCGAAATCCACGCCGGGCGGCGCCTCGGCGTTCGCGGCCAGGGCCCAGGTTGCGCGCGTGGCCAGGTCTTGCAGCAGCAGCCACTCGGGCGGGGGGTCGGCCACGGCGTCGTTGTGCCAGGCGGTCAGCTGGTTCAGGCGGCTGTTCACGGCCCAGCTGCAGCCGGCCCCGGCCTCGGTGAGCAGGCTGCCGAAGCCGGCGTTGGCCAGCACGTTCAGCCAGGGCCGTGGCGGGCGGGCGCTGGCGCCGGCGGTGTAGCTGAACTGGCCGGCTTCTGGGTTGGCTTCTCGGCCGGCTTTTGGGCTGGCCTCTCGGCCGGCTTCCAGGCCGGCTTCCAGGCCGGGGGCGCCAAAGCGGCCGATGCTGGCCAGCGGTGGCGCGGTGGCGCCCAGCGCCTGCAGCAGCGCCGGGTGCCCGGTGTGGCCCTGCCGTGCGCGCACCGCCGCGCGCTGCGCTTCGTGCAGGCCGGCCCATTCGTCCAGCTGCGCGGCCAGGGGCCGGCCGTCGGCGCGCAGGCGCAGGCGGGCCAGGGCCTGCAGCGTGGCGGCTTCGTCTTCGCCCAGGTCTTCGGCGCGCAGCAGGTGCCAGCCGCAGCGCAGCGCGGGTGCGTGGTGGGCGGCTTCGGCCTGGAAGCGGTCGCGCAGGGCCGCCAGTTCGCGCTGCAGCGGCATTTCGTAGCTGCTGGCTTCGGCGCTTACCACCACCAGGTCGCAAGCCAGGCCGCCCCATTGCCACAGGCTCAGCGCCTGGCTCAGTGAACGCAGCAGCCCCAGGCCCTGCAGCCCGGCGGCGGCCACCAGCACCAGCGGCCTTTCGCCCGAGAGGCCGAAGCGCCAGAGCAGCCGCCGGTCGCAAGGCTGCAGCGGCACGCCCTGGCGCGTGGGCCGCGCCAGCGTCAGCAGCAGCGCGGTGTTCAGCGTCTGCAGCGTGGTGAAGGTTTCGGCGCCCATGCGCAGCGCGCGCAGGCGCACACCGGCCAGCGTGGCCGACATCAGCGAGCTGCGTTCGATGGCGCTGGCCTGCTGGTGCTTGTCCACCACCGACTGCAGCCTGGCGGCGTCGGCCGCCACGGCGGTGGCGAAACACAGGCGCACGCGCGCGCCGGGGGGCAGGCGCAGCGTCACGCCCAGGGCGCACACCGGGTCCAGGCCGGTGGCCAGGGTGGTGAAGCCGTCCACGCCATTCAGGCCATCCGCGCCGTCCCCGCCAAAAGGCTGCATCTGCGCCAGCGGCTGTGCCGGGCTGCGGTTGCGGCCCTGCCAGTGCAGGCGGTCGGTCTGGCAGTGCAGCGCCGTCACCTCGGGCGCGGTTTCGGCCAGGAAGTGCGCCAGGTGCAGCGCCGCTTCACCGGCCAGGCGCGGCCGGCGTTCGAAGAGCAGCGCGCGCTGCGCCGCGTGGCCGCGCGCCTGCAGGAACATCTGGCCGAAGGCCGGGTGGGCCTCGTCGGCGCGGGCCTCGGCCAGCGTGGGTTCGAAGGCCGAGATCAGCTCGAAGTGCTGGGTCTGGGTGCCGGTGTTCTGCAGCTCGACCTGGCGGAACTCGATGTCGTCCTCGGGGCTGACCCACACCGTCACCTGCGTGTGCAGCGCGGGCCAGTGGGCCTGCAGCACCACGCGGTCGGCGTGGAACTGGCTGTGGTAGCGCGCCCCGGGGTCGGGCGCGGGGTGCTGGCTCAGCGACACCGGCGCGCCTTCGCCCCGGCGCAGCCACAGGAAGTGGCCGTGCGCGTCGCGCAGCGCGTCGTCGCGCCAGCGGCCCAGGTCGCGGCCCAGCCAGGTGCTGCGGCCGGCGCCGTTGGCGCGCAAGGCCACGGCCAGGCGGCCGTTGCCCAGCAGGTGCGTGGGTTCGATGGCATGGCGGCCGGGCTGCACCTCGCGCAGCAGCGTGGGGGCCTTGCGGCGCTGCAGCGCCGGCACCGTGCCGGCCAGCGGCGCCACCAGGCGCGACACCTCGCGCGGTGCGCGTTCGTGCAGCAGCGAAGACACGGCTTCCAGGTGGGGGTCGGCCATGCCCCAGCGCTGCGCCACGCCCTCCAGCAGCACGTTGGCCAGCGCCACGATGCTCATGCCCTGGTGGTGGGCCATCACGGTGTGCACCAGCGTCAGCGGCCCGGTGCCGGTCTGGCGCGAGGCGGTGTAGTCCAGCGCTTCGATGAAGCCCAGCGCACCGCGCGCGCCCAGCGCCTGCAGCGCGGCGTAGTTCTGGCGTGCCGCGTGCGGCAGCAGCTGCGCAGCCAGCGCGGTGGCGTAGGGGGCCACCACCAGTTCGTCGGGCGGCGTGCGGCGCAGCGCCAGGCGCGGTACGCCCTGGGGCGCGTACTGGTAGGCCAGCGTGTGGTCGCGCCCGGCATGGGCCGATTCGGAAATGCCCCAGGGCACGTGCTGGGCCGCGGCGAAGGCGCGCTGCTCGGCCAATGCGGCCAGGCCGGCTTCGAAGAGCACGCTGCCCACCGGTTCACTGAGCACCAGCGTGGGCATGAGGTATTCGAACATCGAGCCCGACCACGAGCGCAGCCCGGCCGTGGCGCCCACGGCGTAGAAAGGCCGGCCGAGCGCGGCCCAGTGCTGCACCGGCACGTCGCCCTTGGCGATGGCCAGCAGGCTGGTCAGGCGCGATTCGCTGGCCAGCAGGTCGTAGAAACCGGCATCGAGCTGCTGTTCTGCGACGCGGAAGCCGATGTGCAGCAGGTGCCGGCGCGGGTGGTAGAGGAAGGCGAAATCAGGCGCCCAGGCCAGCGCCTGGCAGCGCAGGGCGATGGCCTGCAGCGTGCGGGCATGCTCGGCTTCATCCGGCAGCGCTGCACGTTCCAGGCAGGCCTGGGCCAGCGCCAGCAGGTGGCCGCAGAGGTTGCCGCTGTCCACGGTGGAGACATACCTCGGCAGCAGCGGCTGGCCGTCTTCGGTGCCGTACCAGTTCAGGAAGTGGCCGCGGTGGCGCTCCAGGCGGTCCAGCGTGCCCAGCGTGGCCTGCAGGCGCTGCAGCAGCTCGGGCGTGGTGATCCAGCCGAACTGGCGCGCGCAGGCCGTGCTCAGCAGGTACAGGCCGATGTTGGTGGGCGAGGTGCGGCGCGCCAGCATCTCGTGCGGCAGCGTCTGCAGGTTGTCGGGCGGCAGGTGCTGGTCGGCCGGGGTGACGGTGCGCTCGAAGCTGCGCCAGGTGTCGCGCGCCACATCCAGCAGGTAGGCACGGTCTTCGGCGGGGCAGGCCTCGGGCTGGGGCCCGCCGCTGCGGCGGCTGGCCCACCAGCCGGCCAGCGGCCCGGCGCCCCACAGCGTGCACAGCGCCAGGGCCAGCACGGGGTGCGGTGTGCCGGTGGACAGCAGCGCCGCGGCCAGCGCGGCCGCCGCCAGCGGCACCGGCCAGTGGCGTCGCCAGGCCGTGGCCAGGCGGGTGCTGGCGGCGGCCTGCGCGGCGGCCGCGGTGGTCCACTGCAGCAGCAGGCGCTGGCTGAACAGCGTGCGCCACAGCGCGCGGGCGATGGCGTCCAGCGCCGCCAGCGCATGCTGCAGCAGCAGCGCGCCGTGCCACAGCCCGCCGCCCAGCGCGCGCAGCAGCTCGGCCCCTGCCTGGCGCGCGAAGTGCTGCCAGGCCACGTCTTCCCGCGTGGGCAGCATGCCGGCCAGCGCGCCCAGCAGCGGGCCCGCAGCAAAGCCGGCCAGCACCAGCGCCAGCGCGCCCGCCGGGTGCAGCCCCGGCACCGCGCCGCTCAGGGCCAGTAGCAGCAGCGCCAACCCGGCCGGCGGCACCAGCGAACGGCGCAGGTTGTCGGCCATCTTCCAGCGGTTCACGGCCCCCAGCGGGTAGCGCCCGGGCTGCAGCAGCGAGCGCAGCAGGATGGGCAGCAGCTGCCAGTCGCCGCGCGTCCAGCGGTGCACGCGCGAGGCCGCCACCTCGGCGTGGAAAGGCGCGTCTTCCACCAGCGTCACGTCGGTCACGGCGGCGCAGCGCGCCAGCGCGCCTTCCAGCAGGTCGTGGCTGAGCACCTGGCCTTCGGGCAGGTTTCCGCCCAGCACGGCGTGCACGGCCTGCACGTCCATCAGGCCCTTGCCGGTGTAGCTGGCTTCGCCGAAGAGGTCCTGGTAGATCTCGGAGCTGGCGGCGCCGTAGGGGTCGATGCCGCTCTGGCCGGCGAAGAGGCGGTGGAAGAGCGTGTCTTCGAAAGGCTGCGGCAGCGGCGTCACCAGGCGCGGCTGCAGGATGCCGTAGCCGCCCACCACGCGGCGGCCGTCTGCGGCCAGGCGCGGGCGGTTGGCGGGGTGGGCGGCCACGCCCACCAGTTCACGCAGGCGGCCGGGCGGCAGTTGGGTGTCGCTGTCCAGCGTGACGATGTAGCGCGTGCCGGGCGCGGGGCGCGACAGCACGCCCAGGTCGACGAAGGCGGCTGCGGCGGCCTCGGGTGCATCGCGCCCTTCGGCGCCCTCGGCCAGCACCGCCACCAGCTGCTCCAGCTTGCCGCGCTTGCGTTCCCAGCCTATCCAGCGTGCTTCGCTGCGGCTGAAACTGCGCTGCCGGTGCAGCAGCAGGAAACGCGCGCCGCCGCCAGCGGCCGGGGGCTGGCCAAGGTTGAGCGCGGCCACGCAGGCGGTGGCCTGGGCCAGCAGCGCGGCGTCGCTCTCGGCGCGGGCGGTGTCGGCATCGGCCCAGTCGGTGAGCAGCGCGAACTGCGCCTGCGGCTCGGGGTTGGCCAGCTGGTGGCGGCGCAGGCTGTGCGCCAGGCCTTCGATGGCGCGGGCGTCGCTCAGCAGCGCGGGGATGACCACCAGCACCCGTTGCGAAGCCGGCACGCCTTGCGCCAGCGCCAGCCGTGCCAGCGGCCGTGGCGGCGTGCACTCGCTCAGCAGCCGGTGCAGCAGCGCGATGACGGCCTCCGAGGCCGGCCAGGCCAGCAGCAGCGCCACCAGCCACGCCCCCGGCCAGGCCGGCAGCCAGGCCGGCGGCCAGCCGCCGCCCGGCGCGGGCAGCCCGTGCAGCGAGGCAGGCCACAGCGCCGCCACCAGCAAGCCCGTGCCTCCCAGCACCGCCGCCAGGTACAGCGGCAGCGCGGCCGGCCGCGCCAGCG
>LJHT01000106.1 GCA_001295905.1 beta proteobacterium AAP51 | reverse complement strand
AGATGCCGGTAGTACGCTGACGCTGAGCCGCCCCCAGTTCGACGCGCTGGTGCTGGGCCTGCCCTGGCAGCGCATCGGAGAGGCAGGCGTGATCACGTTGCTGTAGTTCGTCCATTGCGGCATGTTCCGATGGCCTCGATGAATGACGCGCGGCACGATCACACTCCGTGATCGCCGAAGACCTCGACACGCTGGATCCGGATCAACTGCGCCAGGCACTGCGGGCCTCGCGCGCCGAGATCGCGTTCAAGCAGGCAGTCATCGACAAGCTCACGCACGAGAACGCCATCCTCAAGCGGCTGAAGTTCGCCGCCAAGTCCGAGGCCTACAGCGCCGAGCAGAAGAGCCTGCTGGACGAGACCCTGGACAGCGACCTGGCGGCAGTGGCCGCCGAGATCGAGGGCACGCAAACTGCGGCCAAGGCGCCTGGTGAGAAGCAAGCCCCTAAGCGTGAGAAGCTGCCTGCGAACCTGCCGCGCCGCGAGATCCGCCACGAGCCCGAGAACACCACCTGCGGCTGCGGCACACCGATGCAGCGCATCGGCGAGGACGTGGCCGAGAAGCTGGACTACCAGCCTGGCGTGTTCACGGTGGAGCGTCACATCCGCGGCAAGTGGGTGTGCAAGTGCTGCCATCAGAAGGGTGAAGGTCGGATCACGCAAGCGCCAGTGGCACCGCACGTCATCGACAAGGGCCTGCCCACGACGAGTCTCCTGGCCCAGGTGCTGGTGGCCAAGTACCTGGACCACCTGCCGCTGTACCGCCAGGAAGCGATCTTCGAGCGCGCCGGTCATCTCATCGCCCGGTCTACGCTTGCACAGTGGGTCGGCGAATGCGGCGTGCAGCTGCAGCCGCTGGTGGACGCCCTGGCGGTAGAGCTGCTGCGCCAGCCGGTGCTGCATGCCGATGAGACGCCGGTGGCGATGCTCAAGCCGGGTCATGGCAAGACCCACCGTGCATATCTGTGGAGCTACTGCACGACGCCGTTCAACCCGATCAAGACTGTCGTGTTCGACTTCGCCGACAGCCGCGGTGGGCAGCATGTGCGCGGCTTCCTCGGGCTGCCGGGAACGCCAGAGAAGCCCGGCTGGCAGGGCAAGCTGGTCACCGACGACTTCAGCGGCTACAAGGCCTGCTTCGAGCTGGGCGTGACCGAGGTGGGCTGCATGGCGCATGCGCGGCGCAAGTTCCACGAGCTGTGGGCCAACCACGGCAGCCAGGTCGGCGAGCAGGCACTGAAGTTCTTCGGCGCGCTGTATGACGTGGAGCGCGAGGTGGCCGACGCCAACAGCCAGACCAGGCTCGACGCGCGACGACGATCACGGCCGGTGGCCGATGCGCTGCACCAGTGGATGCGGCAGCAGCGGCAGAAGATCCCGGACGGCTCAGCCACCGCCCGGGCCATCGACTACAGCCTCAACCGCTGGGTGGCGCTGACGCGCTTCCTGGATGACGGTGATCTGCCGATCGACAACAACTGGGTGGAGAACCGCATCCGGCCCATTGCGATCGGACGGCAGAACTGGCTGTTCGCCGGATCACTGCGCGCCGGCAAACGGGCCGCTGCGGTCATGAGCTTGATCCACTCGGCCAGGCTCAATGGGCTCGACCCCTACGCCTACATGCGTGACGTGCTCGAGCGGCTGCCCACGCAGCCAGCGAGCCAGATCGCCGAACTATTGCCGCATCACTGGCAGCC
>LJHT01000105.1 GCA_001295905.1 beta proteobacterium AAP51 | reverse complement strand
GGGGGGGGGGAGAGCGAAGGGGCATCAAACGTAATCGTATTGCGACTCATTCGCATCTCGTTTACGATAACCGTCCGCGAAATCCGGACTTTCAGCCTTGCCAGCCCTCACCGCCCTGCCCGCCAACCCCTGTGCGCCCACGGACCACCCGGCTCTGCGGAGGGCCTTGTCTCAGAGGGCGCTCTCCAGCACGCCACCAGCGCCCGCGCGCCACCCTTCCCGCGCGCTGATGCTCATGGTGGCGGCCTTGCACCTGGCCGCAGGCTGGGGCCTGCTGCAGTGGGACCACTGGCCCCAGGCCGTGCAGCAGGCCGTGCCGCTGGTGGTGGCGCTGCTCACCCCCGAGGTGGCGCCCGATTCACCGCCGGCCCAGCTACCGCCCCCGCAGGCCCGCCTGCCCGCAGCCGCATCGTGGCCCATTCCTCCCGTGGCAGAGGCCACGCCCACGCCCGCGCCGCTGGCCCCGCCCACGGCCAGCGTGGCACCGCCCGAGCCGGCACCACCCCAAGCGCCGACGCCGCACCCCGCACCGGCAACGCGCCCCGCGGAGCCCACCGCCACCCCGCCGGTTGCTGCGGCCCCCAGGCCCGCAACCCGCCTGCGCGTGCCACCCGAGGCCGTGGCCTACCTCGTGCCACCGCCCGCCGAACTGCCCCTGGCCTCGCGCCGCGCGGGAGAAACCGGCGTGGTGTGGCTGCGCGTCGTGGTGGACGCACGCGGCCGGCCCGCGATGGTGCAGTTGCACCGGAGTTCGGGCCATGCCCGGCTCGATGCACAGGCCCTGGAGGCCATGCGCCAGGCGCGCTTCCGCCCGCACACCGAAGACGGTGTGGCGGTGGAGGTGGAAGTAGTCGCCCCCATCGAGTACGCGCTCGAGTAGCCGCCCCAGCCCCCGCCCTTCACCGCTGCGCCTTGCGCGCGGCATACACCCCACCCCTCACCCCCATGCCCTGCCCCCTTGCGATGACGACCCTGCACCCCTTGACTGCTGCCCGTTCCAACCGCGCCCTCGGCGCCCTCCCCGCTACGCGCCTCCGCCACCCGCCCATGCCGCTTCTGGCCCTGCCCGCCCTGGCCGCTGCCCTGCTGTCCCTGAATCTGGCCACGCCGCGCCTGGCGCGCGCACAGGCCGCGACAGCCCCGGCAACCCCGACACCCGCCGCGCCGGCTTCCGCGCCCGGTGCGCCCGTGATGCCGGTGGTGCGCGCCCTGGCGCCACGCGAAGCGGCCGGCAAGGCCGGCGTGCAGGCCACCACCACCACCATCGGCAAAGGCCGGCAGGAACTGCGCGACGTGCCACAGAGCGTGACCGTGGTGACCGAGCGCCTCATCGACGAGCGCAACCTCGACACGCTGAAAGACACGCTGAAGAACACCGCCGGCATCAGCTTCCTGGCGGCCGAGGGCGGCGAGGAAGACATCCGCCTGCGCGGCTTCTCGCTGCAGGCCACGGGCGACATCTTTGTCGATGGCCTGCGCGACCCCGCCTTCTACGAGCGCGACACCTTCAACTGGGACCGCCTGGAGGTGCTGCGCGGCAGCGCCAGCATGCTGTTCGGCCGTGGCAGCACCGGCGGCGCCGTCAACCAGGTGAGCAAGCTGCCGACGCTTTACGCCAGCAACGAAGTGGCTGTCACGCTGGGCAACCAGGGTTATCTGCGGGGCACCGCCGATCTCAACGTGAAGACGAGCGACAACGCCGCCTTCCGCGTGAATGCCATGGTCAACGTGGGTGACAACCACGGCGCGAAGATCGACAAGCACGGCATCGCGCCCAGTTTCCGCTGGGGCATCGGCACGACCGATGAGTTCCTGGTGAGCCTGTACCACCTGGAGAACAACAACGGCATCAACTACGGCCTGCCGTGGCTGAACGGCAAGGTGTTGCCGGTGGACCCCAGCAGCTACTACGGCCTGCTCAGCGACGTGAGCGCGGGCAGCGCGACGATGACAACCCTGGGCTACACCCGCCGCTTCGCCGACCGCAGCGAGTGGAGGACGACACTGCGCGTGGGCCGCTATGAACGCGACCAGCGCGCCAGCGCCGTGCGTTTCGCGGGTGCGGCGCTGCAGCCCGGCGGCATCGGCAGCGCCGACCCGCGCTTCGTCTTCGGCTCCGACACCGTGTTCCAGCGCTCGGGCGGGGCCGGCACGCACGCCAAGATCCAGGACCTCGACGCCATCACCTTCCAGAGCGACTACGACACCAGATTCCAGGCCTGGGGCCTGAAGCACTCGGTACAGGCCGGGGTCGACTTCACGAAGGACGAGTTCATCGGCTACACCGCGGCCAACCCGGCCAGCGGCCCGCTGATCAAGCCCCCCATCACGGCGGCGCAGAACCGCGGCGGCGGCTGGGTGGACGAGTCGTTGCGCCTCGTCCTCAAGAGCCGTGACTTCCACAGCGAGGCCTTGGGCCTCTACGCGCAGGACCTGGTACAGCTCAGCCCCCACTGGAAACTGCTGGCCGGCCTGCGCTGGGACCGGTTCGAGGGCAGCTACCGCACCTTCAGCACCGCAGCCGCCACACTCGGCGCCCAGACCGGCCTGCCGCTGGGCCGCAGTGACTCGTTGTTCAGCGAACGCCTGGGCCTGCTGTGGCAGCCCACGCCGCTGAGCAGCTTCCACTTCAGCTACGGCACCAGCTTCAACACCTCGGGCGATGCCTACCAGTTCGACGCGCCCGGCAGCAACACGCCGCCGGAGAAAAGCCGCAACTTCGAGCTCGGCGCCAAGCTCGACAGTGACAGCGGCAAGGCCACGGTGCGCCTGGCCCTCTTCCACGCCACCAAGTACAACGAGCGCAACCGCGACGAAGAGTCGGTGAGTCCCACGAGCTACGTGCTCTCGGGCCAGCGCCACGCGGCGGGCTTCGAGATCGACGTGGCCGGGCGCATCACGCCGAAGTGGGAAACCTTCGTCTCGCTGGCCTGGATTCCCGATGCCGAAGTGGACCGCGCCTCGTCGGTGCTGGGCACCACGCTCACGGGCGAGACGGTAGGCCAGCGCCCCGGCCTCACGCCCAAGCTCTCCGGCACGGTGTGGAGTACCTACCAGCTCACGCCCCAGTGGCGCCTGGGCGGCGGGCTCAACGCCCGCAGCAAGGACAAGCCGCAGCAGAGCAGCATCGTCGCGCGCGGCTTCGTCACCGCCGACCTCATGGCCGAGTACGACGCCGGCAACGGCCTGCTGCTCAAGCTGAACCTCAGCAACATCACCAACAAGCTCTACGCCGACACGCTGTACCGCGGCCACTACATCGCCGGCAAGCCGCGCACCGTGCTGCTGACCACGGCCGTGAAGTTCTGAAGGAGGCGGCTGATGCACCGACGCACCGCCCTGCTCGCCGCCCTGCCCTGGCCCTGGTGGGCGCATGCCGCCGAGCCGGGCGGGCCTGCAGCGCTGGCCGATGGCGCCCTGCGCATCGCCACCGCCTGGCAACGCCCCGCCACGGGCGAAACCGAAGGCCGCCACTGCGTGGCCGTGCTGCAGGTGCACTGGGCCGAGGGCCGGGTGCAGGTGCTGGCCGAACACACCTTGCCCAGCCGCGCCCACGGCCTGCTGGCGCGGCCCGATGGCGGCTGCGTGGTGGTGGCCGACCGCCCCGGCCGCTGGCTGATGCTGCTGGACGCGCAGGGCAACGTGGCCCAGCGCCTGTCGCTGGAAGCCGAACGGCCGCCGCGCACGCTGAACGGCCATGTGGAAGCCGGTACCGACGGCGCCTGGCTCTACACCACCGAGACCGACCCCGCCACAGGCGCCGGCTGGCTGAGCGTGCGCGACCCCCAGACGCTGGTGCGCGTGGCGCAGTTCGAGAGCCACGGCATCGACCCCCATCAACTCCTGCCCGGCCCCGATGCCGCCGACCCGACGCTGATGGTGGCCAACGGCGGCATCGCGCGCGACGCTCTGGGCCGCAAGCTGCCCACGCCGATGGCGCCAGCGCTCGTGCAACTGGACGCGCGCACCGGTGCGCTGCGCGGCCGCTGGACACTGCCCGACCCGCAGCTCAGCCTGCGCCACATGGCTTGGAACACGGCCTGGAACGGGGTCTCGAAGGCCCCTTCCACGGCGGACGCCGACAGCCCCCCGCTGCGCCTGGGCCTGGCGCTGCAGGCCGAACACGCGGCACTGCAAGCGCGCGCGACCGCACCGGTGCTCGCGGTGTGGCAGGCCGCGCCCGCAGCGCCCCTGCAGGGTGAAGAACGGGCCGGTGCAGCCCGCCTGACGCTGCAAGGCGCGGGCGCCGCCGCGCGCCTTCTGGGCGGCGGCTATGCCGGCGACATCGCCGCGGCCCCGGGCGGCGGCTTCGTGCTCAGCGCCCAGAAGCAGGGCCGTGCGCTGTGGTGGCACCCGCCCCGGCCCGAAGACCTCACGCCCGTGGCGCAGGTCACCGAGCCTTGCGGCCTGCTGCCGCTGCCCGAGGGCGGCGGCGTGGCCCTGAGCGCCGGGCGCGGCCTGGCGCGCTGGCACCTCGACGAAGCCCCGCGCATGCTGCCCTGGCCTGCGCTGCTGGCGCCCGACAACCACTGGGTGGCGCTGGCCCGGGCCTGAGGCCTTCCAGGCACAGGCCCGCGGGTTGGGCAGCGCGTGCGGCGCCCTGCCGCGCGAGCGCCTAGCGCACGGCCAGCGGCTGCCTGGCCGCCGGTGGCGGAAAGTGCTGCGCCAGTTCGGCCAGGTCTTGCGGGCTCAGCTGCAGCTGTTGCGCAGCCCAGTTGTGGCGCAGGTGCAGCGCGTTGCCGGCCTTGGGGATGACCATCACGCCAGGCTGATGCAGCAGCCAGGCCAGCGCCACCTGGGCCGGCGTGGCACGGTGCCGCTCGGCCACCGGGCGCAGGCGCGGGTGGTCCACCAGTTCGCCCTGGTCGAAAGGGCTGTAGGCCATCAGCGGCATCTGATGCACCCGCTGCCAGGGCAACAGATCGAACTCCACGCCGCGCTGGCTGAGCGAGTAGTACACCTGGTTGGTGGCACAGGCGCGCCCGCCCGGCACGGCGCCCAGCTCGCGCATGTCGTCGAGGTCGAAGTTGCTCACGCCCCACAGGCGGATGAGCCCGCGGCGCTGCAGTTCCTCGAAGCCGCGCACGGTGTCCTGCAGCGGCACGGCACCACGCCAATGCAGCAGGTAGAGGTCGATCTGCTCCAACTGCAGCCGGCGCAGGCTGGCCTCGCAAGCCGCCTGCACGCCGCGCGCACTGGCATGCTGGGGCAGCACCTTGCTCACGATGAAGAGCTCGCTGCGCGGCAGGCCCGCGCGCAGCGCTTCGGCCACGGCCTGGCCCGTCACGGTCTCGGCGCCGCCCTGGCCGTACATCTCGGCGGTGTCGATGACGCGCCAGCCCATCTCCAGCGCCTGGCGCAGTGCGCCCACCTCGGCAGCGCGGCTGGCCGGCGCCTCGCCCAGCCGCCAGGTGCCCAGGCCCAGCGCCGGCCGGGGCTCGCCACTGGGAAAGTGGGCTTCGCGGTGGGGCTTCACGCGGGGCTGCATGCGCGCATGCTAGCGGCGGCCCCGCCCAGGCGCGGCCACCATCTCGGCCACCGCGCGTCGATAGCCCCGCGCGGGGCGGCGCAGGTGAACGAAGATTTATCATCGCCCCCGATGCAAGCCAGCCCTCAAGACCCCGCCCAGGCCCTGGCACAGACCCGCCTGGACAACGCGCTGGCCCTCTTCGAAGAGTTCGTGCGCGCCACCGCGCGCCATGCCGATGCCGCCACCTTGCGCGGGCTGGAGCGCCGCTTCGCCGAGCGCGTGCAGATCCAGCCCAGCTACTGGAGCCAGATCAAGAGCCGCAGCCGGCAGATCGGCGAGCGCCTGGCGCGGCAGTTCGAACAGCTCTGCCACAAGCCGCGCGGCTGGATGGACATCGACCACGGCGCCGGCCCGGCTTCTTCAGCGCTGGAAGCGCCGGCCTCGGGCGCGGCCCGCGGGCCGGCCGATGAATCGCTGCCGCGCGACGACGACGAGCGCTTCATCGTCGGCCTGGTGCTCACCTACTACCGCCGCCACCCGCAACGTGCGCGCACGCGCCTGCTCGACCTGCTCGGCGAGGTGCTGGGCCCGGCCCCGGCACCGCTTTCCGCAGCCGCTGCCGCGCCGCTGGAGCCACGGGGCAGCAGCCCCATGACGGCACCACCGCTGCCGTCAGGCACCGCCCCCGGGCCCATGGTGGCCGTGGCGCCCGGGGTGATGCGGCCCACGCGCCGCCCGGCCGCGCCCCTGGCGCCCCAGGCCGAAGACGCGCACGCGCTGTGGCTGCAGTCGCAGAGCGGCGTGGCACCGCTGAAGCGCAAGAAGTAGCTTCGCGCCGGGTCTGGGGTGCTGCCCACGGCGCCCCCCTTGTTTGAAGGTGCGCAGTGATCAATTTCACTTGCCCACTGATAAGCGTGTGTTTATCATCTGCGCAAGCCTGCAGCCTTCAAGGCACCCGCCGAAGACAGCTGCATCCGATCAACCCTCACCTGAAACCATGAACGCACTGCTCTCCACCCTGGCCCTGCACGCACGCCCCCTTTCGGTGGCGGCGCAGCGCGCCCGTGTGGCTGCAGTCCACGGCCAAGGTTTCATGGGCGCCCACCCCGGGGCGCCGGTGTCCTGAAGGTCACGCACCGCGTGGCCCACAGCCACCACGGCCCGGGATGCAGCAGCACCCGGGCCGTTTTGTTTTCCGGCCCTTGTTTTTCGATGGCTCGTTCTGCGATCCATGCGCCCGTGATGCCGGCCTCGTGCCATTTCCTCCCCCCCCGCCAACCACCAGGAGAAGCCCGATGAAGACGACCCTCAAGACCCTCAAGCCGCGCAACCCCTTCGTCGCAGCCAGCCTGCGGCGCATGGCGGGCAGCCACCGCTCCGGCACCAGCGCGCAGCGCCAAAGCCAGCAACGCGCCCTGCGCCACGAACTGCAGCACCTGAAACACAGCCCCTGAACACCCCCGAGGCCGCCGCCCATCCACCTTGCGGGCCGGCTTCACACGGAGACCCCTCATGTCGATCCATGAACTGTCCCTCGATGCGGCCACCCCCGGAGAGCGCCGCGCCCGTGACCTGACGGCGGCGCTGCTGCGCCTGCTGAGCCGCGCCCTGGGCCTGCTGGCCGAACGCGTGGCCCCCGCGCCCAGCGCACCCGCGCCCGAGCTGGTGCTCGAGTACCACGCCGATGCCGGCGCGCCCGAAGGGGCGCTGTACGTCAACGGCCAGCTCGTCGGGCATGTGCTCGGCGTGCAGCGCCTCTAGGCTTCGGCTCGGCGTCAGCCCAGCCCCTGCCCGGGGCGGGCTGCACCCCTGCGGCCACGGTCGCAGGGGTGACAGCCTTCCCCGCCGCCACCCCGCATGCTGCAAGCCCGGCGCAGGCAGGGCACCCTTGCCCTGGAGCCCGCCACCCAGGAGCCCGCATGCCCAGCCAACGCCTCTACATCCAGCGCAACCAGCTCGCGCAAGCCCGGCTCGGGCCCGACCCCGACGACGCTGCCACGCGCCCGCTGAAAGCCGGCGAAGCGCGCCTGGCCATCGCGCACTTCGCACTCACCGCCAACAACATCACCTACGCGGCTTTCGGCGTAGCCATGAAGTACTGGCAGTTCTTTCCAGCCCCCGACGCTGCCGAAGGCTGCCTGCCCGTGTGGGGCTTTGCCACCGTGGCCGAGAGCCAGGCCGAGGGCGTGCAGCCCGGCCGCCGCGTCTGGGGCTACTTCCCCGCCGGCACCCACGTGGTGGTGGCGCCCACGCGCGCCAACGCTGCCGGCTTCAGCGACGGTGCCGCCCACCGCGCCGAACTCGCCGCCGTCTACAACCACTACAGCTTCTGTGATGCCGACCCCGGCTGGCAGCCCGCGCTGGAAGGCCTGCAGGCGGTGCTGCGCCCGCTGTTCATCACCTCCTTCCTCATCGACGACTTCCTCGCCGAAGCGGACAATTTCGGCGCCGCCCAGGTGCTGTTGAGCAGCGCATCCAGCAAGACCGCCTTCGCCACCGCCTTCTGCCTGGCGCAGCGCCGCGGCCAGCCGGGTGCCTTGCGCGTGCGCGGGCTCACCTCGCCCGGCAACCTCGCGTTCACGCAGTCGCTGGGCTGCTACGACGACGTGCTGCCTTACGAGGCGCTGGCCACGCTGGATGCCACCGTGCCCACGGTGTATGTCGACTTCGCCGGCAACGCCGCGCTGCGCCGCGCGATGCACACCCACTTCGACGGCACGCTGGCCTACAGCGCTTCGATAGGCGGCACCCACTGGGACCACCTGGCCGCCCCCGGCGGCAGCGCCGGCCTGCCCGGCCCACGGCCCACGCTGTTCTTCGCGCCGGCCCAGGTGAAGAAGCGCAGCGCGCCGCCGCCCGAGGGCTGGGGCCGCGCCGGGCTGGAAGCGCGCGTGGCTGCCGCCTGGCAGGCCTTCATCGCGGCGGCCACCGCCGGCACGCCCTGGGTGCAGATCAGCCAGCGCCAGGGCCCGCAAGCCGTGCTGCAGGCCTATGCCGAAGTGCTGGCCGGCCGCAGCGACGCGCGCCAGGGCCTGATGTTGTCCTTGACCTGAGCGCCGCGTCAGCAGGCGCCCCGCCTCAAGCCGCTGGGCCGGCGGCCGATATCGCAAGCAGGAAGGCCTGTGCGTTCGGGCCTGCCACACCGCCCATGCCTGCCGAACCTCTGCTGATCACCCGAGCCCCGCGCGACCTCGCAGGCTGGGTGTCGCTGTTCGAGCACAAGGCGCTGCCGGTGCTCGCTGAAACGCTGGAATCGCTGCAGGAACTGGCCGAGCACGAAGATGCCGTCGATGCGCGGCTGATCGCCGACGCCGTGGTCAACGACCCGCTGATGACCATCAAGCTGCTGGCGCATGTGGCCCACCTGCGCCGCGGCCGCGAGGGCGGCGACACCGAAACGGTGACGGAAGCGCTGGTGATGCTGGGCGTGCCGCCCTTCTTCCGCGCCTTTGCGCAGGAGCGGGCCGTCGAAAGCCTGCTGGAGGGTCAGCCCGAAGCGCGCGAAGGCTTCCAGCGCGTGCTGCGCCGCAGCCGGCGCGCCGCGCGTTTTGCGATGGGCTTTGCCGTGCACCGCATGGACCACGACGCCGCCATCATCCACGAAGCCGCGCTGCTGCACGACTTCGCCGAACTGCTGCTGTGGCTGCGCGCCCCGGCGCTGGCGCTGGCCATTCAACAACGCCAGCTGGCCGACCCCACGCTGCGCAGCGCCACCGCGCAGCGCGAGCTGCTGAACATCGACCTCAACGAGCTCGAACACGCGCTGATGCTGAAGTGGCGGCTGCCCCGGCTGCTGGTGCAGATCACCGACGAACACGCGCGCAACCCCACCCCGCAGATGCGCAACGTGCAGCTGGCCCTGCGTGTGGCGCGCCATACCAGCCAGGGCTGGGACAACCCCGCGCTGCCCGACGACACCACCGACGTGGCGGTGCTGCTGAACCTCTCGAACGACGCCGCGCTGCGCCTGCTGCACGACCTGGACGGCGAGGCCTGAGCCCCCCTCAGGGCCGCCGCGCGCGCACCAGCACTTCCACGCGCCGGTTCGGCAGCAGGCATTCCTGCAGCTCGGCGCGGCGCTGGAAGCGGGCCTCGCAGCCCGTCACCTGCTCGGCGTCACCAGCGGCCGCGGTAGTGATGAGCGCCGGCGCTATGCCCAGGCGCACCAGCTCGGCCTTCACCGTGGCCACGCGCCTCTCGGACAGGCGCTGGTTGTAGTCCCGCTGGCCGGTGCTGTTCAGGCGGTCGGCATGGCCGCTGAGCTGGATGCCCTGCACTGCCAGGCCCTCGGTCTTCAGGCGGCGCACCAGCGCCTCGAGCTGCACCACCGAGAAGGGGCGCATGTTGGCGGCGTCGTGGCGGTCGAAGTTGAACAGCACGCCGGCCGAGAGCTGCACTTCCTGCAGCGCGGGCGCGGGCAAGGCCGGCGGCACCACCACCGGCATGGCCAAGGGCTGGGGCGGCGCGGGCTGGGCAGCTGCGGCCGGAGCGGGCGGCGCAGGGGGCGCCGGCGCAACGCAAGCCTCGGCCAGCGCCTGCGCTTCGCCCAGCAGGTCTTCGGCGATCTGCACATAGGGCTTGGCGTGGCGCCACTGCTGCTGGTTGAACTCGTTGCCGGCGTGCACCAGTTCCACCTCGGCGCAGGCGGCCTTCTGCGCGGCGCAGGACCAGCCCGCGTGGCCGCGCAGGCCCTGTGCGCGCGCCCACAGGTCGGGGCGCAGGCGCGCGGCGCCGTTGACCAGCGGCGTGTCCATGGGCAGCGGCTCCAGGCCACGCTCCATGCCGATGACGAGCTTCTCGCTTTCGCCCAGCGCCTCTTGCGGGAAGGCACTGCGGTCGTTGCGCGTGTACTCGTGGAAGCTCACGTCCAGCCAGCACTGGGCCTTGCTGAGGTGGTAGTCACGCACCGGGCGGCCGCGGTCGTTGAGGCCCTTGATGCGGGCTTGCACACCTTCGTAGGTTTGCAGGTCGGCCTGGATGACGGTATCGCTGATGCGCGCGGCGGGCGGCGCCAGTGTGGCCGCTGCGGCACTGGTGGGCACGGCGCCGGTGGACACGGCGCCGGTGGGTGCGGGCTGGGCCTGCGCCACGCCCGGCACGGCGGCCAGGGTGCACAGCAGCAGCACGGCAAGGGTGGCCACAAGGCGGGTGGTGGGGGGTTTCATCGGTCCAGGCTCCGGTTGACCTCGCGGTCGGCGCCCTTGAAGAGGTGCTCGTCGAACTTGAAGCGCAGCCGCACGTAGGCGCCGCGGCGGGTGTATTCGTAGCCGGCCAGGTCGGCATCACCGGCAAAACCGCTGGCGTTGTAGCCGGCGCTCAGCCACAGGTTCTGGCGCAGCAGGTAGCCGGCCTCCACGCCCAGGGCGTGCCGGCGCGCGCCCCGCTGGCCGAATTCGCGCGCGGCCAAGACGCTGAGGTCCCAGTTCTCGGTGACGTCCCACACCACGCGGCCGGCGAGCAGGCGGGCGCTGAAGCGGCTGTCCACGCCGTTCTCGAAACGGTCGCGCTGCCACTTGCCGGCCACGCGGCCGGTCAGCCACCAGGGGCGGCTGGGGTGCCAGTCGCCGTGCAGCGAGGCGATCCATGCGCGCGTGGCCAGGTCGCCCACGGCGGCGTTGCTGCTGTCGCGTTCACGCTTGTATTCCAGCTTGGCCAGGGCGTTGTGGCGGTTGGTGTCGGTGTCGCGGTAGGCCAGGCCCAGTTGGGCGCGGTCTTGCAGCACGCGGCCGCGCACTTCGTAGCGCGTGTGCAAGTGGTGGTGGCGGGTCAGCAGGGTGAAGTCGCGGTCGAGCTTGCGTGCCAGCAGGGCCTGCGCCAGCGTGGTGTTGAAGCGGTCGTTGTCGGGCGTGTCGCTGCGGTCGCCGCTGCGGCGCAGTTCCAGGCGGCCGCTAGCGCGCCACAGCGGGTGGGCGGTCCAGTCCAGGCCCGTGCTGGCGGCCTGCACGGGGGCGGTGCTGCCGCTCACCACCTTGAGGTTTTCGTAGGCCGTGCTCACGCGCCAGCCTTCGGCCACGTTCCACAGGTTGCGCACGCCGCTGGCGAGTTGCAGGTCGCGCCCCGAGATGGCGTCGCGCAGGCGGTACTCGCTGAAGAACTGGGTGTCGGCCCGGTAGCTGCTGTCGATGCCCAGGGCCCACACGCCGCTGTCGCGGCCGGTGTCGCTGACGCCACCCAGCTGCACCCAGCCGCTCTGGCGTTCCCAGCGGCCATAGAGGCGCGTGCGTTCGGCCACCGCCATATCAGCGCCCAGCGCCACGCGGCGGCGGCTGTCGCCACTGATGTCGCCTTCCACCTCGGCGCCCAGGTTCACGGTGTCGGTGGCGCGCCAGCCCGCACCCAGGCGCAAGCCGGTGCTGGCCAGGCGCGTGCCCACGGGCAGGCTGCTGGCCGCAGCCGGCAGGCCGGGGTCACTGAAGACGGGCAGGCCGGTGGCGGGGTTCAGGCGCTGGTTGCCGAAGCCCAGCAGGCCGCCGCCCGAGCCGCTGGCCAGGCTGCCGCTCAAGCCACTGGTCTGGTCGTAAGGCCAGCTGAGCGTGCCGTTGGGCTGGCTGCCGATGCGCTCTTCGCTGCGGCGCAGGCCGCCTTCCAGCGTGAGGCGCTCGCCGGCCTGCCAGCGCAGGCCCAGGCCCGCGCCGCTGCGCGTGCCGCCGCCGGTGTTGCGGTCGGCGCTGCGCTGGGCTTCGGCCTGCAGTTGCAGGCTGTCGGCCAGCTTCAGCGCGCCCCGGGCGAACAGCTCGTCGCGCCCGCCAGCCAGCGGCGCCCCAGGGTTGTTGAACAGCGGCGAGCTGCGGCCCGCGAACAAGCGCGCCTGCGTGGTTTCGCCCTCGTGCGCCAGTTCCACGCGCGCGGCGCGGCCCTGCACTTCGCCGCTGCGCCCGGCCAGCGCAGGCGCGGTGCTGGTGTTGGCGGGGTTGGTGTTCACCGTGCTCAGGCTCTGCGCCGCTTCCACCACCAGCGCCGTGCGCGGGCCCAGGCGCAGCGTGCCGTTGGCGCTGAACAGCTCGTAGGGCGCGAGGCTGTTGCGGTCGGTGAAGGCCGAGCCGCCCACTTCCAGCTGTTCGTTCAGGCGCCATTGCGCGTCACCACCGCCGGCCCAGAAAGGCGTGCCGCCTTGGTCAACTTCGTAGGTGATGCGCAGCGAGACGGGGTCGAGGTTGGCGTCCAGCGCGGGCAGGAAGCTGGTGAGCAGCAGGCGGCCCGAGAAGGGCTCGAAGGTGTAATCCACCAGCCGCACGAGCGGGCGCACGCTGACGATGCGCGCGGGCTGGTTGCGGTCGCGCACCAGCACTTCCACTTTTTCGCTGCCTTCCAGCGCGCCGTTGTTGCGCAGGCCGTAGGGCCCCGAGCCCTGGCTGGCGATTTCCTCCACCACTTGGCGCAGGGTGTCGCGGAAGACGAACACGTTGCCGGTGAAGCGGCCTTCCTCGTGGTGCAGGCGCAGGCCGGTGGCACTGCGGTTCAGGTTGCCCAGGCTGCGCTGCTTGAGGCTGGCCACAGCGCCCTGGCCCAGGGGCTGGGCGAAGCCGTCGCCAGTGACGAAATCGCCATAGAGCGCGTAGCTCTTGCCCTGGTCCACGCGCACGTACAGGCGCTCGGCGCTGCGCGCGTCGAAGCTGCGCAGCGAAGCATCGCCGTACACGGGGTAAAGCTCGTCGGGGCGCACATCGCGCAGCAGGCGGGCGCGCGTGGCCTTGTCGCTGTCGTAGGCGGCGGTGAGCAGCACATCGCCGCGCACCAGGCCCTTCACGTAAAAGGCGGCGCGCCCGGCGGCGGTGCCACGGCCGCCGTTGAAATCACGCGCCCAGCGGTCGATCTCCTGCTCGAAGCCATCGCCGCGCCGCACCGGCGCGAGCGTGGCGCCGCGGCGCAGGCTGATCACGCCTTCGATGAGGCCGGCGGCCACCATCGGCCGCAGGTCGGGCACGAAGCTGATGGTGCCGGCGGCTTCCTGGCCGTCGGCGCTGACGCGCACGCGCACGTCTTGCGCCTCGGCCGGCGCCAGCAGCGTGAAACGGGCCACGCCGTCCTGCACGGGCAGCTGCACGCCGGGGGTGGCCTTGTCGGCATCTTGCCGGCGCGGGCCGAACTCATCGGTGCGCGCGCCGGGCAGCAGCACGCGGCCGCCGCTGTGTTCCAGCGTGGCCAGCACGGTGCCAGGCAGCGGCGCGCCGTCGCGGCCGAACAGGCGCACCACCAGCTGCACCGGGCTCTGGCCGTCGGCAGGCACGCCGTCGCGGTTCACTTCCACGACGATGCGCGCCACGGCCGCCGCGCCCGGCCTTTCCAGCAGGCGCTGCGGCGGCTGGGCGTCGCTGTCGGGCGCGCGCGGGTGCAGGGCCTGCGCGGCGGCGGTGGGTGCCGTGTAGCGCACATCGGCCGGCGTGCCGGGCGGCGGCTGTGTTTGCGCCAGCACCCCGCCGGCAGGCAGCCAGGCGGCGAGCACCGGCACGCCCACCCAGGTGCGCCAGGCGCGGCAGGACGGCTTCAAACGCGGCGGCTTCATGGGGCCTGCTCCGGCGCCCCGGGGGCACGCGGCCGCGGCACGGGCTGGTTCGCGGTCTCGGTGCCCTGCTGCGGCGTGCTGAGGGGCGTCTTGCCGTGGGCCTTGCTGTCGAAGCGCAGCGCCGGGCTGCCGGGGTCGCCGGGCTTGGCGGGCTTCTCCGTTTCAGGGGCGCGCACCTCGCCCTGGGCGCGGCGCGCCTTCACCTGGTCGAGCACGGTGTTGCTGCAGCTGCCCTCGACGAAATCGGCGCGGTGCAGCTCGCCGTTCTTCACGTCCAGCCACAGGCTGCCGGCGTCGCCCAGGTTGCGGTTGCTGCTGGTGGTCAGGCGGCTGCCGCGCGGCAGCGTCTGCGGGTCGACCTTGAGCACGCCGCTGCGCGGGGCCACGCCGCACACGCTGTACTTGCCTTCGCTGTCGGAGATGAGCGTGGTGCCGTCGTGCATCAACAGCCGGACGCCGGGGATGCCCAGCTCTTCGGCGTCTTGCACATGGTTGCGGTTGCAGTCGACGAAGATCTTGCCCAGCACGCAGGCCTCGGTGGTGAAGACGCCGCCGCTCACACGCACGCGGAATGCGGCTTCGTTCGTGGGCAGGCTGCCAGGCAGTGGCACGCCGCTGGCGCCGGTGCAGCCGCTGGGCGCGCCGCAGGCATGGGCCTGGGCGCGGTTGACACCGTCGCCCTGCATGGCGCCAGTGCCCACACGCACGCGGTAGCGCAGCACCTGCTGGCCGGTGGCCGGCATGGGCCCGAGCTGGAAGACGAGCAGCGGGCCCACACCACCGGCACTGCCGCTGGGGTCGGCGATGCGGGCGTCGTCCACGGTGGCCGTGCCCGGGATGTAGGTGAAGCCGGGCGGCAGGCGGTCGACCACGGTGGTCTGGCGCGGCCGGGCGCCGGCCGTCACGCGCAGGCTGAGCGTGTAGCGCACGCTGTCGCCCAGCTCGGCCTGGCCGCGGTCGCCGGTCTTGGCCAGGCTGAGGCCCGTGGGCAGCTGGGGGTCGAGCGGGATGTGGTTGTGCAGGATGTTGGCGCCGGCCGAGCCGCCCTCGAAGACCAGGTGGTACAGCGTGCCGGGGCCCACGGCCGCCGTGGGCGCACTGGCCTGCGGCTGCACGAAGACCACCGCACCCGGCGCCCCGCCCACCACCAGCGGGGTGGCCGAAGGCGGGATGGCCGTGCTCTGGAACACATAGCCGGCCGGCGGCGCCACGCTGAGCTGCCAGTTGCAGCGCGCAGGCGCCGAGGGCGCGAACAGGAACTGGTAGAAGCCTTCGCTGCCCACCGTCATCGACACGCGGTTGCCGTCGATGGCATAGCCGCCGCTGGCCGCGCCCACCAGCTGCGTGGCCGGGTTCCAGCCGGCGCAAGCCCCCACGGGCGCCAGCGTCACCACCGAGCCCGGCACCGGCTGGCGCAGGCCCGAGTCGTAGACCACGCCGCTGGGGTCGACCGGCAGGCTTTGTTCCACCAGCTCTTCGCCCGGCGCCAGCACCACGCTGAGCTGGGGGTCAGCGCCGCTGCCCACGCAAGAGCTGGGCTGCCCCACGGCGGTGGGCTGGCAAGGCGCGATGCCGCTGCCGGCATGGCCGTTGACGGGGTAGCCGAAGACGACGCCCGAGACCGGGTCGCGGAAGCGCACGAGCAGGGGCACGCCGGGCAGCAGCTCGGCGATGCGGTAGCTGCCGTCGGCGCCCGTGGTGGCGCGCGCGACGATGCGGCCGGTGGCGGCATCCAGCACCTCCACGCCCCAGCCGGGCAGGCGGCGGTCGGCGGCGTCGAGCTGGCGCGCGGTGCTGCCGGTGTCGTGCCACACGCTGCCTGAGATGGCGGCGGCGCGCTGCACCGGCGTGGGCGTGCGGCAGGCGTTGTGGGCCGGGGCGCTGCCGCACACGGGCAGGGCCGCAGGGTTGTTGAGGAAGGCGTCGCGCTCGGCGGCGCTGGGGCCGCGCGCGGGAATCTCGCCGCCACCTTCTACCAGCACCACGTTGTTCAGCGGGCTGGCCGCGGCTGCTGACGGGGCCACGGTGACGGTGGCGGTGATGGCTGCCGCTGCCGTGGTGCCGGCGGCCACCACCGTGCTGCTGCTGCAGCTGAAGGCGGCCGCGCCCACCGCGCCAGTGCACACCCAGCCTGGGCCGCTAGGCGTGGCGGCCAGGCTCAGGCCGGCGGGCAGGCGGTCGCTGACGGTGTAGGGGCCCACGCTGGCGCTTTCGCCCACGTTGCGCACCGTGAGGCGGTAGCTGCCGGGGAAGCCCACGGTGAAGCGCGGCTCCACCAGCGCCTTGGCAACGCGCAGGTCGGGTGAATTCGCCAGCTCGCCAAAGTTGTTATCCACGGCGCTGCGGCCCGGCAGCAGCACGATGCCGGCAATCACGGAAGCCGGCGCGCCCGGCGCGCTGGCCGTGCCACCGGCGCTGCCCGCGCTGGTGATGCCGTCCACCGTGCCGGGCGGCTGCGTGGGCTGCGTGAGCGTGTAGCTGCCGGGACGCAGGTTGTCGAAGCTGTAGCGTCCGTCGGGGCCGGTGGTGAGCGTGAGGTTCACCGGGTTGCCCTGGTCGTCGGTGCCGCTCAGCACCAGGCTCACGCCGGGCAGGCCGGCTTCATTGCCGTCGATGAGGCCGTTGTTGTTGTTGTCGGCGTACACCGTACCTGCGATGCGGCTGACGGGCACCTCGCCGAAGAGGTTGTTGACCGCCGTCTGGCCCACGCCCAGCGCGATGCCGCTGATGGCGCTGGGCGTGCTGCCCACGCCCGTGGCGCTGCCGCCGGCCGGGCCGGGCAGCGTGCGGCCGTTCACCGTGCCTGCGGGCTGGGTGGGCTCGCGCACGGTGTAGGTGCCGGGGGCCAGGCTGTCGAAGCGCCACTGGCCGTTGGCGTCGGTGGTGGTGCTGCGGTTCACGGGGCGGCCGGCGGCATCGGTGCCCGTGAGTTCGATGGTCACGCCCGCCAGGCCCGCTTCGGTGGCGTCGAGGCTGCCGTTGTTGTCGGCATCCAGCCAGACGCGGCCTTCGATGACGCTGGTGTTTGGAATCTCGGCGAAGTCGTTGCCCGTGCTCTGCGTGCCGGGCGTGGTGAGCACGATGCCCGCCAGTGCACTGGGCGTGACGCTGGGCGGCGTGGCCGTGCCGCCGGCGCTGCCGGGCACGGTGCGGCCGTTGGTGGTGCCGGCGGGCTGCGTGGGCTGCGTCAACGTGTAGGTGCCGGGGCGCAGGTCGGGCAGGCTGTAGCGGCCGTCGGCGCCGGTGGTGACATTGCGCGTGACGGCGGCGCCGGTGTCGTCGGTGCCGGTGAGCACCAGGGTCACGCCGGGCAGGCCGGTATCGGCGGGGTTGTCTTGCGTGCCGCTGTCGTTGAGGTCGATGAACACCGTGCCCGACAAGCCCACGGGCAGGATTTCGCCGAAGAGGTGGCCGGTGCTCTCGCCGCCCGCTGGCAGTGGAATGCCGGTGATGCGGCTGGGCTGCGTGCCCACCGTGCCGGCCGTGCCGCCGCTGCTGCCGGCACTGCTGCGCCCATCCAGCGTGGCCACGCCGCCCACCAGCGGCTGCGCGGCCTGTTCGGTGACGGTGTAGCCGCCAGGTCCGGCGGCCAGCAGGTCGTCGAAGCGCCAAGCGCCGCTGGCATCGGTGGTGGCGCTCAGGTTCACGACATTGCCGGCGGCGTCGGTGCCGGTGAGGGTGACGACCACGCCGCCGATGCCGCTGTCGCCCGCCTGGCGCAGGCCGTCGTTGTTGGCGTCCAGATAAACGGCGCCCGAGAGCGCGGCCACACGCTCGCCGAAATGGTTGCCGCTGCTGCCGCCGGCCGGCAGGTTGGTCAGCGTGAGGCTGTTGCCCGTGCCGTCGGCATAGCCTGCGGGCTGGGTCTGGCACAGCGTGTAGGTGAGGCCGACCGAGACGCCGCTGAAGGTGTAGTTGCCGCTGGCGTCGGTGGTGGTGGTGGCCACCACGGGGCCGCTGCAACTGCTGCCCTGCACCAGCGTGAGCGTGACGCCGGGAATGCGGCCGTCGGTGGGCGTGGGGTCGAGCGTGTTGTCGCGGTCGCGGTCGATGTACACCGTGCCGGTGATGGGCGCGATGGGCAGTTCGCCGAAGAGGTAGCCGGTGGCGGCCACGCCGGCGCCCAGCACCACGCTGGCGATGCTGTCGTTCACGGCCGTGCTGCCGCCGGCGCTGCCGGCGCGTTCACGGCCGTCGTTGAACAACCCGGCCGCGGGCGGCACCGCGCCCTGCGTCACGGTGTAGCCGCTGGCGTCGCTTTGCAGCAGGTCGTCGAAGCGCCAGTTGCCGTTGGCGTCGGTGGTGGTGCTGAGGTTCACCAGCGCGCCCGTGATGCTGCGCCCGCTCAGGGTGACGGGCACGCCGGCGATGCCGGTTTCGCCGGCATCGCGCTGGCCGTTGTCGGTGTTGGCGGGCGTGGCCGGCGAAAAGTCGACATACACCGAGCCGGCGAGTGATGCCGCCAGTTCGCCGAAGTGGTTGCCGCTGCTGCCCGTGGCCGGCAGGTTGGTGATGGCAATGGCGTTGGCGGCCGCGCTGCTGCCGTTGGTGCCGGGGTTGTCAGCGCCCTGCGCGTAGCCGGCGGGCTGCTGCTGGCACACCAGGTAGCTGCCGCCCGCGGCCACGTTGGCAAAGCTGTAGTTGCCGCTGGCATCGGTGGTGGTGGTCTGCAGCACGGTGCCGGCACTGCAGCTGGCGCCCTGCACCAGCGTGAGCGTCACGCCGGGCAGCCGGCCGTCGGCGGGGCTGGGGTCGAGCAAGCCATCGCGGTTGCGGTCGATGTAGACGCTGCCGCTGATGCCGGCGTTGGGCAGCTCGCCGAAGAGGTAGCCACTGGCCTGCTGGCCGGCGGCCAGCGCCACGCTGGCGATGACGTCGTTGCTGCTGGTGCTGCCGCCTGCGCTGCCGGCGGTGTCGCGGCCGTCGATGAAACTGCCGGCAGCCGGTGGGATGGCACCCTGCGTGACGGTGTAGCCGGCCGCGCCCGCAGCGATCAGGCCGTCGAAGCTGTAGTTGCCGCTGGCGTCGGTGGTGGTGCTTAAGCTGACCGCGTTGCCTAGCACGTCGGTGCCGCTCAGCGTGACGGGCACGTTGGCGATGCCGGCCTCGCCCGCATCGCGCGTGCCGTTGTCGAAGTTGGCGGCGGTGCCGGCACCGGTGTCCTGGTACACGCTGCCGGCCAGCGCGGCCAGGGTTTCGCCGAAGCGGTTGTCGGCCGAGCCGGCCGCTGGCAGCGAGTTCACGCTGAGCACGTTGCCTGCGCTGCCGTTCGCACTGCCGGTGCCGTAGCCGGCGGGCTGCGTCTGGCACACCAGGTAGTTCAGGTAGGCGCGCACGTTGTCGAAACGCCAGCTGCCGTCGGCCGCGCTGGTGGTGGTTTGCAGCGTGGTGCCGCTGCTGCAGTCGGCGCCTTGCACCAGGCGCAGCGTCACGCCGCCCAGGCGGCCGGTTTCGGCGGGGTCGAGCGCGCTGTTGCGGTTGCTGTCGATGAACACCAGGCCGGCCACGAAGCTGAGCTGCACTTCGCCGAAGTTGAAGGCCGTGCCGTCGGCCCCGCTGGCCAGGCTGATGCTGCTGATGCGGTCGGTGTCGGCCGCGGGCGTGTTGGGCTGCGCCGTGCAGCCGCTGCTGCAGGCAGCACCGCCCACCAGGCCCGGGTTGACGGGGCCGTTCACCAGGCCAGCGGGCGTGGTGGGCAGCGGCTGCTCCAGCGTGTAGGGCAGCAGCGGGTCGAGGTTGGTGAAGCTGTAGGCGCCGTCGGCACCGGCGGTGGTGGTGGCCACCACGGCGCCGGTGTTGGCATTCAGCAGGCGCACGGTGGCACCGGCCAGTGGCAGGTCGATGACGGGGTCGCGCACACCGTTGGCGTTGGTGTCGACATAGACAAAGCCACCGAGGCTGGGCCGGCGCAGTTCCGGAAAGTTGTATTGCGTGCCGTTGCTGGCCGAAGGCAGCACCACGCCGGCGTAGCTGCTGTTGCCGGCCGTGCCACCGGCGGCGTAGGTGCCGCCCAGGGTGGGCGCGGCGCTGCCGCTGCTGGGCACCGCGGCCGGGCTGTTGTCGAAACCGGCCGGCTGGGTCTGCGTCAGCGTGTAGCCGGCGCCGTTGGAAGGCGGCAGGTCGTTGAAGAGGTAGTTGCCGCTGGCGTCGGTGGTGGTGGTGCGGGTGACGGTGTTGCCATAGGCGTCGGTGCCGGTGAGCGTGAGCGTCACGCCCGCGATGCGCGGCTCCAGCCCCGCGGCCTGCGGCGTGCCGGCGTCGGCACCGCTGCGGTTGCGGTCTTCGAACACGGTGCCGGCGAGGGACGAGCGCAGCACCGTCACGCTGCCCGTGCCGGTGTTGTTGCCGCCGGGGTTGTCGATGCCGCCGGTCTTGATAGGGTCGGTGTCGATGGTGGCGCTGTTGCTCAGCGTGCCGCCCGTGGGGTAGCTGGTCACGCGCACCGGGATGGTGATGGTGGCCGAGCCCGCGGCATCCAGCTGGCCCAGGGCACAGCTGACCAGGCTGCCGCTCAGCGTGCACAGGCCGTTGGCGGGCTGCAGCGTGCGCGTCCAGGTGATGGGGCCCAGCACCTCGGTGCCGGCCGGCAGGGTGTCGGTGACATCGGTGCGCAGCGAGTTGCCGGGGCCGTTGTTGACCACCGTCACCACCCAGTTGAAAGGCTCGAAGAGGTTGGGGCTGGCCAGGCTGGCCACCTTGGTGGCCCGCAGGTCCACGCGCTGGCGCGTGGTGGTCTGTTCGCCTTCGCTGTCGTTGGCGGCCTGGGTGTCGGGTTCGTTGGCCAGCACCGTGGCGGTGTTGCTGAAGTTGTCGCCAGTGGGCTCGGGCTGGTCCAGCACCTCGAAGCGCAGGAAGATGTTCTTGCTGGCCCCCGGGGCGAGGTCGCCCACGGCGGTGCCGGTGGTGGCATTGCCGGCCGGCACGCGGCAGCTGAAGGCCGGCATTGGCGTGCCCGCGCCCGAGGTGAGGTTGGTGGCCGTGCACAGGCTGGGCGCGTTGCAGGTGCTGCCGCCGAAGCTGGTGACGTCGCAAACGAAACGCACGCGCTTGCCGGCCGGCGGCACCATGTTCTCGTTGATGCGCACATCGGTGCCGTAGCTCGGGCCGCTGTTGGTCACCGTGACCTGGTAGCCCAGGAAGGTGTTGCCGGCAAAGAAGGGCACGGGGTCCAGGTTCACGGTGCCGACGCGGTCGGTCTTGTTCACCAGCAGGTCGAGCGCGGCCGCGCTGATGTTCAGCGTGGCGCTGCGCTCGTTGTTGCCGTTGTCGCCGCCGCTCGGGCTTTCCGGCGTGGTGGTGACGACGCGAGCCAGGTTCGTAAACACGCGCGCCGCGTTACCCGTCTGGAAGTTGGGGCGCAGGCGCAGCGTGATGGTGTGGGTTTCGCCATTGGCCAGCGTGCCGATGTTGCAGCTGAAGCTGGGCGCAGCCGCGTTGAACACGGCGCCGGCCGCCACCGTGCACACCGAGCCGGGTTTGGAAGAGGCAATCTCCACCAGCGTGGCGCCGGCATCGGCGGGCGCACCGCCCGGGAAGGTGAAGCTGTCATTCACCACCACGCCTGCGGCCGGTGAAGGGCCGTTGTTGCGGTACGAGATCACGTAGGTGGCCACCTCGCCCGCACGCACGGTGCCGGGGGTGACGCTCTTGCCGGTCATCTCCACGTCGGCAATGGCCGCGATGGTCACGGGCGAACTGGCGCTGTTGTTGCCGCTGTTGGGGTCGCCTTCGTTGTTGTTGAAGACGGTGGCGGTGTTGGTGTAGCTGCCTTCCTGCAGCGGCCGGTTCATCGGGATGAGCACGGTGACGCTCTCGCCCTGGGCGAGCGCGCCGCCGGTCTGCGTGCAGATGACGGTGGCATCGCTGGTGCTGCAGCCGAAGGTGGCCGTGCTGCCGGCCGAAGGCGTGGCCGTGATGGCGCCGAAGCTGCTGCGGCCGGCGATGAAGGCGGGCACGACATCGGTGATGACGATGCCGGTGGCCGACTGCGCCGTGGCCGAGACGTTGCTCACCACCAGGGTGTAGGTGACGCTGTTTTCGCTGGCGCTCACCAGCGTGTCGCCACCGGTCGGCGTGCTGGTGGCCTTGCTGATGGCCAGGTCGGGCCGCACGGTGGTGGCGGTGTTGGTGACGGTGGCGCAGTCGTTGCCAGTGTTGGGGTCGCCCTGGGGCGGCGGTGAAGCGATGGCGCCGCTGGCCCCGGCGGGCAGGCTGCTGCCCGTGCAGGCGCTGTTGCTCACGCCGCCACTGGTGTCGGCGCGCGTGCTCAGGCTCAGCGTGGGCAGACTGCTGCCCACGGGCAAGCCGCCGGTGTTGGGGTGTTCGCAGCTCACCACGTTGCCGGCCGGCGTGCACACCCAGCCGGTGCCGCTGGCGCTGAGAAAGCTCTCGTTGGTGAGCACTTCCACCACCCGCAGCGCGCCCGTGGCCACGCGCGGGCCGTTGTTGGTGACGACCAGCATGCTCACCATCGTGCCGCCCAGCGCCACCGGGTTGGGCGTCTTGCTCTTGCTCAGCGCGAGGTCGGCGCCGTCGCGCAGGATGGGCAGGGTCACGCTGCCGCTGTTGTTGCCGGGGTCGGGGTCGGTGGAACTGGCGCTGATGGAGGCCGTGTTGGTGAAGCTCTGCCCACCCGGGGCGATGCTGTTGTTGGACGGTGCGGTGGCCACCAGGGTGATGTCGTCGGTGGCACCGGCGGCCAGGCTGGCGCGCGTGCAAGTGACGGTGCCGGCCGCGTGGCTGCAAGCCCAGCCCGGGCCGCTGGCCGAGACGAAAGCAAAGCCGGCCGGCAACACATCGGTGACCACCACGTTGCTCGCCGCGGCCGGGCCGCCGTTGCGGGCTTCGATGACGAAGCTGACCGGCGTGCCCGCGGTGGCTGGCAGCGCCGAGGCCACGCGCTTTTGCGCGATGCGCACGTCGGCGCCGGGCAGCACCAGGTTGTCGGCGGTGGCGGTGTTGTTGGCGGTGTCGGGGTCGGGCACGCCACCGGCGGCGGCCGGCAGCACCGTGGCGCTGTTGGTGATGGTGCCTCCGCTGGCATTGACCCGGCCCACCAGCACCACGTCGGGTATCACGCCGCCCACCGCGTGCGGGCCGCTGCGCGTGCAGGTCACCACGCCGGCGGCATGGCTGCAGGCCCAGCCCGTGCCGGCCGCGGAAATGAAGCTCACGGCCGGCGGCAGGTTGTCCGTCAAGACCAGATCGCCGGAACTGTTGGGGCCGGCGTTGCTGGTGGACAGCGTGTAGGTGACATTGGCGCCGCCCACCACGGTGGCCGGCGCGCCGACCTTGCTGAGTGCGAGGTTGGCGCCGCTGACCACGCTGGTGGTCTGGTTCTGCGTGTTGTTGGCGGGGTTGCTGTCGTTGGTGGCCGTCAGGCTGGCCGTGGCGCTGACGGTGGCCGGCCCCGGCCCCAGCGCACGCCAGCGCAGCGTGATGTCCAGCGAATTGCTGCCGCCGTTGAGGGTGCCGAGTTCGCAGACCACCGTGTTGGCCGAGGTGGGCGCGCAGTTGGCCGCCGTTGGCGCGGCCGACACGAAGGCCGCACCGGCGGGCACCGTGACGGTCAGGCGCGTGTTGGTGGCGGCATCGACCCCGTTGTTGTCGACGCGGATGCCGTACTCATAGATGCCGCCGGCCGGCACGGGGTCGGGCGTGTCGGTGAACGAGGCGATCTGCGGGTCGGCCACGGCCCAGACCAGCAGCGGACACAGCGCTGCCAAGGCCACCGCCGCCGAGCGGACCCGCTTCCTCCACCCGTTGCCACTGCCTTTGACCAAAACCGCGGGTCATGAGTTGTTTGTGCGGATGCTATCCGCCCGCGTGCTTATGACATGTGAGCGCAGTACTGATAGGGGTAGCGCTTTTCAGACAGGCAAGGCGGTCGTCCCCTTCAAACGTTTCAACATGAAGCTGGTCTTGCAGTCCTGCACCGAGGGGTGGCGCAGCAGCTGGTCCATCACGAAGTGCGAGTAGTGCGCCATGTCGTGCACCAGCACGCGCAGCAGGTAGTCCATCTCGCCGCTGAGGGCCACGCACTCCACCACCTCGGGCCAGGCCTGCACGGCGGCGGTGAAGGCGTCGATGGGGTTGCCCCCCTGGCCCAGGTGTTTGGCCAGTCGCACGTTGATGTAGGCCGTCAGGCCCAGGCCCACGCGCTCAGGGGCCAGCAAGGCCACGTAGCCGGCGATGACGCCCTCTTCTTCCAGCCGCTTCACGCGGCGCAGCGTGGCGCTGGCTGACAGGCCCACCACCGCAGCCAGTTCGTCATAGGTGCTGCGTCCCTGCTGTTGCAGCGCAGCAAGAATGCGCCGGTCGATGGCGTCGAGCGTGCTTGCGGTTTCCATGCCCATCATTGTGCAGTTTTCCTGTGTTGCGAGCGGTTGCTGCGCCGCGCTTCGCAGACAAGCTGCGCGGCAGGGGCTCTACAGTGCGCGCACATCCACGGCAGCACGAAGAGACGCCCCATGTCATTCACACCTTGGGACAACCCGATGGGCACCGACGGCTTCGAGTTCATCGAGTACGCCGCGCCCGACCCCGTGGCCATGGGCGCACTGTTCGAACGCATGGGCTTCAGGGCGATTGCCAAGCACCGCCACAAGAACGTGCTGCTGTACCGCCAGGGCGAGATCAACTTCATCGTCAATGCCGAGCCCGACAGCTTCGCGCAGCGTTTCGCGCGCCTGCACGGGCCCAGCATCTGCGCCATCGCCTTCCGGGTGCAGAACGCCCGCCAGGCCTTCGCCCGTGCGCAAGAACTCGGCGCCTGGGCCTATGCGGGCAGCGCCGGCCCAGGCGAGCTGAACATCCCGGCCATCAAGGGCATTGGCGACAGCTTGATCTACCTGGTGGACAAGTGGCGCGGCAAGAACGGCGCCAAGGACGGCGACATCGGCAACATCGGCTTCTTCGATGTCGACTTCGAACCGCTGCCGGGCGTGGGCACCGACGCGCTGAACCCGAAAGGCCACGGCCTGACCTACATCGACCACCTCACGCACAACGTGCACCGCGGGCGCATGGCCGAGTGGGCCGACTTCTACGAGCGCCTGTTCAACTTCCGCGAGGTGCGCTACTTCGACATCGAAGGCCAGGTCACGGGCGTGAAGAGCAAGGCCATGACCAGCCCCTGCGGCAAGATCCGCATCCCCATCAACGAAGAAGGCAACGAGAAGGCCGGGCAGATCCAGGAGTACCTGGACAAGTACCACGGCGAAGGCATCCAGCACATCGCCTTGGGCTCCGACGAGTTGCTGGCCACGGTGGACGCCATGCGCGCCAGCGGCGTGAAGCTGCTCGAGACCATCGACACCTACTACGAGCTGGTGGACAAGCGCATTCCAGGCCACGGGCAGGACGTGGCGGCGCTGCAGCAGCGCAAGGTGCTCATCGACGGCAAGGCGGGCGAGCTGCTGTTGCAGATCTTCAGCGAGAACCAGCTCGGCCCCATCTTCTTCGAGTTCATCCAGCGCAAGGGCGACCAGGGCTTCGGCGAGGGCAACTTCAAGGCCTTGTTCGAGAGCATCGAGCTCGACCAGATGCGCCGCGGCGTGCTGTGAGCCCTCAGGCTTCCTTCGGTTGCCACCGCCCGAGGGGGCTCTGGCAGCGGCCCGGCAGCCCCGGCTCCGCGCCAGGGGCTTGACCGAGACATCGAGTCACAGGAGTTCGCGATGGACATCCGTTCGCCCAAGGGCGTGAACCAAGGCGTGGCCCCCGTCACCTACGGCACGGGCAGCCGCCCTCCGCGCGGCGACTACGGCCGGGCGCGCAGCGACTACACCTGCGCGCAAGACTTCGCGCAGTACAGCGAGGCCGACCACCAGACCTACCGCCGCCTGTACGAGAGGCAGCTGCAGCAGCTGCCGGGCCTGGCCTGCGAAGAGTTCATCACCGCCGTGCAGCAGCTGGGCGCACCCGACCGCATTCCGCACTTCGACGCCATCAGCGAGCGCTTGATGAAGGCCACGGGCTGGCAGATCGTCGGCGTGCCGGGGCTCATACCGGAAGAAGCCTTCTTCGCGCTGCTGGCCGAGCGGCGTTTTCCCGTCACCGACTGGATACGCACGCCCGAAGAGTTCGACTACGTGGTCGAGCCCGATGTCTTCCACGATCTCTTCGGCCACGTGCCCCTGCTCTTCAACCCGGTCTTCGCCGACTACATGCAGGCCTACGGCGCCGGCGGCTTGAAGGCCAGCCGGCTGGATGCCTGCGAACTGCTGGCCCGGCTGTACTGGTACACGGTGGAGTTCGGCCTCATCCACACGCCGCAGGGGCTGCGGGCCTATGGCGCCGGCATCCTCAGCTCTGCGGGCGAGCTGCGCTACAGCGTGACTTCCAGTGAACCGCAGCGCGTGGCCTTCGACCTGCAGCGCCTGATGCGCAGCCGCTACCGCATCGACACCTTCCAGGCCAGCTACTTCGTCATCGAGAGCTTCCAGCAGCTCTTCGAAGCCACCGCGCCTGACTTCACGCCCGTCTACCGCGAGGTGCGCGAGCGCATCGGGCGCGAAGGCGAAATCGAAGCCGGCATCGTGCTGCCGGGGGAACGAACTTACGCCGCGGGTTGATCCAGGCAGGCCATCAGTGCCTGCCAGGGCGCGGGGTGGTCGACCATGTGCACGTGGGCAACGCCTGGCAGGTGGCGGTTGTCGGCACCCGGCAAGGTGGCGTTGGCGGGCGGGAACACGATGTTGTCGCAGTGGCTGTGAAAGCAGGTGAAGCGCGCGGTGCGCTGGGGTGGCTCACGCGCTGCGAGGGTGGCGAGCCAGTTCGAGCGCTGCTGCATCTGGCGCACATTGCGAGAAAGAGCGAAGCGCGCCAGCCAAGTGCCGCGGTGCGGCGTGCCCAGGGTAATGGCGTGGTGCACACGCTGGTCGTCACCCATCTCGGCCCACCAGCGCCTGATCGTCAAGCCGCCCATGCTGTGGCCCACGAGCACCGGCGCCAAGCCGGTGCAAGCCTCGAGTTGGCGCATGGCGTGCTCGATCGTGGCGATGCCGTCGTCGATGCTGCCGAAAGGGGGCTCGGTGGTGACCGCGACGTATGGCACGCCAGCCGCGCGCAGGCGTTGCAGCCAAGGGTTCCACAAGCCCCGGTTGCAGACGAAGCCATGCACCAGCAACACGCCCCTGCGCCCTTGCGCATCTGGCGGCAGATGGTCAGGGTAGCGCTGGCTCTGGAAAGGCTGGCGCCAGCAGAACACCTGCGGGGCATGCACGATCTCGCCCCACCAGGCCTTCAGCAGCTGGGTGGGCGTGGCGCGCGGCGTCGGGTCCTCGCCGTGTACCCAGGCCAACAGCAGGAACTCCAGCCCCAGGATGCCGGCGTAGCCCGTGGCCAGCAGCAACGCACCCAGCGGCGCCCACGCGGCGTCGCCGTGGCGGAAGCAGTAGGCCGCCCAGAGCAGCGCGAACAACAAGGCCGCCAGCGTCAGCACCTGCTGGATGCGCGCCATCTTCAAACGGGCGGGCGCGCGGACGGTCCTTGCGTCATCATGCGGAGAAAGTTGGTTCGCCACTTCAGTGAAAGCCCATGGTTCTGAATGCTGCTGGTGAGGAGATTGTTGACTGCCTGAAGCAGGTGGAAGCACAGCGGCTGCAGCGGGCGCTGGACAGCGCGCTGGGGCAGGAAGTGCGGGCCGTGAAGGCCTATCAGCATGCGCGTTTTGCGCAAACCTATGCGGACATGCTGGCGCACCCCCGCTTCGGAGCGGCTACGGAGTTTTTTCTTGAAGACCTGTATGGCCCAGCCGATTTCACCAACCGCGATGCCCAGTTCATGCGCATCGTGCCGGCATTGGTGAGGCTGTTCCCGCGGGATGTGGTCGACACGGTGCTGTGCCTGGGGCGCCTGCATGCGCTCTCTGAACAACTCGACACCGAGATGGGACGCAAGGCCCTCGAGCTGAAGCCGACAGGCGAGGCCCTGAATGGCCGCTTGTACGGTGCATGCTGGCGCGCCCTGGGGCAACCACGCGAGCGCGAAAGGCAGATCTCGCTGATGCTGGCGGTGGGATCTGCGCTGGAGGGCTACACCCGCAACCCCCTGCTCCGCCACAGTCTGCGTCTGATGCGGGGCCCGGCGCAGGTGGCTGGCCTGGGATCTCTGCAAGTGTTTCTGGAGCGCGGGTTCGACACCTTTCGTGCCATGAAGGGGGCCAGCACTTTCCTGGACACGATCGCACAGCGTGAACGGGCTTTGGCGGCGCAGTTGTTTACGGGAGCTGATGCGCCTGGGGTGTCGCGCTGAGGACAGGCCAGCCTAGTGCAAGCACCGAGCCGCGCGGCTGGCGGGCCGGGCCACCATAGACGGTTGGTGTTTCCCGGAGCGTAGATCCGTGCAGTTTCCTTGGCTTGATCAATACCCCCCAGGCGTACCGGCGCAAGCCGATGTGAATGCCTACCGCAGCGTCGCCGAGTTGCTGGAGTCGGCCTTTCGCCGGCACGCCCAGCGAGACGCGCTGTGCTGCATGGACCAGCGACTGAAGTTCCGCGACATCGACGAGATGTCCCAGGCGATGGGCGCCTGGCTGCAGACCCTGGGCCTGCAGCCAGGCGACCGCGTGGCGGTGATGATGCCGAACGTGCCGCAATACCTGGTGGCGATAGCGGGCATCTTGCGCGCTGGCTTCGTGGTGGTGAATGTGAACCCGCTTTATACGGCTCGCGAGCTGCAGCACCAGCTGAAGGACTCGGGGGCGGTGGTGGCGGTGGTGCTGGAGAACTTCGCCGTTACGCTGGAAGAGGTGATCGAGCAGACCGACGTTCGTCACGTCGTTCTAGCCTCTCTTGGCGATCTGCTGGGTTATTGGCGCGGCCGCCTCCTGAACTTCGCCGTGCGGCATGTGAAGCGCATGGTGCCGGAGTTCAGCCTCCCCTTGGACGGGCAGCGCACGGTGACGCGCTTCAACGCGATGCTGGAGGAAGGGTGGCGCTACCCGTTGCGGCGCGTGGATGTAGGCCCGGAACACGTGGCCTTCCTTCAGTACACCGGCGGCACGACGGGCGTGAGCAAGGGTGCGGTGCTGCTGCACCGCAATGTGGTTGCCAATCTGATGCAGGTGGACGCCTGGTTTCGCCCCAAGCTGGCAGAACTGGGCAGCGACCCGGTGACGGTGGTGTGCGCGCTGCCGCTGTATCACATCTTCGCGTTGACGATCTGCGCGCTGTTCGGGGCCCACATGGGTGCGATGAACCTGCTCATCCCGAACCCACGTGACATCCCTGGCTTCGTGCGCACACTGTCCAAGCACCGCTTCCACATGTTCCCGGCGGTGAACACCCTGTTCAATGCGCTGGCCAACGACCCGGACTTTGCCCGGCTGGATTTCTCTGGTCTGAAGGTTTCGAACGGCGGCGGCATGGCGGTTCAGAAGGCGACCGCAGAGAAGTGGTTGAAGGTGACGGGCTGCCCGGTGGTTGAAGGTTATGGGCTGTCGGAGACATCTCCCGTCGCAACTTCGAACCGCTTGGATGTACACGAATTCACGGGAACCATCGGTCTGCCGATCCCGTCCACCACCATCGCCATCCGCGACGATGAAGGCAACGACGTGCCGTTGGGGCAAGCCGGCGAGATTTGTATCCGCGGCCCGCAGGTGATGGCGGGCTACTGGAATCGCGACGACGAGACGGCTAAGGTCATGACTGCCGATGGTTACTTCAAGTCTGGCGACGTTGGCATCATGGACGAGCGGGGCTACGTCCGCATCGTGGACCGCAAGAAGGACATGATTCTGGTGTCTGGGTTCAACGTGTACCCGACCGAGATCGAGCAGGTGGTCAACCTGCATCCCGGCGTACTGGAGTGTGCGGCCGTGGGTATTCCTGATTCGAAGTCTGGCGAGGCGGTGAAGCTTTTTGTCGTCAAAAGCGACAGTACTTTGTCGGAAGACGATGTGGAGGCGTACTGCCGGGACAATTTCACCGCCTACAAGCGCCCGAAGTACATCGAGTTCCGCGACGAACTGCCCAAGAGCAACGTGGGCAAGATACTCAGGCGCGAGTTGAGGCCGGCAGCGGATTGAGCTGCGCGGTGATGGCGGGCGGAAGCTGGCCTTTGTCAGCTTCGCCTGTTGAAGAATCAGGCTTAAAGAGCCAGTTCTCGCCCCATGCGTTCAGGAAAAGCAAAAAGGCCCAGTCTTTCGACTGGGCCTTCCGCTTATTAATAGCCTGACAATGTCCTACTTTCACACGGGAACCCGCACTATCATCGGCGCTAAGGCGTTTCACTGTCCTGTTCGGGATGGGAAGGAGTGGTACCACCTTGCTATGGTCATCAGGCTTGACTGGTAACCCTGCTGCTCACCGAGCAACAAGGCAAAATTCATAGAGTCTTATCAGTTAGATTGCGTACCTTGGCATAACGCCCATCTCTAACCGTCTGCTGTGTTTCAAACAGTCGTCAAAGTTATAGGGTCAAGCCTCACGAGCAATTAGTACCGGTCAGCTTAACGCATTACTGCGCTTCCACACCCGGCCTATCAACGTCCTGGTCTCGAACGACTCTTCAGGGGGCTCGAGGCCCCGGCAAGACTCATCTTGAGACGAGTTTCCCGCTTAGATGCTTTCAGCGGTTATCTCTTCCGCACTTAGCTACTCGGCTATGCCACTGGCGTGACAACCGATGCACCAGAGGTGCGTCCACTCCGGTCCTCTCGTACTAGGAGCAGGCTCTCTCAATCTTGCAGCGCCCACGGAAGATAGGGACCAAACTGTCTCACGACGTTTTAAACCCAGCTCACGTACCTCTTTAAATGGCGAACAGCCATACCCTTGGGACCGGCTACAGCCCCAGGATGAGATGAGCCGACATCGAGGTGCCAAACACCGCCGTCGATATGAACTCTTGGGCGGTATCAGCCTGTTATCCCCAGAGTACCTTTTATCCGTTGAGCGATGGCCCTTCCATACAGAACCACCGGATCACTTAGTCCTACTTTCGTACCTGCTCGACTTGTCAGTCTCGCAGTCAAGCACGCTTATGCCTATGCACTATCAGCACGATTTCCGACCGTGCCTAGCGTACCTTCGAACTCCTCCGTTACACTTTGGGAGGAGACCGCCCCAGTCAAACTGCCCACCATACACTGTCCCCAACCCGGATAACGGGCCAAGGTTAGAACCTCAAACACACCAGGGTGGTATTTCAACGTTGGCTCCACGACACCTAGCGGCACCGCTTCAAAGCCTCCCACCTATCCTACACAGATCTGTTCAAAGTCCAATGTAAAGCTACAGTAAAGGTTCATGGGGTCTTTCCGTCTTTCCGCGGGGAGATTGCATCATCACAAACATTTCAACTTCGCTGAGTCTCTGGAGGAGACAGTGTGGCCATCGTTACGCCATTCGTGCAGGTCGGAACTTACCCGACAAGGAATTTCGCTACCTTAGGACCGTTATAGTTACGGCCGCCGTTTACTGGGACTTCAATCAAGAGCTTGCACCCCATCATTTAATCTTCCAGCACCGGGCAGGCGTCACACCCTATACGTCGACTTTCGTCTTTGCAGAGTGCTGTGTTTTTAGTAAACAGTCGCAGCCACCGATTCTCTGCGGCCTCATTGGGCTCCATCTGTACGACTTCACCTACTAAAGGCACACCTTCTTCCGAAGTTACGGTGTCAATTTGCCGAGTTCCTTCTCCAGAGTTCTCTCAAGCGCCTTAGAATACTCATCTCGCGCACCAGTGTCGGTTTGCGGTACGGTCGTATGTAGCTGAAGCTTAGTGGCTTTTCTTGGAAGCTGGGTATCACTCACTTCAGCGGCAAGCCGCCTCGTTATCACACCTCATCTAAGGCCCCCGGATTTGCCTAAGGGCCACGACTACATGCTTGAACCAGGATGTCCAACACCTGGCTGAGTTAACCTTCTCCGTCCCCACATCGCACTACATATCGGTACAGGAATATTGACCTGTTTCCCATCAGCTACGCATCTCTGCCTCGCCTTAGGGGCCGACTCACCCTACGCCGATGAACGTTGCGTAGGAAACCTTGCGCTTTCGGCGAGGGGGCTTTTCACCCCCTTTAACGCTACTCATGTCAGCATTCGCACTTCTGATACCTCCAGCAGCCTTCACAAGCCACCTTCACAGGCGTACAGAACGCTCTCCTACCACTTGCACTTGCGTGCAAATCCGCAGCTTCGGTAACTGGCTTAGCCCCGTTACATCTTCCGCGCAGGACGACTCGATCAGTGAGCTATTACGCTTTCTTTAAATGATGGCTGCTTCTAAGCCAACATCCTGACTGTTTTAGCCTTCCCACTTCGTTTCCCACTTAGCCAATTTTGGGGACCTTAGCTGGCGGTCTGGGTTGTTTCCCTCTTGTGTCCGGACGTTAGCACCCGGTGCACTGTCTCCCAAGCTGTACTCATCGGTATTCGGAGTTTGCAATGGTTTGGTAAGTCGCCATGACCCCCTAGCCATAACAGTGCTCTACCCCCGATGGTAATACTTGAGGCGCTACCTAAATAGCTTTCGGAGAGAACCAGCTATCTCCAAGTTTGTTTAGCCTTTCACCCCTATCCACAGCTCATCCGCTAGTTTTGCAACACTAGTCGGTTCGGACCTCCAGCACCTGTTACGGTACCTTCATCCTGGCCATGGATAGATCACTTGGTTTCGGGTCTACACCCAGCGACTGAACGCCCTATTCGGACTCGGTTTCCCTGCGCCTTCCCTATTCGGTTAAGCTTGCCACTGAATGTAAGTCGCTGACCCATTATACAAAAGGTACGCCGTCACCCCTTGCGAGGCTCCGACTTTTTGTATGCATGCGGTTTCAGGATCTATTTCACTCCCCTCCCGGGGTTCTTTTCGCCTTTCCCTCACGGTACTAGTTCGCTATCGGTCGATTACGAGTATTTAGCCTTGGAGGATGGTCCCCCCATATTCAGACAGGATTACACGTGTCCCGCCCTACTTGTCGCACGCCTAGTTCCACAGTCGGCTTTTTTCATACGGGGCTATCACCCGCTATGGCCAGCCTTTCCAGACTGTTCTGATAAACCAACTGCTAAAACGTGCAGGCTTCTCCGATTTCGCTCGCCACTACTTTCGGAATCTCGGTTGATGTCTGTTCCTCGAGCTACTGAGATGTTTCAGTTCACTCGGTTCGCCTCGCATACCTATGTATTCAGTATGCGATACCCTTGCGGGTGGGTTTCCCCATTCGGAAATCTCCGGATCAAAGCTTATTTGCCAGCTCCCCGAAGCTTATCGCAGGCTACCACGTCCTTCATCGCCTGTAATCGCCAAGGCATCCACCACATGCACTTAGTCACTTGACCCTATAACTTTGACGCCGGCTGACGACCGGGTCGGTCAATGACTGGTTTGAGTATTTACGCGTTATGCCGAACTTCAATCTCTGAATTGAAGTTGTTTTGACGCAATCATCAAGTTGCCAGCGGCACGGTGCACCGAAGTGCTTTCCGCCGACAACACTGATTTCGACTCTATGAATTTTTAAAGAACGACAGCCGATCTTGCAATCGAACCGGCCAGCGCGCACTACACGCACTGGCCGCTTCGATTTAAATCGATGGTGGAGGTGAACGGGATCGAACCGATGACCCCCTGCTTGCAAAGCAGGTGCTCTCCCAGCTGAGCTACACCCCCATGTCTGGATGGTGGGTCTGGTTGGATTCGAACCAACGACCCCCGCCTTATCAAGACGGTGCTCTAACCGACTGAGCTACAGACCCGAACCCGGGTAGTCTGTCGTCAACAACAGCCGATAAGTGTGAGCGCTTGAATGGAGTGCTTTATTTCCAGAAAGGAGGTGATCCAGCCGCACCTTCCGATACGGCTACCTTGTTACGACTTCACCCCAGTCACGAACCCTGCCGTGGTAATCGCCCTCCTTGCGGTTAGGCTAACTACTTCTGGCAGAACCCGCTCCCATGGTGTGACGGGCGGTGTGTACAAGACCCGGGAACGTATTCACCGCGGCAAGCTGATCCGCGATTACTAGCGATTCCGACTTCACGCAGTCGAGTTGCAGACTGCGATCCGGACTACGACCGGTTTTCTGGGATTGGCTCCCCCTCGCGGGTTGGCAGCCCTCTGTACCGGCCATTGTATGACGTGTGTAGCCCTACCCATAAGGGCCATGATGACCTGACGTCATCCCCACCTTCCTCCGGTTTGTCACCGGCAGTCTCATTAGAGTGCCCTTTCGTAGCAACTAATGACAAGGGTTGCGCTCGTTGCGGGACTTAACCCAACATCTCACGACACGAGCTGACGACGGCCATGCAGCACCTGTGTTCTGGCTCTCTTTCGAGCACTCCCGAATCTCTCCAGGATTCCAGACATGTCAAGGGTAGGTAAGGTTTTTCGCGTTGCGTCGAATTAAACCACATCATCCACCGCTTGTGCGGGTCCCCGTCAATTCCTTTGAGTTTCAACCTTGCGGCCGTACTCCCCAGGCGGTCAACTTCACGCGTTAGCTACGTTACTGAGAAGGAACCTTCCCAACAACCAGTTGACATCGTTTAGGGCGTGGACTACCAGGGTATCTAATCCTGTTTGCTCCCCACGCTTTCGTGCATGAGCGTCAGTACAGGCCCAGGGGATTGCCTTCGCCATCGGTGTTCCTCCGCATATCTACGCATTTCACTGCTACACGCGGAATTCCATCCCCCTCTGCCGTACTCTAGCCTTGCAGTCACAAATGCAGTTCCCAGGTTGAGCCCGGGGATTTCACATCTGTCTTGCAAGACCGCCTGCGCACGCTTTACGCCCAGTAATTCCGATTAACGCTTGCACCCTACGTATTACCGCGGCTGCTGGCACGTAGTTAGCCGGTGCTTATTCTTCAGGTACCGTCATTACCCCGGGGTATTAGCCCAGAGCGTTTCTTCCCTGACAAAAGCGGTTTACAACCCGAAGGCCTTCTTCCCGCACGCGGCATGGCTGGATCAGGCTTGCGCCCATTGTCCAAAATTCCCCACTGCTGCCTCCCGTAGGAGTCTGGGCCGTGTCTCAGTCCCAGTGTGGCTGGTCGTCCTCTCAGACCAGCTACAGATCGTTGGCTTGGTAGGCTTTTACCCCACCAACTACCTAATCTGATATCGGCCGCTCCAATAGCGCGAGGTCTTGCGATCCCCCGCTTTCACCCGTAGGTCGTATGCGGTATTAATCCGGCTTTCGCCGGGCTATCCCCCACTACTGGGCACGTTCCGATATATTACTCACCCGTTCGCCACTCGTCGCCAGGTTGCCCCGCGTTACCGTTCGACTTGCATGTGTAAGGCATGCCGCCAGCGTTCAATCTGAGCCAGGATCAAACTCTTCAGTTCGATCTTGAATTTACTCATTGGAATCGAAGTGAACTTCACTTCATTTCCATGAGCGTTTAAGGTCGTTTAGACCTGATTCAGTGTCACCACTGAATCTGGCACTCGCCTCAAACGCCCACGCTTATCGGCTGTATGTTGTTAAAGAACAGTGCGCTTGCGTTGCCGTTTCGCGCTGCTGACTTGTCGTCAGCGAAGCCTTGCATTATGACTTGATTTAAATAACCTTGTCAACTGCTTGGCTATTCTGCTTTCGTTGCAGCGGGCTTGTTTTGCAACTTGCCTTCGCGCTGTTTCTTCAGCAGAGCCTGTGATTATGACTGACTTTTTACAGCGTCGTCAACCCTCACCGGCAAATTTTTTTCTGATTTTCAGTTGCTGGCCTCAACACGCTTTCGCTGGTTGCTGCCTGCCGGTGAAGAGCAGAGCCTGCGACTGTAGCACGCCTTTTGAAGGCGATGCAAGTGGTGCTTGTTCAACGCCAGCACGGCGCAGCTGCTACAGCCAGCTCGGATGCCTCACTGCAGCAAGCCGCCACCGAGCAGCCGCGCCACGCACTGCGCAGGATCGTCACTTGAAAGCACCTCATCCAGATGCACAGCCAAACGGCGCGTGTCTGCGCGCAACACACGTTGCTTGATGGCCGCGATACGTGCGGGGTGCATGGAGAAACTGCGCAAGCCCATCGCCAGCAGCAGTTCGGTAAAGGCGGTGTCGCCGGCCATCTCGCCACAGACGCTCACGGCGCGTCGCGCTCGCTGGGCAGCCTGGATGGTCTCGCACACCAAACGCAGCACCGCCGGGTGCCAGGGGTCATAGAGATGCGCCACCGCCTCATCGGCACGGTCGATGGCGAGCGTGTACTGGATCAGATCGTTCGTGCCGATGGAGACAAAGTCGAAGTGCTGGAGGAAACGGTCGATCAGCAAGGCAGCCGCCGGCACTTCGATCATCGCGCCCAGCTCGACCGGGCCGTACGCGCGGCCTGCATCGTCCAGTTGCTGGCGCGCACGCGCCAGCGCCTCCTGGATCAGACGAATCTCCGCCATCTGCGCCACCATCGGCACGAGGATGCGCACCTTGCCATGCGCACTGGCGCGCAGGATGGCGCGCAACTGCTGCCGGAACATGCCGGGCTCGGCCAGGCTCCAGCGTATGGCCCGCAACCCCAGCGCCGGGTTCAGTCCGTGCTCGTGGCGCAGCTCTTGCTGCGTCATGCGCTCCAGCGGCTTGTCCGCGCCCACGTCCACGGTGCGTATGGTGACCGGCAGCCCCTGCAGGGCAAGCACCGCGTCGCGGTAGGCTTCGTACTGCTCGTCTTCGCCCGGCAGGTCGCCGTTGCGGTTCATGAACAGGAACTCGCTGCGGAACAGACCCACGCCGACGGCGCCCGCCTCCAGCGCGCTGGGCCCGTCACCAGGCAGTTCGATGTTGGCCAGCAGCTCGACGGCCTCGCCGTCCAGGGTGACTGCCGGGGTGTGCCGCAAGCGGTTCAGCCGCGCGCGTTCCAGCTCGCTCTGCTGCTGGCGGAAGCGGTACTCCTCGAGCACGATGCGCGAGGGGTTCACCACCACGACGCCAGAGTCGCCATCGATGATGACCCAATCGTCCTGGCGGATCAGCCGGCTGGCTTCACGCGCGCCCACCACCGCCGGAATGTCCAGGCTGCGCGCCACGATGGCGGTGTGCGAGGTACGCCCACCGACGTCGGTGACAAAGCCTGTGAACACGCTGCGCTTGAAATGCATCATGTCGGCGGGCGCCACGTCGTTGGCCACGAGGATGAGCGCGTCCTCCCCGGCGCCGTCGCGCATTGCCTTCGCAGCCACCGCGGTGCTGGGCCCGCCGCCACGCGCCTTGGCCGCCAGCTCCCGCAGCATGCGCTCGACCACCTGCTCGATGTCGGCCTTGCGTTCGCGCAAATAGGGGTCGTCCATCTCGTCGAACTGGCGGGCCAGCACTTCCAGCTGGGCCGACAAGGCCCACTCGGCGTTGTAGTGCCGCTCCTGGATCCACACCTTGGTGGCAGAGATCAGCGCCTCGTCGTGCAGCAGCATCAGGTGCACGTCCAGCAGCGCCGCCAGTTCGGCGGGGGCTTCAGCCGGCAGTTCGTGCTTCAGGGCCTGCAGCTCATGGGCCACCCCGTCGCGGGCTTCGCGTAGGCGGCCGATCTCGTCTTCGACGCCCTCAACCGGCACGAAATAGTGCGCGACATCGATGCGGCTCGATGCCACCAGCACCGCACGGCCGATGGCCACCCCGCGCGAGACCGGCAAGCCGAAAACCTGAATGCTCATGGGCCCAATGTAGCCCAGGGCCGTGCCTGCGGGGCCGGCCGGCCCTAGGCCTCTTCGCCGAACTTGCCGTCGATCAGCGCGCGCAGCGCATCCATCGCCGCCTGCTCGTCTGCGCCGTCGACCTCGATCAAGACCTCGGTGCCCAGGCCTGCGGCCAGCATCATCACACCCATGATGCTCTTGGCATTCACGCGGCGCCCATTGCGGCTGAGGAAGATCTCGCTGCTGAAGCTGCCGGCCAGCTTGGTGAGCTTGGCAGAGGCCCGCGCGTGAAGACCGAGCTTGTTACTGATCTGAATGTTGCTCTGGATCATCGTTGGCAAGGCGGTTGGGCTGGTTCTGGCGCCGGGGTGTGGCCACCTGCATGATGCCCTGCCGGCCACCGTCGGCCGCGCGCGTCAGCAGTTCGGCCAGCGGCAGGTGCGCGTAACACAGCGCCCGCCAGACCATGGGCACATTGATCCCGGTGACGACGCGTGCACGCACGCCATCCACCACCGACATGGCTGCGTTGCAGGGCGTGGCACCGAAGGCATCGGCCAGCACCAGCACCTCGGGGCCAGGCAGGGCCTTCAGCGCCTGGCCCACCAGTTCGGCCGCCGCCTCCAGACTGGCCGAAGGTGGAATGTCGACCGCCCGCACGTCGCGCCGGCAATCGGCATAGGCGTGCGAGGCCACCTCAAGCAGCGCAGTAGCCAAGGGAGCGTGGGCAACGAGGAGGATGGACGCCATGAGCGGATGTGCAACCATTATCGACAGCTTGCCCGGCGCACTACAAGAAGCCGCCTCTGGGCCAACAGCCGCTCGGGGCACGTGCGGGCGGCCGTGGCTGTGCCGGACGAACGGGGGCGCTCGAGTCAGGCGTCCCGGGGTTTGTCTGCCGGGCCCTTCAAGGGCCGAAGCGCAGGCTGTCAAAGAAGGTCTGCGCGTCTTCACCGGCCGCGCGCTCGCCCAGCACGCTGGCCTGGTAGACCCAGGTACCCCGCGCGAACACGGCCATGTCCATGCTGACGGGGCGGCCGTCTGGCAACTTGCCCGTCAAGCGCTGACGGCCGGCGGCCGCGTTGGGCGTGGCGCCCCGCACCTGCAGCGGCACGGCTTCCGCGGCCGCGGCCCCCAGGTTCACCGCAGCGGAGTTGGCCAGTTCCTTCAGCGCCGGGCCCACGAGGGCGGGGTCGGCCACGTCAGCCACCGCCAGGCCCCAGGTCATGCCCCCGGCGGCGCAGGCGTGCAGGGCGAGGTTCACACGCTGCCCGGCCAAGCTGAGATCGCGGCTCTGGCCGTTCGGCTTGCAGGGGAATTGCAGCTGCACTTCTGCCCCTTCAGGGCGCGTGTCGCGCCAGTCCAGCGCCGGGGCGCAGGCAGCCAGACCAGCCAGCGTGACACCGGCAGCACCGGCCTTGAGCCCCGCGTTGCCGCGTTTCCATACAGTTTCCATGGCCGGGATTATCCGCAGGCGGCATGCGGTGGCGAACCGCCCGCGTGCCTGCCCCGGGCCTGGCCTGCCACAGAATGCCTCGATGAACCAGGCCCCCAACTCCTCCCCCGCCCTCCCGCCGGGCGCCCTGAACGGCGTGCGCGTGCTCGACCTCTCGCGCGTGCTGGCCGGCCCCTGGTGCACGCAGACCCTCGCCGACCTGGGGGCCGAGGTCATCAAGATCGAGCGCCCGCCCGGTGACGGCCAGCCGGGGGGCGACGACACCCGCGGCTGGGGCCCGCCCTTCCTGAAAGACCGCGCCGGGCAGGACACCGCCGAGGCCGCCTATTTCCTGGGCGCCAACCGCAACAAGCGTTCGGTCACGGTGGACATCGCCCAGCCCGCAGGCCAGGCCTTGATCTTGAAGCTGGCCGCGCAGTGCGACGTGCTGGTGGAGAACTTCAAGGTCGGCGACATGGCGCGCTACGGGCTGGATGCGGCCACGCTGTGCGCCAGGTTCCCGCGGCTGGTGTACTGCTCCATCACCGGCTACGGGCAGACCGGCCCCTACCGCGAGCGCGCTGGCTACGACTACGCCGTGCAAGGCCTGGGCGGCCTGATGAGCGTGACGGGGGAGCGCGACGACCTGCCCGGTGGCGGCCCGCAGAAGGTGGGCGTGGCCGTGGCCGACCTCTTCACCGGCCTCTACGCCACCGTGGCCATCCTCGCGGCGCTGCGCCACCGCGACGCCACCGGCCAGGGCCAGGCCATCGACATGGCCCTGCTCGACACCCAGGTGGCCATGCTGGCCAACCTGGGCGCCAACTACCTGGTGACGAAGCAGGCACCGCGGCGCGCCGGCAACGCCCACCAGAACATCGTGCCCTACCAGGTGTTCGAGGTGGCCGATGGCCACCTCATCCTGGCCGTGGGCAACGACGGCCAGTTCGAGCGCTTCTGCGCCGTGGCCGGCTGCCCCGAACTGGCGCAGGACGAGCGTTTCGCGCGCAACGCCAGCCGCGTGCGGCACCGCGAGGTGCTGGTGCCGCTGTTGGCCGAGCGCCTGCGCCAGCGGCCCCGCGCCGCGTGGCTGGCAGCACTGGACGCCGCCAAGGTGCCATGCGGCCCCATCAATGATCTGGCGGATGTGTTTGCCGACCCGCAGGTGCTAGAACGCGGCATGAGAACCACCGTGCTCCACCCGCACCGCGACGCGCTGGAACTGGTGGGCAGCCCGATGAAACTCTCCCTCACGCCGGTCACGCTGCGCCGCGCGCCCCCGTTGCTGGGCCAGCACACCGAGGAAGTGCTCACCGAGTTGGGGCTGGATGCCGAAGAACGTGCCGCGCTGCGCGCCCAGGGCGTGCTGGGGCCGGCCCGTGCGTGACCAAGTTGGCCTGTGGCTGCTGCGTTCCCCTGGCTCAGGGGTGGCGTCAAGCCCGGCGCTGTAACAAATTCACAGCCCCCGCCGGAGGCCGCCCGATGTCCAATGGCGTTTGGGCCACGGCCCATTGCCCAAGCGGGGCCGGCCGGTGGGGGCTTGCACTGCGGTGCAACTCCAACCGCCGCCCCGTATCCGCAACCAAAGGCACTCCATGGACTTGACCGACATCGCCCGGCCGCCCGCGCCGCAGGGGAAAGGCGTCGTCGAACCGCTGGACCCGCAGGCCCTCATCGCCCAGCTGGGCAGTGAAGTCGCGACCACGCTGTCCGCGGCACTGGAACGCGTGGCCGAGCTTCAGGCCAGCGGCCGCATCGACCGCGACAACCTCAACGCGCTGCGCGCCGAGATCGACCTCGCCCGGCGCGCCGGCATCATGGGCCAGCAGGTGGTGCGCCTGAGCCTGGGCGACATCTCGCTGAGCAACGAACGCCTCGACCTCACTGCGCTGATGCGGGAAACGCTGCGCCAGCGCAGCCGCGAGATCGAGACCCAGGGCATCGAGGTCCGCCAAGAGTTCGCCGGCGCGCTGGTGATGAGCGACGCCACGCTGCTGTTCTCCTTGCTGCAGACGCTGCTGGACTGGGCCTTCGAGCATGCCGTCTCGCGCATCGACCTGAAGCTGGAGGTCAAGGCCTGGCCTGCGCATGCCGTGCTGGGCGTGAAGTTCGCGCACCTGCCGCCCGATTCGGTGGACACCGAGGCGCTGCCGCGCGCCGACCTTCAGCACACCGAGCTGAACACCATGTCGTGGCGGCTGCTGCAGCAGACGGCGGCCGTGCTGGGCCTGCTGCTCAAGCGCAACGACCCGCCGGGCAAGACCGAACTGCTGCTCGAGTTTCCGGAAACGCTGGCGCCGCGGGTCGAGCCCGCCGGCACCACCAGCTTCCAGGAAACCGTGTCGCCGGCCATCAGCGTGCAGCCCATGGCCGGCAGCCACGTGGTGGTGCTGGCCGCGCGCCGCGAGGTGCGCAACGTGGTGCGCGAAGCGCTGCGGCCGATGTCGCTGATGGTCGATTTCGTCAGCAACGTCGAGGAACTGCAGGCACAGTGCCACGAAGCCATGCCCGACGCCATCGTCTACGAAGCCTCGCTGGGCGGCCAGCGCTTCGACCGCGCGCGCAGCGAGCTGCTGGCCACCTCGCCCCGGCTGGCCTTCGTGCAAATTGCCGAGCAGGGCAAGGCGGTGCAGGTGCTGAACCATGCAGGGCGGCAGTTCAGCAGCGTGGGGCGCGACGCGATCATCGAATCGCTGCCCGATGCGCTGAACTTCGAGATGTCGCGGGGCGTCTGAAGGCCGGGCGGCCCAGCCCTCACGCGTGAAATCGCGTTCGGGCCTTCGCCAGCCGAGCAAGGCCTTCCGGCGTTGCACGCGCGGGCTCAGCCTCGCGGCGTGAAATCGCCGCTTGGCCTTCGCCAGCCGCGCAAGGCCTTCCGGCCTTGCACGCGCGGGCTCAGCCGCCGAACACCCGCTTCAGCAAGGCGCTGCCGGTCTTCACCGGATCGGCGCGCATCTTCTTCTCTTCTTCGCCGATCACCAGGAACAGCCCGTCCAGCGCGCGCGCCGTGACGTGCTGCTGCACCGTGACGGCCTCGCCCTTCACCAGCCCGGCGCCGGCGGCCTTGGCCGCCACCTGGTTGTAGCGCTCGGCCAGCTTCACCTTCTGCGTGGCGCGCGTCACGATGGGCAGGAACTTCTCGCCCAGGGGCGTGCGGGTCTTGGCCGCGAAGTACTCGGTCACCGCCGTGGGGCTGCCACGCACCAGCTGCAGCGCGTCTTCCACACTCATCTGCTTGACGGTGCTGACGAACAGGGTGCGCGCCTCGGGCACGGCGGCTTCGGCGGCGCGGTTCATGGCCATCACCAGCTCGTCCACGCGCTGCCCCTGGCCGGTGGCCTTCAGCAGCTTGGCCACGCGCTCCAGGTGCTCGGGCAGCGGAATGCGCACCTGCGGGTTGCCCAGAAAGCCATCGCTGCGGCCCAGCAGCTGCACGGCCGCTAGCGCGCCGCGCTCCAGCGCCGCGCGCACGCCGGCCGCGGCGTCGGTTTCGCTGGGCGCGGCCCGCAGCCCTGGGGGTACCGCTGCCACCAGCAGTGCTGCCGTAAGATGCCGCCGCTTCATGAACACGCCCCTTCGCTCGACCAGCCCCGATCTTGCCCGCCGCGCCACCCTGCTGGCAACGCTGGGGCTCGCGATGGCCGCGGCCGGCTGCTCGCGCAGCGAGCCCGCCCCCACTTTCGACTACACCTTGCTCGACGGCAGCCGCCACAGCTCGGCCGCGCTGCGCGGGCAGGTGTGGCTGGTGAACTTCTGGGCCACCAGCTGCGTGGCCTGCGTGAAGAAGATGCCCGGTCTGGTGAACACCCACCGCCAGTTCGCCGCCCAGGGCCTGCAGACGCTGGCGGTGGCGATGGCCTACGACGCCCCCGCGCGCGTGGCCGCCTTCAGCGAAAGCCGCCAGCTACCCTTCGGCGTGATCATCGACAACACCGGCGCCGTGGCGCGCGCCTTCGGCGACATCAAGGCCACGCCCACCACGCTGCTGGTGAACCGCGCCGGGCTCATCGTCTGGCGCCACGAGGGCGAGGCCTCGTTCCCGCAGTTGCAGTCGCGCATCGCCCAGCTGCTGGCCGAGCCCGCCGCATGATCGGCCGCCTGAGCGGCCTGCTGGCGCAGAAATCGCCCCCGCTGGTGCTGCTGGACGTGGGCGGCGTGGGCTACGAGGTCGACGTGCCGATGAGCACCTTCTACAACCTGCCCGCCCTGGGCGAGCAGGTAGTGCTGCTCACGCACTTCGTGGTGCGCGAAGACGCGCAGGTGCTGTTCGGCTTCCTCACCGAAGGCGAACGCGCCACCTTCCGCCAGCTGGTGAAGATCAGCGGCGTGGGGCCGCGCACGGCGCTGTCCATCCTGTCGGGGCTGAGCGTGGACGAGCTCGCCCAGGCCGTGGCGCGCCAGGACGGCGCCCGCCTCGTGAAGGTGCCGGGCATCGGCAAGAAGACCGCCGAACGCCTGCTGCTGGAGCTGAAGGGAAAACTGGGCCCCGACCTCGCCGTGCCCGCCGCCACCCCGGTGAGCGACACGCAGGCCGACATCACCCAGGCGCTGCAGGCCCTGGGCTACAGCGAGCGCGAAGCCGCCGCCGCCCTGAAGGCCCTGCCGGCCGAGGTGGGCGTCAGCGAAGGCATCAAGCTGGCGCTGAAGGCGCTGAACCGCTGAACCTCTGAAGCTCTGAGAAGCCCCGCCCGCCGCGGCGCCGGCCGTCAGGCGCTCAGGCGCGTGCGGCGCGGCCTCGGGCTGCAGGCAGCGCAGATTGGGCAGCGCCCAGGCGCTCCAGCAGGCCCAAGGCGCCGGCGGCGCTCATCGCATAGGGGTTGAACTGCGGCGTGCCGCCGAAGCGCAGGAACAGTTCACCATGGGCGGCGTCTGCAGCGGCAAAGCCCATGCTCCAGTGCGCAAAGCGGCGCTCGTCCACGGGCGTCACCTCCAGCAGCTCGATGCGCCGGTGCCGCGGGTCGGCAGCAATGCGCCCGAACAGCTCGCTCAGCGGCGCTCGATGGCCTTCCAGCACCTGCAGGAAGCTGTGGCTGTCGAAGAGCAGCAAGCCGCTCAGGTGCAGCCGCGTGTTGTTCGCACGGGCACGGTCGACGATGTGCTGCACGGCAGCCGGCGTCAGCGCTTGGGTGGTCTCGCTGGCATAGATCAGGCGGGTCAGCATGGCGGGCTCCGGCTGTTAGGGAGACGCGAGCGTAGGCGCGCGATGCCCCGGCCCATCCTGAAGACAGCACCGGAACCCCGATGCAGCTTCTCGCTTCAGCCCGCGAAAACCGTGCCGATACTCAGGGTGTCCAAGGATCGTCCACCAAGAGTCTTCTTTTGTCCTGGACAGAAGATTGGCACCCATCAGCGAGTCTGCTTGCGTATGAACGTCCACGTTCCTGAGCCCGTTCCGGCTGCCGATGCCGCCGCTGATCCTCGCAACGCCTGGCGCCAGCGCCTGGCCGCCCGCTTGCCGCGCTGGCTGGGCGGCGCGCCCGCCGACGCCAGGCCCCCGGCCACCGCGCAAGCCCGGGCCACCGCCGAGCTGCTGCTGCGCCTGGACGAGGCTGCAAGCACCTGGACGGCCCACCTCGGCACGGCACAAACGCAGATGCGTGAGGCCACCGAGCAGCTGCTGGCCGGCTTCATGCAGATTCTTGACCAGCTGGACCACATCATCGACAGCCGCGGCCAGCTCGGCACGCCCACGGCAGCCAGCATCGACGAACGCGCGGCGCTGCTCCAGCAGTGCGAAAACGACCTGCGCGGGCTGCTGCAGAACTTCCACGGCTTCGTGCAGTCCCGCGACCAGGTGATGGGCTCGGTGCGCCAGCTCTCGGGGGCGAGCCAGGGGCTGCGCGACATGGCCGAAGACGTGGCCAAGCTGGCCCGCCAGACCAACCTGCTGAGCCTGAACGCCGCCATCGAGGCCGCGCGCGCCGGCCCCAGCGGGCGTGGCTTCGCGGTGGTGGCCAGCGAGGTGCGCCGGCTGTCGGCCGAATCGGGCGACACCGGGCGGCGCATCGGCGAACGCGTGGGTGACTTCGGCAACCACATGCAGGCCGCGCTGGCCCAGGCCGCCGAGAGTACCGAGCACGACACCCAGGTCATCCACGCCAGCGAAGACACCATCAACCGCGTCGTCGAGCAGGTGGACAGCGCCGTCAGCCAGCTCAACGAGCGCGCCGCGCAGCTCAGTGCCCATGGCGAGCAGGTGAAGGCGCAGGTGGAACAGCTGATGGTGGCCTTCCAGTTCCAGGACCGCGTGCAGCAGATCATGGACCAGGTGGGCGATTCCATCCGCAACGCCGTGGCCCGGCTGCAGCAGACCCTGCCCAGCGGCCAGCCCCCTGCGGCGGCCGAATGGCAGGCGCTGCTGAGCGCGGGCTACACCACCGACGAGCAGCGCGCCGTGGCCACCGGCCAGGCGCCCGCGCGCGCCGCGCAGGCCACCACCGAAACCACTTTCTTCTGAACCCGCACACCATGGCCAAGACCATCCTGATCGTCGACGACTCGGCTTCGCTGCGCACGGTGGTGAAGATGGCGCTGCAGCGCGCCGGCTACGAGGTGGTGGAAGCCGCCGACGGCGTGCAGGGCCTGGCCGCGCTGGAAGCCGCCGGCAAGGTGCACCTGATCGTGAGCGACGTGAACATGCCCAACATGGACGGCATCACCTTCGTCACCCAGGTCAAGCAGCACCCGCGCCACAAGTTCGTGCCTGTGGTGATGCTCACCACCGAAGGGCAGGACGCGAAGAAGGAACAGGGCCGCGCCGCCGGCGCCAAGGCCTGGATCGTGAAGCCCTTCAACCCACCGCAGCTGCTGGACGCGGTGTCCAAGCTCATCCTGCCCTGAGGCCGACGCGATGACCGAGACCCTGCCTCCCCCCGGCCCGGCGCTGCGCCTGCCCGCCGAGCTGACGATCTACACCGCCGGTGAACTGCACCCGCAGTGGCTGGCCTGGCTGGCCGCGAGCGACACCGCGGCCGCCGTGGAGGCCGATGCTGTCGACCAGGTCGACGCCGCCGGCGTGCAGCTGCTGCTGGCGCTTCAGCGCGCGCTGGCCGGGAGCGGCCGCCCCCTGGCCTTGCACAGCCCCAGCGCCGCGCTGCAGGCGGCCTGCGCCGCCCTGGGCCTGCACGGCTGGCTGGCGCAGCACAGCGCGCAGGGGGCCGCATGAAGAACGACGCCCACGCCGCCGACCTGAGCTTCATCCAGGAAGCGCTGCCGGCCTTCATCAGCGAAGCGCAGGAGCAGATCGAAACCATCGAACAGCTGCTGCTGCAACTGGAAGACACGCCGCAGGACCACGAGTTGCTGAACGCGCTGTTCCGCTGCGCGCACACCGTCAAGGGTTCGGCCGGCATCTTCGGCCTGGACCGTGTGGTGGCCTTCACGCACCATGTGGAGACACTGCTCGACCAGCTGCGCGAGGGCGCGTTGGCACTGACGCCGGCGCTCAGCACCTTGCTGCTGCAGTGCAACGACCAGATCCGCAGCCTGGTGGCGCAGGCCCGCGACACCGCCGTGGACGAGGACGACCAGGCCGTGGCCGCGCGGGAAGCGCTGGTGCAGCGGCTGCAGGCCGCGACCCAGGGCGCGGCGGCCGCGCCAGCGCCAGCGCCGGCAGCGGGCCCAACGGACGCCAGCGCCGGCCGCGCCGCGATGGCCCCCCCGGCCGGGCGCCTGTGGCACGCGGCCGTGGCCTTCGGCAGCGACACCTTCCGCAACGGCATGGACCCGCTGGCCATCCTGAACTACGTGCGCGGCCTGGGCGAGATCGTCACGGTGCAGTGCGACGTCGGTGGCGTGCCCGCGCTGGACAGCCTGGACCCGGAGAGCTGCCACCTCACTTTCGAGTTCGCGCTGCAGACGCACGCCACGCGCGCCGAGATCGAAGGCGCCTTCAGCTTCGTTCGCGACGACTGCACGCTGCACCTGGTGGAACCCGGCGGCACCGCCGAGGACTTCGCCGCGCTCATCGAGGCCATGCCCGACAACCCGCGCCTGGGCGACATCCTGGTGGCGGCCGGTGCCATCACCCAGGCGCAGCTGCAGCAGGGGTTGCGCGCGCAGACGGCGGCGGCGGCCAGCGGCAGCGCCGCGCCGCTGGGTGAAATCCTGCAGGCCACGGCCGGCGTGCCGGCCCAGGTGGTGAACGCCGCGCTCAGCAAGCAGAGCAAGGGCCGCGAGGCTGCGCAAGGCGCACAAGGCGCCCCCGACGACCAACGCTTCATCCGCGTGCAGGCCGACCGCCTGGACGCGGTGATCAACCTGCTGGGCGAACTGGTCATCGCCGGCGCCGGTGCCTCGCTGCTGGCGCGGCAGACGCGCCAGGGCACGCTGATCGAGGCCAATGCGCAGATCGGCCGGCTGATCGAGGAAATCCGCAATGGCACGCTGCAGCTGCGCATGGTGCCCATCGGCGAGACCTTCAGCCGCTTCCGCCGCGTGGTGCGCGACACCGCGGCCGAGCTGGGCAAGGACGTGCAGCTCGAAATCGCTGGCGGCGAGACCGAACTCGACAAGAGCATGGTCGAGCGCATCGCCGACCCGCTGATGCACCTGGTGCGCAACGCGCTGGACCATGGCCTGGAAACGCCCGAGCAGCGCCAGGCCAGCGGCAAGGCCGCGCAGGGCCGGCTGACACTGGCCGCCTGCCACGAAAGCGGCAGCATCCTCATCCGCATCAGCGACGACGGGCGCGGCATCCAGCGCGACAAGGTGCTGCAGCGCGCCTGGGACCGCGGCCTGGTCGAGCGCGGCGTGGTGCCGGCCGATGCCGACATCGACCGCCTCATCTTCGAGCCCGGCTTCAGCACCGCCGAGAAGGTGACCAACCTCTCGGGCCGCGGCGTGGGCATGGACGTGGTGCGTCGCAACATCGAGGCCCTGCGCGGCACGGTGACGCTGCACAGCACGCCGGGCCAGGGCTCGTGCATCGAGATACGCCTGCCGCTGACGCTGGCCATCATCGACGGCTTCCTCGTCGGCGTGGGCAACTCGAAGTTCATCTTCCCGCTGGACGCGGTGGTGGAGGTCATCGAGAACCGGCCCACCGTCAGCGCGCTGGACGAACGGGGCCGGGGCTTCGTCGAACTGCGCGGCCAGGTGCTGCCGGTGGTCAGCCTGCGCAGCCTGTATGCCCTGGAAGGGCCCGCGCCCGAACGCACCAGCGTGGTAGTGCTGCACAGCCTTCAGCGCCGCTATGGCGTGATGGTGGACAGCCTGCTCGGCCAGCACCAGACCGTCATCAAGCCCCTGGGCCGCATGTTCCGCAGCCTGCGCGGCATGAGCGGCTCTTCCATCCTCGGCAACGGCGAAGTGGCCCTCATCTTCGACGTGCCCTCGCTGAGCCAGCTGGCCTCCGAGCCCACGGGCTCGGCCGGCCGGACCCACGCCTTGCCCCCCGTTCCCCACCCCCCCAGCGCGGCCAGCCGCAGCCCGTCGGCCACCTCAGAAGGACAGACCTCATGAACACGCCCCAACTTTCCTGGATCGGCCGCCTCTTTGCCGGTCACGCGCTGGACGAGGCCATGGCGGCCTGCCAGCAACAGCAGGCTGCCGCCGAGGCCGCCCGCGCTGCAGCAGCGGCGGCCGAAGCGGCGCGCGCCGACTCGGAAGGCACGCTGGCCCAGCTGAAGCAGCGCCTGGACACTGTGGAGAGCGAGCTGAAGGTGCGCACCGACATCATGAACCTCACGAGCATCGTCTCCGAGGCCGACAAGAAGGGCGACATCCTCAACGTCAACGAGAAGTTCCTCGAGGTCTCGAAGTACCCGAAGAACGAGCTCATCGGCTACGGCCACAACACCACGCGCCACCCCGACATGCCCAAGTCGGTGTTCAAGGAGATGTGGCAAACCATCGGCCGCGGCGACATCTTCCGCGGCGTGGTGAAGAACCGCGCCAAGGACGGCACGCCCTACTACGTGGACGCGGTGATCGCCCCCATCCTGGGCGAGAACGGCAAGCCCATGAAGTACCTGGGCGTGCGCTACGACATCACTGCCACCGAGATCGAGCGGCAGAACGCCAAGGGCATCCTCGACGCCATCGACCAGAGCTATGCCTTCATCGAGTTCGACCTCGGCGGCCATGTGCTCAACGCCAACCGCAACTTCCAGCAGGCCGTGGGCTACGGGCTGGACGAGATCAAGGGCCGCCACCACCGCATGTTCGTGGACCCGGCCTACGCGAACTCGGCCGAGTACGCCAATTTCTGGCGCGAGCTGAACGCCGGTCAGGCCCAGAACAGCACCTTCCGCCGCATCACCAAGAGCGGCAGCGAGATCTGGATCCAGGCCGTCTATGCGCCCGTGAAGGACGAGATGGGCCGCGTGGCGAAGATCATCAAGATCGCCACCGACGTGACGGCCCAGGTGCAGGCCAAGCAGATGCTCGAGCAGGCGGTGGAGCAGGCCCAGGGCGTGACCACCGCGGCCAAGAACGGCGACCTCACGCAGCGCATCCCGCTGGAGGGCAAGAGCGGCCCCATCAAGACCCTGTGCGAAGGCGTCAACGTGCTGATGGAGAACACCAGCGTCATCTTCGACGACGTGGGCCGCGTCTTCGGCGCGCTCTCCGCCGGCGACCTGAGCCAGCGCATCACGCGTGACTACGAAGGCGTGTTCGGCCAGGTGAAGGACGACGCCAACGCCACCAGCGAGAAGCTCAGCGCCATCATCGAGGACGTGGGCCGCGTCTTCGGCGGCCTGGCCGCCGGCGACCTGACGCAGCGCATCACCCGCGACGCGGAAGGCGTGTTCGACCAGGTCAAGAACGACGCCAACAGCACCGGCGAAAAACTCGCCGGCATCATCGAAGAGGTGCGCGCCGCCGCCGACGCGCTGACGGGCGCGGCCAACCAGGTGAGCGCCACCGCGCAGAGCCTGAGCCAGAGCGCCAGCGAGCAGGCCAGCTCGGTGGAAGAGACCACGGCGAGCATCGACATGATGAGCGCCAGCATCACGCAGAACAGCGACAACGCCAAGGTCACCGACGGCATGGCCACCAAGGCCAGCAAGGAGGCCGGCGAGGGCGGCGCCGCCGTCACGCAGACGGTGCAGGCGATGAAGCAGATCGCGCAGAAGATCAGCATCGTCGACGACATCGCCTACCAGACCAACCTGCTGGCGCTGAACGCCGCCATCGAGGCCGCGCGCGCCGGCGAGCACGGCAAGGGCTTCGCGGTGGTGGCCGCCGAGGTGCGCAAGCTGGCCGAACGCAGTCAGGAAGCGGCCAAGGAGATCGGCGACCTGGCGAGCAACTCGGTGAGCACGGCCGAGCGCGCCGGCAAGCTGCTCGACGAGATCGTGCCCAGCATCCAGAAGACCAGCGAGCTGGTGCAGGAGATCGCCGCGGCCTCGCAGGAACAGAGCCAGAGCGTCACGCAGATCGGTGGCGCCATGGGCCAGCTGAGCAAGGCCACGCAGCAGAACGCCTCGGCCTCGGAAGAACTGGCGGCCACCAGCGAAGAGCTGAGCGGCCAGGCCGAACAACTGCAGCAGTCGGTGGCCTTCTTCACGCTGGTGGACGCCGAAGCGCCCGCAGTGCGCGGCAACGCCAAGGGCAAGCCGGTGGCCGAGCGGCGCGCGCCGAACTCACCGATGCGCGGCGGTTCGCGCCCTGCTGCAGCGGCCCCGGCGCAGCGCGCCACGGGCACCGGCAGCTTCCGCCCCTACTGAACGCGAGGCACGCCACCATGTCATCCACGGCCACCACCGACACCGCCGCGCAGTTCCTCACCTTCGCGCTGGGCGAGGAGGTCTTCGCGATGGACATCCGCACCGTGCGCGAGATCATCCAGCACGGCCCCATGACCACCGTGCCGCTGATGCCCAGCTTCGTGCGCGGCGTCATCAACCTGCGCGGCGCGGTGGTGCCGGTGATCGACCTGCACGCGCGCTTCGGCCGCCCCGCCGCGCGCGTAGGCAAGAAGACCTGCATCGTGATCTTCGATGCCGTGCGCCAGATCGACGGCCTGAGCGAACGCGTGGAGCTCGGGCTGATGGTCGACGCGGTCAGCGAGGTCATCGACATCGCCGCGGCGCAGATCGAGCCGCCGCCCAACTTCGGCACCACGGTGCGGCGCGACTTCATCCGCGGCATGGGCAAGGTGGGCACGCGCTTCGTCATCATCCTGGAGCCCGACCGCGCCTTCGACGTGGCCGAGATGGCCGAGATCTGCGCGTCATCGCAAGGCCTGCAGGCCAGCCCCGAGCCACTGGCCGCCTGAACGCGCCATGGCCACCCTCAGCGACCGCACCTTCACGCAGATTGCCGAGCTGATGCACTGCAGCATCGGCCTGAGCTTCGCGCCGAGCAAGAAGCCGCTGATCTCCTCGCGCCTGGCGCCGCGCATCCAGCGCCTGGGGCTGAGCAGCTTCGAGGACTACCTGCACCTCATCAGCACCCCCGAGGACGGCGGCGAGTTCCAGATGGCGGTGGACCTGCTGACCACCAACGAGACCTACTTCTTCCGCGAGCCCGCGCACTTCGAGCTGATCGAGGCCGAGCTCGCCCGCGAGCGCCCGCGCCGCGTGGCGGTGTGGAGCGCGGCTTCATCCTTCGGCGACGAGGCCTACAGCACGGCCATGCTGCTGGCCGACCTGCACCAGCGCGGCCAGATCGGCAGCGACTGGTCCATCCTCGGCACCGACATCAGCGACCGCGTGCTGCACAGCGCCAGCAGCGCCATCTACCCCGCCGAGCGCCTGCGCCAGGTGCCGCCCGAACGCCTGAAGCGCCACTGCCTGAAGGGCGAAGGCGACAGCGAAGGCCTGGTCCAGATCGCCCCGAAGCTGCGCGAGCGCGTGAAGTTCGGGCAGCTGAACCTGTGCGCCGCGCTCGAAGGCGGGCTGCCCGGCGCGCCGTTCGACATCGTCTTCCTGCGCAACGTGCTGATCTACTTCGACCCGCCCACCAAGCGCGCCGTGGTCGACCGTGTGCTCACGCAGTTGCGCCCTGACGGCCTCTTCTTCATCGGCACCGCCGAAGGCCGCGTGCCCTGCGACACGCCGCTGAAGGTGCTGGCCCCCGGCGCCTTCCGCAAGGTGGCGGGGTGATGGCACCGGGCGTGCTGCCCAGCTTCGGCAGCGTCACCCACACCCTGCACCCGGGCGACGTGGCCTGCGGCACGCGCGGCGACCGCTTCGTCACGCTGCTGGGCTCGTGCGTGGCGGTGGTGCTGACCGATCCGCGCCGCAGCGTGGGCGCGATGTGCCACATCGTGCATGCCAGCCCGGCCTCGCCGGCGGCCCCGCGCGACAGCGCCTGGGGCGACGTGGCGCTGGACGTGATGTACGACCTGCTGCGCGAGCGCGGCATCACGCCGCAGCTGTGCGAGGCCTACGTCTACGGCGGCGGCAACATGTTCCCCGGGCAGTTCGGCGCCGGCCATGTGGGCGACTGCAACGCCCACTGGACGCTGCAGGCCCTGGCCGCCGACGGCGTGCGCGTGCTGCACCACGACCTGGGAGGCCAGAGCTACCGCAAGCTGACCTGGACCGTGGGCCCGGGCGCGCCCGAGGTGACGGCCGTGCCGCTCTGAGCCCGGCCGCCCCAGTTCCACCTTCCACGACAACCCCCAAGGCACCCTCATGGCCATCCAGGTCTTCGTGGTCGACGATTCGGCCGTCGTGCGGCAGACGCTGCAGCACCTGCTGCAAGACGACCCCGAGATCGCGCTGATGGGCAGTGCGCCCAACCCGCTGATCGCCGGGCCGCTGATCCGCAAGCACAAGCCCGACGTGCTGCTGCTGGACATCGAGATGCCCGGCATGGACGGCCTGACCTTTCTTCGTCAGCTGATGGAAGAAAGCCCCATCGCCACCGTCATCTGCAGCACGCTCACCACCGAGGGCAGCAAGATCGCGCTGGAAGCCATGGCCGCGGGCGCGGTGGGCGTGGTGGCCAAGCCGAGGCTGGGGCTGAAGCAGTTCCTGGAAGATTCGCGGCGCGAGCTCGTCACCGCGCTGAAAGCCGCAGCCCGTGCGCGCCCGCAGGTGCGGCGCAGCCTGCCCCCCGCGGTGGCCCCGGCCCGCAGCGCGGCCGCGGCCGTGCCGGTGCCAGGGCTGCATGCGCTGTCGATGAACAAGCCCGTGGTCATCGGCAGCAGCACCGGCGGCACGCAGGCGCTGGAGCAGGTGCTCACCGCGCTGCCGGCCGACAGCCCCGGCATCGCCATCGTGCAGCACATGCCCGAGAAGTTCACGGCCATGTACGCCGCGCGGCTGGACGGCCTGTGCGCCGTGCGCGTGAAAGAGGCCAAGGACGGCGACCGGCTGGAGCGCGGCAGCGTGCTCATCGCCCCCGGCGGCAAGCACATGCAGTTGCGCAAGGCCGGCGGCCAGTACTTCGCGGTGGTGGCCGACGGGCCGCCCGTCAACCGCCACAAGCCGGCCGTGGACGTGCTGTTCCGCAGCACCGCCGAAGTGGCGGGCAAGGACGTGCTGGCCATCATCCTCACTGGCATGGGCGACGACGGCGCGCGCGGCATGAAGCAGCTGCACGACGGCGGCGCCCGCACCATCGCGCAGGACGAGGCCAGCTGCGTAGTCTTCGGCATGCCCAAGGAGGCCATCAAGATCGGCGCGGTGGACCACGTCATGCCGCTGGACCGCGTGGCCGAGGCCATCCTGCAGTTCGACGCGCGCGGCTGAGTGCAGGCCTGAAAATGCGGGCCGTCGAACCCACAACCTTCACACCGCAAGCAAGGCGCCCCCGATGGCTTGGTTCCTGTTGTTCGTGGCCGGCCTGCTCGAGGTGGGCTGGGCCATCGGCCTGAAGTACACCGAAGGCTTCACGCGGCTGTGGCCCTCGGTAGCCACCGTCACGGCCATGGGGCTGAGCGTGCTGCTGCTGGGCATCGCCATGAAGACGCTGCCCGTGGGCACGGCCTACGCCGTGTGGGTGGGCGTGGGGGCGGTGGGCACGGCCATCCTGGGCATGGTGCTGTTCGGTGAACCGGCCACCGTGGGGCGGCTGGTGAGCCTCATGCTCATCGTGGCGGGCATCCTGGGGCTGAAGCTCTTCTCCGGCCCCTAGGCGCCGCCGAACGCCTTCAATCAGTGCTTGTGGCCGCCATGGCCGCCGTGGCCGGCCGATGCACCGGCCGGCGGCTGGGACGAGATCTTCACGTCCACCTTCACTTCGCCGGCCTTCTCGAAACGCAGCGTCAGCGGGAAGCTCTCGCCGTTCTTCAGCGGCTGCTTCAGGCCGATGAACATGAGGTGCAGGCCGCCCGGCTTCAGCTCGACGGTGCCGCCAGCCGGCACGTCGATGGCCTTCACCTGGCGCATGCGCATCACGTCGCCTTCCATGCTCATGGTGTGCAGTTCCACCGTCTGGCTGACGGGGGCGCTGCCCGAAAGCAGGCGGTCGGCCGCCGGGCCGCCGGTGATCTTCAGGAAGCCGCCGCCGCCCATCTGGCCCTGCACGGTGGGGCGCGCCCAGGCGCCTTCCACCTTCACCGGGCTCTGGGCCCACACGGGCAAGGCCAGGCTGGACAGCGCGGCCACGAAAACAGCGGCCAGCAAGCCGCGACGGGGGGTGTGCATGGGTGTCATCCTCGGGTTGGCTGCTGCCTGGAACCCGGGTCCGGGTCCGCAGGCAGCTTGCAGACAAGTCTAGCCGCCACACGGGCCTGGGCCTTTTGCACTGCCGCCGCTGGTGATAATGACTGTATGGCCATCCAGACCGACGACTTCGCCCCCGCCCCCCGGCCCGCCGCGGCACGCGTGGTCAGCGCCGCGCCGGCTTCGCCCAACGAAGAGGCCATCGAACGCGCCTTGCGCCCCAAGGGCCTGCAAGACTACGTGGGCCAGACCAAGGCGCGTGAGCAGCTGGAAATCTTCATCGGCGCGGCCAAGCAGCGCGCAGAGGCGCTGGACCACGTGCTGCTCTTCGGCCCGCCCGGCTTGGGCAAGACCACGCTCAGCCACATCATCGCCAACGAGCTGGGCGTGAACCTGCGCCAGACCTCGGGCCCGGTGCTGGAAAAGCCCAAGGACCTGGCGGCCATCCTCACGAACCTGGAAAAGAACGATGTGCTCTTCATCGACGAGATCCACCGCCTGAGCCCGGTGGTGGAGGAAATCCTCTACCCCGCGCTGGAGGACTACCAGATCGACATCATGATCGGCGACGGCCCGGCCGCACGCAGCATCAAGCTCGACCTGCAGCCCTTCACCCTGGTGGGCGCCACCACGCGCGCCGGCATGCTGACCAACCCGCTGCGCGACCGTTTCGGCATCGTGGCGCGGCTCGAGTTCTATACCGCCGAGGAGCTGACGCGCATCGTCACGCGCTCGGCCGGCCTGCTGAACGTGCCCACCGACGCCGCCGGCGCGCTGGAAATCGCGCGCCGCAGCCGCGGCACGCCGCGCATCGCCAACCGGCTGCTGCGCCGCGTGCGCGACTACGCGCAAGTGAAAGGCGACGGCCGCATCCATGCCGCGCTGGCCGACCAGGCGCTGAAGATGCTGGACGTCGACCCCATCGGCCTGGACGTGATGGACCGCAAGCTGCTGGAAGCCGTGATCCACCGCTTCGACGGCGGCCCGGTCGGGCTGGACAACGTGGCCGCGGCCATTGGCGAGGAAAGCGGCACCATCGAAGACGTGATCGAGCCCTACCTCATCCAGCAGGGCTACCTGCAGCGCACGCCGCGCGGCCGCGTGGCCACGGCGGCGGCTTTCCGCCACCTCGGGCTGGTGCCGCCGGCGCGCAGCGACGACCTGTTCGGCGGCTGAACCGCGGGCGCGCAGCGCCTTCAGTCGGGTGGCGCACCCGCCAGGTGGGCGTCGTCGTTCCAGCCCACCAGGCTGAAGCCTTCGCCGTTGAACAGCAGCCGGTTGATGCTGGCATTGCCCAACTGCCAGCTGCGCGGCGCGTCCAGCGCCACGCCCACGGCGGCGCGGTACAGGCCGTCGAGCACGCCGCCGTGGGCCACCAGCGCGATGGTCTGCCCGGGGTGGGCCGCCGCCAGTTCGCTGGCCACGGCCACGCAACGTGCGTAGAAGGTGGTGAGCGCCTCGCCGCCGCCGGGCTGGAAACCGGGCTCGCGTCGGCGCCAGCGCTGCGCTTCTTCGGGCCAGGTGGCCTCGATACCCGCATGCGTGTGGCCTTCGAAACGGCCGAAGGCGCGTTCGCGCAGGCGCACGTCGGTGTGCAAGGGCAGGCCCAGGCGCCGCGCCAGCGGCTGCGCGGTGTGCAGCGCGCGCTGCAGGTCGCTGCTGTAGATGGCCGCAACCGGCTCGCCCTGCAGGGCATCGGCCAGGCGCTCGGCCTGCCATCGGCCGATGGCGTCCAGCGGCACATCGGTGTGCCCTTGCACGCGGGCCTCGGCATTCCAGGCCGTGCGGCCGTGGCGCATCGCGAACAGGTGGGTGGGTTCGCGCACCTCCGGGTGGCCTGCCTCAGGCGCCCAGCAGCCGGGCGTTCAGCGTATAGGTGCCCGAGAAGGTGGCCGCGCCCAGCACGTGGCCGGCCAGCGCTGCGCGCACCTGCGGCCCGGTGAAGCTGCCTTCCACCGGCAGCCGCGGCACGCTCAGCGCATAGAGCGTGAACACGTAGTGGTGCACGAGCGCGTCGTTCCAGGGCGGGAAAGGGCCGTCGTAGCCGTGGTAGGGGCCGGCCATCTCGGGGTTGCCGGCGAACCAGGCGGTGTAGTCGTTCAGGCCCTGGCGCGCGCCGTGCGGCGCGGCGGGGCCGGGCTTGCCGCGTGCGGTGAAGCCGCGGCTGAACTCGCCCTCGGCCAGGCCGTTCAACGTGGGCGGCAGGTCCACCAGCACCCAGTGGAAGAAGTCGACGCGGGGCAGGTCCACCGGGATCTCGCGGCCGGGCTGGTTCACGTCGTCGCCGCGGCTGGGCACGTCGAAATCGTGGCAGATCAGCACCAGCGAGGCCGTGCCCTCGGGCAGATCGCTCCAGGCCAGCTGCGGGCTGAGGTTGTCGCTGAACGTGGTCTGCCCGCTGCCGTCGGGCTTGCCGGCGGCGTAACGCGGCGGGATGGGGTCGCCGTTGATCCAGTGGTCGCTCCAGAGCTTCATCGCTTCCTCCTGTTGGGGTTGGTGGGCGGGTTCAGACGCCCCACACCACGTCTGCGCCGCCCTCCTGGGCGCGGCGCAGCATCTCGATCATCGGCCACAGGCGCTGGCGCAGGGCCACCGCCGGCCGGCCTTCTTCGTCGTCTTCGGCCGGGGCTTCTTCACGGGCGATGGCCGCCAGCAGCGCCGCGCTGACGGCGGGCATGTCGGCCCGCTGGATGATGCCGCGCGGCGCGGGTTCGCGGCCCAGCAGACGCAACAGTTCGTCGCCATGCTCGCCCAGCATCAGCAGGTCGCCCGTGGCGGCACTCTTGAACTTGTAGAGCATGGCGGCTTCTCGGCAGCGCCCCGATGGGGCCGGGGGCCGATTGTGCAACCGCCGCAGAAGCGCCTCGGTGCGCTTGGGGGGCCAGCGCCCTCTAGCGAACCAGCCGGATGCGGCGTTGCGGCGCCGGGGCCGGGGGCGCCGGCTGTTCGGGCGCCGGCTCGGCGGCCTGCGCGTGCGTCAGCCGCTGCTCGAAGCTCAGGCTGTCCAGCGCCGGCGCGTACAGCCAGCCCTGGAACTCGTCGCAGCCTTCGGTCAGCAGGAACTGGCGCTGCGGCTCGGTCTCCACCCCTTCGGCAACGCACCGCATGCCCAGGGCCCGGGCCATCTGCAGGATGGCGCGCACGATGCCGGCGTCGCTTTCGTCGCCCGGCAGGCCCTTGATGAAGCTGCGGTCGATCTTCAGCTTGCCGATGGGAAAGCGCTTCAGGTACGAGAGGCTGGAATAGCCGGTGCCGAAGTCGTCGATGGCCATCTTCACGCCCAGGCGCGCCAGCGCGTGCAGGCGGTGCAGGGCCTCGTCGGCGTCGTGCACGAGGATGCTTTCCGTCACCTCCAGCTCCAGCAGCTGCGGTGGCAGGCCGCTGACGGCCAGCACGCTGGCGATGCGGTCCACGAAGTGCGGCTGCTTGAACTGCAGCGCCGAGACGTTCACCGCGATCGGCACCGCATGCCCGCGCTGGAACCACAGCGCGGCCTGGCGCACGGCCTGGCCCAGCACCCAGTCGCCGATGGGCACGATGAAGCCGCTGTCTTCGGCCACGGGTATGAACTGCGCGGGCGAGACCTCGCCCATCTCGGGGTCGCGCCAGCGCAGCAGGGCCTCGGCGCCCACCACCGTGCCGTCGGCCAGGTTCACCTGCGGCTGGTAGTGCAGGCGGAAACGCCCGCTCACCAGCGCCTGGCGCATGGCGTGGTCGAGCTGCATGTTGTGGCGGCGGTCACCTTCGGCGCGCGTCTGGTGCAGCCTGAAGTGCGCGCGGCCGGCGCTCTTCACGGTGCGCATGGCGGCTTCGGCATGGCGCACCAGGTCGTCGATGCGTGAACCCTGCGAAGGTGCCAGCGCAATGCCGATGCTGCAGGTCAGCGTGAAGGGCGCGCCGTCCACGCTGCAAGGCTGGGCCACCACGTTGAGGATGCGCCGCGCCGTGGCTTCGGCCGCGCTGGCATCGGCCGGGCGCACGAGCACCGCGAACTGGTCGCCGCCCAGGCGTGCCAGCACGTCGTCGGCACGCAGGCAGGCCTGGATGCGGTGGGCCACGGTCTGCAGCACCCGGTCGCCGACATCGTGGCCCAGGCTGTCGTTGATCTGGCGGAAGCGGTCCAGGTCCACCAGCAGGAAGGCGTAGGCCTGGCCGCCGCTGCGCGCCTGCGCCGTGGCTTCGCCGACGCTGTCGATGAGGGCGGCGCGGTTGGGCAGCCCGGTGAGGGCGTCGTTGCGCGAGAGCTCCTCGATGCGCGCCTCGGCCACCACGCTGGCGGTGAGGTCGCGGAACGACCAGACCCGGCCCTGGGGCCGCCCGCGCACGAGCAGTGGCCGCGACACCCGCTCGACCACCTGCCCGTTGTGCAGCACCAGCCGGTCGCTGGAACTGGCCTGCGGCGCCTCGCGCAGCGCCTGCAGGCGGCGCGTGTACTCGGGAGCCTCGGTCACGCTGCGCAGCAGCCAGGCCTGCACGGCGGCGTCATCGTCGCGCTGCAGCAGTTCGGTGGGCAGGCCCCAGATCTCGGCGAAGCGGCGGTTGCAGGCGCTCATGCGGCCGGCCGGGTCGGTGACGAGAATGCCGTCGGCCGTGGCTTCCAGCGTGGCCTGCAGTTCGGCCAGCGCCGCCTCGCGCGCCTGTTCGGCGCGGTGCTCGACGCTGCGGTCGCACACCATCACCAGCGCGTGGGCGGCAGCCTCGCCTTCGCTTGCGCCTTCACCCTCGGCCGCCGGCAGCAAAGCCAGGCTGCGGCTCACGTGGCGCGTGCCGGCCGGCGTGGCCACCACGGTGTCGCTGTGCAGGGGCCCGAGGCTGCCGCCGGCCATCCACCAGAGGTGGTCTTCGGGTGAATTCACCAGCGCATCGGCCGGCTGGCCCAGCAGTTCGGCCACCGGCTTGCCCAGCAGCGTGGCAGCGGCGGCGTTGGCCGCCACCACCTGCGCAGCGGGCAAGGCCACCACCCAGGCGGCATGCGGCATGCCGGCCAGCAGCGCGGCCCAGGCAGAGGTTTCCGTCACGCCGCCAGCTCCGCCGGTTTCGACACCACGTTCAGCGGCTCGAAGTAGTAGCTGACGCGCGGGCGCGGGTCCAGCGCGGCCAGCACCGCCGGCGGCACCTTGGTGGCAGCCAGGCTGCGGCGGATGCCGAGATCGGCCTCGTATTCCAGGTCGAGCATCTGCGCGGCGCCGCCAGCCGCGGCACGCGGCCCCGGGCGCTGCCCGGCGGCGCCGTGCACCAGCACGCGCGGCTTCAGCGGCCGGCTGGAGTTCACGCCCACCACCATGGCGTAGCGGTCGTCGGTCAGCTGCACCAGCGAGCCCGCCGGGTACACGCCCATCATGCGGATGAAGGCGTTGAGCACGGGCGGGTCGAAGCGCGAGCGCGACTGCGCGAACATCATCGACACCGCCTCGTGCGGCGTCAGCGCCAGCGCGCGGCCGCCCGGGTTGCAGAGGTTGTCGTAGCGGTTGACGATGGCCACGATGCGCGCGCACAGGGTCTGGCGGTCGGCGCCCAGCTTCATCGGGAAACCGCTGCCGTCGGCATGTTCGTGGTGCTGCGCGATGACCGACAGCGCGCCGGCATTCAGCCCCATGCGGTGGCCCTGCAGCACGCCTTTGGCGACGTGGTCGCGGTAGCCGTTCAGCTCGGCCGCGGTGAAGCCGTCTTCGGCATGGCGCAGGCGGTCGGGCACGTCGACCTTGCCCACGTCGTGCAGCAGCGCGCCCACGCCGAGGTCCTGCATGTCGGCATCCGACAGGCCCAGCGTGCGGCCGATGAGCAGCGCCACCACCGTCACGTTCAGCGCATGGGCCGCGTTGCGGTCGCCACCGCCGCTGACCAGGCGTATGCCCACGTCTTCGGCGGCCAGCATCTTGTCGAGCATGGCCCGCGTGAGTGCCGTGGCCGTGCGCCCGGCTTCCTTGGGCTGGCTGAGCAGCTTCTCGGCCACTTCGCGCACCACCTTGGCCGCTTCGCCATACTGGCGTTCGCAGCGCTGGGCGGCTTCACGCTGCTCGCTCAGCCAGGCCTGCTGCCGCTGCGCGGCCAGTTCCTCGGCGCTGGGCGGCGCCGCTGCGGCGATTGCGGCGGCCGAAGCCAGGGCATGGGCGTCGCCACCCGCGCCTTCGGCGGGCGGCAGGTCGCTCTTTTCGGGCACCCAGCGCACGCGGCCCAGGCCCAGCCCGCGGATGGTGGCGATTTCCTCCGCCGAGGAGATGCGGAAGGCCGACAGAGGAAACGGGTGAGACAGCCAGCCCCCTTCGAGGTGGATGTACATGCCCACGCGCAACTCCTCGACGGCGACGGTGCTGGTCATGTGGCTTCCCTGTGCTTCCCTGTGCTTCTCTGTGCGTATGGCATGGGCGGCACCGGCAGGCCGCCCCTCACGCCTGTTTTCGGGCGTGGCGGGCGTGAACTTGAGCCGCGGCCCCGGGGCCGCACCGGGCACGGCCCGCGGGCGCTTCCGGCACGAGCCGGGCGTGAAATCCGCCACATCCGGCAAACCCCGCTTACGCGCCTGCGGCCAAGCAGGCATCCTGCGCGGGCGCCGTTCGCGTCCGGACGGCTGGAGAAACGCTGCATGAGCTTCAAGCCCTTCCTCACCGCGCTGGCCACCGGCGCCCTGTTCACCCTGGCCAGCGGGCCGGCCCTGGCGCAGGGCGCGCCCATCAAGGTGGGGCTGATGCTGCCGGCCACCGGCACCTTCGCGGCACTGGGCGACGCCATCGAAAAAGGCTTCAAGCTGCACGTGCAGGAACAGGGCGGCAAGCTCGCCGGCCGCGAAGTGCAGTACTTCAAGGTGGACGACGAAAGCGACCCCGCCAAGGCCACCGACAACGTCAACAAGCTCATCAAGCGCGACCAGGTCGACGTGCTGGTGGGCACCGTGCACAGCGGCGTGGCCCTGGCCATGGCGCGCGCCGCACGCGAAAGCAACACGCTGATGATCATTCCCAACGCCGGGGCCGATGCGCTGACCGGCGCGCAGTGCGCGCCGAACATCTTCCGCAGCAGCTTCAGCAATTGGCAGCCGGGTTATGCCGCCGGCGTGGTGGCCGCCAGCAAGGGCTACAAGCGTGCGATGAGCATCACCTGGAACTACGCCGCCGGCAACGAGGCCGTGAAAGGCTTTGCCGAAGGCTTCGAGAAAGGTGGCGGCAAGCTGATGAAGGAACTGAGCCTGCCCTTCCCGAACGTGGAGTTCCAGGCCCTGCTCACCGAGATTGCGGCGCAGAAGCCCGATGTGGTGTTCGCCTTCTTCGCCGGCGGTGGTGCCGTGAAGTTCGTGAAGGACTACGACGCCGCCGGCCTCAAGAAGACCGTGCCGATGGTGGTTTCAGGTTTCGTGACCGACGGCACGCTGGAAGCCCAGGGCGCCAGCGCGCAAGGCATTCTTTCCACGCTGCACTACGCCGACAACCTGGACACGCCGCGCAACAACGCCTTCCGCAAGGCCTATGCGCTGACGTGGAAGTCGCAGCCCGACGTCTACTCGGTGCAAGGCTACGACGCCGCGCAGATGCTGAGCGCCGGCCTGAAGGCGGTGAAGGGCGACATCAAGCAGCGCGAGGCCCTGCAGGCCGCCATGGCCAAGGCCGTGATCGACAGCCCGCGCGGCAAGTTCAACCTCAGCCCGCAGCGCAACCCGGTGCAGGACATCTACCTGCGCGAAGTGAAAGGCGTGAACAACGAGTTCCGCGGCGTCGCGGTGAAGGCCCTGGCCGACCCCGGCCGCGGCTGCAGGCTTTGAGCGCGCCCGGCGTCCTGCCCCGGCCATGAACACCAGCATGGCCCTGCCCCCTGCCGAAACGGAAGCCGCCGGGCGCAGCCGGGCCCTGCAGGCGGCGCTGGCGCACTACGACGGCGGCGCCTTCCTGCAAGACCTGGCCCGCCGCGTGGCCCTGCGCACCGAAAGCCAGGACCCTGCCGCCGGCCCGCAGCTGCACGCCTACCTGGCCGACGAGATGGCGCCCACGCTGGCCCGCCTGGGTTTCGCGTGCACGCTGCACCCCAACCCCGAGGCCGGCTTCGGCCCCTTCCTCATCGGCACGCGGCATGAAGGCGATGCGCTGCCCACGGTGCTGATCTACGGCCATGGCGACGTCATCCGGGGCCAGGACGCGAGCTGGAAACACGGCCAGGGCCCCTGGCAGCTGGCCCAGGAAGGCGAACGCCTCTACGGCCGCGGCACGGCCGACAACAAGGGCCAGCACAGCATCAACATCGCCGCGCTGGCCACCGTGCTGCAACAGCGCGGGCGCCTGGGCTTCAACGTGAAGTGGCTGCTGGAAACCGGCGAAGAAGCCGGCAGCCCCGGCCTGGCCGAGTTCTGCGCACGGCAGCAGCAGGCCTTGCGCGCTGACGTGCTGATCGCCAGCGACGGCCCGCGCCTGCGGCGCGACTGCGCCACGGTCTTCCTGGGCTCGCGCGGCACCGTCAACTTCGAGCTCACGCTGAAGCTGCGCGAAGGCGGCCACCACAGCGGCAACTGGGGCGGCCTGCTGAAGAACCCGGCCACGGTGCTGGCCAACGCCATCGCCTGCCTGGTGGACGGGCAAGGCGTCATCCGCGTGCCGGCGCTGCGCCCGCCGCCCATTCCGGCCAACGTGCGCGCCGCGCTGGTCGGCCTGCAGTTCGGTGGCGACCCTGGCGACCCCGCGGTCGATGCCTGCTGGGGCGAACCCGGCCTGAGCCCCGCCGAGCGCGTGATCGCGTGGAACACGCTGGAGGTGCTGGCCATGGTGGCCGGCAACCCGCAGCACCCGGTGAACGCCATTCCCCCGATGGCCAAGGCCACGATGCACATGCGCTACGTGGTGGGCACCGACGTGAGCCGCCTGCACGAGCACCTGGCGGCGCACCTGGCCGCACACGGCTTTGCCGACGTGGCCATCGAGGTCGGCCCGCTGATGGCCGCCACCCGGCTGGACCCCGACAACCCCTGGGTGCGCTTCACGCTGGCCAGCATCGAACGCAGCACCGGCCGGCCCCCAGTGCTGCTGCCCAACCTGGGCGGCAGCCTGCCCAACGAGGTGTTCGCCGACATCCTGGGCCTGCCCACGGTGTGGGTGCCGCACAGCTACCCCGCCTGCAGCCAGCACGCGCCCGACGAACACCTGCTGGTGCCCGTGGTGCGCGAAGCCCTGGCGCTGATGACGGGTTTGTTCTGGGACTTGGGCGAAGAGGCGGGCACGCTGCCACGCTGCGCTGCCTGACACCCTGCACCCCCCTTGCACAAGCCCGACATGCTGCGTTCGCTGAAAGACCTGTTCGACACCTTGCTCGCCCCGCCGCTGGCCGGCCCCGGCGGCGGCCCTGGCGGGGGTGCGGCCCTGCACCGGCTGCACCTGGCCACCGCCGTGCTGCTGGTGGAGGTGATGCGTGCCGATGCCGAGTGCAGTGCCGCCGAGCGGCAGGCCGTGCTGGCGGTGCTGCAGCGCCGCTTCGCGCTGGCCGATGACGAACAGGCGCAGCTGCTGGCGCTGGCCGAGCACAGCGCGAAGAACGCCGTCGACTTCCACGCCTTCACCAGCACGCTGAACGACCAGCTCAGCTTCGAAGACAAGGTGCAGGTGGTGCAGGCGATGTGGGAAGTGGCCTACACCGACGGCCAGCTCAGCGCCCACGAAAACCACGTACTCTGGCGCGTGGCCGACCTGCTGCACGTGCCGCACGGGGCCTACATCAACGCCAAGCTGCGCGCCAAGGCTGCGGCGGGGCTGGGCTGAGGTTCCGCGAGCCGGCTCAGGCCGGCAGCTTCAAGGTGACCGTGGTGCCCTCGCCCAGGGTGCTGGCCACGGCCACTTCGCCGCCGTGCAGCTCGGCAATGCGCTTGACGATGGTCAGGCCCAGGCCCTTGCCCTCTTCGCTGGTGGCCGGCGCGGCGCTGTTCGTGCCCTGGCGCGCCTGGTAGAGGCGGTCGAAGAGGTGTGGCAGGTCGGCCGGCGCAATGCCGCGGCCGGTGTCGGCCACGCTCACCCACACCTGCGCGCCCTGCGGCTGCGCGGCCAGGCGCACCGTGCCGCCGGCCGGGGTGTGCTTCAGCGCGTTGTCCAGCAGGTTGGCCACCGCGCGCTCGAACAGCTCCACGTCCACCTCGGCGGCCAGGGCGGCGGCCGGCATGTCCACCTTCAGTGCCACGCCTTGCGCGCTGGCGCGTTCGGCAAAACGCAGGCCCAGGCCGTCCAGCAGTTCGGCCAGGTCCAGGCGCATGGGCTTGAGGCGGAACTCGGGCTCGTCCAGCAGCGCCAGGTCGCCCAGGGCGCGCACCATGCCGGCGGCGTTGCGCGTGTTGCGCAAGGCCACCTGCACCAGGCGGTGTTCTTCGGCGCGCGCCGGGTCGGGGGTGGCTGCGGCTGCCTCGGCCTGCCAGCGCGCCTGCAGGGTTTCCAGGCAGGCCACGGTGGCGGTGAGCGGGCTGCGCAGGTCGTGGCTGAGGTTGCTGACGCTCTCGCGGCGGAAGCGGTCGAGGCGGCTGAGTTCATCCCACTGCAGCCGCAGGGTGCCCAGCAGCGCATGGAAGCCGCCGCGCAGCCGCGCCACTTCATCGGCGCGGCTGCCGGCCGGCAGCGCGCGCGGCGGCGTGATGCCGGCCGTCATGCTGAAGCCTTCGCGCGCGGCCATCGCCACCTCGTCGGTCAGCACGCGCAGCGGGCGCGTGACGGTGACGATGATCCAGGCCGCCAGCGCCGTGGTGAAGACGATCACCGCCAGCACCGAGGCCGCCGCCGGCGTGGCCAGGCTCTGCCACAGCAGCGCCGCGCGCGGCGCCGGCAGGCCGGGCTTGCGGCACACGAGATAGAGGAAACCATCGGGGCCCGTGCTCGGCCGGATGCTGCTTTGCTGCAGCACGCGCGCCGCCACCACGGCATCGGCGTCCATGTATTCGGGGTCGTCGCCCATCACATAGGCGGCCTGGCGCGCGCCCAGGCCGGCCGAAGCTGCTGCCAGGCGCACCGGCGGCAGGGCCACGCGGAAGCCCGGCTCCAGCTGCACGCGGCCGGTGTGGGCCAGCACGGTGCCATCGGCCGCCAGCAGGTAGAGCTGGCTGTTGGGTTCGTAGAGCAGCAGGCTGCGCAGGAAGGCGGCAAAGGCCTCGGGGTCGCGGCGGTGCTGGGCCAGCAGGTCGGGGTGCTGGGCCACCACGCGGCCCAGGAAGGTGTCGCCGCGCAGCCAGGTGCCTTCGTGGTCGAAGCGCTGGAAGGCCAGCGCCACCGCCACGATGACGCCCGCGGCCGTGGCCAGCCCGGTGAGGAAGACCGTCAGCGCCAGCCGCAGGCGGATGCTCATGGCGCTGCCTTCATCGCCGCGTCAAGCCGGTTCATCACTTCGGCGCATCGCGCATCTTGTAGCCCGCGCCGCGCACGGTGAGGATGAAACGCGGCTGCATCGGGTCTTGTTCCAGCTTGGCGCGCAGGCGGTTGATGTGCGTGGTGACGGTGTGCTCGTAGCCTTCGTGCGAGTAGCCCCAGACGGCGTCGAGCAGCTGCGCGCGCGAGAACACGCGGCCCGGGTGCTGCGCGAAGTGCAGCAGCAGCTCGAACTCCAGCGCGGTGCACTCCAGCGTCTGGCCGGCCACGCGCACCTCGCGGCGCGCCGGTTCCACCTCGAGTTCGCCGTTGCGCACCACCGCCGCCGAAACACCCGGCGCCTGGGCCGCGCGCAGCAGCTCGGCGCGGCGCAGCAGCGCCTTCACGCGCGCCAGCAGCTCGGCCATCGAGAAGGGCTTGGTGAGGTAGTCGTCGGCACCCAGCTCCAGGCCCAGCACGCGGTCGAGTTCGGTGCTCTTGGCGGTGAGCATCAGGATGGGCGTGGCGCGGCCGCGGGCGCGCAGGGCCTTGCACACCTCCAGGCCGTCCAGGCCCGGCATCATCAGGTCGAGCAGCAGCAGGTCACTGGCGCGTTCGGCCTGGCTGGCGAGCGCAGCGGTGCCATCGGCCACGGCCTGCACGGCGTAGCCGGCCTGCTGCAGGTTCAGCACGATGAGGTCGCGGATGTCGGCCTGGTCTTCGGCCACGAGGATGGTGCTGGGCATGGGCACGTGGGGTCGGGGGCCGTGGAGAGGTTCTTACAGCACGGCCGCATGAAGGTGTTGCGCGCGTTGTGACCGCGTTGTGATCTTCGGTGAGCCGGCTGCGAGGGCGCGCCGCGACAGTGTAGTCACCCGCTGCACAGGAAGCCCGCCATGAACACCGCCCCGAATGTCGCTACGAATGTCGCCACGAATGCCGCCACGCTGAAGCACCCCGCCCTGCCCCTGGGCTGGCAGGACCTGGCCCCGCACCGCACCGTGCTGGTGGGCTACGCCCGCCGCCGCCTGCTCGACCCCGCGCTGGCCGAAGACCTGGTGCACGACGTCTTCGAGGCCGTGGTCACCGGCCGCGCCGTCTTCGGCGGCCGCTCGGCGCTGCGCAGCTGGCTGGTGGGCATCCTCAAGCACAAGATCGTCGACCTCGTGCGCCAGCGCACGGGCCACGACAGCCTGGACGCGCACGACGACGACACCGACGCCGAACACGCCGGCCTGCGCCAGTTCACCTGCCCCGCGCCGCAGCCCGACGAAGTGGCCGAGCAGCGCCAGCGCCTGGCGCAGACGATGGCGCGCATCCAGGCCCTGCCGGCCACCTTGCGCCAGGTGGTGGAACTGCGCCTGCTGCGCGACGAAAGCACCGAGGACGTGTGCCGCACGCTGGCCATCAGCGAGCAGAACCTCTTCGTGCGCCTGCACCGGGCACGGCGCGCACTGGCCAGCTGAGGCGGCCGCGCGGGGTGCTCGACTTCAGCGCGGCTTCAGCGCGGAGTTAGCGCGGCTTCAGCGCAGGCTCCCGCGCTCCAGCCGGTGGCGCTCGGCGGCGGTGGCGCCGAAGGCCACCTCCAGGGCAGCGAGCAAAGCCGTGGCGCGGCCGCTGTTGTCGCCCTGCAGGTTGCACACATAGACGTCCAGCGTCACCGCGCCCAGCTCGGGCCAGGTGTGCACGGCCAGGTGCGATTCGGCCAGCAGCACCACGCCCGTCACGCCGCCCGGTGCGGGAAAGCGGTGGAAACACTCGCCCACGGCCTGCAGGCCGGCCTTGGCCACCGCGGCCAGGCACAGCTGGCGCAGCGCTTCGGTGTCGTGCATGGGCGCCAGCGTGGCGGCGCAGCCGCGCAGGTCGGCCGTGAGGTGCAGGCCCTGCATCGACGGCCGCGTTTCAGTGCACCACCACGCGGTGGCGGCCGGCCTGCTTGGCGAGGTACAGCGCCGCATCGGCACGGCGCAGCAACTCGACGGGCTTGAAGTCGCTGCCCGGTGCCTGCACGTGCGCGGCGCCGATGCTCAGCGTGACGTGCGGCGCCACCGGTGAATCGCCATGCGGCAGGGCGGCGGCGTCCAGGGCGGCCACGCAGCGCTCGGCCAGCGCCAGCGCCTCGGCCGGCGTTTGCTGGGGCAGCAGCACCGCGAATTCTTCGCCGCCGAGGCGCGCCACCAGATCGGAAGGGCGCCGCGCGGTGGCGCGCAGCACCTCGGCCACGCGGGCCAGGCAGGCGTCGCCGGCCGGGTGGCCGTGGCGGTCGTTGTAACGCTTGAAGTGGTCGACATCCAGCATCAGCAAGGCCAGGCTGCCCCCATGGCGCGAGGCGCGCGACAGCTCGTCGGCCAGGCGGCGGTCGAAGTGGCGGCGGTTGGCCAGGCCCGTGAGCGCATCGGTTTCCGACAGGCGCGAGAGCTCGGCATTCAATTCGTCCAGCCGCTGGTTCAGCGCGCGCAGCGCCTGTTCACGGTGCACGAGTTCGGTGACGTCGGTGCGCACGCCCGCCACCCCGCCGTCGCGCGTGCGGCGTTCGTCGATGCGCAGCCAGCGGTTGCCTGGCAGCTCCACCAGCACCGGGCCCGAGGGGTTGCGGTGGGCCTGCATGCGTTCGGCCAGCCAGGCCTCTTCACGCCCCACGGCCTGCGGAAACTGCCCATGGGCCAGGCAGTGCCGCAGCATGTCCTCGAAGTTCATGCCGGGCTGGATGAGGGCCACGGCGCTGGGGTAGTCGTCGCGGTAGCGCTGGTTGCAGGTGACCAGTTCGTCGTTCGCGTCGTACAGCGCGAAAGCCTCGGGCAGGGCCTCGATGGCTTCCTGCAGCCGCTGCGTGGCGCGCTCGGCGGCCTGTCGGCCCTCCATCACCTCGGTGACGTCGATGCGCACGCCCACCAGGCCGCCCTCGCGCGTGCGGCTTTCATGCACGCGCAGCCAGCGCTGGTCTTCCATCTGGCGCAGCTGCGGCACGCTGGGGTGGCGCCGCTCGGCCAGGCGGCGGGCCAGCCAGGCCTCGAAGGCCTCGTCGCTGGTGAATTCGGGCAGGCCGCCGCGGGCGCGGTTGGCGCGCACCACCGCCTCGAACGTGGGGCGCTGGCTGACCAGATCGCTCAGCTGCGGGTAGAGCTGGAGCGCGGTGCGGTTCACCATCACCAGGCGGTCTTCGGCGTCGTAGAGCTCGAAGCCGGCGGGCAGGGCCTCCACGGCGTCTTCCAGGCGCTGGCGGGCGCGCTCGGCCTCCTGCTGCGCCAGGGCCAGGGCGTTGCGCGCTTCCACCAGTTCGGTGACGTCGACGCTGTGGCCCAGCACGCTGCCGTCGCTGAGGCGCTGCTCGACGATGCGCCGCCAGCGCCCGTCAGGCATCTGCCGCAGCAGGGGGCCCTCGGGGTTCTGGCGGAAGGCGATGCGGCGCTGCACCCAGCCTTCGGGGTCCTGGCGGGCTTCGGGCACCATGCCGGCGGCCACCGTGGCGCGCAGCGCCTCTTCGAACTGCACCCCCGGCTGCATGAGGGGGGCCACCGCGGCGTACACCTGCAGGAAGTCGCGGTTCACGAAGACCAGCTGGCCCTGGGCGTCCCACAGCAGCACGGCCGACTGCATGGCGTCCAGCGCCTCGCGCTGGCGGCGCTGGGCAGCCTCGTCGCGACGGTGCTGCCGCCAGGCCAGCGCCGGCACGGCCAGCGCCAGCGCCGTGCCGGCCACGGCCGCAGCCAGCACCCAGGGCAGCGCGCCCCCCAGCGGCGGCGCCCACCAGGCCAGCGCGCCCAGCGCGGCCATGTGCATGGCAGCCAGCAGCGCGGCCAGCGGCAACCACCCGGGAAGGCGCGATACGTGCGGCGGTGGCTTGGGGCTGGACAAGGAGGGCGGGCGAACGGCGGTTCGCGAGTACTGCGGTGCGGCTTGGATTATCGAGGGGGCGTGCCGCTCCTAGAATCCTTGGATTCCAGGTTCTTGCGCCAGCGCAACTTCTCATGCAACAGCCCCAGCACGATACCCACCTGATGGCCAACGCCATCCGCGCCTTGGCCATGGACGCCGTGCAGCAGGCCCATTCCGGCCACCCCGGCGCCCCGATGGGCATGGCCGAGATGGCCGTGGCACTGTGGGGCGGTGCGTTGCGCCACAACCCGGCCGACCCCGCCTGGGCCGACCGCGACCGCTTCGTGCTGAGCAACGGCCACGGCAGCATGCTCATCTACGCGCTGCTGCACCTGACGGGCTACGACCTGCCCATGAGCGAGCTGCGCAACTTCCGCCAGCTGCACAGCAAGACCCCCGGCCACCCCGAGGTGGACATCACCCCCGGCGTGGAAACCACCACCGGCCCGCTGGGCCAGGGCCTGGCCAACGCCGTGGGCATGGCGCTGGCCGAGAAGCTGCTGGCGCAGGAGTTCAACCGCCCCGGCCACACGGTGGTGAACCACCGCACCTGGGTCTTCATGGGCGACGGCTGCCTGATGGAAGGCATCAGCCACGAGGCCTGCGCGCTGGCCGGCGCCTGGCAGCTGAACAAGCTGGTGGCGCTGTACGACGACAACGGCATCAGCATCGACGGCCAGGTGGCCCCCTGGTACGTGGACAACGTGGCCCAGCGCTTCGAGGCCTATGGCTGGAACGTGCTGGGCCCGGTGGATGGCCACGACGTCGACGCGGTGGGCGCGGCGCTGCATGCCGCCAGCGCTTCGGCCACGAAACCCACGCTGGTGATCTGCAAGACCACCATCGGCAAGGGCAGCCCCAACCGCGGCGGCACGGCCAAGGCGCATGGCGAGGCCCTGGGCGCCGAGGAAATCAAGCTCACGCGCGAAGCCCTGGGCTGGCCGCACGAGCCCTTCGTCATTCCTGAAGCCGCCTACAGCGCCTGGGACGCCAAGGCCGCCGGCGCCGCCGCGCAAGAGCGCTGGGCCGAGACCTTTGCCGCCTACCGCGCCGAGCACCCGGCGCTGGCTGCCGAATACGAACGCCGCATGGCCGGCCGCCTGCCCGAGAACTTCGCGCAGACCGCGGTGGACGCCGTGATCGCTGCCCACACCAAGGCCGAGACCGTGGCCAGCCGCAAGGCCAGCCAGATTGCGCTGGAAGCCTTCACCGCCGCGCTGCCCGAGATGCTGGGCGGCAGTGCCGACCTCACCGGCAGCAACCTCACCAACACCAGCCACACGCCGGCGCTGCGCTTTGCTGCCGAAGATGGTGCGCCCAACGGCGGCCGCCACATCAACTATGGCGTGCGCGAGTTCGGCATGGCCGCCATCATGAACGGCGTGGCGCTGCACGGCGGCTACATCCCCTACGGCGGCACCTTCCTCACCTTCAGCGACTACAGCCGCAACGCCATCCGCATGGCCGCGCTGATGAAGAAGCGCGTCATCCACGTCTTCACGCACGACAGCATCGGCCTGGGCGAAGACGGCCCCACGCACCAGAGCGTGGAACACGCCGCCAGCCTGCGCCTCATTCCCAACCTCGACATCTGGCGCCCGGCCGACACCGCCGAGACCGTGGTCGCCTGGACCATGGCGCTGGGCAACACCACGCGGCCCAGCGCGCTGCTGCTGAGCCGCCAGAACCTGCCTTATTGCCCCAAGGCCGCGGTGGACGACATCAGCAAGGGCGCCTACGTGCTGGCCGAGCCCAGCGAGGTGGGCCTGAAGAAGAAGGCGCAGGCCGTGATCATCGCCACCGGCAGCGAGGTGGGCCTGGCGCTGCACGCGCAGGCCGAGCTGGCGAAACTGAAGATCGCGGTGCGCGTGGTCAGCATGCCCAGCACCACCGCCTTCGACCGCCAGAGCGTGAAGTACAAGGCCAGCGTGCTGCCGGCCGGCGTGCCGCGCGTGGCAGTGGAAGCCGGCGTGACGGACGGCTGGTGGAAATACGGCTGCGCGGCCGTGGTGGGCATCGACACCTACGGCGAAAGCGCACCGGCGCCGGCCCTCTTCAAGCACTTCAAGCTCACGGCCGAGAACCTGGTGGCCGTGGTGCGGCAGGTGCTGGGGCGCTAAATGCGGGGCGCAGGCCGCTGGGCGCAGAGGCTGCTGGGCAGCCTGCTGGCGGTCTGGCTGCTGCCGGCCTCGGCAGTGAGCTTCACCGTGGAGCCCACGGCCGAGCAACGCTGCCTGACGCCTGCAGTGGCCGACCGGGGCACCCCCGAGTTCCCCTTCGACGCCTGGAAACGCGAGGAAAGCGGCCGCGTGGTGGTGGCACTGCACTTCACGGGCGCCACCCTGCGGCCGGAAGTGAAGGTGGTGCTCAGCGAGAGCAGCGGCGACAGTTCCACGGCCTTCGTCCAGGCCGTGCGCAACCATGTCGCCAGCTGGCGCGTGCCTTGCCTGCCGTCCGGGCAGGCCACCACGCTGAACCTGGAGTTCGTGTTCCTGCCATCCAGCAAGCAGGTGTTCAGCTCAGCACCGCAAGACGCCGCTGCCGAGCGTGCCAGCCGTTTGATGAAGTGCGTGGAGCATCTCAAGGGCGAAGCCGTGCCCGACTACCCCCAGTCTGCGCTGCGCCAGGAACTGCAGGGCCGCCTGCTGGCCCGCGTGAGCTTCGACAGTGCCGACAAGAAGCCCACCTACCAGGTGCTGTCGCGCCCGTCGGCGCGACCTTTGCAGCCCGGCGTCGAGAGTTTCATCGAAGGCCTGCGCATGCCCTGCTTCGACGGCCAGGCCGCGGTGGAAACCACCTACTCCTTCATCTTCCGCCTCGAAGGCCTGGGCGCCTACGGCCTGAAGCCGCTGGACCTGATGACGCTGATGCGGCGGGTGCAGGGCATCCAGCAGCAAAGGCTGCGCTTCGACACCACGACCATGGGCTGCCCCTTCGACGTGAAGTTCCAGTACCGCCAGCCCTACCTGAACAACTGGGCGGCCACCGATGGCCAGCACCGCGCCACGCGCGAACCGCTGCTGCGCTGGCTGGCCGATGCCCACCTCGACCTGCCCGGCCGCAGCCTGGACGCGGTTTTTGCTGACACCACGGTGGTCAGCGTTCCATGCCTCAACATCGACATCGTTCCCAAGGAGACCTCATGACCATCAAGATCGGCATCAACGGCTTCGGCCGCATCGGACGCATGGTGTTCCGCGCCGCCGTGCAGAACTTCCCGAACATCGAGATCGTCGGCATCAACGACCTGCTCGAGCCCGACTACCTGGCCTACATGCTGAAGTACGACAGCGTGCACGGCCGCTTCAAGGGCGAGGTGGCGGTAGACGGCCACACGCTCATCGTCAACGGCAAGAAGATCCGCCTCACCGCCGAACGCGACCCGGCGGCGCTGAAGTGGGGCGATGTCGGCGCCGACATCGTCGTGGAAGCCACGGGCCTGTTCCTCACGAAGGACACCTGCCAGAAGCATATCGACGCCGGCGCGAAGAAGGTCATTCAAAGCGCGCCCAGCAAGGACGACACGCCGATGTTCGTCTACGGCGTGAACGACAGCAGCTACGCCGGCCAGACCATCATCAGCAACGCCAGCTGCACCACCAACTGCCTGGCGCCCGTGGCCAAGGTGCTGAACGACAGCTTCGGCATCAAGCGCGGCCTGATGACCACCGTGCACGCTGCCACCGCCACGCAGAAGACCGTGGACGGCCCCAGCAACAAGGACTGGCGCGGCGGCCGCGGCATCCTGGAGAACATCATCCCCAGCAGCACCGGCGCGGCCAAGGCCGTGGGCGTGGTCATCCCCGAGTTGAACAAGAAGCTCACGGGCATGAGCTTCCGCGTGCCCACCAGCGACGTGAGCGTGGTCGACCTGACGGCCGAACTGGTGAAGGAAGCCAGCTGGGACGACATCTGCAACGCCATGAAGGCCGCCGCTGCCGGCCCGATGAAGGGCGTGCTGGGCTACACCGAGGACAAGGTGGTCAGCACCGACTTCCGCGGCGAGGCCATGACCAGCGTCTTCGACGCCGACGCCGGCATCGCGCTGGACAAGACCTTCATCAAGGTGGTGAGCTGGTACGACAACGAGTGGGGCTACTCGAACAAGGTGCTCGAGATGGTGCAGGTGATGGCGCGCTGAGCGCCGGCCGCCCCCTGCCACCCGCCGGCCAGAGACGGCCGGACAGCCCGCCACGGCGGGCTTTTTTCATGGCCGGCCGCTGGCGGTGCCGCGCCGTTCACGCTTGCTGACAGGCTCAAGAGCCCGCGCCCCCACGCGGGCCGGCCGGCCGCCTAAACTGGCCGCATGCAAGCCCCACACCGCCCCGCCCCGGCCACCCAGGCCCGGCCCGCCACCCGTTTTTCGGCCGGGCTTCCTGGCCTGAAAACAGCCCTGAATGCGACCCGGATGGCAGCCCGCAGCGCCGCGCTCTTGCTGTGCGCGCTGGCCGCACTGCCGGCCAGCGCCGACCGCCCCACGCGCAGCGCCGCCGAGCGTGCGCCGCTCTCGCCCGTGGCGGGCGAGGTGATCGTGAAGTTCAAGCCCGGCGCGGCGTTGACGCGGCAGTACGCCCTGTCGGCCCGCGCCGAAGCGCCCGCGGTGCGCAACGTGCTGAACGAGCGTGCCGCGGCCATGGGCGCGCGCCTGGGCCGCACGCTGCAGGCCGGCGCCGCCGGCGGCACCGACATCCAGGTGCTGCGCGCCACGGGCATGAGCGCCACCGAACTGGCCGCCAAGCTGGCCGCCGACCCCGATGTGGAATGGGCCGAGCCGAACGAACGCATGCGCCGCACCGCACCGCCCAACGATCCGCTCTACGGCATCAGCCCCACCGAGCGCCGCAGCAACGGGAGCACGGTGCAAGACGGCCCCACCAGCGGCCAGTGGTACCTGCGCGCGCCGGCGGCCACGCTGGCCCAGGGGCCGGTGTCGTCCATCGACATCGAAACCGCCTGGGCGCGCACGCGTGGCAGCGCCAGCGTGGTGGTGGCCGTGCTCGACACCGGCGTGCGCCCCGAACACCCCGACCTGGTGGGCCAGCTGCTGCCGGGTTATGACTTCGTCAGCGACACGGCCATCTCCAACGACGGCAATGCGCGCGACAGCGACCCCACCGACCCGGGCGACTGGGTCACGCGGGCCGAAGCCGGCCTGGGCGCCTTCAACGACTGCTCGGCCAGCGACAGCAGCTGGCACGGCACCGCCACCGCCAGCCTGGTGGCTGCCAAGGCCGACGACGCTGCCGGCATGGCCGGTGCCGCCCCCGGCGTGAAGGTGCTGCCGCTGCGCGTGCTGGGCAAGTGCTACGGCAGCAGCGTCGACATCCAGGCCGCGATGCGCTGGGCTGCCGGCATCTCGGTGCCGGGCGTGCCCGACAACCCCAACCCCGCCAAGGTGCTGAACCTCAGCCTGGGTGGCAGCGGGGCGAGCTGCAGCGCTTCCTACCAGAGCGCGGTGAACGACGTGCTGGCGCGCGGCGTGGTCATCGTGGCGGCCGCGGGCAACAGCGCGGGCGGGCCGGTGGGATCACCGGCGAACTGCCAGGGCGTGATTGCCGTGGCGGGCCTGCGGCATGCGGGCACCAAGGTGGGCTTCTCCGACCTGGGTCCGCAGATCAGCATCGCCGCGCCTGCCGGCAACTGCATCAACATCACAGCAGGCACACCCTGCCTGTTCCCGGTGCTGGCGGCCACCAACAGCGGCCTGCAGGGGCCGGTGGCTTCCACCTGGACCGACAGCTACAACATCACCGTGGGCACGAGCTTCGCCTCGCCGCTGGTGGCGGCCACGGCCGGCCTGATGTTTTCCGCGCAACTCGCGCTGACGCCGGCGCAGGTGCAGGGCCGGCTGCAGAGCACGGCACGGCCCTTCCCCACCACCGGCGGCGACAACGGCGACGGCAGCGTGGTGCCGCAGTGCGTGGCCCCGCGCACGGGCGTGGACCAGCTGCAGTGCTACTGCAACACCGCCTTCTGCGGCGCCGGCATGCTGGACGCCGGCCGCGCCGTGGCCGCTGCGGCCGGGCCGGTGGCCAGCATCAGCGTGAGCACCACGCGCCCCACCGCGGGCAGCGAGGTCGCGCTTTCGGGCACCGGCAGCACCTCGGGCGGCACCATCAACGGCTACCAGTGGGCCATCAGCAACAACGGCGGCATCGTCACGGCCTTCAGCAGCGCCACCAATGCCAGCACGGCCACGCTGACGCCCAGCGCGGCCGGCAGCTTCACGGTGACGCTCACCGTCACCGACAACACCGGTGCCACCGACGTGACCAGCCGCACCGTGACCGTGGCCGCCGCGCCCGTGGTGGCCCCGCCCATCGCCCCGGCGCCCACGCCGCCCGATGCCGGCGGCGGTGGCGGCGGTTCGAGCTCGCTCTTCTGGCTGGCCGCGCTGGCGCTGGCCGTGCAGCGGCTGTTCAGGACCGCGCCGGCACCGGGCAAGGCTTGAAGCCGCCGGCCAGCGCCTCGGCCGGCAGCTCTTTCAGGCGCGCCTGAAGCTCGGCATCGGCCCGCGCCACGCGCAGCCAGGTGACGGCCGGTGGCGCCGGCAGCTGCGCCACGCGGGCGCCGCGCAGCGGCGGTGAACGGCCGGTCAGCCGGGCCAGCGCGGTTTCGGCCTCGGCACGCGTGGCGTGGCGCGACACCACGAGGCCCGGTGCCAGTTCGGCCGGCGCGTTCAGCAGCTCGAAATTCAGGCCCAGCTCGTGCAGCGCGGCTTCGCGCGTGCGGCGCGCGGCGGCCTCGGGGTAGCGCCCGGCGTACACCAGCCACAGCGGCGGCAGCGGCGCGGCTTCGCGCGCCCAGCTGCCTTCGGGCAGTTGCGCGGCCTGCAGTTCGGCTTCGGCCGCGGGCAGCTCGGCGGCGGCCAGCGGGCCGGCTTCCAGGCACACGGCGTTGGCCGCACGCGCAGCCACCACGGCCGCGCTGGCCGCGCGCGCGGGCAGCACCGTCACCAGCGGCGCGTTCACCTGGGCGGCCAGGCGCTGCGGTTCGTGCTGGCCCTGGCGCGGGGGCGGCAGGCCGGGCTCGAGCCAGCCGCGTGTCCAGGCGAAGAAGGCCAGGTTGGCCAGCACCAGCAGCAGGGCGGCGGCGCGCAACATCCGGGCTATCAGGGGTGCAAGCCGCTGGTGCTGCCGGGGCCGGCCGGGCCGCCCCCCAGGCGTACGCTGACCTCGCCGCTGACGATGCTGTGCACGTCGCCACAGCGCACGCGCAGCGCGCCGCGTTCGTCCACGCCTTCGGCCACGCCGGCGGGCACGGCCGGCAGCGTGGTGCTGACGGGCTGGCCGAGCAGCAGGTCGCGCGCGGCGTAGGCCGGGGCCAGCGGCGCGAAGCCCTGGGCCTGGAACTGCAGCAGCGCGCGCACCAGCGGTTCGGCTACCAGCGCCAGCGCGGCGGGGGCGGTGATGTCGGGCCGCAGCTCCTGCAGGCAGGCATAACCCTGGGGCAGCTCGGGCACGGCCTGAGGCAGCACGTTCAGGCCCACGCCCACCACGCACATGCGGCGCTGGCCGACGCTGACGGTCTCGATGAGGATGCCGCCGAGCTTGCGGCCCAGGCGGCCGGGCGGGCTCTCGGCGGGCTCGCCGGACCCGCTTGAGCCGCCTGATCCACCGCCTGACCCACCTCCCGGCCCGGCCAGCCAGAGGTCGTTGGGCCACTTCAGCATCAGGCGCGGCGCGGCCGCATCCCGCGAGGCAGCGGGCTCGGGGTCCAGGGCCTCGGCCAGTGCCAGCCCCACGGCCAGCGACAGCCCCGACCAATCGGCCGGCGCCAGCGGCAGCGCCAGTGAAAACGTCAGCGAGGCCCCGGCGCTGGAGACCCAGTCGCGCCCCAGGCGGCCGCGGCCGCGCGTCTGCTGCTCGGCCACCAGCAGGCAGGGCTGCACGTCGGCGCCGCGCCGGCCCAGCGGCGTGGGCTCGGCGGCCACGCGGCCCAGGTTGTCCAGTTCGCCGGGGCGGGTGATGACGGCATCGGGCGCGCCGGCCAGGGCGCGGGCGCGGTCCAGCAGCACGGTGTTGGTGCTGTCGGCGCGGGCCAGCACCTCCACGCTCAGGCCGGGCAGCAGCGGCTCCAGCTTCTGCCACAGGGCTTCGGCGCCCCAGTGCGGGTGGCTGGCCTGCATCGTCAGCGGGCCGCTTTCTCAGCGGGCCGGGCGCCAGACCGCGCCCCAGACTTCGGCGCCAGCATCGTGCGCCGGCAGCGCGGGCTGCCGCAGCGGCACTCGTATTCCTTCTTCAGCTTGGGCGTGTAGCGCTCGTCGATGACGAGGCCGTAGTCGTAGAACAGCTCTTCGCCCGCCTTCAGCTTGCGCAGCGCCTTGATGAAGACGCGTCCTTCCAGTTCTTCGGCCTGGCAGTTGGGTTCGCAGGCGTGGTTGATCCAGCGCGCCGCGTTGCCGCCCACCTTGGCGTCGATGACGTGACTGCCGTCGTCCAGGCTGAAATAGAAGGTGTGGTTGGGGTCGGCCGGGTCGTGCGGATGGCGGCGCAAGGCTTCGGGCCAGCCGATGATCTCGCCCTTGTATTCGATGATGCGCTCGCCCTTGGCGATGGGCTGCAGCGCGAAGACCCCCTTGCCGTGCACGCCGCTCTTGCGCACCTGGATGCGACGGCTGTCGGGGCGGGTGGCGCCGGGCTGGGCCGCCGGGGCCGCTTGCGGGGTCATCTTCATTCCGTATATTGAATTCGTACGAGCGCGCGTGCGTGCGCGCGAGACCGGCGGATTGTAGGCACCCCTTTCGGGGGAAGCCGGCAGCCGCCCCGACCGAAGAGCGAAGCCCCAAGGAACCATGAGCAAGACCATCATCATTGCCGAGAAGCCCAGCGTGGCGCAGGACATCGTGCGTGCGCTCACGCCGGTGGCGGGCAAGTTCGAGAAGCACGCCGACCATTTCGAGAACGACCGCTACGTGGTCACCAGCGCCGTGGGCCACCTGGTGGAGATCAAGGCGCCCGAGGAATACGACGTCAAGCGCGGCAAGTGGAGCTTCGCCAACCTGCCGGTGGTGCCGCCGCACTTCGACCTGGCCCCCATCGACAAGGCCAAGACGCGGCTGAACGCGGTGGTGAAGCTGGTCAAGCGCAAGGACGTCACGGCCCTCATCAACGCCTGCGACGCGGGGCGCGAGGGCGAGCTCATCTTCCGGCTGATCGTGCAGTACGCGCAGAACAGCGAGAAGAAGCCCACGGTGAAGCCGATCCAGCGCCTGTGGCTGCAGAGCATGACGCCGCAGGCCATCCGCGACGGCTTCGACAAGCTGCGCAGCGAAAACCAGATGCAGGGCCTGGCCGATGCCGCGCGCAGCCGTTCCGAGGCCGACTGGCTGGTGGGCATCAACGGCACGCGCGCGATGACGGCCTTCAACAGCCGCGACGGCGGCTTTTTCCTCACCACGGTGGGCCGCGTGCAGACGCCCACGCTCAGCATCGTGGTGGAACGTGAAGAGAAGATCCGCAAGCACGTGAGCCGCCCCTACTGGGAAGTGAAGGCCACCTTCGACGCCGTGGCCGGCCAGTACGAAGGCAAGTGGTTCGACCCCAAGTGGAAGAAAGACGCGAGCGACGCCGAGGCCCGCGCCGACCGCCTGTGGAACGCCGCCGATGCCGAAGCCATCGCGGCCGCGGTGCGCAGCCAGCCGGCGCGCGTGGTGGACGAAGCCAAGCCCAGCACCCAGGCCAGCCCGCTGCTCTACGACCTGACCACGCTGCAGCGCGAGGCCAACAGCCGCTTCGGCTTTTCCGCCAAGACCACGCTGAGCCTGGCGCAGGCGCTGTACGAAAAGCACAAGGTGCTGACCTACCCGCGGACCGACAGCCGCGCGCTGCCCGAGGACTACCTGCCCACCGTGAAGCAGACCTTCACGATGCTGGCCGACGAAGACCTGCCCGGCCCGCTGCGCGAGCTGAGCCTGCACGCGCGCAAGGGCCTGAACGAGGGCTATGTGAAGCCCACCAAGCGCGTGTTCGACAACACCAAGGTGTCGGACCACTTCGCCATCATCCCCACGCTGCAGGCGCCCAAGAGCCTGACCGACATCGAGGCCAAGCTCTACGAGCTGGTGGTCAAGCGCTTCCTAGCGGTGTTCTACCCCAGCGCCGAGTTCATGGTCACCACGCGCCTCAGCACGGTGCAGCATGGCGGCCAGGACTACGTCTTCCAGACCAACGGCAAGGTGCTGGTGAACGCCGGCTGGCTGGCCGTCTACGGCAAGGAAGCGCAGGACGACGATGCCAACCTCGTGGCCGTGGCGAAAGACGAGCAGGTGCGCGTGGAAGACGTGGCCGTGAACGCGCTGAAAACCAAGCCGCCAGCGCGCTACACCGAAGCCACGCTGCTGAGCGCGATGGAAGGCGCGGGCAAGCTCATCGAAGACGAAGAGCTGCGCGACGCGATGAAGGAAAAAGGCCTGGGCACACCGGCCACGCGCGCGCAGACCATCGAAGGCCTGATCGCCGAGAAGTACATGCTGCGCGACGGCCGCGAGCTGGTGCCCACGGCCAAGGCCTTCCAGCTGATGACGCTGCTGCGCGGCCTGGCCATCGAAGACCTGACGCGGCCCGACCTCACTGGCAACTGGGAATACCAGCTCTCGGAGATGGAGCACGGCCGGCTCTCGCGCGACAAGTTCATGGGCGACATCGCCCGCATGGCCGAGCGCATCGTCAAGAAGGCCAAGGAATACGACCGCGACACCATCCCCGGCGACTACGCCACGCTGGCCACGCCCTGCCCCAACTGCGGCGGCGTGGTGAAGGAGAACTACCGCCGCTTCGCCTGCACGGGTGCGGCGGGCATGGAAGAGGGCTGCGGCTTTTCCATCACCAAGATACCGGCCGGCCGCGCCTTCGAGACGGCCGAGGCCGAGGCGCTGATCCGCGACAAGCAGATCGGCCCGCTGGAAGGCTTCCGCAGCAAGGCGGGCTGGCCCTTCACGGCGGAGATCAAGCTCGCCTTCGATGAAGAGATCAGCAACTGGAAGCTCGAATTCGACTTCGGCGACGACGCGAAGAACGCCGAAGGCGACGGCGAGCCGGTGGACTTCTCGGCCCAGCAGAGCCTGGGCCACTGCCCCAAGTGCAAGGGCAAGGTCTTCGAGCACGGCAGCAACTACGTGTGCGAAAACAGCGTGGGCGCGCACGTCACCTGCGACTTCAAGACCGGGAAGATCATCCTGCAGCAGCCCGTGCCGCATGAGGAAGTGCAAAAGCTGCTGAGCAACGGCAAGACCAGCCTGCTGGAGAACTTCGTCAGCAACAAGACCAAGCGCAAGTTCAAGGCCTTCCTGGCCTGGGATGCCAAGGAAGGCAAGGTGAGCTTCGAGTTCGAGCCGCGCGCGGCCAAGGTGCCGGCCAAGGGTGCTGCGGCCAAGAAGGTGGCCGCCAAGAAGGCCGCGGCTTGAGCCCGGGCGGCCGCGGGGCCGCGCAGCGATGACCGCCACCGTGCTGGCCAAGCTGATGGCCCTGTTCTTCACCATCGGCCTGGGCTGGCTGGCAGCACGGCAGCGCTGGCTGGGCAAGCCCGAGGAAGGCGACCCGGCGCGCCTGCTGGGCAACCTGGTCTTCTACCTGTTCGTGCCGGCGCTGCTGTTCCGCACCACGGCGCGGCTGGAACTCGAACAGATGCCGGGTGCCACGCTGGTGGCGTTTTTCGTGCCCGTGCTGGCGGTGCTGCTGCTGGTGTACGGCAGCCAGCGCTTCAGGGCGCGCAGGCCTGCGGCGCAAGCAGCGGCAGCACCGGCCACCCCGGCCACGCGCGCCATCACCGCCACCTTCGGCAATTCGCTGCAGGTGGGCGTGCCTTTCGCGGCGGCGGTGTTCGGTGAAACCGGGCTGGCCATCCACATTGCGCTGGTGAGCCTGCATGCGCTGGTGCTGCTGACCGTGCTGACGGCCCTGGTGGAGATGGACCTGGCCCGGGCCGCAGCCGCGCGCGGCGAGGGCGGCGGCCTGCAGGGGCTGTTGCGCACGCTGGGGCAGACCGCGCGCAACACCGTCATCCACCCCGTCGTGCTGCCGGTGCTGGCCGGGCTGGCCTGGAACCTCACGGGGCTGGGGCTGCACCCCATCGTCGACGAAAGCCTGCTCACTTTAGGCGCGGCCGTGGTGCCGCTGTGCCTGGTGCTCATCGGCGTGACGCTGGCCGCCTACGGCGTGCGCGGCCAGTGGCGCGGCGCCCTGGGCCTGCTGGCGGCCAAGCTCCTGCTGCTGCCTGCCGTGGTGCTGGTGGTGGCGCACTGGGGCTTCGGCCTCAGCGGCCTGCCGCTGAACGTGGTGGTGATGATGGCCGCCTTGCCCACGGGCAGCAACGCGCTGATCTTCGCGCAGCGCTACGAAACCCTGCAGGCCGAGACCACGGCCACCATCGTGCTGTCGACCGCGGCGTTCGCGCTGACGGCTTCGCTGTGGCTGGCGGTATTGGCGCAGATGAACGCGTGAAGGCCGCTGCGGGAAGGGGCTCCTGGCTCACCCGCTTTACACGCCAGAGACAGACAAGTGCGCGACATCCGGCTACAACGGCCGGGCTGGGAGTTCACCACATGCAAAGCAGGCCGCACCCGAATCTCGTTCCGCTGTTGAAGCCGTCGCTGGCCTTGAGCGCAGCCGCGGTTCTGCTCGCCGGCTGCGGCGGCGGCAGCGGCGGCGAACCCAACGAACCCACCCTACCACCGCCGCCCACCAGCGGCACGCCTGGCGGCAGCATCGGCGAAAGCCAGCGCATCTCTGCGGCGCGCAGCACCGCCACCAACAACGCGGCCTGCACGGCCATTGCGCCGTTCTACTGGGAGGTGGGCGACCGCAACGCCGCGCGCGCGAGCGGTTCGGTCAACCGCGCGGGCAACGGCACTGTCTACACCGCCGACAGCTTCATGCCTCTGGCCTCGGCCACGAAGTGGCTGTTCGGCGCCTACGTGGTGGAACTGCGCGCCGGCGTGCTGACGCCCCAGGACGTGCGCCACCTCACCTTCCGCAGCGGCTACACCAGCTTCTCGTTCTGCCTGCCCGGGCAAACGGTCGATGGCTGCCTGGCCGTGCCCGCCAGCAACGGCGCCTACACCGCCAGCACCGACGGCCGCTTCTTCTACGACGGCGGGCACATGCAGAAGCTGGGCAGCCTGGTGGGCCTGGGCAACCTGAACAACGGTGCACTGGCCACGGAAATGCGCAGCCTGCTGGGTGACGACGTCGCCCTCAGCTTCAGCCAGCCGCAGCTGGCCGGGGGTGCGCAGGCTACGCCGGCCGACTACGCGCGTTTCCTGCGCAAGCTGCTGGGCGGCCAGCTGCGCCTGGGCGCCCTGCTGGGCACGCAGGCCGTGTGTACCAACCCCGACACCTGCGCCAACGCGCTGGCCACGCCGGTGCCGCGCACCGAGAGCTGGAGCTATTCGCTGGGCCACTGGGTGGAGACCGACCCCGTGGTGGGCGACGGCGCCTTCAGCAGCGCGGGCGCCTTCGGCTTCTACCCTTGGATCGACGCCACGCGCAGCTGGTACGGCGTGGTGGCGCGCGACGCGGCCGCCGGTTCGGGCAATGAATCGGCCAGCTGCGGGCGCCTCATCCGCAAGGCCTGGGTGACCGGCGTCTCACCCTGAACCGGCACCGGGGCCTGGGGGACAATCCGGCCCCATGCCTGCTGTTGAAAACACCCCCGACATCCCGGCGCTGATGCGCGGCCTGGGCCAGGCCGCGCGCGGCGCTGCCACGCTGATGGCCGCTGCCCCGAGCGCGGCCAAAGACCAGGCCCTGCGCGCGCTGGCACAGCGCCTGCGCGAGGCCGGGCCCGCGCTGCAGGCCGCCAATGCGCAAGACCTGCAGGCCGCGCGCGCCGCCGGCCTGGCCGAACCGCTGGTCGACCGCCTGAAGCTCACGCCGGCCATCGTCGAGACCGTGGCGCAAGGCTGCGAGCAGATCGCCGCCATGCCCGACCCCGTGGGTGAGATCACCGGCGTGAAGCGCCGCCCCAGCGGCATCAGCGTGGGCCAGATGCGCGTGCCGCTGGGCGTGTTCGGCATGGTCTACGAAAGCCGGCCCAACGTCACCATCGAGGCTGCCAGCCTGGCCCTCAAGAGCGGCAATGCCTGCATCCTGCGCGGCGGCAGCGAAGCGCTGCACAGCAACCTGGCGCTGATGGCGCTGGTGCAGGCCGCGCTGCAGGAAGCTGGCCTGCCGCCCGCGGCCGTGCAGCTGGTGCCCACCACCGACCGCGCCGCGGTGGGCTGCCTCATCACCATGCCCGAGTTCGTGGACGTCATCATCCCGCGCGGCGGCAAGGGGCTCATCGAACGCATCAGCGCCGAGGCGCGCGTGCCCGTCATCAAGCACCTGGACGGCAACTGCCACACCTATGTCGACGCCGAGGTCGACCTCGACATGGCGGTGAAGGTGACCGACAACGCCAAGACGCAGAAGTACAGCCCCTGCAACGCCACCGAAAGCCTGCTGGTGCATGCGGCGCAGGCGGCGGCCTTCCTGCCGCGCATGGGCGACATCTTCGTCGCCAAGGGCGTGGAGATGCGCTGCTGCGCGCGCGCCGCGGCGCTCTTGGGCCCGCGCCGCAGCGTGCACCGCGCCAGCGAGGCCGACTGGGCCACCGAGTACCTGGCACCCATCATCAGCATCAAGGTGGTGGACAGCCTGGATGAAGCCATTGCGCACATCAACCACCACGGCAGCCACCACACCGACGCCATCCTCACCACGAACCACGCCAACGCGATGCGTTTCCTGCGCGAGGTGGATTCCGCCAGCGTGATGGTCAACGCGAGCACGCGCTTCGCCGACGGCTTCGAATACGGCCTGGGCGCGGAAATCGGCATCAGCACCGACAAGTTCCATGCCCGCGGACCGGTGGGGCTGGAGGGCCTGACCTCGATGAAGTGGGTGGTTCTGGGCCAGGGCGAGGTGCGGGGCTGAACGGGGTAGAACCCTGCAAGCCGCCATGCTCTAGATTCGCGGCATGAACCACGCGTCCAACCAAGCGTTCGTCGGGCTGCTCGCCCTGGGTTTCGTGCTGCTGCTGTGGATGGTGGGCGCCTACAACCGGCTGGTGGCGCTGCGCAATGCCATCGCCGGCAGCTGGGCCAAGGTGGCCGAGGCACTGCGCCAGCGCCAGGCGGCGGCCGAACCGCTGCTGGCGGCGCTGCGCGAGCCGCTGGCGGCCGAACAAGGCGCGCTGGATGCCTGGCAGGCGGCCTGCGCCGAGGCGGCGCGCGCCGCCGCGCAGATGGACAGCAAGCCCGTGGTGCAGGCCCACGCCCAGGCCTGGGCCGCGGCCGAGGCGGCGCAGGCCGCCGCTGCCAGCCGCGTGTTTGCGCTGCTGGAACAGCACGAGGCCCTGCGCCAGGAAGCCAGCGTGGCCACGCAGGCCCTGGCCTGGCGCGACGCGATGAAACGCCTGGGCTTCGCGCGCCAGCTCTTCAACGAAACGGCGCAGCCCTACAACGAGGCCATCGCCGCCTTTCCCACGCGGCTGCTGGTGGGCTTGTTCCGCTTCGGGCCGGCCGGGCGGCTGTAGTCCGGTGCGCGGCCCTCAGCGCAGGCCGCTGAAGAAGTTGGCCATGGTGGTGTTGGCGTCCAGCGCCTGGGTGGCGGCGGGCTTGCCGCGCCGCACCTGGCCGGCCCCGGGCCAGCTGTGGCCGCCACCGTCCACCGTGCACAGTTGCAGTTGCGCGCCACTGGCGCAGCCGGCATAGGCCTCGCAGCGCGCGCCCGCGGCGGCCAGCACCGGGCGCGGCGGGCTGCTGCACTGCAGGCGCCGCGCCCAGCGCGCCATGGTTTCGGGCACCGAGACGAAATCCATCACCTGGCTGCGGTCGCGGAAGGCGTCGGGGCCGGCGCCGCCCTCGTAGCGCACGTGGGTGTCGTCCAGCGCGTGGATGTGCAGCACCGACACCGGCCGCGAAGGCTGGCAGTTCGGCGCTGCCTCGGTGCCGGCCACGGCAGCCACGGCGCGGAAGACATCGGGGGCCTCGCAGGCCAGGCGGTGGGCCATCATGCCGCCGTTGGACATGCCGGTGGCGTAGATGCGCGTGGGGTCGATGGCCACGCGGCCCTGCACGTCGGCCACCACGGCGCGCAGGAAACCGACGTCGTCGACGCCACGGTCGCGCGCCAACCCGCAGCAGCCGCCGGCGTTCCAGGTGGCCAGGCGGCCGCGCGGCATGCGGCTGCTGCCGTTGGGCAGGGCCAGCACATAGCCGGCGCGCGCGGCCAGCAGGCGCAGGCCGTAGCGTTCGTCATCGGCCATGAACTCGGCATGGCCGCCACCCCCGTGCAGGGCCAGCAGCAGCGGCGCCGGGCGGCTGCGGTCCAGGCCCGGCGGCACGTGCAGCAGGTAGCGGCGCTGCTCGCCGCCGTGGGCAAGGCTGATGGCCTGCAGGCCGTCGTCGGCCCGGGCGGGCGTGCTGGCCAGCAGCAGGGCCAGCATGGCCGCCATCGCCGCCACTGCCGCCATCGCTGCCCAGGCCGTGGACGGCACAGCCAGCCCCCCGGCCCGCGCCAGCAGGCCAGCACCGCGCTTCATGGCTGGCCGACGATGCTGGCCGTGGCCATCAGCTCTTCGAAGAGGCTCAGCGACACCTGGCCCGAGACCGAGAAGGGGTCGAGCGTGGGCCGCTCGCTGTACTTCAGCAGCAGCGCCGGGTTCAGCCGGCCCATGTTCACCTGCCCCATGCTCCAGCCGGCGAAGCGGCGTTCGCCGATCTCTTCATAACAGAGCAGCGTCACGTCGGTGTGGCGCGCATCGGCAGAGATGCGGTTGTAGAGCTGGTTCACCGCCTGGCGGCCACCTTCCAGCACCTGCAGGAAGATGCCCTCGCTGAAACACAGCACGCCGGTGATGCCGGTGCCGGGGTTGTTGGCCTTGCTCTTGCGCAGGATGGCGACCAGGGCGTCCTGGTCGATGGCCGGCACGGCGCGGCTGGCGTAGAGAAGTCGAACGAGCATGGTGGGCCGCCTTCAGGCTTGTTGTTTGCGGGGCAGCAGCGAGAGGAACTCGCGCCGCAGGTTGGCGTCTTTCAGGAAAGCGCCACGCATCACGCTGTTGACCATGGCGCTGTCGTTATCTTTCACGCCGCGCCAGTGCATGCAGAAGTGGTCGGCTTCCATCACGATGGCCAGGCCGTCGGGGCGCACGCGCTGCTGCAGTTCGTTGGCCAGCATGGTGACGGCCTCTTCCTGAATCTGCGGCCGGCTCATCACCCAGTCGGCGATGCGCGCGTACTTGCTCAGGCCGATGAGGTTGCTGTGCTCGTTGGGCAGGATGCCTATCCACACCTTGCCGAAGATGGGGCACATGTGGTGGCTGCAGGCGCTGCGCACGGTGATGGGGCCGACGATCATCAGCTCGTTCAGGCGCTCGGCGTTGGGGAACTCGGTCACCGCCGGCATGGGCACGTAGCGGCCGCGGAACACTTCCTCCAGGTACATCTTGGCCACGCGCTTGGCGGTTTCCTGGGTGTTGTGGTCGTTGTCGGTGTCGATCACCAGCGCCTGCAGCACCTCTTGCAGCTTGGCCGCGACCTCGGCCTTCAGCTCGGCGAGCTCGCCCTCGCGCACGAAGGCCGAGATGTTGTCGTTGGCGTGGTAGCGCCGCTCGGCCTGCACCAGGCGGTAACGAATGCGTTCGCTGGCCGGCAGGGCCGCCAGTTCTTCTTCGCTGCGGAAGATGCGCGTACCGGGTTCGGCCAGGGATGCAGAGGTTCTTGCCATGGAAGGTGGGGTGGGTGCCGCGCAACGAGGAGGCCGCATTGTGCGCCGGCCGGCTGCGGTGCGCGGCTAGACTGAAGCGATGTCCCTGGCCGCCCACCCCGCCCCCCCGCACGGCGCCCACGGGCCGCCCCTGGGCCGCCTGCTGGAACACACCGCCGATGCCGTGCAGGCCGTGCGTGGCGGGCGCTCGCTCACCGACGCGCTGACGCGCTGCCCGCCCGACCTGCGCCCCGGCGTGCAGGCGCTCAGCTTCCACACGCTGCGCTGGCTGGGCAGCGCCACCGAACTGCGCGCGCTGCTGGCGCCCAAGACCCCGCCGCCGGCCGTGGATGCGCTGCTGGTCACCGCGCTGGCCCTGCTGTGGCCCGGCGGGCAGGCCGCCGGCGATGCCCCGCCCTACCCCGAGCACACGCTGGTGGACCAGGCCGTCAGCGCAGCGCGCGTGCGCACGCCTGCCGCGGCCGCCTTCATCAACGCCGTGCTGCGGCGCTTCCTGCGTGAACGCGACACGCTCGTGCCCGCCGCCCAGCACAGCGCCCTGGGCGCCTACAACCACCCGCTGTGGTGGGTGGAACGCATCAAGCGCGACTGGCCCCAGCACTGGCAGGCGCTGCTTTCCAGCGCCAACCTGCGCCCGCCGATGACGCTGCGCGTGAACGCCCGCCGCGGCACCGGCGCCAGCTATGTGCACGGCCTGGCCGCCTTGGGCCGCGCTGCCACGCTGGCGCCTGACCCGCCGGGCACGACGCTGGGCGCCGGCCAGACCGTGGTGCTGGCCCAGCCCTGCCCCGTGCACCAGCTGCCCGGTTTTGCCGAAGGCGAAGTGAGCGTGCAGGACGCCGCCGCCCAACGCGCCGCGCCGCTGCTGCTGCAGGGTGCCGGCCTGCCGCCCCAGGCCCGCGTGCTGGACGCCTGCGCCGCCCCCGGCGGCAAGACCGCCCACCTGCTGGAACTGGCCGACCTGGACCTGCTGGCCCTGGACAGCGACCCGCTGCGCCTGGCCCGCGTGCAGGACTCCCTGAACCGCCTGAAGCTCAAGGCCGAGCTGAAGGCCGGCGACGGCCGCTTCCCCAAGGGCTGGTGGGACGGCCGCCCTTTCGACGCCATCCTGCTGGACGCGCCCTGCACCGCCAGCGGCATCGTGCGCCGCCACCCCGACGTGCGCTGGCTGCGCCGGCAAGACGACATCCAGGCGCTGGCGCGCATCCAGGCCGAACTGCTGGACGCCCTGTGGCCGCTGCTGGCGCCGGGCGGGCGGCTGCTCTACGCCACCTGTTCGCTGTTTCCGGCCGAGGGGCGGCAGCAGATCGACTCATTTTTGCAACGCCTGCCCTCGGGCACGGCCCTGCTGGAGCCTCAGTCACCCGGCCACCTGTTGCCGCTGCCCGACAATGCGGCGGTGGGTGCGGCCGGCCGCCAGCCCGTGGTGCCAGATGGCTTTTTCTACGCGCTGCTGCGCAAGACCGCTGCCCCCACCCACCCCGCCTGAAGCCCACGCCTGACGCCTCCGCCCCCACCCATGCCCCCGCTGCCGGCAAGCCGTTCCAACCTGCAGCGCCTGCTGCAGGGCTGGCTGCTGGCGTGCTGGCTGCTGTGCAGCACGGCTGCCTGGGGCCAGGGGGTCGAACTGGCCGGCCTGCAGGTGCAGAGGCAGGAAGGCGAGCTCACGCTCGACTTCAACGCCCGCGTGAACCTGCCACGTGCCGTGGAAGAAGCGCTGCAGCGCGGCGTGCCGATCTACTTCGTGGCGCAGGCGCAGCTGCTGCGCAAGCGCTGGTACTGGCGTGACGAGCGCATCGCGCGCGTGTCGCGCTCGTGGCGCGTGGCCTACCAGCCGCTCACCAGTTCCTGGCGCGTGGGCACGGGCGGGCTGAACCAGACCTTTCCCACCTTGTCGGAAGCGCTGGCCATCGCCTCGCGCGGCGCGGGCTGGAAACTGGCCGAGCTGTCTCAGCTGGACGTGGGCGACGGCGGCTACTACCTGCAGTTCAGCTACAAGCTCGACACCGCCCAGCTGCCCGGCCCCATGCAGTTCGGCCTGACCGGCCAGGGCGACTGGGCCGTCGGCGTGAACACCACGCTGAAAGTGGAGCTGGGCCCGTGAACCCGCACTGCCGCCTGCCGTGAGCAACTCGGCCCGCTGGGCCTGGATCATCGCCATCGTGGCGGCCACCGGCACGGCGCTGGTGCTGGCCTTCGTCATCAGCTTCAGCACCCAGGGCGGCGGCTTCTACGAACGCCACTTCGTCTGGCTGTTCTGGGTGAACGTGGCGGTGGCCGTGCTGCTGACGCTGGTGATCGGCGTGGTGGCGCTGCGTCTGGCGGTGCGCGTGCGTCGCGGCAAGTTCGGCAGCCGGCTGCTCATCAAGCTGGCGGGCATCTTCGCGCTGGTGGGGCTGCTGCCGGGCCTGGTGATCTACACCGTGAGCTACCAGTTCGCCAGCCGCAGCATCGCGGCCTGGTTCGACGTGAAGGTGGCCGGCGCGCTGGACGCCGGCCTGGCGCTGGGCAAAGGCACGCTCGACACCCTGACCGCCGACCTCATCGGCAAGGCCCAGGTGGGCGCCGACCGCCTGGCCGACACCGGCCTGGCAATGGCCCCGCTGGCGCTGGAGCGCCTGCGCGAGCAGATCGGCGCCAGCGAAGCGGCGCTGGTGGGCCCGCAGGGCCAGGTGATCTTCACCGCCGGCGGCAGCGCCAGCACCGGCCCGCCCGAACGCGCCAGCGCCAGCCTGATGCGCCAGGTGCGCGACACCGGCTCGGCCGCGGTGGTGGAAGGGCTGGACGACGATGCGCTGGCGCCCGGCAGCCCGGGCCCGCGCGTGCGCGCGCTGGCCCGCGTACCGCGCACCGGCACCGAGCTGGCACGCAGCGAAGAGCGTTACCTCATGCTGCTGCAGCCCATGCCGCGCGCCCTGGCGGCCAACGCGCTGGCCGTGCAGGCGGCCTACAGCGAATACCAGCAGCGCTTTCTGGCGCGCGACGCGCTGCGCCGCATGTACGTGGGCACGCTGACGCTGGCGCTCATCCTGGCCGTGTTCGCCGCGGTGCTGCTGGCCATCGTGCTGGGCAACCAATTGGCCAAGCCTTTGCTGCTGCTGGCCGAGGGCGTGCGCGAGGTGGCGGCGGGCGACCTGCGCGCCAAGCCCGTGTTCCCCAGCGGCGACGAGCTCGGCGGCCTGACGCGCAGCTTCGCCGCGATGACGGCCCAGGTGGCCGAGGCGCGCAGCCAGGTGCAGCGCGGCGTGCAGCAGCTCGAGGGTGCACGCGCGCGGCTGCAGACCATCCTGGACACCCTGACCGCCGGCGTCATCGTCTTCGACCGCGAAGGCCGCATCGACACCGTGAACCCCGGCGCCACGCGCATCCTGCAGCGCCCGCTGGCCAGCTGGCGCGGCCGCCGCCTGAGCGAACTGCCCGACCTGAAGGACTTCTCGCAGGGCGTGGAGCAGCGCTTCGAACTGCTGGCCACCAGCCCCGAGGCCGGCGAACGCGACCAGTGGCAGGAAAGCTTCGAGCTGCAGCGCGGCGACGGCACCACGCTCACGCTGCTGGTGCGCGGCGCCACGCTGCAGGGCGACATGCGGCTGATGGTGTTCGACGACATCACCGAGGTGGTGAGCGCCCAGCGCAGCGCCGCCTGGGCCGAGGTGGCGCGCCGGCTGGCGCACGAGATCAAGAACCCGCTCACGCCCATCCAGCTGAGCGCCGAACGGCTGGAACACCGCCTGGGCCACAAGCTGGAAGGCGCCGACCAGGCGCTGCTCACGCGCAGCGTGGCCACCATCGTGAACCAGGTGGGCGCGATGCAGACGCTGGTGAACGAGTTCCGCGACTACGCGCGCCTGCCCGCGGCGCAGATGCGCCCGCTGGACCTCAACGAGCTGGCGGCCGAGGTGCTGGCGCTGTATGGCCAGGCGCAGGACAACGGCCTGCTGCTGCCGCGGCTGGAGCCGGCGCTGCCGCGCATCCAGGGCGATGCCACGCAGCTGCGGCAGGTCATCCACAACCTGGTGCAGAACGGCCTGGACGCCGTGGCCGACCGGCCCGACGGACAGGTGGAACTGATCACCAGCACCGCGCGTGGCGAACAAGGCGAGCTGCGCGCGGTGCGCCTGACCGTCATCGACAACGGCCCGGGCTTCGCCGACAAGGTGCTCAAGCGCGCCTTCGAGCCCTATGTCACCACCAAGGCCAAAGGCACCGGCCTGGGCCTGGCGGTGGTGAAGAAGATTGCCGACGAACACGGCGCGCGCCTGCGTGCGGCCAACCTCCACGCCGGCGACGAACCCGACGGCCCCGTCACGGGCGCGCGGGTTTCGCTATCATTTTCCAACTTCGCCGCAACGCCGAGTGGCCCACCTGGGGCTGCCGAAGCGGGCGCCCCCCGGCCGCTGGCAGCGTGACGCACTAGAACGCATGGCAACTATCCTGGTAGTCGACGACGAGTTGGGCATACGCGCCCTGCTGTCCGAGATCCTGACCGACGAGGGTCACACGGTCGAGCTGGCCGAAAACGCCGCGCAGGCGCGCCAGGTGCGCGAGATGCTGCGCCCCGACCTCGTGCTGCTTGACATCTGGATGCCCGATGTCGACGGCGTTTCGCTGCTGAAGGAGTGGAGCGCCGGCGGCCAGCTGAGCATGCCCGTCATCATGATGAGCGGCCACGGCACCATCGACACCGCGGTGGAAGCCACCAAGTACGGCGCCAGCGCCTTCCTGGAAAAACCCATCACGCTGCAGAAGCTGCTTCGCGCGGTGGAGCAGGCGCTGGTGAAGCCCGCGCAGCGCCTGGCTGCCGCCCTGCAAGGTGCGCGGCCCGATGGTCACCTGCCCGGCGGCCAGCCCGGCAGCGCGGGCGATGGCAACGCCGCACCCCTGCACGGCCTGAACAGCCCGCTGCTGCCGCCCGCCCACGAGGGCCCGCGCGCCGAGCAGGTGTTCGACCTCGACCGCCCGCTGCGCGAAGCGCGCGACGCCTTCGAGAAGAGCTACTTCGAGTTCCACCTTGCCCAGGAAGGCGGCAGCATGACGCGCGTGGCCGAGAAGACCGGCCTGGAACGCACGCACCTCTACCGCAAGCTGAAGCAGCTGGGCGTGGACCTCTCTCGCAACAAGCGCGGCGCGGCCTGAGCCGGGCTGCCCTCAGCCTGCCCGGCGGGCCCGCCGCCACTGCTATACTTGCGGGCTGTTTTGGCCTGGTAGCTCAGTTGGTAGAGCAGCGGATTGAAAATCCGCGTGTCGGTGGTTCGATTCCGCCCCAGGCCACCATATAAATCAACGGCTTGCATGCGCCTACGCGCGGCAAGCCGTTGTGCTTTGTGTAGTTCCTGTGTAATCGCGCCGAAAAAAGTGGGTCGCTTCAGTCAGCGCCCGACCTAGATCGGCGTCGGTGGTCGACGTTTTGTGGCCCCTTGCTCGCGGGCTTGATGTTCTCTGTTCGTCCACTAACGTCCCGCGGAGGCTGCTCAAACATAGAGCGCTTCAACTAGGGAGTTGTCGTGTTGAGATCTGTTTGGAAAACTCTTGCGGTCGTCTGCTGCAGCGTACCTGCGACGCATTCGCTGGCTGCTCCGATCTTCATCTATGGGTTCTCCGTAGACACCTGTGTTGACCGTGAGGGGATCTCTGACTGCTCCGCGGTAGCTGTTCAATCTCTTGAGACCTCTTTCATCAGCATCACACAGGGGGCGGTCCAATCACGACAGGCGAGCCTTTCCTACCGTCAACCGGTCGCGACTTCTACCACTCCGGTCGTCTTCATGAATAGTGGCGTCGCGGAGTTGTCGCTCCCGACCCCAGCCAGCGGGGGTCGGTTCACCTATCCGGAGGCTAGTTGCGTTTTCTCATGCGATGTCGACATCGACGTTACAGTTGGGCTGGGCGTCAACTCTCTTCTTTCTGGAAGCATTGCCGGCAACTGGGTTGGCGACAGTCTCCGGATGACAGGCGTCGCGGGAATTTGGTCGGGCCTTGTGTCGTCGGATCGTGGCGAGGGGTTCTCTGGCAACTTCACCGGCAGTTGGAACTTAATTCGGGTTGTATCAGAGCCTGAATCGTTGAGGCTGGCACTCGTTGCGCTTGGCTTGCTTGCAGCGATTACTGCGAGTCGGAGGATGCGGGATTGAGGGCGCGCAACGTACGATGTTCAGACTCAGCGTCGCTTTGCTTGGTCTACGCGAATTTGAAGCGTGCTTGCAGCTTGTCCATCGCGGCCTGAATGTGCGTGCCGTTCTGGTGCGAGTACCGCTCTACCATTGACAGCGTCTTGTGTCCGCTGATCCGCTTCACAGTGGGCAGGTCCACGCCAGCCTGGACAAGATGGGTGATAGCGGTGTGGCGCAGGGTGTGCCGAAGAATCTGATCCGGGTCTAGCCCGGCTGCGGCAACAACGCGGCGAAACGGCTTTCGCACGTCCACGGTGTGCCCGGCCTTCGCGCCTGGTGACGGAAACAGCCACGGGTTGCCCGGTTGCAGCGCGTCCGCGTAGGACGCCAGAAACTCGCCCAGGTGTTCGGTGATCGGCTGTTCGCGTGCGCCGGCCTTAGCCTTCGGGATGAAGATGACGCGGCGCTGAAGGTCTATGTCGTCCCGGCGGATCGAAAGAATCTCACTCTTGCGCATCGCGGTTTCCAGCCCGATGACGATGAAGGGGTAAATCTGCGGGTTGCCGTCCGCCTTCGCGCACTCGACAAGCCGGTTCACCTGGTCGACAGTCAGGTAAGTGATCCGGCCGTGCCCTTCGCTGAAGCGGGTGATCTTCGCGGGCCGGCGATCCATCCATCCCCACTCGACCGCCTTGTTGAACAGGTGCGACAACACGGCCAGTTCGCGGTTGATCGTGCTGGGCTTCGCGCTGGTTATCTTGTCGGCGGCGCGGACGATGGTCTTGCCACGCGGCCGCACGGACACAGGTTCCTTCTGGCGCTGGTGCTTGTACCGCTCGATATCGAAGCCGCTGATCTTGTTCAACGGGTAGTCCCCGAAGAACGGCACAAGGTGCAGGTCAAGCCGCTGGCGCTTCATCTTCAGGTCTTTGCCGCCTTCGACCTTCAGGCGATCAAGGTACTTCGCAGCGGCTTCGCGCATGGCGAGCGCGACCTTGCGGCCTTTCGGCAGTGCGAGCCGATCATTTTTCGCGTCGCTGCGCACCTTCTCAATAAAGGCTTCGGCCTGCGTGCGGGTGGTGCCGTCTGACTCGCGGCCGACGACGCGGTGGATGCGCTGGCCGTCCACCATGATGTTGACGGTGAACACCCCGTCACCCGTGGCCGACTTCTCGAACGTGATCCCGTGTTCGTTGATCTTGCCGCCTGGCGCGAGCTTCCGCATGTCGGGCCGGGTCAGCTTGGTAAAGGTCTTTGCCATGTTCGCACCCAGTCAGAACGGAATGTCATCGTCCATGTCGTCGAAGCCGGTTGACAGCTTTGGCGGCGCGCTACGCGGCGGAGGGGCCGAGCGGTAAGGCGAACGAGACGGCGGCGCGGAACGCGGCACGGCGGACGGCGCGTTTGGATCGACTCGATTCCATGTGGGCAGCTTGTCTTGGCCTTCACCGGATTCGGCCACGGCGCAGAACGTCGCCCAGTACTCGCGCAGGCGCGGGTAGATCAAGGAATCCTCGTTTACCGACCACGTGAACTCATTGAGTGGGCCGCCGTCGTACCTCCCTCTCCAAACGGCGCCGCTCTCCCGAATCAACTTCCACTTCACCTGTTCCTCATGGGTCAACAGGTGGGGGTAGCGGAGCGCGAGCTTGGCGAACCTGTCGGCATCGTCCACGTCCCACAGGAACTCCGCTTCATTTCCGATGGTGCGGCGAATGCCTCCGTCACTGTCCAAGTCCTCAGTGTCCAGCGCCACCTTGATCGACCACTCTATGTAGCTCGACAAGGTGCGCCGGTGCAGGCGGGCCGCCAGCTCCGCCAGATAGCGCAACTTCGGGTCAAGCCGCACCGTGACGGTTTCTGTGCGCGAGAGCTTGCCGCCCCCGCCCTTACGCACTTCCTGTTCTGTCATTTCCGTGTCCTTCGCGTCGAAAGTTCTAGAGCCGTCCGTGAAAGTCTATGCATCTATGTGTTCTAGGTCAACACATAGAATTCCCAGATAGACTCGCGGCGTCTTTAAACACAGGGTTTCTACCCGGAGGTTCTATGGCGGGAACGGTTCAAACGGCTGACGTGGTGGTGCTGCCCGATGGGCGCATGGACCCGAAGAACGCTTCCACCTACTGCGGCTTGAGCGTCAAGACGCTGGCGATGAAGCGGTGCAATGGCACCGGGCCGAAGTTCGTGAAGCTCGGCCGCATCTTCTATTTCCGGGAAGACCTGGACGCATGGCTTCAGCGTGGCCGCGTGGTCAGCACGGCGCAGGCGCAACAATCGGCGGCGGCGTGATCCGCCCATGCGCGCCCACTACATCGGCCACGGGCCGGGCCTGGCTGCACCTGAAGCGGCTTCAAGTGGTGGCACTGCTGGCGCTGCATCGGTGGCTGCCGATCCTGTCGCGCCTGCTGGGCTGAACGCAGAAAAAGAAACGGCCCCGGCGGCGCAAGCCGCACAGAGCCGAGAACAAAACGAACACCGAAATTCTGCCACCGGCGCAGGAACGGACAAGGCGTTTCTCACGCTGCGGGCGCTGCTGGCGCTGAAGGGGCACGTCTTGAGCCGCACCCACGGCGATGACGTGCCGGTGCGCTTCTACGTCACCCGCTGGGGCCTGGTGCGCGAACTACCGGATATCGCGGCCGTTCGCATCTTCGCTGAACAGGTGGGGGCAACCAATGCTTGAACCCGTCGATCAGTTCCGGGCGGCGCTGGCCCGGCGCGGCATCGTGCCGAAGGGCGGCGAAATCGTCGCGGACGGGCGCATCCATCGGTGCGATGCCGAAGGGCGCGGCGGCAAAGGCGATGCCGCCTACCTGTTGCACCTGGACGGCATCCCGGCCGGCGGCTTCGAGAACTGGCGCGACGGCTTCGGCTGGGAGAACTGGCGGGCCGATATCGACCGCAAGCTGTCACCGGCGGAAGAAGCGGCGCACCGTGCCAAGCTGGAAAACTCCCGGCGCGAGCGCGAGCTTGAGGAAACCAAACGCAAGGCCACGGCGCGCAAGCGTGCGCTGTCAGTGTTCGAGGACGCGGCGCTTTGTGACTCGCACCCGTACACCGACCGCAAGGACATTCAAACCCACGGCGCCCGGTTGCAGGGAGACCGCCTTGTGCTGCCTCTGCGCGATGCTGACGGCACGGTTCATTCGCTTCAGTTCATCGGGCCTGACGGCGAGAAACGCTACCTGACCGGCGGCCGCAAGGCGGGGTGTTACTTCGATATCGGCCAGCCTGACGGCGTGCTGTGCGTGGCCGAGGGCTTCGCCACCGGCGCCAGCATCCACGAAGCCACAGGCTACGCGGTGGCGGTGGCCTTCGACGCGGGCAACCTGGCGGCGGTGACGAAGGCATTGCACAAGAAACACCCTGACCTGCGGGTGATCGTGTGCGCCGATGACGACTACCTGTCGGCGGGCAACCCCGGAATCAGCAAAGCCACCGAAGCGGCGCGGTCCATCGGCGCACTGCTTGCCGTGCCCGACTTCGGTTTGGATCGGCCAGAAAAGGCTACCGACTTCAACGACCTGCACCAGTGCGCCGGCCTAGACGCGGTGCGGCGCTGCATAGAGGACGCACGCAAGCCCCGCGAACTCGACGACGACCCGCCACAGGCCGATGAAGGCGAAGAACCCGGTGGTGCGGTGCCCAGCCCCGGCGAAGCCGCAAGGTCCGCGCCTGCGGCCGAAGCCGGGCCTGAATGCAAGTTCGGCGGCGGCCGCTTCAGGCTGACCCAGCGCGGCGTGTTCTACATCGCAAAGGACAGCAACACCGGCCTGGAAAAAATGCCGCAGTGGATATGCGGTGGCCTGGCGGTGGTGGCCGCGACCCGCGATGCCAAAAGCAACGCATGGGGCCGCCTGCTCGAATGGCGCGACGCTGACGGCGTGCGGCACCAGTGGGCGATGCCGCTCGAACTGTTGCAAGGCGACGGAGTGGACGTGCGGCGCGAACTCGCACAAGCTGGCCTTGCCATCGCACCGGGCCGGACGGCGCGTGAACTGCTGGCGTCCTATGTGCAGGTGTGGCCGGTGAAGGACCGGGCGCGGTGCGTGGATCGGCTGGGCTGGCAGGGCGCGGTGTACGTCACCCCGGCGGAATCCATAGGCGAGCGCGGCGAGCGCGTGGTGTTCCAGAACTCGCACGCTATCGAACCGGCGTACAGCGTGGCAGGCACGGCCGACGACTGGCGCGACTCGGTGGCGCGGCTGGCGCAGGGCAACTCGCGCCTGGTGTTCGCGCTGTCGGTGGCCTTCGCGGGGCCGCTGGCGAACGTGGCGGGCGAAGACTCCGGCGGGTTTCACATTCGCGGCGGCACGTCCATCGGCAAGTCCACGGCGCTGAAGGTGGCGGCTTCCGTGTGGGGTGATCCTGTCGCCTATCCCCGATTGTGGCGAGCCACGGCGAACGGGCTTGAAGGGCTGGCGGCGCTGCACAACGACGGCCTGCTGATCCTGGACGAACTGAGCCAGATAGACCCGAAGGAAGCCGGCGAAGCGGCCTACCTACTGGCGAACGGGCAGGGCAAGACGCGGGCGGCGCGCAGCGGCACGGCGCGGCAGGCGGCAAGCTGGCGACTGTTGTTCCTGTCGGCCGGCGAAGAATCGCTGTCGGCACTCATGGCGCGCATCGGCCGCAAGGTCAACGCCGGGCAGGAAATCCGCCTGGCCGATATCGAAGCCGACGCGGGCGCGGGGCTGGGCGCCTTCGAGACCCTGAACGGCTGTGCCAGCCCGGCGGCGCTGTCGCTGGCGCTGAAGGACGCAGCAACACGGAACCACGGCGCGGCCGGTGTGGCGTGGCTACGGGCCATCGTCAACGACCGCGACAAGCTGGCCGACCTCATCACGGGCGGCGTGCGCCAGTTCGTCACTGAGAACGCACCGGCGGGCGCGGCCGGGCAGGTGCTGCGGGTGGCGCAACGCTTCGGCCTGGTGGCGGTGGCCGGCGAGCTTGCCGCCCACTACGGCGTGACGGGCTGGCCCGAAGGCGAAGCCACCCAGGCGGCGAGCAGGTGCTTTGCGGCATGGCTGGATTCCTTCGGCGGCACGGGCAACCGTGAAGACCGGGCCTTGCTGGCGCAGGTGCGCGGATTCTTCGAGACACACGGCGCAAGCCGCTTCGAGGACGTGGCCGCGACCGTCGATCAACGCATCATCAACCGGGCCGGGTTCCACCGCACGGGCCTAGACGACGCACGGGAATACCTGGTGCTGCCCGAAGCCTTCAAGCGTGACGTGTGCGCCGGCTTCGACCTGAAAGCGGCCACGCGGTGCCTGCTAGCGCAAGGCTGGATCGTGCCCGGCGGCGACGGCCGGCCGACACAGAAACCCCGGTTGCCCGGCATCGGCACGGCGCGGGTGTACGTCTTCACGAACAAGTGGGCGGCGGCCGAATGAAGCTCGACTTCTCCGCGCTGGCGCAACCTGCCGCGAACGCGCGGGGACAAGTGGGGACAACGGGGACGCCAGCATCCACGCGGGTTTGCGCGTCCCCACTCGCCCAGCCCGGCGCGGGGACAACCGGGGACAAGCTGGCGGCGGCGCTGGCGGCTGACCTAGTGGTTGCCGTACCTGCGGCCTGTCCCCCGGTGTCCCCGGCCTGTCCCCAGGTGACGGACGCCGAAAAGCTCAACGCTGACGCGGTGTCCCCAGCGTCCCCACTTGTCCCCGGCGAAGCGGCGCGCGGTGCGGCGGCGGCACCGTTCGAGCGTGAAGACGCGGCGGGCAAGTTCACGGACGCGGGCATCAACACCTGCGCCGGCTGTCTGCACCTGCTACGGCGCGGCACCTGCGGCGAGCCGGTGGCCGCTGGGCTGTTGACGGTCGAAGAAGGCTTCGGCATCGTGTGGCCGCCGGAAGGACACGGCGCAGCGTGCCCGGCCTTCATCGGCAAGATGCCCACGGCGGCCGCTGATCGGCCCCACAGGCTGATAGGCGACGAAGCGGATAGGTGTCAAGCCACCTGCTGGGATGACGCCGAGATAGCGGCCTTCACGGCGCGCACGGAACGCTTCGCACTGCTGGGCCGCGCCGACGCCGACGACCTGGCGGAACGGCTGACGCTGCGCGACCGCGACGGCGACGACCGGCGGGTTTGCCTGGAATGCACCTGGCTGGGCGACACGGGCCGATGCCTGGCGGCGGCAACAGGGCGCATACCCGGTGCGGATCGGCGGCTTGAGCCTGCGCAAACCATCTTGCAGCGGTGCGGCGCCTTCGGGCTGCGCAAAGGGCTGGTCTGAACGGTGGTCACTCTCACGAACGGGGATCGAACATGGCACGGAAGAAGCAACAGGAACTGATCCGGGGCCACGCGGCGCACCGGCGCACGGAAGGCGACTACATGGGCGTGCTGCTGGAAACAGTCACGCTCGACGACTGGCGGGCGGTGGTCAGTAACGCCCGGACGCTGGCACAGGCGGGCGATGCTCAGGCGCGTGCATGGCTGGCGCAGTACCTCATGGGCAAGCCAGCCGGCAGCGCACCCACCCCGTTGACGGTGGTGGTGCAGCAACTGAACGGCGCTGATCCGCTGATCGACAAGCTGGCGCGTGAAGCCATCCATTCCGCAAAGTTTCCCGACTCAGAACGGGGCTGGAAGGACGGGATCAAGGCACTGGTGGCCGCTGAACTGGCCGAAAAGGTACGCAACGCGGAAACCATCGAAAACCAAGCAACGGCGCGGCTTAACGGGCCATCGGCGGCGGAATAGCGCGGCGAGGGTTGTTCAACTTGCCGGATGATTTCGGTAAATCCAGAGAGGGCGCAGAGCATGGGGGGATTCGGCAGTGGACGACAAGGCGGCGGGCGTTGCACCGACGACCTGCGGCCGCTCGACGTGCGCAAGATCAACCGGGCCGGGCTGCTGACGCCGGGCCGGTGGTTCAACTGGCAGTGGACGTGCAACGGCGAAGTCACGGGGACCATCCGCCTGCGCGTCGAAGCCGACCGCGTGGTTCTGGACTATCGGAACCAGAACCGCCACCACAACGGCGACGAGTGGGAGTCAATGAACTACGCGGTGCGACTGGACTGGACGCCCTGCGGCTTCGGCGGGCGGCGTGTCTGGTGGCGGTGCCCGGCTGTCGGATGCGGCCGGCGCGTGGCGGTGCTGCACGGTGGCCGGGTGTTCGCCTGTCGGCAGTGCAACCGTCTGGCCTACCGAAGTCAGCGCGAAGCCGACGACGACCGGGCCACGCGGCGGGCTGACAAGTTGCGCAACCGGCTGGGCTGGGAGCCAGGCATCCTGAACGGCAACGGCTTGAAGCCGAAGGGCATGCACTGGCAGACGTTCGAGCGGTTGCAAGTCGAACACGATGCACACGTCAACGCGGCGCTAGCGGGTATGGCGGCGAAGCTCGGCCTAGTGCAAGGCCGGCTTGCCAATATTGACCTTCAGATGGCTGAGTGGCGCCAGCCTTGAAAACGGCCGCGCAGACAGGAAAGACGACTCGGCACTCGTGGAGTGCGTTGCAGGCCAGCGGGCTACGCGAGCGGAGGAACTTTCTCAGAAGCAGAACTGAACGTCAGCAGATCGCTTGAACCGCCGTAGTCAGGCCCTTCGCGCGGCGACGCGCCATCATTGCAGCAGCTAAGGCAACCAGAGCTAAGGAAAGCCCGCTTGGCTCTGGCACAGTGGCGGACGCCACCGTCCACCTCGCCCAAACCCAATCCCCGCTCCCAAACTGCGGCACTACCGGTAGGGTGTAAACCTCATCTGCAGCTTTCAGCCAAGGATAGTTCTCGCCAATCGAGAACCACACAGCTCCCTGGGTTTCGTCAAAGTATGGAGTTACGAACCGGCAGAGCTGCGATCCGAATTGGCAACCGTTGACCCACTCCGGCTGAAACTCATAGTCGCGGGGGCCGGGGGACTGCACAACCTCGTAGAGGATTGCATTCATGGCCGCGAGTCCATCGGAAAGCGTCGTGAACAAGGGCGACGAAGCGCCATACACCTCGCTATACGTGCCGTCTACAAACTGAACGTCGTACAGAGCGCCGCTCACCGTTACGCCCTTGGCGCCGAGCAACAGGCCTGTTGCATCGGTAATCACCGTCGCCGCGTTCGCTCCGAAGGTCACGCCGCAAGCCGTTGCGGCTATGGCAAGGAGTTTCAAGTTCACGGTCCGCCCCTGTTGTTTATTGGCGTGAGGGTACCAGCCTGGGTTGAGCGGAGGGCAAAGTGATAGCCCCATAAATCAGGGGCGGTCCAACGCGCCGGCCAGTGCCGGTCTGCTGCCCGACCTGGCCCGCATCGAGAAAGCGCAGACGCCTGGTACTTGCATCATTTCTACGCCTAGCAGGGCTAGGCTCTGCCAGGTTGCGGCGGTGTAGTTCCTGTGTAATCTGGCGCAGAAAACTACACAAAACGCGGGAAGGCCCGGGAACAGTGCCAGGAGTGAAACGGGCGATTTGCCCTGAAGAATCAACAACTTGGGAACTCTCAAGAATCGGCGGGAACTCAAGCAACCAACATTGAAAATCCGCGTGTCGGTGGTTCGATTCCGCCCCAGGCCACCAGTAAATGCAAAGCCCTGACGCCACCGGCGCCAGGGCTTTTTTCATGGGTCTTTTTTCATGGCGCCCTCCCTGCGGCCTGGGCCGCCGGGAAAGCAGCGATCAAGCGCCCTTCTTCGGCCGCCCGGTCTTCAGCGGCACCAGCTTGCCCAGCGCGGTTTCCAGCTCGGTACGCGACATGGCGGCCAGGGCCTGCAGACCGGCGCGCAGCAGCTCGCTCTTCTTCGTGGGCCGGCGGAAACCCAGGGCGCGCATCTTCAGCGCGTCGATCAGCACGAAATCGGCCTGCGGCATGGTGAAGCTGTCGCGCACGAGCTTGTCGCGGGGCTTGGCCAGCCGGGGGGCGGACTTCTCGGCCGCGGCGGCTTTCGGAGCGGCTTTCCGGGGGGCCTTCGCGGCCGGCTTTGCAGCAGCTTTGGCGGCCACCTTGGCGGCTACTTTTTCGACAGCCTTCTCGGCAGGTTTCGCGGCGGGCTTTTCGGCGGCCTTCGCCGCCGGCTTCGCAGGCGTGGCCGCAGCCTTGGGCTTGGCCGCCTTCACGGCTTCCTTGGCCTTCTCCACTTTCGCCGGCTTCACGGCCTTGGCTGGCTTCACGGGCTTCGTGGGTTTCGCGGGCTTGGCCGGCATCTCAGCCGCAGCGGGCTTTGCCACGGCGCTGGCTTCGGGCGCCGGCGCTGCCACGGCCTCCGTCGTTGGGGCGTTCGGAACGGCGGGGGCCACAGGCGCGGCGGCGGTCTTGCGGGTGGGCATGGAAAACTCCTTCGACAGATTCGGAATAAACGGTTTATACCGTATCCACAGTTTCTGCAACAAGCCCCGGGGCGGCCAGCCAGCGCAAAATGCACGCCAGCCCGAACACCGCAGTCCGCCCGCCCGTCCGCAAGGCCCGAGATGACCGAATTCGAACTCAAGTTCTGCGTGCCGCAGGCCGCGCTGCCTTCGCTGCGCGCGGCGCTGCTGGCGCGCGGCGCGCAAAAGCTGCGGCTGCGCGCCCATTACTTCGACACGCCCTGCAGCGCGCTGGCGCGCCACCGCATCGCGCTGCGCCTGCGCCTGGAAGGCCGGCATTGGGTGCAGACGCTGAAGGCCGTGGGCACCAGCACCGTGCAGCGGCTGGAACACGAGGTGGCCGTGCCCGGCCCGGCCGGCCAGCGCCCGGTGCCGGACCTGCAGCGCCACGCCGGCACCGCGGCCGGCGCGGCGCTGGCCGCCGCGCTGCAAACCGCCCCCGGTGCCGCGCTGGAAGAACGCCATGCCACCGACGTGCAGCGCCTGAGCTGCCTGATGGTCACGGAAGGCGGCTGCCAGGTCGAGGCGGCACTGGATATTGGGCAGGCCCTGGCCGGCGGGCTGCGCGAGCGTTTCGTGGAGCTGGAACTCGAACACAAGGGCGGCCCGCTGCAGGGGCTGTTCGACCTGGCCACCGCCTGCGTGCAGCACGGCGGCCTGTGGCAGAGCACGGTGACCAAGGCCGAACGCGGCGAACGGCTGCGGCAGGCCGCGCTGCAAGCCGCTGGGCAGATGGCGCCGGGTGCGGCGCAGCCGCAAGCCCTGGAGCAAGCGCTCGAGAAGGCGCTGGAGTCCTTGCTCGTCAGCGCCAGCGCGCTGGCCGCCCCCGGGGTGGACGATGCACTCGTGAAGCAGCCTGCCTTCCAGACTGCGCTGCTGGCCTTGCAGGCACTGGCGCACGGCCGCCACGCCGTGCCCTGAAGCGGGGGCGCGGCAGCGCAGCCGCCTTGCCCTCGTCCAAGCCTTCTTTCAGGCCAGCGGCAGCGCCGGCCGCCAAGCCGCTGCCGGCGCCAGAGCCGGGGCGGCCATGGCGGCCGCGTACTCGGCTTCCACGGCTTCGACGATGCGTTCCCAGTCCAGCGCCAGCACGCTGTTGCGCGCGCGCTCGCCCAGGGCCTGCAGGCGCGCGCGGTCGGCCAAGGCGCGGCGTGCCACGCTGCAGAACTCGCCGGCGTCGCCCAGGCGCGCCAGCAGGCCGTTGTGGCCGTGGCGCACCAGCTGCCCGGCCGCGGCATGGTCGAAGGCCACCACGGGCAGGCCGCTGGCCATGGCCTCGGGCACCACGTTGCCGAAGGTCTCGGTCATGCTGGGGAAGAGGAAGACATCGGCCGAGGCGTAATGCCGGGCCAGGTCTTCACCGCGTCGCACACCGCTGAAGACAGCCTCGGGGCAGCGCTGCTGCAGGCGTGCGCGCTCGGGGCCGTCGCCCACCAGCACCAGGCGCAGCGCGGGCTGCACTTCGCGCATGGCGGCCACGGCGTCGAGCAGCACGCCCAGGTTCTTCTCGGCGGCCAGGCGCCCCACGCACAGCGCCACGGGCGTGTCCGGCGCAGCACCCCACTTCGCACGCAGGTTCTCACAGCGCAAGTCGGGGCGGAAGGCGCGCGTGTCCACGCCGCGGGCCACCACACGCAGGCGCTCGAAGCCGGCCTGCTGCAATTCCCGCCGCAGGCTTTCGGTGGGCACCATGGTGCTGTGCGTGCGGTTGTGGAAGTGGCGCAGGTAGGCCATCAGGGGCCCGTGCAGCCAGCCCACGCCGTAATGCGCGCTGTAGGCGTGGAAGTTGGTGCGGAAGTCGCTCACCAGCGGCAGCTTCAGCGCGCGCGCGGCGCGCAAGGCCGACCAGCCCAGCGGCCCTTCCGTGACCAGGTGCACCACATCCGGCCGCTGCGCCGTCCACAGCCGTTGCAGCGTGTGGCGCGCCGGCAGGCCCATCTTCAGCTCGGGGTAGCGCGGCACGCCCCAGCCCGGCAGCAGCACTTCCTGCAAGCGGGGCTCGCAGGCGGCGGTTTCGCCGGCCTTCTGACGGGGGCGCACCAGTTGCAGGTGGTGGCCATGCTGGTGCAGGCCTTGCACCACGCGCGCCAGCGTGGCGGCCACGCCGTTCACCTCGGGCGGGTAGGTTTCCGTCACCACCGCCACGCGCAGGGCGCGTGGGGGCGGCGGGCTGGTGTCGGGCTGCAGGCCTGCGTCTTGTTCTTGCGCCATGGCCCGATGGTGGCCGCCGCGCGCAACAGTTCGATGACAAGACGCTCACGGACAAGCAGCGACACGCACGCGACACACAAGCGTCATGGCCCCTTCACTCAGGGTTCATGGCAGCGCTTCACGATGCCGTCACATCGACAACACGAGGAGCCGCCCTTGAACCGCAAGCCCAGCTTTCAGCAGGCCCTGGCCATTCAGCGTTGGGACGACCACCGCTACTACCACCACAGCCGCATCAACCAGGCGCTGCACCTCGTCAGCGCGCTGTGCTTCATCGCCGCCTACGGCCTGCTGTTCGTGAAGCCGGCCGCTGCCGCGCTGCTGGCCTGGGGCGTGAGCATGACCACGCGGCAGGCCGGCCACTTCTTCTTCGAGCCCAAGGGCTACGACCACGTCAACCAGGCCACGCACGAGCACAAGGAAGACATCAAGGTGGGCTACAACCTGCGCCGCAAGGTGGTGCTGATGGTGCTGTGGGCCGCGCTGCCCCTGGTGCTGTGGCTGGCGCCCTCGCTGGGCGGGCTGATCACGCCGGCCACCACCTGGCAGGGCTGGCTGCACGACGTGGGCATCGCCTGGCTGGCGCTGGGCGTGGCCGGGCTGCTGTTCCGCACCGTGCACCTGTTCTTCCTGTACGACGTGCAGACCGGGCTGGTGTGGGCCACGAAGATCATCACCGACCCCTTCCACGACGCCTGGCTCTACCGCCATGCGCCGCTGGCGCTGCTGCGCGGCGAGCTCATCGACCCGATGCACCACGCGGCCACGCACGCTGCCCAGCACGCCGCCAACCCCAGCGCGCAGCGCTGAGGTCCTGCGCGGCCGGGAGACCTCAGAACCTTTCGCGCAGCATCTCGCGCAACAGCCCGCGGCGGATGGCCTTGTTGGTCAGCGCCGCGGTCTGCCACCACCAGCCGTCAGCCTGCATGGCCTGGCCTGCGGCCACGAAACGCTGGCACACGGCGTCGAACTCGGCGTCGCTGTAGTTCAGGCTGAAGACCATGCGGCCGGTGCCCACCCAGCTGAGCAGCAGGCCGGCTTCACGCAGGTAGAACTGCAGCATCCAGTTGTAGCGCGAGGGCTGGGTATAGAACACCGTCCACACGCTGCCCAGGTTCGCCACCTGCACCGGCAGGCCGGCGGCCTGCAGGCGGCGGTTCATCAGCGCGGCGCGGCTGTCCCACACGGCGTCCAGGTGGGCGTACATGGCGCGCACCGGCTCGCTGTGCAGGCGCTCCAGGAAGACCTGCATCGCCGTCATCACGTAGGGATGCGAGTTGAAGGTGCCGCGCGCGAAGCAGATGTCGGCCGGGCGCTCTTCGCGGTAGCGCTTCATCAGCGCCGCCTTGCCGCACACCACGCCCACCGGCAGGCCACCGCCCAGCGTCTTGCCGTAGGTGACCATGTCGGCCTTCACGCCGAAGTACTCCTGCGCACCGCCGGGGGCGAGGCGGAAGCCCATGAAGACCTCGTCGAAGATCAGCACGATGCCGCGCTCGCTGCACACCTGGCGCAGCTGCTGCAGCCAGGCGGTGTAGGCGGCGCGGTCGAAGTGGGCGCGGCGGCTGCTGTCGACCAGCGTGTTGTCCGAAGGTGCGGCCTGATTGGGGTGCAGGGCCTGCAGCGGGTTCACCAGCACGCAGGCGATGTCCTTGCGCTTGCGCAGCACGCGCAAGGTGTCGTTGTCCATCTCCTTCAGCGTGTAGGTCTTGCCCGGCGGCAGAGGGTTGCCCGGGCCGGGCTGCACGTCTTCCCACCAGCCGTGGTACGCGCCGCTGAAGCGCACGAGGTAGGCGCGCTTCGTGTGGTAGCGCGCCAGGCGCACGGCCTGCATCACGGCTTCGGTGCCGCTCATGTGGAAGCTCACCTCGTCCAGGCCCGAGATGCGGCGCAGCTGCTCCACGTTCCAGGCCACGGCCGGGTGGTAGCTGCCCAGGATGGGCCCCAGCTCGGCCGCGCGCGCGCTGCCTTCGGCGATGCAGGCCTTGTAGAAGTCGTGCCCGAAGACGTTCACGCCGTAGCTGCCGGTGAGGTCCATGAAGACCTGGCCGTCGAGGTCGGTCACGGTCACGCCGTCGGTGCGCTGCACGAAGGCGCCCAGCATGATGTGCTGGCGCAGATAGGGGCCGTACTGGTAGGGCACGCGGTAGGCGCCGGTGAACTGCAGGTCTGAAAGCCCCGTGCGCGCCTGTTTCGTGAGCGCCAGCGACTGCTCGTGCCGCTGGCCCAGGTGCCCCGCCAGCCGCGCAAAACCTTCGCGGCGGCGCTGCTGCACGTCGGGCGGTGCGCCGTCGCTGCCGAAGAAGCGCGCTTCGTCGTAGGCGTAGCCAGGCAGGAGCCGCGCCACGCGCTTGGCCATGCGCGAATGGCCGGTCAGCGAGGGGTGCTTGGCCTTGGAGAGTTCCAGCCGCTGCCGCGCCGCGGGCCAGGCCAAGGCGGCCGTGGCCAGGGCCAGGGCACTGAAAACGAGAGGTTCGTTCATGAGGGCTGCCAGTGAAGGGAAGACCGGCTTGTAGGCCACGCAGTTGACACGCTGATGAAGGCGCCGGCCGTCACACCATCGACGCGCCTGCTTCACGGCCGCGTCATCAGGCCTGCACAGCATCACGGCATGAATCTGGCCGCCCTGCGTGACCGCCTGCTCTTGCAGGAAGACCTGAACTTCCTGCTCACCAACCGCGTGCCGCGCATCGCGCTCACGCGCTTCATGGGCTGGTTCAGCAAGATCCGCCACCCCTGGGTGTGCCGCGCCTCCATCGCCGTGTGGCGCCTGTTCACCGAGCTGGACTTGCGTGACGCGAAGAAGGTGCATTTCGACAGCCTGCACGACTGCTTCACGCGCGAGCTGAAACCCGGCGCGCGCACCATCGACCCGCGCCCCGACGTGCTGGCCAGCCCCTGCGACGGCATCGTGGGCGCGCATGGCGTGGTGCAGGCCGGCACGGTGCTGCAGGCCAAGGGCTCGCCCTATGCGCTGGCCGAGCTGTTCGGCAGCGCCGAGCAGGCCGCGCGCTTCGAGGGCGGCAGCTACCTCACGCTGCGCCTCACGTCTTCGATGTACCACCGCTTCCATGCGCCTTGCGACGGCCGCATCCGCCACGTGAGCTACATCGCCGGCGACACCTGGAACGTGAACCCCATCGCACTGCAGCGTGTGCGCGCGCTGTTCTGCCGCAACGAACGCGCCTGCATCCGCCTTCAGGGCCCGGGCGGGCTGGAAGTGGCGCTGGTGCCGGTGGCGGCCATCCTGGTGGCCAGCATCCGGCTGCACTTCCTGAACGTGCTGCTGCACCTGCGCTGGCCGGGCCCCACGCAGATGCCCTGCGACCACGTGGTGACGAAGGGCCAGGAACTCGGCTGGTTCGAGCATGGCTCGACGATCATCGTCTTCGCTCCCCCGGGCGTGCGTCTGGTGGAGGGTCTGACGACAGGCACCCGCGTGCAGATGGGCCAGGCCCTGATGCGGCTGCCTTCGCAGATGCGCACCGCGGACGAAGCGGACGCAGAACACGCCGCGCACGCCTCACAGGGCGCCCACGCATGACCACCGTCGACCTGGTGTGGTTCAACGCCGGCGGCGGCCACCGCGCCGCGGCGCAGGCGCTGGAGCAGGTGATGGGCGGCGCGGGTTCGCCCTGGCAGGTGCGCAAGCTGAACCTGACGGCGGTGCTCGACCCCGGCGGCCTGTTCCGCCGCCTCACCGGCATCGAGCCGGAAGACCTCTACAACAAGCGCCTGGCCACCGGCTTCACCTGGGGCCTGGCGCAAGAGCTGAAGCTGCTGCAGGCTGGCATCCGCCTGGCCCACCCCGCGCTGGTGCAGCGGCTGGCACGGCACTGGGCGGCGAACCCGCCCGACCTGGTGGTGAGCCTCATTCCCAACTTCAACCGCGCGCTGCACGACGCCCTGGCCCTGGCCTGCCCCGGCGTGCCCTTCGTCACCGTGCTCACCGACATGGCCGACCACCCGCCGGCCTTCTGGATGGAGCCGGGCACGCAGCAGCACCTGGTTTGCGGCACCGCGCACGCCGCGCAGCAGGCCCTGGCCGCCGGCTTCGCGCCCGAGCGCGTGCACCGCAGCAGCGGCATGATCCTGCGCCCCGACTTCTACGCCCCGCCCAGCGCCGACAAGACCACGCTGCGCCAGGCCGTGGGGCTGGACGCGCACACGCCCACGGGCCTGGTGCTCTTTGGCGGCACGGGCTCGCAGGTGATGAAGCGCATCGCCACCCGGCTGCCCGACACGCCACTGGTGCTGATGTGCGGCCGCAACGAGGCCCTGGCCGCCGAGCTGCGCGCGCTGCCGGCCCGCGCGCCGCGCGTGGTGGTGGGCTACACCACCGAGGTGGCGCGCTGGATGCAGTGCGCCGACTTCTTCATCGGCAAGCCCGGCCCCGGCAGCCTGAGCGAAGCGGTGCAGCAGGGCCTGCCGGTCATCGTCACGCGCAACGCCTCGACCATGCCGCAGGAGCGCTGGAACACCGATTGGGTGCAGCAGCACGGCCTGGGCGTGGTCAAGCGCAGCTTCCGCGAAGTGCCCGAGGCCGTGCACGAGCTGGTGGCCCGGCTGCCGCAGCACCGCGCGAACGTGGCGCGCCTGCACAACCGCGCGGTCTTCGAGGTGCCGCAGATCCTGCAGGGCATCGTGCAGGCGCAGCAGCCGCTGCGCCACATGGAGCGTGTGGCGTCACCGGCCTGACGCCGGCCCGTCATGCCCGCGTCGCACAGACCCGCAACCATGAGGACCCTGATGCGACGCGATGCACTGCCCCCCCTGCCTGTGCTGCCCACGCTGCCGGGCTTGCCAGGCGCGCCCACCGGCCCGGCCTGGGCCGAGTTGGGTGACGAGCCCGGCCCCGAGACCGGCACGGGCGCACCGCTGAAGCTGCGCACGGTGTGGATCAGCGACGTGCACCTGGGCACGCCGGGCTGCCAGGCGCAGGCGCTGCTGCACTTCCTGCGCCACGTGGAATGCGAGACGCTGTTCCTGGTGGGCGACATCATCGACGGCTGGCAGCTGCGCCGGCAGTGGTTCTGGCCCCAGGCGCACAACGACGTGGTGCAGAAGGTGCTGCGCAAGGCGCGCAAGGGCACGCGAGTGATCTTCGTGCCCGGCAACCACGACGAGTTCGCGCGCAAGTACCTGGGCCACAACTTCGGCGGCGTGGACGTGGTGGAAGACCATATCCACACCACCGCCGACGGCCGCCAGCTCTGGGTGACGCACGGCGACCTCTTCGACGGCGTCATCCAGTGCGCGAAGTGGCTGGCCTATGTGGGCGACTGGGCCTACGAACTCACGCTGCGCATCAACCGCCACTTCAATTCACTGCGCGCGCGGCTGGGGCTGCCGTACTGGAGCCTGTCGAAGTACCTGAAGTTGAAGGTCAAGCGCGCCGTCAGCTACGTGGGCGATTTCGAGGAAGCCGTGGCGCGTGAAGCGCGCGCCCGCGGCGTGCACGGCGTGGTGTGCGGGCACATCCACCATGCCGAGATGCGCATGATCGACGGCGTTCTCTACTGCAACGACGGCGACTGGGTGGAAAGCCTCACGGCCCTGGTGGAGCACCCCGACGGCCGGCTGGAGGTGATCGACTGGACGCAGCGCGTGGGCCTGCCGAACACCCGCAAGCGCGAACAGCTGCTGCCGGCCTGAAGCGCGCGGGAGCGGGCCTCGGGCGGCTTAGAAGCTGGCCCAGTCGTCGTCGCCGCCGGCCGTTGCGGTGGCGGGGGTGGGCGCCGGGGCTGGCCGGCTGGTCGAGGCGGCGCTGGGCCGTGGGGCCGCTGCCGCGCGTGGGGCAGCCACGGGCTTCGGCGTGGGCTTCGGCGTGGGCTTCGATGTCGGCTTCGATGTCGACTTCATCGTCGATGTCGGCTTCGGCTGGGGTGTGGGTGCAGGCGCCGAGACAGGGGCCGAGGCAGAGGCCCGATGCTCCTTGCGCAGCGCCACCGCATCGCCTTCGGCGATGCTGGCCTCGCCGGCGCGCAGCCTGAACAGGCGCAGCGTCTGGTTCACGGTCTGCACCTGGCCGTTCAGCGCCTGGGCGGCGGCGGCCAGCTCTTCCACCATGGCGGCGTTCTGCTGCGTGATGCCGTCCATGTGCGTCACGGCCTCGTTCACCTGGCTCACGCCCTGCTGCTGTTCCTGCGCGGCGGTGCTCACCTCGCCCAGCAGCGTGCTCACCTGGGCCACGCTCTGCAGCACCTCCTGCATGCGCGCCTGCGCCTGCTGGGTTTGCCGGCTGCCGGCTTCCACGCGTTCGCTGCTGGCGGTGATGAGCTGCTTGATCTCGCGCGCGGCCTCGGCGGTGCGCTGCGCCAGGCTGCGCACTTCGGAAGCCACCACCGCGAAGCCGCGGCCGGCCTCGCCGGCCCGCGCAGCTTCCACGGCCGCGTTCAGCGCCAGGATGTTGGTCTGGAAGGCCACGCCCTCGATGGTGTGGATGATGTCGCCGATGCGGCGCGACGACTCGGTGATGCCCTCCATCGCCTGCACCACGCCCATCACGGCTTCGTGGCTGTGGCCGGCGACGCTGGCGGCTTCTTCGGCCAGCCGCGCGCCCTCGTTGGCCGAGGCAGCGCTCTGCTTCACGGTGCCGTTGATCTGCTCCATCGACGCCGCGGTTTCTTCCAGGCTGCTGGCCTGGGCCTCGGTGCGGGACGAGAGGTCCTGGTTGCCGGCGGCAATCTCGGCCACGGCGGTGCGCAGGCTCTCGGCTTCGGTGTGCACGTCACCGATGACGGTGCGCAGGTTCACCGACAGCTGCGCCAGCGCGCCTTGCAGCTCGCCGGTCAGGCCGCTGGCGTCCACGGCCACGTCGTGCGTCAGGTCGCCGGCGGCGAGCTGGCGGGTATCGGCCAGCACGCTGCGCAGCGGCGCTTCCACCACGCGGCGCTGCACGGCCTGGGCCGCCAGCGCCAGCACCACGGCCACGGGCACCCACACCGCTGCCGACGTGAAGCTGGCCACCACCGCGCCGCCCAGCACGGCGGCCACGGCCAGGGCGCCGTGCAGGCCCACGCGCTGCAAGGTGTTGTTGGCGGCCTGCGTGGCGCGGCCCCAGGCGTCGCGACGCACCAGCGCGCCTTCGTGCAGGCCCAGGCGCACGCGGCCGCTGGCGGCTTCTTCCCGCATGCGGGCGTACAACTGTTCGGCCTGGGCCACGCGCTCGGCGCTGACGGCGCGGCGCACCGAGAGGTAGCCCACGGTCTGGCCGTCGCGCTGCATGGGGGTGGCGTTGGCGTGCACCCAGTAGTGGTCGCCGTTCTTGCGGCGGTTCTTCACCAGCGCCGACCAGGGCTTGCCGCTTTCGATGGTGGCCCACATGTCGCGGAAGGCTTCTTCCGGCATGTCGGGGTGGCGCACCAGGTTGTGCGGCTGGCCCATCAGCTCTTCACGCGAGAAGCCGCTCACCGCCACGAAAGGCGGGTTGCAGTAGACGATGCGGCCCTTCAGGTCGGTGACGGAAACCAGGGTCTGGTCGGCCGGGAAGCTGTACTCGCGCTGGCTGACGGGCAGGTTGCTACGCATGACGGGGGCACCCGTGTGCGGGTGTTTGCGGTTGTTGAACCCCTGTCTACGCCCTCGGCGCGGAAAACTTGAGCGCACCGCCCCGCCGCAGCGGGGGTGGGTCGGCACGACAAGCCGAAACTTGAGCCTCCGTTCGGGCCATGAATTGACGCCGCGCAAACCCCCGGCGCGTCCGACGCGGGCTCAGCCGGCCAGCGGGGCGGTGAGCGCGTCGATGCGGGCCATCACCTCGGGCGTCAGCTTGTCCAGGACAGCCAGCGCGCCCAGGTTGGCCTGCAGCTGTTCCACCCGCGAAGCGCCGGTGATGACGGTGCTGACGCGCGGGTTTTTCGCCACCCAGGCCAGCGCCAGCTGCGCCAGCGTGGCGCCCACCTCGGCCGCGATGGGTTCCAGCGCGGCGACGGCGGCGTTTTTCTTCGCATCGAGCAGGCCGTCGCGAAGGAAGGCCATGTTCTCCAGCGCGCCGCGGCTGCCTTCGGGAATGCCGCTGCGGTACTTGCCGGTGAGCAGGCCGCTGGCCAGCGGGCTCCAGGTGGTGAGGCCCAGGCCGGTGTCTTCATAGAGGCGGGCGTATTCCTGCTCGACGCGGCGGCGGTGGAACAGGTGGTACTGCGGCTGCTCCATCAGCGGCTTGTGCCAACCGTTCTGGTGGGCGATGTGCCAGGCCGCGGCGATGTCGGCCGCGCTCCATTCGCTGGTGCCCCAGTACAGCGCCTTGCCCTGCACGATGATGTCGTTCATGGCGCGCACGGTTTCTTCCAGCGGCGTGTGAGGGTCGGGCCGGTGGCAGTAGACGAGGTCGATGAAATCGAGCCCGAAGCGCTGCAAGCTGCCGTCGATGGCCTGCATCAGGTATTTGCGGTTCAGCGTGTCCTTGCGGTTGATGGCATCGCCGTCGCGGTCCAGCCCCCAGAAGAACTTGGTGCTGACGATGTAGTTCAGGCGCGGCCAGCCCAGGGCCTGCAGCGCCTGGCCCATGATGGTTTCGCTGTGGCCGCCGGCGTAGACCTCGGCGTTGTCGAAGAAGTTGACGCCGGCGTCATACGCAGCGGCCATCATCTCCTTCGCCTGGCCGGTGTCCACCTGGTTGTGGTACGTGACCCAGGAGCCGAGCGAGAGGGTGCTGACGCGCAGGCCCGAACGGCCGAGGTGGCGGTATTGCATGGCGTTGGCCTTTTGTGTGTGTGAGGGAAAGCCGCCTAGGCTAGCGCAGCCTCGGTGCCGGCCGTGAAGGCTTCTTCGAACACCGAGTAGCCCGCGAGGTCGGCGTGCGCAAAACGCAGGCGGCCGGCGGCCTGGCTGCCGCCGCGCCGGCCGTGGCTGCGCAGGGCCTGCAAGGCCGGGTGGCGCTGCAGGCCGGGCGTGGGAATGGCCATGGCGTGGCCCCAGCGCATGAGGTCGATGCGCTGCACGCGGCGGTGGATGTCGGGGTGGGCGGTGCGCAGCTCGGCCAGCACGCGCTGGGCCCAGGGTTCGGGTGCATCGGCCAGCAGCGCGGCACGCTCGCTGCGCGGCAGCGCGTGGTAGGCCGTCAGCACCGTGGCCCCGGGCACGGGGTGCAGGCTCTGGTGCATGGCGTCCACATAGCCCAGGCCCTGCGCGCCGTAGAGCACGTTGTCCCAGGAAGGCGGGGCGCCGGGGCGGTCCAGCAACGGGGCATCGAGCTGCAGGTTGGCCACCAGCCAAGGGGCGTAGGTCAGCAAGGCGGCAGCCTCGCGCAGCGCCGGCGGCGGGCTTTCGAGCACGCGCGCGGCCACGAACAGCGGCAGGGCCAGCACCACGCGCGGCGCCTGCCAGCTTTCCAGGTGCTGGGCCGCTTCGTTCCAGGCCAGCACCTGCACCGCATGCCGGCCTTCGGTGACGCGCAGCACCGTCATGCCGCCGTGCAGCTGTTCGCCCAGCGGCGCGGCCAGGCGCTGCGTCAGCCAGGCGTTGCCTTCGGGCCAGGTGAAGACGGCCTCGCGGTCTTCTTCAGCGCCTGGGCCGGCCGCCAGGTCGGCATCGCCCGGCGCGTGGAAGCCGTGACGGCTGCCGAAGTAGTGCAGGCCGGCCCAGGCCGACACCTCTTCCGGCGTGGCGCCGTATTCGTCGCGGCAGCAGTAGCCGAGGTACCAGCGCAGGTGGGGATGGGTATGGCCACGGGCATCCAGCCATTGGGCGAAGGTCTGTGCGTCCAGTGTGGCCTGCAGCGGGCCCCAGGCGCTGCGGTGCGCGGGGAGTGCGAAGGCCGGGGCGCCGCGCTGCTTCGCGGTGCCGGCGCCCTGCGTGCGAGCCGCCGCCACGTCACGCGCGAAGGCCTGCATCTGGCGTGCGCTGGCCGAGCCCGGCGCCACGGGCGGCAGCAGGCCTTCGACCCACGCGCCTTCGAAGAACAGCCGCTCCTGCGGGCTGTGGCAGAGGTGGCGCTCATCGGCCACCGTGCGGCCGAGTTCGTGGCGCAGCAGACCCAGCTCGTGCAGCCACTGGCTCACCTCGTGGGCCTGCGGGCCCGGCAGCGGCAGGTAGTGCGCGCCCAGCGGGCAGGCCATGCCGCCGAGTTGATGGCCGCGGCTGTTGCCACCGGGGCTGTCTTCCAGCTCCAGCAGGTGCAGGTCTTGCACGCCTTGCTGGCGCAGCGCGCGCGCCGCCGCAAGGCCGGCCACGCCGCCGCCCAGCACCAGGGCGCCCACGCGGCGCTGCACCGCCGGCGGCGGCAGCGC
>LJHT01000104.1 GCA_001295905.1 beta proteobacterium AAP51 | reverse complement strand
CGGCCTGGCCCTGGCAGGCGGGCCGCGCCGCGCGGCCGCCCGCCGCCGCGGCGGCTGCGTCCAAGGGGGTGGCGTGATGACACCGCGTCAGGTTCTGCTGTGGGGCGGTGCCGCGCTGGCGCTGCTGACGCTGCTGCCGCTGGTGGTGGGCGCCAACGTCATCGACAAGCTCACGGGCCTGTTCATCCTCATGCTGCTGGCCGCCATGTGGGGCCTGATGGCCGGGCAGGCCGGCCTGGTGTCGGTGGGGCAGCAGGCCTTCTTCGGCCTGGGCGGCTACTTCGCGCTGCGCCTCGTGGACGGCGGCTTTTCGGCCTACCCGGCGCTGCTGGCCGGCGCCGTGGGCGCGGCCCTCGTGGCCTGGGTGATGTCGTTCTTCCTGCTGCGGCTGAAGGACGGCGAGTTCGCCATCGCCACCTGGGTGGCGGCCGAGGTCATCCGCATCCTGGTGATGCTCGACCCGCTGGTGCAGGGCGAAACTGGCACCTCGCTGCTGGCGCTGAACGACATCGAGCCCACGCTGCGCCGCAACCTGGGCTACGGCTTTGCGCTGGTGTCGCTGGCCGTGATGCTGCTGGCCGTGTGGTGGCTGATGCGCAGCCCGGTGGGCACGGCCTCGCGCGCCTTGGGCGACGACGACGAAGCCGCGGCCTCGCTGGGCGTGCGCGTGATGTCGACGCGGCGCGTGGTCTACGTGCTGGCCGCCTTCGGCTGCGCGCTGGCCGGCGTGGCCTGGCTGGCGAGCGCCGTCACCTTCCTGCCGCGCACCAACTTCGGCGTGCAGTGGTCGGTGCTGATGCTGTTCATGGTGCTGGTGGGCGGGCTGCGCAGCATGGCCGGCCCCATCGTCGGCGCGCTGGTGCTGTTCACGCTGCAGGAAAGCCTGGGCGACTTCGGCGTCTGGTACCTGGCCGGCGTGGGCGCGCTGGCCGCCCTCTTCGCCCTCTTCCTGCCGCAGGGCCTGGTGGGCCTGTGGCAGCAGCGGCGCGCCCGCGATGCGGTGCACGCAGCCGCAGCTGCGGCCCCGGCGCCGCCCACTTCCGTTCAACCCTCCCACAACCCAACCCGGAGCACCTCCTCATGAACCACCTGCAAGGCAAGACCATCGTCGTCACGGGCGTCAGCTCGGGCATCGGCAGCGACACCGCCAAGCTGCTGCGCCAGCAGGGCGCACACGTCATCGGCGTGGACCGCAAAGACCCCCTGCTGTCGCTGGACGGCTTCGTCAAGGCCGACCTGTCGGAACAAGCCGCCATCGACGCTGCGCTGCGCCAGCTGCCTGCGCACATCGACGGCCTGGCCAACGTGGCCGGTGTGCCTGGCACCGCCAGCCTGGACCTCGTGGCCCGCGTGAACTACCTCGGCCTGCGCCACCTGGCGCAGAAGGTGGCCGAGCGCATGCCCGCCGGCGGCAGCATCGTCAACATCTCGTCCATCCTCGGCTATGAATGGCCGGCGCGCGCAGACCTGCACAAGGCCCTGGCCGAGACGCCCAGCTTCGAGGCCGGCCTGGCCTGGCTGGCGCGCAACCCGGTGCCGCACGAAACCTGCTACCAGTACTTCAAGGAAGCGCTCATCGTCTGGACGCTGACGCAATCGCAGAAGCTTTTCCTGGCCCAGGGCGTGCGCATGAACTGCGTGGCGCCGGGGCCGGTGTTCACGCCCATCCTGGGCGACTTCGTGCAGATGCTCGGCCACAAGCGCGTCGAAGCCGACACCCACCGCATGAAGCGCCCGGCCTTCACCGACGAAGTGGCCGCCGCCATCGTCTTCATGCTGGGCGACGACGCGCGCTGGATCAGCGGCATCAACCTGCCGGTGGACGGCGGCATGTCGTCCACCTACGTCTGAAGCGCCTGCACGAGGCAACGCCATCATGACCACCGCCCAGCTCGCCGCACAGAGCCCCGCCCAGGCCCTGGCGCCCATCCACACCCTGAACCTCGACGGCGTGTCCCTGCGCTACCGCGACACCGGCGGCGCGGGCCTGCCGGTGCTCTTGTCGCACGGCATCGGCGGCTCGCTGGAACTCTGGAACCGCCAGTTCGAGCACCCCCGGCCTGGCCTGCGGCTGGTGGCCTGGGACATGCCCTCGCACGGGCTTTCCAGCAGCGCGCCCGACGACACCCACTGCGAAGGCATCGCCCACCAGGGCTTGCGGCTGCTGCAGGCCCTGGAGATGGGCCCGGCGGTGCTGGTGGGCAACTCGCTGGGCGGCATGGTGTCCCTGCGCATGGCGGCCCAGGCCCCGCAGCAGGTTCGAGGCCTGTTGCTGGCCGCCTGCGCCTCGCTGGGGCGCGAGGTGATGCTGCCTTTCCGGCTGATGTCCTTGCCGGGCCTGGGCGAGCTGATGACCCGCCCCGGACCCATGGCGGTGAAGCAGCAGGTGGCCAGCATCGTGCGCAAGCCCGAGTCCATTCCGCCCGAGGTGCTGGCCGCCATCGAACGCAACGTGATGCGGCCGGGTGGCGACAAGCACTTCCTGGCGCTGCTGCGCACGGTGACGGGCTTCACCGGCCACCGCGTGAGTGCCTTTCAGCGTTCATTGGACATCCTGCGCAGCTTCCAGGGCCCGGTGACCTTCGTGCACGGCGAAGACGACGCGGTGCTGCAGGCGGCACATTCACGCCAGGCCCATGCGCTGGTGCCGGGCTCGGAACTCGTGCTGCTGCCCGGCTGCGGCCACACGCCGCAGCTGGAAGCGGCGCCGGCCTTCCAGCGCGCCCTGGAGGCGCTGTGCCAGCGCGTGCAGGCCTCTGCCCGCTGAACCCGCAGCACCACGGAACCGCGGCTGAAGCCGCGGATGTCCTGCAGCGCCGCGTCAGTTCACGATGCCCCGGGCCCGCAGCTCGGCAATCTGCGCCAGGCTGAGGCCCAGCTCGAGCAGCACGGCCTCGCTGTCCTGCCCCAGGGCCGGCGCGTTGCGCCGGTGGCGGCCCGGCGTGGCCGAGAGCTTGGGCACGATGCCCGGCAAGGCCAGCGTGCTGCCATCGTCCATCGGCACCGGCTGCAGCATGCCGCGCGCCTGGTAGTGCGGGTCGGCCGCGATATCGGCCACGGTGTAGATGCGCCCGGCCGGCACCGAAGCCGTTTCCAGCGCGGCCAGCACCTCATCCACGCTGCGCTGCGCCGCCCAGGCCCCGATGGCCGCATCGAGCTCGGCCACGCGCGCCACGCGGCCGGCGTTGTCGGCCAGCGTGGGGTCGGCCGCGAGGTCGTCGCGGCCGATCAAGACCATCAGACGTCGGAAGATGCTGTCGCCATTGCCGGCCACCAGCGCGTAGGCACCGTCACGGCAGCGGTAGGCGTTGGTGGGCGCGATGCCGGGCATGGCGCTGCCGGCCGGGCCGCGCACGGCGCCGAAGGCGCTGTACTCGGGCAACAGGCTTTCCATGCAGTTGAAGACGGCCTCGTACAGCGCCACGTCCACCACCTGCCCCTGGCCGCTGCGGTGGCGGTGCTGCAGTGCCAGCAGGATGCCGATGACGCCGTGCAGCGCCGCCAGCGTGTCGCCGATGCTGACGCCCACGCGCACCGGCACGCGCCCCGGCTCGCCCGTGAGGTGGCGCAGGCCACCCATGGCTTCGGCCACGACGCCGAAACCAGGGCGGTTGCGGTAGGGCCCTGTCTGGCCGTAACCACTGAGGCGCAGCACGATCAGGCGCGGGTTGGCCGCGCGCAACTCGTCGGGGCCCAGGTGCCAGGCCTCCAGCGCACCGGGGCGGAAGTTCTCGATCAGCACGTCGGCCTCGGCCGCCAGACGGCGCACCACGTCCTGGCCTTCGGGCTGGCGCAGATCGAGCGCCAGCGAACGCTTGTTGCGCGACTGCACCTGCCACCACACCGAAGTACCGTCCTTCAGCAGGCGCCACTGGCGCAAGGGGTCGCCGGTGCCGGGCGGTTCGATCTTCACCACCTCGGCACCGAAATCGGCCAGCGTCTTGGCTGCGAACGGCCCCGCAATGAGCTGGCCGAGCTCCAGCACCTTCAGGCCGGCCAGGGCTGCGGGTGATGGTTGGGCAGCGCCAGGGCTGGGTCCAAGCTCCTGCTCGCCGGGGCTGGGCGCAGGGCCTCGGGGGAGGGAGGTGCTGGGGGTGCCGGGGGTGCTCGGTGCGTTGGGCATGGCCTCGAGTGTGCGGCGGCCTGCGCAGGCCCGCAATCACGCCGCCCATCCTTGCGATGGCCCTGCCCGCGGCCGGCCCACAGGCGACCGGCATGCGAGCATTGCGCGCATTTCCAGGCGTCCTCACCCCACGGAGTTGCACCATCGAAGCGCTGGCCGTCACCGCCCTCACCAACTTCCTGCTGGCTTCGCAGACTTTCCTGCTGTGCGGCATGCACCTGCAGCGCGCCAAGGCCCGGTTTTCCGCGTCGTGGCATTGGGGCTATGCCCTGCTGGCGCTGGGCATCGCAGCCTTGCTGGGCGGCATCGACCATGGCTTCATCGAGCCGGCCGGCCTGCCGCGAGACTGGATCCGCGAACTGACCTGGCTGGCCCTGGGCTTCGCCACCTTCTTCCTGGTGCAGACCGCGAACCACGAGTTCCTGCACGGCCGGCTGCGCAAGGCGCTTTCCCTCGTGGCCTGGGTGCAGCTGCTGGCCTTTTCTGCGGCCGTGCTGGTGGTGGAGACCTTCCTGCTGGTGGTGCTGAACTACGCACCGGCCATGCTCTTGCTGATGCTGCTGCACATCGCCCACTACCGCCGCGAACGCGGCTCGCCCGAGATGATTGCGGGCATCGGCCTGCTGATCGTGGCTTCGGCCGTGCAGGCCTTGCAGATCAGCCCCGCCGCCTGGCTGAGCGGGGACGGGCTCTACCACCTGATTGCGATGCCCGCCGTGTTCCTGATGTACCTGGGCGGCTGCAAGCTGAAGCCGCAGCCTGCGTGCGATGCCCGCGGTGAGGGCCAGAACCGGCGTTAGCATCTTCAGGAAAGAGGCTCCATCTTTGTGCCAGTCATGCCGCAGGGCGCGGTGTGAGGCGCCACCGGCCCCGGCCGTCCCGAAACACCCGCCTTCCCGATGCAGAACGCACTGAACGGCCAACGCGTGCTGGTGACGCAGGCCACCGAATTCATGGGCCCGGCCTTCTGCGAGGTTTTCGCCGAACAAGGCGCCGAAGTCGTGGCCAGCACGGCAGACCTGTCGCCACCCGGCGCCGCAGAGGAACTCGTGCAGCAAGCGGGCCCGATCGACGTGCTCGTGGCCAACCTGTCCATCGTCGCGCCCGGCACACCCGCGGCCGAGGTGGATGACGACGAGTGGCGCCGGGTCTTCGCCGCTTTGGTCGACCCGCTGCCGCGTCTGACACGCGCGATCGTGCCGCACTTCCTGCGCCGCGGCGGCGGCAAGATCCTGGTCATCGGCAGTGCCTCGGCGCTGCGCGGCATGAAGCGCGCCTCCACCTACAGCGCCGCACGCGGCGCGCAGCTCGCCTACGTGCAGGCAGTGGGGGTCGAGCTGGCACCGAAGAACATCCAGGTCAACGCCATCGCGCAGAACTTCGTCGACAACCCGACCTACTTTCCGCCCGCGGTGCAAGCCAACCCCAGGTTCCAGGACCGGCTGGCCCGGGAGGTACCGCTGGGCCGCCTGGTGATGGCGCGCGAAGACGCGCTCTTCGCGGCCTACCTTTGCAGCGCAGCCGCGAACTGTTTCGTGGGCCAGGTCTTCCCCATCTCTGGCGGCTGGGCCACCAGGTGACAGCACCGGCCGCTGGCAACTCGCAACTGGCAAGGCAGCTACCGTCCACCTCACCCTGAAGCCGGGCGCCGCCCCGCTCGACACATTCGACTTCCTCATGACCATGCACCTTGTTCTGAAGCCTGTACTCGCCTGCCTCGCTGCGCTGGCCTTTGCCGGCCACGCGTTGGCACAGACAGCCGCCGCGGACGCCGAGATCGGGCGCGCCTACGGCGAAGCCGTTACCAAGGCGGTGCTCTTGGCTGAGACCCTGGCGCTGCTGGAAAAGAAGTGCAGCAATCTGGCAAAAGAGATGGACTACCTCAAGATCGTCGAGAAAGACAGGGCCGAGGTGGCGCGCCTCGAACCTCAGCTGAACCGGCTGGTCGCCATGCTCGTGCCCGCGACCACGGAGAAGATGATCGAAGCCGATGGCGGATGCGGCGCAGAAAAGCTGAAGGAACGCCACGCGAAACTGCAGGCGAACTTTGCCGAAGATGCAATGAAGCTGATGCAGGGCACCTGGCACCCGAAGAAGTGACCCGTGAGGTGCGTGCCGCCTGCAAGCCGGCAGCGCGGGCGAGCTTCATGGCTTGAATGGGACGCTTGGTCCGCCTGCCCTGCAGGCTGGACGGGGCCCAGACGACCAACTCTCGTCACAGCCGTGACCCGACCTTGGGATGTCACCCTACCCTCCGCCGAGGCACACTGCGCCGCGACCAAGGGGAGACGTTGCGATGAACGGTGAACTGGACTGGGCTGACGCCACCGCGTACTACGGCAGCGGGCTGGAGGCTCACCGCAAACCGCTTTCCGAAGCGAGCATGGCCACCTACGGCCTGTTGGCTTGCCGGTTCCTGAAGGGCGACACCGAGCAGGTCGTCAACGGTGACGGCGACCACGCCGAGCAGAAGCTCATCCGCTCCAGCCTCTGGACCGAGGAACTCGACAGCGCGCTGGCCGATTGGGACCCGCGCAGTTCGCCGATGCTCGTGCTGGTGGCGCTGAACCGCTCACCGTGTGGCGACTGTGCGCACCTGCTCGCCAGCGCCCTGAACCACTACAACGACCGGTACGCGCTGACCACCGAGCGCCAGCACTTCGTGCTGGCTTCCTTGGGCTATTACCACAGCAACAAGGCCACGCAGCATTCAGCCCGCGGCTTGCCGCAGACCTTCACCACGGACAAGGGCATGCGGGCCCTGAAGGAAGCGGGCTGGAAACTGTGCACCCTGACCTTCGACGCCAAGACCACGCGCCGCGGACGCGAGTTGTCCACGTATCTCCGGCAGATCAGAAAGCACGGCTGAGGGCACGCTTTCGCCAAAGCGTGAGGCGATTGACGCTACCGCACAGACGCGCCGCCTTGGCGAGCCATGCGCTGTAAGCTGTGCGGCGACAACGGCTCACTCGCTACAAGAACAACGCCGCCAACCCCCGAAACTCTGAAACCTCGAAACACCGAAGCCCGGAATCTCGAGATGTCGAAATCTCGGAATCTCGGAGCCCTGACGTTCAAGTTGAGCGACATGCGAGCGCGGTGTCATCAGCATTTCAGACCTCGGCCCCCTTGTCAGCCGTTCGCAGCTGCACCCCCAGTCCAGACGTCTTCTTCTGCGACGCCTACAAACCCTGGCAGCGCGGCTCTAACGAGAACGCCA
>LJHT01000103.1 GCA_001295905.1 beta proteobacterium AAP51 | reverse complement strand
TGGCAGCCCGCCGCGCGCCACCGCCGGGGCGGGCGCGGGCCGCACCGCGGTTCCACGCCGCGCGCCTGAAGGCGGCCCGGCGCCAAGGACGCTCAACCCCGGGGGCTTGGCTGCCGATACCTCCGGCATGCGCCCTTTCGCCCACTGCGCCGCCGTTGGCGGCTTTCGCCTCGCCTGGCTGGCAGTCGGTGTAGTCGCGTGCTTGGCTGGCGCACCGCTGGCCCATGCCGCGCCGCTGACGGTGCAGGCCCTGGGCCGTGACGGCAAGCCCTTGCCGGGCACCGTGGTCTTTCTCGAATCGCGCGAGGCACGCGCCGCCGCCCGGCCCTTGCCGGGCCTGGAAGTGGCGCAGGTGGGCCGCCAGTTCGTGCCCCAGGTCACGGTGCTCACCGTGGGCAGCGAGCTGCGCTTTCCCAACCGCGACAGCGTGCGCCACCACGTGTATTCCTTCTCGCCCGCCAAGACTTTCGAGCTGAAGCTCTACACCGGCACGCCGGCCCATCCGGTGGTCTTCGACAAGCCCGGCATTGCCGTGCTGGGCTGCAACATCCACGACCAGATGGTGGCCTGGGTGGTGGTGGTGGAGACCCCGCACCACGGCCAGACCGGCGCCGACGGCGTGCTGAAGCTCGAGGCCCCGGCTGGCAACTACCGGCTGCGCAGCTGGCACCCGGCGCTGCCACCCGGCGCCCCTGCCGCCGACCAGCCCCTGGAGCTGCCCGCCGCCGGCGCCAGCGTCACCCTGAGGCTGCCCCTGACGGCAGCCGGCTTGTGAACACGGCCGCGCGCATGGCGGGGCCGTGGGCCTGGCGGCGCTGGTGGGCGCAGCGCCTGTCTTCGCGCATCGTGGCGCTGTTCCTGGGGCTGCTGCTGGTGGTGCAGTTGGCCAGCTGGGCCGTGGTCAACGCCAGCATCGAGCGCAACGCCCGCGGCCTGCTGGCCGAAGAGCTGGGGGTGGGCGAGAAGATCTGGGCCAGGCTGCTCGCGCAGCGCGCGGCACGGCTGACCATGGGCGCCAGCGTGCTGGCCGCCGACTATGGCTTCCGTTCCGCGGTGGCCCTGGGCGACACCGACACGCTGCAGTCGGCCCTGGCCAACCACGGCCAGCGCATCGGCGCCAACGTCACGGCCATGCTGGCCAGCGACCTGACGCTGCGCGCCCTGGGCGAAGACACCGAGGCCGGCGCCTTCGAGGCCCTGCAGCCGCTGGCGCAGCAACTGGCTGCCGAGGGCAGCGCGCTGGTGCTGGTGGGCGGCCAGCCCTACCAGGTGGTGATGGTGCCGATGCGCGCGCCCTTGCTCGTGGGCTACGTGGTGATGGGTTTCGCCATCGACCAGGCGCTGCTGGACGACATGCGCGGCGTTTCCGGCCTGCACACGGCCGTGCTGCTGCAAAGCCCCGACGGGCGCCGCGAGGCGCTGCTTTCTACGCTGGGCGGCCCGCTCACGGCCGAGCTGGCACAAGGCTGGGCCGGCCCCGCGGCCACAGCCACGGGCACAGGCCCTGACGGCAGCAAGCGGCAGGAACTGCAACTGGCCGGCCAGGCCCACCTGCTGCGCCCCATCCCGCAGACCACGGGCCCGGCGGGCGCGCTGCACACGTTGCTGCTGCGTTCGGTGGCCGATGCCGTGGCCCCCTACCGCCCGCTGCAGCGCACGCTGCTGGGGCTGACGCTGCTGGGCCTGCTGATGGCCGGCGCGGCCAGCGTCTTCACGGCGCGGCGCATCACCACGCCGTTGCGCGGGCTGATGCACGCCAGCGAGGCTCTGGGCCGCGGCGACTTCGAGCCCGCGCTGGCCCACACCGGCCGCGAAGACGAGATCGGCCAGCTGGCGCGCAGCTTCGACCAGATGCGGCGCGACATCGCCGCCAGCGAGGCCGAGATCCGCGAGCTGGCCTACCACGACCGCCTCACCGGCCTGCCCAACCGCGTGAGCTTCAGCGACGCGCTGCGCAGCGCCATCGACGCCGCGCACAGCAGCGAGCGGCCGTTCTCGGTGGTGGTGCTGGGCCTCGACCGCTTCAAGCGCATCAACGAGAACCGCGGCTATGCCGTGGGCGACGACGTGCTGCGCGAAGTGGCCGCGCGCCTGCGCCGGCAGGTGCCGGCCGCCGGCCTGCTGGCGCGGCTGTCGGGCGACCAGTTCGGGCTGCTGCTGCCGGGCACCGCGCAGGCGCCGGCCACGGCCCTGGTGGACGCCCTCAGCGCCAGCTTCGTGCAGCCCATCGGCGTGCGGGGCGAGCAGGTGGACGCACCGGTCACCTTCGGCATGGCTTGCTGGCCCGCGCACGCGCCGGCCCTCAGCACCGGGGCTGGCGCCGAACGCGACCAGGCCGAAGCGCTGATGGCGCGTGCCGAGCGCGCGCTGGACGTGGCCAAGCGCCGCAAGGCGGCCCACCTGATGGTGTACGAGCCCGGCATCGACGCCGCCAGCGAGCAGACGCTGACGCTGCTGTCCGAGCTGCGCCAGGCCGTGGGCAACCACGAGCTGCGCATGTTCCTGCAGCCCAAGATCGACCTGGCCAGCCACCGCCTCGTGGGGGCCGAGGCGCTGGTGCGCTGGCAGCACCCCACGCGCGGCATGGTGCCGCCGCTGCAGTTCATTCCCTTCGCCGAGGAAAACGGCTTCGTGCGCCAGCTCACGCTGTGGATCTTCGAAGAAGCCGCGCGGCAATGGCCGGCGCTGCAGGCCGAGGGACTGCACCGCCTCTCGGTGAACCTGAGCACGCGCGACCTGCTCGATGCCGAACTGCCGGCGCGCTTTGCGGCCCTGCTGCGCCGCCATGGCGTGCCGGCCACGGCCTTCTGCCTGGAGATCACGGAAAGCGCGGTGATGAACGAGCCCGAACGCGCGCTGGCCATGCTGCACACGCTGGCGCAGGCGGGCTTCCAGCTGTCGATCGACGACTTCGGCGAAGGCGCCACCTCGCTGAAGTACCTGCAGGAACTGCCGGTGCACGAGTTGAAGATCGACCAGATCTTCATCAAGCAGCTCGACCGCCGCGAGAAGGACGCCATCATCGTGCGCAACACCATCCGGCTGGCGCACGACCTGGGCTTCCGCGCCGTGGCCGAGGGCGTGGAGAACGCACACATTCTGGGCGCGCTGCGCACCCTCGGGTGCGACGAAGCCCAGGGCTACCACCTGGGCCGGCCCATGCCGGCGGCGGAACTGCCGGCCTTCGCGCGGCGCTGGGCGGCGCAGGACGTGCCGCAGGCCGCCACGGCCGCCGCCGAGACCCCGGCCTAGACGCGCACCACCGGCACCGGCGGCAGCAGCGGCGCCGAAAACTGGGCGATGGCTTCCAGCGCGGCGTCACGCTGCGCTTCGGGCAGGAAGGTGTGGCGCGCCGCTTCGGTGGCCATGGCCAGCAGGTCGATCTCTTCCAGCGCCGTGTGCGCCATCAGCGCCTGCGCTTCTTCGGTGAGGCTCACGCAACTCATGAGCCGGTTGTCGGTGTGGTAGCTCAGGCTCACGCCGGCCTGCCACAGCGCGGTGATGGGGTGGGCCGCGATGGAAGGCGCCGCGCCCGTGTGCACGTTGCTGGTGGGGCACACCTCCAGGTGCACGCCGCGTTCACGCACGCGCTCCACCATCCAATGCCGCGCGGGGTCGCGCAGCGCGTCCACCAGGCGCACGCCGTGGCCGATGCGCGTGGCGCCCAGTTCCACGGCTTCCAGCACCCGCTCGGCGGCATCGGCCTCGCCCGCGTGCAGCGTGAGCGGCAGCCCGGCTTCGCGCAGGCGCTGTAGCGCGCGCGCGTGCTGGCCGGGCGGGTAGCCGAACTCGGGGCCGGCCAGGTCGAAGCCCACGACCCGCGGGCCCAGGGCAGCGGGTGCACCGTGGTAGCGCAGGGCCAGGCTCGCGGCACGCTCGGTCTCGGCCTCGGGCAGGTGGCGCATGGCGCAGACGATCAGGCCGCTGGGCAACCGGCTGCGGTGCAGGCCGGCCAGCAAGGCTTCCACCACCGCTTCGCCCGGCACGCCGTGGGCTTCGAAGAGCAGCGGCGCGATGCGGAATTCCGCCAGCACCGCGCCATCGGCCAGCGCGTCTTCGGCGGCCTCGAAGGCCACGCGCTCCATGGCCTCGGGGCTGGCCATCGCGGCCACGGTGAGGCCGAAGCCTTCCAGGTATTTCTCCAGGCTGCCGGCGTGGGCGTTGGCATGGAACCAGGCGGCCAGGCCGGCTTCGGTGTCGGCCGCGGGGGTGATGCCGCGTTGCTTCAGCAGCGCCAGCAGCGTGGCCACGCGCAGGCCGCCATCGAGGTGTTCATGCAGCAGCACCTTGGGCAGCTGGCGCGCGCGGGGGTGGGTTTCGAGGGGCTTCAGGGCGGGCTCGGCGAAGGATGTCGTCATCTGCGAATGCTAATGGCCCCGCTGCGGCCGGCCTGGGCCATCACGGCGCCGCCACGCCGCTGGCCCGCCTGTCTGCGGGTACAAGCGCCCCGGGGCGCGGCGCGAGTCTTGCTATCCTGCCGTGCCCTGTGCAGGAGAGCCATCGCCCATGTTCCGCCCCGTCTTTCGTCTGGTCAGCCGCCCGGTGTGGGCGCCGAAGGCCGTTCTTGCGCTGAGCCTGGCGGCCGGCGCCTTCGCGGCCGGCCCGGCGCTCGCGCAAGGCCAGCCCGCCGTCATCTACGACATGGGCGGCAAGTTCGACAAGAGCTTCAACCAGGCCGGTTTCGAAGGCGCCGAGCGCTGGAAGAAGGAGACCGGCAAGAACTACATCGAATTCGAGATCAGCAACCCGGCCCAGCGTGAACAGGCCCAGCGCCGCATGGCGCAGCGCGGCGCCAGCCCCATCGTGGGCATCGGCTTCAGCCAGGGCAGCAGCATGGAGAAGGTGGCGAAAGACTTCCCGAAGCTGCAGTTCGCCGTCATCGACGCCGTGGTGCGCCTGCCCAACGTGCAGAGCATCCTCTTCAAGGAACACGAAGGCAGCTTCCTGGTGGGCATGATGGCCGCGATGGCCAGCAAGACCGGCAAGGTGGGTTTCGTGGGCGGCATGGACATCCCGCTGATCCGCCGCTTCCAGTGCGGCTTCGAGCAGGGCGCGAAGTTCGCCAACCCCAAGGTGGAGACGCTGGCCAACATGACCGGCACCACGCCCACTGCCTGGAACGACCCCGCGCGCGGCGCCGAACTCGCCAAGGCGCAATTCGCGGCCGGCGTGGACGTGGTGTTCGCCGCCGCGGGGGGCACCGGCATCGGCGTGTACCAGGCCGCCAAGGACAACAAGAAGCTCGCCATCGGCGTGGACAGCAACCAGAACCACGTGCAGCCCGGCACCATGCTCACCAGCATGGTCAAGCGCGTGGATGTGGCGGTCTACAACGCCTTCAAGGGCGTGACGCCCGGCATCACCAACCTGGGCCTGAAGGAAGGCGGCGTGGACATCGCGCTGGACGAGCACAACGCCAAGCTGGTGACGCCCGAGATGAAGCGGCGCGTGGATGCCGCACGCGCCGACATCATCAGCGGCAAGATCAAGGTCATCGACTACATGGCCAACAACAGCTGCAAGTGATGCCGGACGAGGCAGCCGCCGCTGCTGCACCGACGACGGGGGCCTCACGGCCCCCGGCCGTTTGGATGCAGGGCATCGAAAAGCGCTTCGGCGCGGTGCACGCCAACCGCGCCGTGCAGCTGCGCGTGGACAGCGGCACGGTGCACGGCATCGTGGGCGAGAACGGCGCCGGCAAGAGCACGCTGATGTCCATCCTCTACGGCTTCTACGAGGCCGATGCGGGCGAGATCAGCATCGAAGGCGTGCCCGCCAAGATCCGCGGCAGCCGTGAAGCCATCGCCTTGGGCATCGGCATGGTGCACCAGCACTTCATGCTGGTGGACACGCTCAGCGCGCTGGACAACGTGATGCTCGGCGCCGAGCCCAGCTGGCGCTTGGCCAGCGCGCGCGCCGAGGTTCGGGCCAAGCTGGAAGCGCTGATGCGAGACACCGGCCTGCAGGTGCAGCTGGACGCGCTGGTGCACGAACTGCCGGTGGGCGAACGCCAGCGGCTCGAGATTCTGAAGGCGCTGTTCCGCGGCGCGCGCATCCTCATCCTCGACGAGCCCACCGCGGTGCTCACGCCGCAAGAGACCGAAGCGCTCTTCGTCACGCTGCGCGGCCTGCGCGAGCGCGGCACCACCATCCTGCTGATCACGCACAAGCTCAAGGAGATCATGGCCTTGTGCGACGCCGTGACGGTGATGCGCGCCGGTCAGGTGGTGCTGGACACGAAGATCGCCGACACCAGCATCGACGGCCTGGCCGAGGCCATGGTGGGCCGGCGCGTGAACCTGGGCCGCATCGGCGCTGATGTTTCCAATTCGGCGACGCCCGGCGCGGTGCTGCTGGGCGCGCAGGGGCTGGGCGTGGTGGACAGCCTGGGCGTGGCGCGGCTGGCCGAGGTGTCGCTGCAGCTGCGCGCGGGTGAGATCGTGGGCATCGCCGGCGTTTCGGGCAACGGCCAGAGCGAATTGCTCGACGTGCTCTCGGGCCTGATGGCGCCCAGCAGCGGCACGCTCACGCTAGGCGGCCAGAGCTTCACGCCGCAGCGCTGGCTGAACCCGCGCACCGCACGCGCGTTGCGCCTGGCCCATGTGCCCGAAGACCGCCACCGCCGTGCGATGGTGCTGCCTTTTGCGGCCTGGGAATCGGCCGTGCTCGGCCACCAGCACCAGCCGCGCTACAGCCGCTGGTGGGGCTGGCTGCGCCAGCGCGCGATGCGCGAAGACACCGCGCTGATGATGGAGCGCTACGACGTGCGCCCGCGCAACCCCGCGCTGCGCAGCAGCAAGTTCAGCGGCGGCAACCAGCAGAAGCTGGTGCTGGCGCGCGAGGCGCAGTTCTTCGCCACGCAGCCGCAGGTGCTGCTGGTGGGCCAGCCCACGCGCGGCGTGGACATCGGCGCCATCGAGTTCATCCACGGCCGCCTGCGCGCCATGCGCGACGCCGGCGGCGCGGTGCTGGTGGTCAGCAGCGAACTCGACGAGGTGCTGGCCCTGGCCGACCGCGTGATCGTGATGAACGCCGGGCGCATCAGTGGCGAGTTGCCGATCGACCAATGCACCGAAGCGGCGCTGGGCCGGTTGATGGGCGGGGCTGCCAGCCATTGAGGCCGCCTCGCACACTCAGCGCGCGCCCGATTTGAGTTGATTTATCCAATTTGACTTGCTTCTGGATAAACTCGCAAAAGTCGATCAAACACCCGGCCCGATGGATCCCCGCAACAACCCGTATGTGCCAGGCGCGGGCACCCCGCCGCCAGAGCTGGCAGGCCGGCACGAGGTGCTGGAGCGGGCCGAGATCGCGCTGACGCGCGTGCAACGCGGCAAGCCGTCGAAGAGCCTCATCGTGGTGGGCCTGCGGGGCGTGGGCAAGACGGTGCTGCTGGTGCGCTTCCAGCGCCAGGCCGAAGCCCTGGGCTACCAGGCCACGCTCATCGAAGCCCACGAAGGCAAGAAGCTGCCTGAACTGCTGGTGCCCGCGCTGCGGCGCATCCTGCTGGGGCTGAGCATCGCTGCGGCGGCGGGCGACAAGGGCCGTCGCGCGCTGCGCGTGCTGCGCAGCTTCATGGGCAGCGTGAAGATCAGCTGGAACGACCTGGAGCTCGGCATCGAGCCCCTGGCCGGTACGGCCGACAGCCACGACCTGGAGCAAGACCTGGCCGACTTGTTCGTGGCCGTTGGTGAAGCCGCCGCCGAGCGAGGCACTGCGGTGGCGCTATGCATCGACGAAATGCAGTACCTCAGCGAGGCCGAGTTCAGTGCGCTGATCATGGCCACGCACAAGGTGTCGCAGCTGCAACTGCCTCTGATCGTCGTAGGCGCTGGCCTTCCGCAGATCGTAGGCCTGGCCGGACAGTCAAAGTCCTACGCGGAGCGGCTGTTCGATTACCCTAGAGTGGGTGCGCTGAGCGACGCCGACGCGCGGCAAGCTCTGACGCAGCCTGCCGCCGTCATGGGAGTGCACTTCGAACCAGACGCGCTGGCGCAGTTGGTGGCCGTGACGCGCGGCTACCCCTATTTCCTGCAGCAGTGGGGCTACGAGGTGTGGAATGTTGCGGCCACCCCGCTGATCACGCGCAGCGATGTCGACCTGGCCACGCAACACGCCATCGCCGCCCTGGACGAGAGCTTCTTCCGGGTTCGCTTCGACCGCTGCACGCCCTCTGAGAAGCGCTACATGCGCGCCCTGGCCGACCTGGGCGAAGGCCCCAAGCGCTCGGGTGACGTGGCCGACCGCCTGGGTGTGAAGGTCACCAGCATCGGCCCGGCGCGGGCCAAGCTCATCACCAAAGGCATGATCTACAGCCCGCAACACGGCGAAACCGCCTTCACGGTGCCCCTCTTCGACGACTACATGCGCCGCGCCATGCCGGGCGAGGACTGGAAGCGATGAGCCAACCCGTCGAACTTCCCCGGTGGATGGACGTGGCCCTGCTGCCCGCCGTGAACCTGGCCATCGCGCTGCTGGTGGCCGGCGGCGTGGTGGCGCTGGTGGGCTTCGAGCCGCTGCAGGTGCTCTCGCTGCTCATCAAGGGTGCCTTCGGCTCGCAGGCCGGCATCAGCTACACGCTGTACTACGCCACCACCTTCGTCTTCACGGGGCTGGCGGTGGCCGTGGCCTTCCACGGCGGGCAATTCAACATCGGCGGCGAGGGCCAGGCCATCATGGGCGGGCTGGGCGCGGGGGTGGCGGCGCTGGCGCTGGCGGCCACGCTGCCGGCCTGGCTGATGCTGCCGGTGATGGTGCTGGCCGCGGCCCTGTTCGGCCTGGTGTGGGGCGGCATCCCGGGTGCGCTGCAGGCCTGGCGCGGCAGCCACACCGTCATCACCACCATCATGTTCAACTTCATCGCCTCGGCGCTGCTGGGCTACCTGCTGGTGAACCAGCTGAAGGAGCCCGGCAACATGACGCCCGAGAGCCGCGCCTTCGAAGACAGCGCGCGACTGCCCGGCGTGCACGACGCGCTGGCGTGGCTGGGCATCGAATGGCCGAGCACGCCGCTGAACCTGAGCGTGCTGCTGGCCATTGCCGCCGCCGTGCTGGTGTGGCTGGCGCTGTGGAAGACACGCGGCGGCTATGCGCTGCGCGCCACCGGCTTCTCGCCCGACGCGGCGGTGTACGGCGGCATCCAGCCCAAGGGCCTCGTGGTGGTGTCGATGGCCGCCAGTGGCGCGCTGGCCGGCATGGTGGGCATCAACGAGATCGCCGGCGTGCACGGCCGGCTGATCACCGATTTCGTGGCCGGCGCGGGCTTCGCTGGCATCGCCGTCAGCCTGATCGGCCGCAACCACCCGGGCGGCATCGTGCTGGCGGCGCTGCTCTTCGGCGCGCTGTACCAGGGCGGCAGCGAGCTGGCTTTCGAGATCAGCGGCTTCAGCCGCGACATGGTGTTCATGCTGCAGGGCCTGATCGTGCTGTTCGCCGGTGCCATGGCGCAGGTGGCGGCGCCGGCGCTCTTCAAGGCCTACAAGGCACTGGGAGGAGGCCGCCATGGATGAAGCCTTCATCGGCACGCTGGTGGCCAGCACGCTGCGCGTGAGCGTGCCCTTGATTCTTTGCGCGCTGGCCGGCGTGCTGTGTGAACGCGCGGGCGTCATCGACCTGGGCCTGGAAGGCAAGATGCTGCTGACGGCCTTCGCCACCGCCGCCGTGGGCGTGACCAGCGGCTCGCTGGGCCTGGCGCTGATGGCGGCGCTGGCCGTGGGCGTGGCCTTGTCGATGCTGCATGGCTATGCCTGCGTCAGCCACCGCGGCGACCAGGTCGTGCTGGGCATGGCCATCACGATGACGGCCGCCGGCCTTTCCGTGGTGCTGGGCATCGCCTGGTTCGCGCAGGGCGGGCAGACGCCGCCGGTGCCCGAGGCGGTGCGCCTGAGCCGCTGGTTCGTGGGTGCGGGCGAGGTGGTGGCGCAGATACCGCTCGTCGGGCCCACGCTGGCGCTGGCCTTCTTCGGCCACAACCTCATGGTCTACGGCGCGCTGCTGCTCGTGGTGGGCGTGTGGTGGCTGCTGTACCGCACACGCTTCGGCCTGCGCCTGCGCGCGGCCGGCGAGAACCCGACGATGATCGACGCCGCCGGCGTCAGCGTGAAGGCGCTGCGCTACCAGGCGCTGGCGCTCAACGGCATGCTCAGCGCGCTGGCCGGGGCCTACCTCGTTATCGCGCAGAACCCGAGCTTCATTCCCAACATGACGGCCGGCCGCGGCTACATGGCCCTGGCCGCGCTGATCTTCGGCAAGTGGCACCCGGTGGGCGCGCTCTGGGCCTGCCTGCTGTTCGGTTTTCTCGATGCCGTGTCCATCCGCCTGCAGGGCGCCGAGTTGCCCGCCTTTCTGGGTGGCGGCGCGGTGCCGGTGCAGGCCATCCAGGCCATGCCCTATGTGCTGACGGTGGTGCTGCTGGCCGGCTTCATCGGCAAGAGCATCGCGCCCGCCGCCCTGGGCCGCCCCTACGTCAAGGAACGCTGAAGCCATGGACGTGTTGCAGCACCAGGCGGCCTTGATCGCCGCGGCCCGTGCCGCGCGCGAGAAGGCCCACGCGCCCTATTCGCGCTTTGCCGTCGGCGCCGCGGTGCTGGACGAGCAAGGCCGCATTCACGCTGGCTGCAATGTCGAGAACGCCGCCTACCCGCAGGGCTGGTGCGCCGAGGCCTCGGCCCTGGCCGCGATGGTGGTGGCGGGCGGCCGGCAGGTGGTGGCTGCCGCGGTGTTTGCCGTGGCGCCGCAGCCCGTCACGCCTTGCGGCGGCTGCCGCCAGAAGCTGCGCGAGTTCGCTGCCGACACCTGCCCCGTCTGGGCCGCTGATGACAGCGGCGTGCGCGGCACCTACACCCTCGGCGGGCTCTTGCCGCACAGCTTCGGGCCCTCCCACCTTCCCCCTTCGAACCCATGAACGAACACATCCGCTTGTCCGCTGCCACGCTGCAGCAACGCCTGGGCCCGGCGCCCGAAGTCGCAGTGCTGCTGGGCTCGGGCTGGGGCCCGTTTGCCGAGGTGCTGCAGGGCGCCACCGAGGTGGCCTACGCGGAACTGCCGGCCTTCCCGGCGCTGGCCGTGGGCGGGCACCAGGGGCTGGTGCGCGTGGGCACGGTGGGCGGTACGCGCGTGGCGGTGCTGGCCGGCCGCAAGCACGCCTATGAAACCGGCAACGCCGACGGCATGCTGGGCGCCATCCGCAGCCTGGCGGCCTGGGGCGTGAAGTTGCTGCTGCAGACCAACGCCGCCGGCAGCATGGACGCCGGCATGCGCCCGGGCGAGCTGATGCTCATCACAGACCACCTGAACGTGGTGCAGCGCTCGCCGCTGATCGGCGAGCCCGGGGACCAGCGTTTCCAGGACATGAACCACGCCTACGACCCGGCGCTGAACACGCAGGCCAAAGCCGCCGCCGCGGCGATGGGCACGCAGCTGCACGAGGGCATCTACGCCTGGGTGCTGGGCCCGCAGTTCGAGACACCGGCCGAAATCCGCATGCTGCGCGCCTTCGGCGCGCAAGCCGTGGGCATGAGCACGGTGCCCGAGACCATCATCGCGCGCCACGCCGGGCTGAAGGTGCTGGCCCTCTCGATGATGACCAACATGGCCGCCGGCATGGACAACGAGGTGCTGAGCCACGCCCACACGCTGGCCACCGCCAACGCCGCCAGCGAGCGCGCCGTGGCCACGCTGGCGGCGGTGGTGCAGGCGCTGAAGCTGTGAAGCGGCTCAGCGCCGCGCAGCCGCCCGGATCCCCTACGCCAGCGGTAGATCGCTGGCGGCTGCGCCTTCCGCTGCTGGGTGCCCTGCTCCTCCTTGCGGGCTGCGCAGGCCTGACACCGCCGCAGGCCGAGCGCCCGCCGCTGCAGCTGACCATCCTCCACACCAACGACCACCACGGCCGCTTTTGGCCGAATGCGGATGGCGAGTACGGCCTGGCCGCGCGCAAGACGGTGATCGAGCGCGTGCGTGCCGAGGTGAAGGCCGGCGGAGGGCACGTGCTGCTGCTGGATGGCGGCGACGTGAACACCGGCGTGCCCGAGTCGGACCTGCAGGACGCCGAACCCGACTTCAAGGGCATGCGCCTGCTCGGCTACGACGCGATGGCCCTGGGCAACCACGAGTTCGACAAGCCGCTGGACGTGCTGGCCCGCCAGCAGGCCTGGGCCGGCTTCCCGCTGCTCTCGGCCAACATCTACAAGAACGGCCAGCGCCTGTTCCAGCCCTACGCCGTGTTCGAGCGCGGCGGCTACCGCATCGCGGTGATGGGCATGACCACCGACGACACGAAGAAGCTGGTGCTGCCTGCCAATGTGGCCGGCCTGGAGTTCCGCAAGCCCGCCGACGAAGCGGCACGGCTGGTGCCGGCGCTGCGGCGCCAGGCCGACATGGTGATCGCCGCCACGCACATGGGCCACTACACCGACGGCCGCTCGGGCGTGAACGCGCCCGGCGACGTGGAACTGGCGCGCGCGGTGGCGGGCATCGACCTCATCGTGGGCGGCCACAGCCAGAACCCGGTGTGCATGCTGGCGGCCAACGTGCGCAACGACGCCTACCGCCCCGGCGGCCCCTGCGCGCCCGACCGCCAGAACGGCACCTGGATCGTGCAGGCGCACGAGTGGGGCAAGTACGTGGGCCGCGCCGATTTCGAGATCCACGCCGGCCAGGTGAAGCTGCTGCAGTACCGGCTCATCCCCGTGAACCTGTGGTTGCGCGGGCCGGGCAACGAAAAGACGCCCGCCGCCGAGCGCGTGGCCGAGGACGCCGCGGTGCGCGCGCTGCTGCAGCCCTTCCATGAACGCGGGCAGGAGAAGCTGAACGTCGTGGTGGCGCGCAGCGACGCGGTGCTGGACGGCGACCGCCAGCGCGTGCGCAGGCAGCCCACGGCGCTGGGTGCCTTGCTGGCGCAGGCGATGATGGAGCGCACCGGCGCCGACCTGGCCTTGATGAACGCCGGCGGCATCCGCGATTCACTGCCCGCGGGCGACATCACCTACCGCGACCTGCTGAAGGTGCAGCCCTTCGGCAACACGGTGTGCGTGGTCACGCTCAGCGGCGCCGAGCTGCTGGACTACCTGCGCTTCGCCGCCCGCGCCACCCCAGGCGCCGGGGCCTACCCGCACACCGCTGGCGTGCAACTGACCGTCCGCGAGGGCGTGCTGCTGGAGGTGAAGGTGGGTGGGCGCCCCCTGGACCCTGCGGGCCGCTACCGCCTGGCCCTCAACAACTTCGTCGCCGCTGGCGGCGATGGCTACCCGCCCTTGGACAAGCACCCCGGCTACGTCAACAGCGGCTTTGTCGATGCCGAAGTGCTGCGCACTTTCCTGGCCGCACGCAGCCCCTTGCGCGTGGCCGACTTCACCCCCGTTGCCAACACCACGTCCCCATGACCATGCTGAACTTCACTTCCCGGGCCCTGGGCACGGTCGCCGCCGCGGCCCTGCTCTCGGCCTGCGCGCTGCCGGGCACGCCCCAGCAGGCCGCGCCCACTGCACCGCTGCCGGTGGCCGTGGCCGCCTTCAACATGGCCTGGGCCGGCACCACGGCCGACTTCGCCCAGCACCTGGCGGTGTGCAGCGCGCCGACCGTGAACTGGTGCGACACGCGCGCCCGCTGGCAGCCGGGCACCACCCGGGCCACCCCCGAAGAAAGCGCGCGCGCCGCGGCCTGCCAGCAGGCCACGGTGGCCGCCGCTGGCGGACGCGAAGCTTCGATGCGCGTGGCGCCCTGCAGCGCCTACCGGAACAGCACACCTCGCGCGCCCGGCGCAGCCGCCCCCGACCCGGCGGCGGTTCGCACGCCCGGGGCCTACCAGGCCAAGCTCGATGGCCTGCGCGACACGGTCGATGCCCTCGTGCAGCGCGAGGGGGTGCGCGTCATCGCCTTTCAAGAGGTGAGCTCGGTCGAGGCCGTGCGCGCGGTGCTGGGCCGCCACAGCGGCCGCTTCGAGGTCTGCGCGGCGCCGCACAACGCCTTCCAGACCGTGGCCTTCGCCTGGGACAAGGCGCTGTCGTCCACCGCGGGCCTCTGCACGCCGCACCAGCCGCTGGCCGTGCTCGACCCGCCGAACGACGCCGAGGCCTTCCGCCGCGTGCGCCCCGGCCTCGCGCTGGCGCTGACCGTCAACGGTGCGCCGGTGGTCTTCATGAACGTGCACCTGAAAGCCGCTTGTGCCAGCGCCACCAACAGCAACCCGCGCTTCCCGGCACGGCTGCTGACCGAACGCGTGGAGGCCTGCGAGGTGCTCAACCGCCAGGTGCCGGTGCTGGAGAGCTGGATCGAGGCGGTGGCGGCGCAGACGACCCGCTTCGTGGTGCTGGGTGATTTCAACCGCCGCATCGACGAAGAAGCCGCGATGGGCCTGGCCACGAACCAGGTGCGGGCCGATGGCTCCGACCCCGCCGGCCCCAACCCGGTGGACGCTGAAGGCCGCGTGGGCACACGCTACCTGTGGCCCGAGATCGCCGACGGTTCGCCCGCCCTCTTCCAGTTGCCGCTGCAGGCCACCGAGGCCGGCTGCAGCGGCTTCACGGGGCTGGACCACATCGTCGTCGGCGCCGGCGTGCACACGCTGCTGCAACAGCACGCGCCAGCCGACATCGCCTCGCGCAAGGTGCCGGTGATGGGCCGGCCTGACCAGCCCATCGAAAGCAGCGACCACTGCCCGAAGGTGGCGAGGCTGCGGCTTTGACCGGGCCGCTACACGCCCGCGACACCATCCTCGCCAAGCGCGAGGGCGGCCGGCTCAGCTTGGCGCAGATCGAAGACTTTGCGCAAGGCCTGGTGAGCGGCACCTGGGCCGACGCCCAGGCTGCGGCGCTGGCCATGGCCATCGTGTTGCGTGGCATGGACGAGGCCGAGACCGTGGCCCTCACGCGGGCCATGACGCACAGCGGCGAGGTGCTGCGCTGGGCGGCCGAAAACCTGCACGGCCCCATCCTCGACAAACACTCCACCGGCGGCGTGGGCGACAAGCTCAGCCTGATGCTGGCGCCCATGGTGGCGGCCTGCGGCGGCGTGGTGCCGATGATCAGCGGCCGTGGCCTGGGCCACACCGGCGGCACGCTGGACAAGCTGGAAGCCCTGCCCGGCTACGGCGTGAACCCGCCGCGCGAAACGCTGCTGGCCACCTTGCGCACGGCCGGCTGCGCCATCGTCGGCGCGGGCGACACGCTGGCGCCGGCCGACCGGCGGCTGTATGGCATCCGCGATGTCACGGCCACCGTGGACAGCGTGCCCTTGATCACCGCCAGCATCCTGAGCAAGAAGCTCGCGGCCGGCCTGCAGGCACTGGTGCTGGACGTGAAGGTGGGCAGCGGCGCGGTGATGCAGCGCATCGACGACGCGCGCACGCTGGCGCAGAGCCTGGTGCGCGTGGCGCGCGGCGCCGGGCTGCCGGCGCGGGCGCTCATCACCGACATGAACGAGGTGCTGGGCACGAGCGCCGGCAACGCGCTGGAAGTGGCCGAGGCGCTGCGCTACCTGCGCGGTGAAGAACGGGAACCCCGCCAGCACGCGCTGACGCTGGCACAGGTGGGCCATTTGCTTCAGCTGGGCGGGCTGGCGGCCACGCCGGAAGGCGGCGCGGCGATGGCCACGCAAGTGCTGGACAGTGGCGCTGCGGCCGAGAAGTTCGCGCAGATGGTGGCCGCGCTCGGCGGCCCGCGCGACGTGCTGGCCGATGCGCAGCTGCCGGTGGCGCCCGTGATCAAGCCCGTGCCCGCGCCGCGTGCTGGCCACGTGCAGCTGCTCGACGTGCGCGCCCTCGGCTACGCCGTGGTGGCGCTGGGCGGCGGGCGTGTGCGGCCGGGCGACCGCGTCGACCCGCGCGTGGGCCTGGACCGCGTGGTGGGCCGCGTTGCCGCGGTGCAGACGGGCGACCCGCTGGCCTTCGTGCACGCGGCCGACGAAGCCGCGGCCGAGGCGGCCATCGCCGCGGTGCTGGCGGCCGTGCAGATCGGCGACGAAGCGCCGATGGCCCTGCCGCTGATCGCCGAGGTGATCGACACCTGAAGCGCGATCAAGGACATGCGCGGAACCGGCTTTGCCGGGCCGCAGCATGAGCCCCCGGGACCGAAGGGCCCTCGATGGGCCTGGGGGGTAGCGAACGCAGTGAGCTTGGGGGCTCTACTACACGCCGTAGGGCACCCAGACGTTTTTTACCTGCACCGCCTGCTCCAGCACGGCGTGCAGGTCGTGCAGCGAAGCGGCGGCAGCCTCGCCCACCCAGGTGCGCTTGAGGTTGCTGACCGACAGCGCCTCCACCTTCGCGCACTGCGCGGCGCTGGCGCCCGGCCACCAGAGCGCATCGACCTCGGCGTGCGAGGCCAGCGTCTCGGCCAGCGCATCAGCGTCGCCCGTGACGAGGTTCACCACACCGCCGGGCACGTCGCTCGTGTCCAGCACCTGGTAGAGCTCGGCGGCCACCAGCGGCTGGCGGCGCGAGGGGACGGCCACCACGCGGTTGCCCATGGCGATGGCCGGTGCGATCAGCGCCGCCAGGCCGAGCAGCGGCGCGTCGTCGGGCGCGATCACGCCGATCTGGCCCACCGGCTCGTGCAGCGCCAGCGTCACGCCGTGCATCGGCGGCTGGTGTACCGCACCGTCGTACTTGTCGGCCCAAGCCGCGAAATCGAAGAGGCACTCCACCGCGGCCTGCACTTCGGCCGCAGCCGCCGCTTCGCTGCTGAAGGGCGCCAGCACCTCGACCAAACGCTGGCGCTGCGCCTGCAGGTTTTCGGCCAGGTAGTACAGCACCTGGGCGCGGCCATGCGCGCTGTTGCGCGCCCAGCCGGCGGCCGCACGCGCGGCCTCCACGGCGTTGCGGATGTCCTTGCGGTTGCCTTCGGGCACCAGGCCCAGCAGGGTGTTGCCGGCCCACACTTCGCGGCTGTAGCCGCCATCGGGCCGGGTCTGCTTGCCGCCGATGTAGAGCTTGGCGGTGCGGTCGATGGCGTTGGGGTCGGCGGCCACCAGTGCGGTGCTGGCTGTTGCGACTTTGGCGGCCTTCGATGACTTGGCCGCCGCCTTCGTGGCTTTCACGCCCTTCACCACGATGGGCTTCAGGTACTCGCGCAGCCCCTCGCGCCCGCCCTCGCGGCCGTAGCCCGATTCACGCACGCCACCAAAGCCGCAGGCCGCGTCGAACTGGTTCGCGGTGTTCACCCACACCACGCCGGTCTTGAGCTGCGGCGCCACGTGCAGCGCCAGCGTGATGCTCTCGCTCCACACGCAGGCGGCCAGGCCATAGCGCGTGTTGTTGGCCAGCTCCACCGCCTCGGCCGGCGTGCGGAAGGTCTGCACCGTGAGCACGGGGCCGAAGACCTCTTGCTGCACGATCTCGCTGGCCGTGTCCACGCCCGTCACCAGCGTGGGCGGGAAGTAGCAGTGCTCACCCGCGGGCAACTCGGTCGCGCAGGCCTGGTAGACCTCGGCGCCCTCGGCGCGCGCACGTTCGACGAAGCCGCTCACACGCTGCCACTGCGTGCGGTCGACCAGCGCGCCCATGTCGATGCTCTTGTCCAGCGGGTCGCCGACGCGGATCTTCGCCATGCGCGCCTTGATCTTGGCCAGCAGCGCCGGGGCCGTGCCTTCGTGCACCAGCAGGCGCGATCCGGCACAGCAGACCTCGCCCTGGTTGAACCAGATGCTGTCGACGATGCCTTCCACGGCAGCATCCAGGTCGGCATCGGCGAACACGATGTAGGGGCTCTTGCCGCCCAGCTCCAGGCTCAGCTTCTTGCCGCTGCCGGCGGTGGCCTGGCGGATGAGCTTGCCCACCTCGGTGCTGCCGGTGAAGGCGATCTTGGCGATGCCCGGGTGCGCGGTGATGGCCTGGCCCACGGCGCCGTCGCCGGTGACGAGGTTGAACACGCCCGCGGGCAGGCCCACCTCCTGGCAGATCTCGGCAAACAGCAGCGCGCTCAGCGAGGTCTGCTCGGCCGGCTTGAAGACGATGGTGTTGCCGCAGGCCAGCGCCGGCGCCACCTTCCAGGCCAGCATCAGCAGCGGAAAGTTCCAGGGCACGATCTGGCCCACCACGCCCAGCGCCTCGTGGCCGGGCAGCTCACGCGCCAGCAGCTGCGCCCAGCCGGCGTGGTGGTAGAAGTGGCGCACGGCCAGCGGCACGTCGGCATCGCGCGTTTCGCGGATGGTCTTGCCGTTGTCCAGCGTCTCCAGCACGGCGAAGAGCCGCGCGTGTTTCTGCAGCGCGCGCGCCAGCGCGTAGATCAGCTTCGCACGGCCGTGGCCGCCTAAAGCGCGCCAGGCCGGCAGGGCGGCTTCGGCGGCCTGCACCGCGCGGTGCACCAGCTTCGCATCGCCTTGCGCGATGGCGGCCAGCGTCTTGCCGTCTTTGTGAAAGGTCGCGGGGTTGGTGCTGTCGAAGTGCTTGGTCCCTTTCACCCAGGCGCCATCGATGAAGTGCCCGAAGCGGCGGCCATGGCGTTCAAGCCAGGCCTGCGCGACCTCGGCGCTTTCGGGGGAGGGGCCGTAGTCCATGGTGGCGAGGATGTCTTGCAAGGTCGGCATGGCGGAATCAGGGCATGGCGTGCCGGTGGGCAGCGCTGTAGTGGCCGGTGACGAAGTGCTCCAGCTGCCGCTCGATGTCGGTGAGCAGGCTGCTGGCGCCGAAGCGGAACAGGTCGGGCTGCAGCCAGCGGTGGCCCAGCTCTTCCTTCATCAGCGCCAGGTACTGCAGCGCGCCCTTGGCCGAGCTGATGCCGCCAGCGGGCTTGTAGCCCACCACCTGGCCGGTCTCGGCCTGGAAATCACGGATGGCGCGCACCATCACCAGCGAGACATCCAGCGTCGCGTTCACGCCTTCCTTGCCGGTGCTGGTCTTGATGAAGTCGGCGCCGGCCATCATGGCCACCCACGAGGCGCGGGCCACGTTCTCCAGCGTCTGCAGCTCGCCGGTGGCGAGGATGGCTTTCAGGTGCGCGGGGCCGCAGGCTTTTCTGAACGCGACCAACTCTTCGTAGAGCGCCGCCCAGTCGTGCGTCAGCGCATGGCGGCGGCTGATGACGATGTCGACCTCTTGCGCGCCGGCAGCCACGCTGAGTTCGATCTCGCGCAGCTTGGTCTCCATGGGCGTCAAACCGGCCGGGAAACCCGTGCTCACCACCGCCACCGGGATGCCGCTGCCCTGCAGCGCGTGCACGGCCTCGGCCACCATCTCGTGATAGACGCAGACCGCGCCCACCTGCAGCGAAGGCAGGCCCAGTGCAGAAAGCAAATCAGCACTCAGCGGCTGGCGCGCCTTGGCGCACAAGCGGCGCACGCGGCCGGGCGTGTCGTCGCCCGAGAGCGTGGTGAGGTCCATGCACTGGATGGCCTTCACCAGCCAGGCGGCCTGGTAGGCCTTCTTCACCGAGCGGCTGGCGTTGAGCACGGCCACGCGTCGCGCCACGGCGGGCTGGTTCACGCGCACGGCGCGCACACGCGCCAGGTCCAGGGGCGTGCCGGCGTTCAGCGGCGTGGGGGCTTCGGTTTTGGACTCGGCAGCAGCGCTCATGCGCGGGCACTCCAGGGGGACGCTCAGGGCCGCGCAGCATAAAGCCTGCCGCAGCCCCGCCTGCACCCAGGGCGCCGCAAAGCCCGGCCCTACTTCGGCAGGCCGTTCAGCACCAGCTGCACGAACTGGTCGGGCTTGATGAAGCCCTGGCCCCAGGCGGCGTCGAAATCGGCGGTGGGCTTGGCCGCGCGCACCTGCTCGTCGGTCTTGCCGGTGCGGCGCTCGGCCTGGATGCGCGCCACCAGCGTGGCCAGCATGTCGCGCGTGCGCTGCAGCGCCGCCTTGTCGGCCAGGGGGCCGTGGCCGGGGATGATCTTCGTCTTCTCGCCGGCCAGCGCCAGCACGCGGTCGAAAGCCGCGATCATGCCCAGCGGGCTGCCGCCGCTGCCCACGTCGATGAAGGGATAGCTGCCGTTGAAGAACACATCGCCCATGTGCACGACATCGCCGCCCTTGAAGTGCACGATGAGGTCGCCATCGGTGTGCGCGGCCGGCACGTGGAAGGCATGCACCTCCTCACCGTTGATGTGGAAGCTGATGTTGCCCGGCACCGTGATGACGGGCAGCGCCGCCTTGGGGCTGGCGGCCTGGCGCGCGCTGTTGCCGGCGAAGCTGATGAGCTGGTCGGCGCTCAGCCGGCGGCGCACGTTGTCGTGCGCGACGATGAGCGCACCTTCCTTGCCCAGCGCCTCGTTGCCGCCGGTGTGGTCGAAGTGGAAGTGCGTGTTCAGCACGAACTTCACCGGTTTGGGCGTGATGGCGGCGATGGCCGCCTTGATCTTCGGCGCCAGCGGCGCGTACTGGTCGTCGATGAGGAAGACCGCGTCTTCGCCCACCGAAAGGCCCATGTTGCCGCCCGCACCCACCAGCATCCAGGTGGTGTCGTTCAGCTTCGTCGCCTTGATCTCCACCTTGCTGAAGTCCTGGGCCAGGGCGCCGCCGGGTGCGGCGGCCAGCAGGGCCCCCAAGGCACCCAGGGCACCCAGGGCACCCAGGGCCGCCAGCGAAAACAGCGCCCGCCGGCGCGCCGGGATGGAAGGCCTGAACGAAGAGATGGGGCGCATGCAAGCCTCCGGCTGCGGTGAAGTGAGGGGTGATCTTAGTCAGGCCAGCAACTGCCACAGCAGCCCGGCCAGCGCGCAGCCGGCCAGCACCGGCAGCACGCCCAGCTTGAAGCGCATCAAAGCCACGGCCGCACCCAGCGCGATGCAGGCCGAGGCCGCATCGAACGGGCCGCCGAAGCCTTGCGGCCAGAGCACGTGGTAGGCGAAGAAAAGCGCCAGGTTCACGATGACCCCCACCACCGCCGCGGTGATGGCCGCCAGCGGCGCGGTGAAGCCCAGCCGCCCGTGCGTGGCTTCCACCAGCGGGCCGCCGGCCAGGATGAAGACGAAGCTCGGCAGGAAGGTGAAGAAGGTCACCACCAGCGCCGCGGCCACGCCGGTGGCAAGCGCCGAATCCACCCCGAACACGGGCTGGAACCAGCCCCCGAGGAAGGCCACGAAGGCCACCACCATGATCAGGGGGCCGGGCGTGGTTTCGCCCAGGGCCAGGCCATCGATCATCTGCGTGGCGCTCAGCCACTGGTGGTGCTCCACCGCGCCCTGGTACACATACGGCAGCACCGCATAGGCACCGCCGAAGGTGAGCAGCGCGGCCTTGGTGAAGAACCAGCCCATCTGCACCAGCAGGCCCTGCGGGCCGTGCAGCGCCAGCAGGGCGCCCATCACCGCCAGCCAGAGGCCGGCCCCCACGGCCAGCACGCGCAGCAGGCGGCCGCGGTGCCAGCGCGCGTGCGGGGGCGTGGGGGTGTCGTCGTCGATGACGGCCGGCGGTCCGCGCCGCGCCGGCACCGCCTGGCCGCCGTGCGCCGCGGCGCCACCGCCGGCCGCTGCAAACACCTGCGGCCGGTAGCGCCCGAGCAGCACGCCCGCCAGCGCCGCGGCCACGACGATGGCTGGAAAGGGCACGCCGCCCACGAAGATGGCCACGAAGGCGGCGCCGGCCAGCGCCCACAGCATCGGGTGCGTGAGCACGCGGCCGCCGATGCGGTGGGCCGCCTGCAGCACCAGCGCCGTGACCGCGGGCTTGATGCCGTAGAACAGGCCCGCCACCACCGGCACATCGCCGAAGCGCACGTACACCCAGCTCAGCAGCACCAGCAGCGCCAGCGAAGGCAGCACGAACAGCAGGCCGGCCACGATGCCGCCCCAGCCCCGGTGCAGCAGCCAGCCGATGTAGGTGGCGAGCTGCTGCGCCTCGGGGCCGGGCAGCAGCATGCAGTAGTTCAGCGCGTGCAGGAAACGGCGTTCGCTGATCCAGCGCCGGCGCTCCACCAGCTCGGCGTGCATCAGCGCGATCTGCCCCGCCGGGCCGCCGAAGCTGATGAAACCCAGCTTGAGCCAGAAGCCCAGCGCCTGGGCGAAGCGCGGGGCTTCGGGTGGCGCCAACGAGGGCGACTCCAGCGGGGGCGGGGGGGCCTCCAGCGGTTCGGGAACGGGTGGGCCGGGCAGGCGCATGCCCCGATTCTGCGTGCGCATTTGCGCTACCGTGCGCAGCCATGTTCGAAGCCGCCCCTGCAGCCCTCCGCAGCGCCCAGCCGATGCCGCCAGGACACTGCCGCAATTGCGCGCATGTGCTGCCCGAACCCACGCCGCCCTTCTGCCCGCAATGCGGGCAGGAAACGCAGCTGCGCCCGCCCACGCTGGGTGAATTCGTGCAGCAGTTCGGCGGCGCCTACCTCAGCACCGAAGGCGCGCTGTGGCGCACGCTGAAGCTGCTGCTGCTCAAGCCCGGCGAGCTGACGCACCAGTACCTGGCCGGCCGCCGCAAGCACTACGTGCTGCCGCTGCGGCTGTACCTCACCATCAGCCTGCTGGTGCTGCTGGTGCTGCGCCTGGCGGCGTCAGTGGCCATCAACGCGCCAGGGGGCGTGGTCATCAGCGACAGCGGCAAGCCCGTCAGCATGCAGGTGGACCTGATCGCCGGCAGCGCCGGCCTGAAGGACGGCGTGTTCTTCTGCAACGACCTGCCCGCGTGGGTTTGCGAGCGGCTGAAGCGCCGCCTCGACCTCAAGCCCGACGCGCTGGATGCCGCCGGCCGGCAGATGGGCGAACGTTTCATCGCCAACCTGGGCAGCGCGCTCTTTCTGCTGGTGCCCAGCTTCGCGCTCTTCATGAAGCTGGTGTACCTGAACCGCGGCCTGCGCTACACCGAGCACCTGGTCTTCGGCCTGCACGTGCACGCCTTCTGGTTCCTGATGGTGGCGCTGACGATGCTGCCCCTGGGCGGCCTGGAAGACCTGGCCCTGCTGGCCGTGCCGCTGTACACCGTGCGCGCGATGCGGCGGGTGTATGGCGGCCGCTTCGGCTGGCGCCTGCTGCGCGCCGCGCTGGTGAGCACGCTCTACCTGCTGGTGCTGACCGTGGCGATGGTGGGCGTGGCGCTGTGGGCGCTGCTGGCCTGAGGCGCTGTGCTGACGCGCCGGGGTGCCGAAAGGCTGAAGAGCGCTCAGCAGCCCAGCTGCGCGGCCAGCACCTCGAAGCTCTCGGCCACGGTGTCGAACTCGCCCGGTGTGCAGGCCTCCATTTCGCCACCCACGCCCCGCTCCAGCGGCCGCGGCACGTAGGCGGTGCGCAGGCCGCAGGCGGCGGCGGCGCGCAGGTCGCTGGGGTGGGCGGCCACCAGCGCCACCTGAGCCGGGGCCAGGCCCAGCAGCTGGGCGGCGCCCAGGTAGACCTCGGGGTCGGGCTTGTAGTGGTGGAAGAGCTCGGCGCTGAACACCGCGTCCCAGGGCAGGCCGCCGAACTTGGCCATGGCCACCAGCAGCGAGAGGTTGCCGTTGCTCAGCGTGGTGATCGTGTAGCCGCGCTTGAGCCGCAGCAGGCCAGGCACGCTGTCGGGCCAGGGCTGCAGCCGGTGCCAGATGCGGTTCAAGTGCTGCCGCGCGGCCTCGTCCATGGCGATGCCGTGCTGCGCCAGCAGGCCGTCGAGGATGCGGCGGTGCAGGCCGTCGATGTTCGTCCACGGCAGCGCCCCGCTGCGCACCTGCTGCATGGCCGGCGCATAGCCGGCGCGCCAGGCCAGCGCGAAGGCACCACCGTCCACCGGCAGGCCCAGGCGCTGCGCCTCGGCGGCAATGCTGCCGTGCCAGTCGACCACGGTGCCGAAGACATCGAAGCACAAGGCCTGCACGTCGGCGAAAGCGGGGGGTGGATTCATTTCAAGTTGGGGGCGTTGGCGGCTTCACGGAAATAGCGGATGCGCTCGGCATCGGCCGGGTGGCTGGCCAGCGCGATGGGCAGCTCGGGCCCGACCTTTTCAGCATCGGCACGCTGCGCCAGGCGTTCGAACAGCACCACCATCACCGCCGGTGAACGGCCGCTGGCGCGCAGCACGCGTGCCGCCACCGCATCGGCTTCGCGTTCGGCGGCACGGCTGTAGCCCATCTGCGCCAGCCAGGCCGGCAGCACCGCCAGCACGCTGCTGAAATCGCCCAGCGCGATGCCGGTGGCGGTGCTCAGCAGCGTGAACTGCGCCAGCGCGTGCATGCCGTGGCGGTACTGCACGTGGCCCAGCTCGTGGGCCATCACGCCCAGCAGGGTGTCGTCCTGGCCGGCCAGCAGTTCCACCAGCTGGTCGGTGACGACGATGTCGCCGCCAGGCAGCGCGAAGGCGTTGGCGCCCAGCGCTTCGGTGGCGGCGTGGAAGTGCAGCGTGTAGGCCGGCGCCGGCGGACCGCCGGGGGGCCAGCCTTGCGCCACCATCTGCGCGAAGGCCGTGCGCAGCGCCTGCTGGCGTTCAGCGGGCAGGCGCGTGGGCCGCAACCATTGCTGGCGCACGCTTTCCATCGCCTGCGCGCCCACGGCTTCATCGGCCGCGGCGGGCACCAGGGCCACCAGGCCGCCGGCCAGTGCGGGCACGCCCCAGCGGTAGCCCGCCGCGCTGACCAGCACCAGCAGCACCAGCGCCAACAGGGTGCCGCGCCAGTTCTGCTGCGCACGCACCACCCAGCTTTCGCTGGGGCCGTGCTGCGCGCGCCAGGCGTCGAAGGCGGCGGTGTCGGCCACCTGCAGCGAGCTGCCATCGGCCAGGTGCACCGTGCGCTGGCCATGGCGCGTTCGCTCGGGCCACTGCACCTGGTTCAGCGGCCAGCGGTGCTCGGGCGGCCCGAAGCCGGTGTCGGTGGGCAGCGGCCGCGCCACCAGGTGCGGGCCCTGCACAACAAGGCGCACGGCCTGGCCGCGCGCGCTGGTGCCGTCGAAGAACAAGGCCTGCGGGCCCTCGGTCCCAGGCCCCTTGCTGTGGGTGGCGGCGGCCGGGGCGTTCACAGGCCGATGTCGATGCCGGCGATGTCGGCCGCGGCGTCACCGGCCGCACTTTCCTGGCTGCGTTCGACGCGGCTGAAGAACTCGTCGGGGTCGATGGCGCTGACCACGGCCACGCTCTCCAGGCGCATGCGCGCCATAGCCACCGCCGCAAACGGAAAGTACAGGCCCAGCGTGATGAGGATGAGCAGCCAGTTGCGCAGCGACAGCGCCAGCAGCGGGCGGAAACGCAGCGCGCTGTGGAAGTGCAGTTGGCGGCTGCGCGTGCCGTTCCACACCAGGTTCTGCAGGCGCGAGATGAAGTAGGGCCCGATGACCACCTGGAAGGTGATGAAGCCCACCAGCGCCGGCAGCAGGATGCGCAGCACGGTGGTGAAGCCCGGTGCATCGTCGGCGCCCCTGCCGAAGCCCAGCACCACCGCCAGCGCCCCCATCACCAGGCCCAGCGCAAAACCCGCCAGCACGCCCACACCCAGGGTGCGCAGGCTCAGGCCGTAGAAGCGGCCCACGCCCACCTCGAAGCGCGTGACCTCGGCCCCCAGCGCCAGGTGGCCCTGCTGGTAGCGGCGCATCAGCCACAGCAGCGCGGGCACGGCCAGCATCATCACGAAGGGCAGCAGCGCCACCAGCCAGACGCCGGCGCCTGGTTCGGCCTGCGGCTGGCCGGGCGGCGGGGTCTCGTTGCCCAGCAGGGCCGTGGCGCCCACGAGCAGGCCGGCCCCCACGAAGCCCGGCGCCAGCGCCCGGTAGGCCCCGCCGCGCGTGCCCGTGAAGTGCATGCGCAAGCCACGCCAGCCGGTGTTGGCCAGGCGAAAGCGCAGCGAGGAGTGCCACAACGCCGGCCACAGTGCCGCCACGATGAGGAAGGCCACCAGGCCGGCCATGGGCGAGAAGTGCCCGGCCCCGGCATAGGCCGCGAACATCACCGCCACCAGCAGGTAGCCGCGCAGCATCTTCCAGGGGTCGGCGTGGAAGGACAGCGGGTGCCCGCCCACTTCGGTGGCGCCGTGGAAGTAGCGCAGGCGGCGCACCTTGGCAAAGGGGTAGTACAGCCCCAGCGTCACCAGCGTGAGCAGCAGGTTGACGATCCAGATGCGGAAATACTCGCTGCCGGAGCCGACGAAACGAAGCGGCAGGCGGTATTCGCCCCCGGCCATGGGTTCTTGATTCAAGCTTCTCTCCCTGGGTTTGTTCTGCACCCGTTGCCCCCAATGTAGCAGCGCACCCACCCTAGAATTGCGGGCTGCGCTGGGCTGTTGGCCGGTGCCCCGGCTGGTTGTGTTGCTGCCAGCCCCTCTCCACCAGCCTGCCGGCCACGCCCCTGCCCTGATGCAACTTTCAAGCCTCACTGCCCTGTCGCCCCTGGACGGGCGCTACGCCCCCAAGCTGGCCGCGTTGCGGCCCATGCTGTCGGAGTTCGGCCTCATGCAGCACCGCGTGCAGGTCGAGGTGGAATGGTTCATCGCACTGTCGGACGCCGGCTTTGCCGAGTTCAAGCCGCTCAGCGAAGCCGCGCGCGGCCTGCTGCGTTCCCTGACGCTGCGCTTCTCCGAAGCCGATGCGCAGGCCATCAAGGACATCGAGAAGACCACCAACCACGACGTCAAGGCCGTGGAGATGTGGATCAAGGCGCGCTTCAAGGGCCAGCCCGAGCTGGAAGCCGCGGCCGAGTTCGTGCACTTCGCCTGCACCAGCGAAGACATCAACAACACCAGCCACGCGCTGATGCTCAAGCGCGCCCGCGACGAAGCCCTGCTGCCCGCGCTGGACAAGCTGCTGGCGCAGCTGGGCGCGATGGCGCACACGCTGGCCGGGCTGCCCATGCTGAGCCGCACGCACGGCCAGACCGCCAGCCCCACCACCGTGGGCAAGGAAGTGGCCAACGTCGCCGCGCGCCTGGCCACGGCGCGTGCGCGCATCGCCGGCGTGCCGCTGCTGGCGAAGATGAACGGTGCCGTGGGCAACTACAACGCGCACCTGGCGGCCTACCCGGGCTTCGACTGGGAAGGCTTCAGTCGCGGCGTGGTGCAGGAACGCCTGGGCCTGGCCTTCAACGCCTACACCATCCAGATCGAACCGCACGACTACATGGCCGAGCTGTTCGACGCCATCGCGCGGGCCAACACGCTGCTCATCGACTGGGCGCGCGACGTCTGGGGCTACATCAGCCTGGGCTACTTCAAGCAGAAGCTGAAGAAGGGCGAGGTGGGCTCTTCCACCATGCCGCACAAGGTGAACCCCATCGACTTCGAGAACGCCGAAGGCAACTTCGGCCTGGCCAACGCGCTGCTCTCGCACATGAGCCACAAGCTGCCGATCAGCCGCTGGCAGCGCGACCTGACCGACAGCACCGTGCTGCGCAACATGGGTGTGGCGCTGGGCTATGCGCTGCTGGCCTGCGACAGCCTCAGCCGCGGCATCGACAAGCTGGAAGTCAACGAGGCTGCGCTCGCGGCCGACCTCGATGCCGCCTGGGAAGTGCTGGCCGAGCCGGTGCAGACCGTGATGCGCCGCCACGGCCTGCCCGACCCCTACAACCAGCTCAAGGAATTCACGCGCGGCCAGCCCATCACGCGCGAGCTGATGCAGGGCTTCATCCAGGGGCTGGCCTTGCCCGACGAAGACAAGGCGCGGCTGCTGGCCATGACGCCGGGCAGCTACACCGGGCTGGCGGCCGAACTGGCCGGGCGCTGGAAGGCCTGAAGCACCCGATGGCCGCGACTGCCGACTTCCGCGCCCAGCTCGTGGCTGCGCAGGCCATGAACGGGTCGATGCTGTGCGTGGGCCTAGACCCCGAGCCCGCGAAGTTTCCCGGCGCCTGGAAAGACGACCCGGCGCGCATCTTCGATTTCTGCAGCGCCATCGTCGACGCGACGAAAGACCTCGTCTGCGCCTTCAAGCCGCAGGTGGCCTACTTCGCCGCCCAGCGCGCCGAAGACCAGCTCGAACGGCTGATGGCGCACATGCAGCGCGTGGCCCCTCAGGTGCCCGTCATCCTGGACGCTAAGCGCGGCGACATCGGCGCCACTGCCGAGCAGTACGCGCGCGAAGCCTTCGAGCGCTACCGCGCCGATGCCGTGACGCTGTCGCCCTTCATGGGCCTGGATTCGATAGAGCCTTACATGAAGTGGGCCGGCAAGGGCCTCATCCTGCTGTGCCGCACCAGCAACCCCGGCGGCAGCGACCTGCAGGCGCAGCGCCTGCAGGATGGCAGCCTGCTGTACGAGCACATCGCGCGCCTGGCCGCGGGCGCCTGGAACCACGGCGGCCAGCTGGCGCTGGTGGTGGGCGCCACCTTCCCGGCCGAAGTGGCGCGCGTGCGCGAACTGGCGCCGACGCTGCCTTTGCTGATACCCGGCATCGGCGCCCAGGGCGGCGATGCCGAAGCCACCGTGCGCGCCGGCTGCCGGCCGCAAGGGCCCATCGTCGTGAGCTCTTCGCGGGCAGTGCTCTACGCCGGCACGGCCGGGGCGGGCGCCGAGGCCGGCTTCGCCGCCGCCGCCCGCCAGGTGGCGCTGGCCACGCGGGCGCTACTGCAGCAGGCGGGGCAGCAGGCGGGGCAGCAGGCACGAGAGCAGGCCTGAGCGCCCTTGGCTCTGGACGGCACCCACCACCACCCGCCCATGGCCCCCTCACCGCACGAAGCACCAGCCTCAGCGCCGGGCACCGCGCCGGCCCACGAGCCCGTGCCCCAGGTCACGCGCGCCTTCCTGTGGGTGAGCGGGGCCACCTGCGCCTGCGGCGCGGCGCTGGTGGCCTGGGCGGGGCCGGCACACGGGCCCGTGGAACTGTCTGTCGGGCTGTACCTGCTGCTGGCACTGCTGGCGCTGGGCGGCGCGCAGCTATCGCCCGCCGGGCAGCGCGTGGCGGTGACGCTGGTGTTCACCGCGGCCTCGCTGCTGGTGGGCCTGAATGCGGTGGTGATGGGCTGGGGCCTGCGCGCGCCGGCGCTGCCGATGCTGGGGCTGCTGTCTTGCATGTTGTGCGTGTCGGTGGGCTGGCGGGCAGGCACCTTGCTGGCGGTGCTGGCGGCGGGCGTCATCGCGGCAGCTGCGCTGCTGGTGCCGCAAACCGTCGCGCCCGGCCTGCCGCCCACGGGCCTGGTGCTGGGCACCTTGATGGCGGCGCTGGCCTCGGGCCTGGCCAGCGGCGTGCTGGCTACGCGGCTGCTGCACCAGTTTGCAGCCCGCGCTCAGGAGCGCGAAGACCGCTTCGGGGCCCTGCTGGCGCTGGCTGCCGACGCCTACTGGGAAACCGACCGCGAGTACCGCCTCGTCACCGCCACCGTCGGCCGGCATGCACCGCGCCCCCTGCCCGCGGCCGAAGGCGGCGGGCGCCGAGCGTGGGAGTTGCCGCAGTTCCAGTGCGACCCTGAGGTGCTGGATGCGCTGATGGCCGACATGGACGACCGCCGTCCCTTCCGCGACGTGCCGGTGCGCTGGACCGACCGGCGCCAGCAGCCGCATGCGCTGCTGATCAGCGGTGAACCGCGGCTGGACGCACGCGGCGTGTTCCTGGGTTACTGGGGCGTGGTGCGCGACGTCACCGCCGTGCGCGCCGCCCAGGACGCGCTGGCCGCCACCGACACGCGCTACCAGGAGCTGTTCACGCGCATTCCCACGCCGCTGGTCATGCACCGCAGCGGGCGCGTGCTCGACGCCAACCCGGCCGCCGTGAAGCTGTTCGGCCACCAGCACCTGGCCGAGATGCTGGGCACGCAGCTGCTCGACCACTTCGAGCCGGGCGAGTCGCAGGCCCTGGCCCTCGAGCGCGTGACGCAGCTGATGCCCCAGGCCGCTGGCAGCGCCTTGCCGGTGGCCGGGTTCAGCCTGCAGGTGGGCGGCCGGCAGGTCTCGGTGCGCGGCACCAGCGTGCGGGTGGATGCCGACAGCGGCCCGGCGCTGCTGTCCATCTTCATCGACGACACCGAACGTCTGGCGGCCGACGAGGCCGTGCGCCGCTCGGAAACGCTGCTCTCGCACCTGGTGGCCACCAGCCCCGACCTCATCACGCTGACCGACCTGGCCACCGGGCGCTACGCCATGGTCAACCGCAGCTTCGAGCGCTACACCGGCTACAGCGCCGCCGAGGCCGTGGGCCGCACCTCGCTGGAGCTGGGCGTGTGGGCCAGCGAAGATGCCCGCCAGCGTTTCCTGGCCTCGCTGCAGCAGGACGGTCATGTCGTCGACCAGCCCGTGGCCTTCCGCACCCGCTACGGGCGCGAGCTGCCGCTGGTGGTGTCGGCCGCGCGCTTCACCATCGAGCGCAAGGACTACCTCGTCATCAACGCGCGCGATGTCAGCGACCGCGAGCGCCAGCGTCTGGAGCGCGAGGCCATCCTCACCAACGCTTCCATCGGCATTGCCGTCACGCGCAAGCGCATCTTCACGCTGGCCAACCGCCACTTCGAGCAGATGTACGGCTGGGGGCCGGGCGAGCTGCTCGGCCGCTCGGGCGCGGAGGTCTGGCCCGGGCACCCCACCTACGAAGCACTGGGCCGCGAGATCGGCCCCGTGCTGGCCCGCGGCGAACCGGTGCAACTGCAGTGTGAAGCGCGGCGCAAGGACGGCAGCACCTTCCTGGCCTTCGTGCGCGGGCGGGCCATCGACCCCCTGCACCCCACCGAAGGCGGCACGGTGTGGATCATCGAGGACATCACCGAGCGCCATGCCGCCGAGCAGGCGCTGGCCCGCGCACGCGACGATGCCGAAGCGGCCAGCCGCGCGAAGAGCGCCTTCCTGGCCAACACCAGCCACGAGCTGCGCACGCCGCTCAACGGCATGATCGGCCTGGCGCGCATGGCACGCGACGCCCACCTCGACGAGGCACGCCGGCGGCAGTACCTCGACCAGATCGTAGAGAGCTCGCAGTCGCTGGCCGACATCATCAGCGACATCCTCGACCTCTCGAAGATCGAGGCCGGCAAGTTGCAGATCGAGCTCGGCGCCTTCGACCTGGGTGCACTGCTGCAGACCCTGCAACGCAGTTACGCCACGCTGGCCGAGGCACGCGGCCTGGCGCTGCGGCTGGAGGCGCCGTCAGGGCTGGAGCCGGGGCTGGGGCTGGTGTCGGGCGACGCGCTGCGCCTGCGCCAGGTGCTGAGCAACTTCCTGGGCAATGCGCTGAAGTTCACCACCCGCGGCGAGGTGGTGCTGCGCGCGCAGCGCCTGGCCGAGGCACCCTCCGCCGCAACCAGCGGCGAAAACAGCGCCGAAAGCGCTGCAGGTGCCGAAGTCGCCGCCGCGGCCTGGGTGCGCTTCCAGGTGCAGGACACCGGCCCCGGCATCGACCCCGAGACGCAGACCCGGCTCTTCCAGCCTTTCACGCAGGCCGACCAGAGCACCACGCGGCGCTTCGGCGGCACCGGGCTGGGCCTGTCGATCTGCCGCGAGCTCGCCACGCTGATGGGCGGCCGCGTGGGCGTGCACAGCGAGCCCGGCGCCGGCAGCACCTTCTGGGCCGAGCTGCCGCTGCCGCCCACCGAGGCGCCCGCCGAACTCGCAAGCACAGGCGCCGCACGGTCTGACGACACGGCCGGCCTGCAGGGCCGCCGCGTGCTGATGGCCGAGGACAACAGCGTGAACATGATGATCGCGGTGGCCCTGCTGGAAGCCTGGGGCCTGCAGGTGACGCAGGCCAGTGACGGCTTCGAGGCCATGGCCGCCGTGCAGGCCGCCGCGGCCGAGGGCCGGCCCTTCGATGCCGTGCTGATGGACGTGCAGATGCCGCGCATGAGCGGGCACGAAGCCACGCGCGCACTGCGCGCCCAGGGCTGCACGGTGCCGGTGATCGCGCTGACAGCCGCCGCGCTGGTGACCGAGCGCGACGAGGCCCTGCGCGCCGGCATGAACGACTTCCTCACCAAGCCCATCGACGCCGAGCGCCTGCGTGCCGCCCTGCGCCGCTGGTGCCAGCCCCTGCCCTGAGACAATCCGGCTTCTCCCTTTCGCCTGCACAGCCCGAAGACCATGGAAGTCAAGCTCGACAAGCGTTACCCCGTGGCCGCCACGCCGGCCCAGGCCTGGGCCGTGCTGAGCGACATGCACGGCATCGCCGCCTGCATGCCGGGCGCGGCCATCACCGAACAGCTGGACGCCACGCACTACAAGGGCACGGTGAAAAGCAAGATCGGCCCCGCGGTGATGAGCTTCGGCGGCGACATCGAACTGCAGGGCCTGGACGAAACCACGCGCGAGCTGAAGATGCTGGGCAAGGGCGCCGACAAGGCGGGCTCGTCGGCGTCGATGCAGCTCACGGCGCGGCTGGAAGACGGCGAGACCCCGGGCACCACGGTGCTGGTGGGCCAGGCCACCATCACCGTCAGCGGCAAGCTGGCGCAGTTCGGCAGCCGGCTGCTGGTGCCGGTGAGCGATGCGATGCTGGCGCAGTTCGCCGACAACTTCCGCGCCGCGGCAGCGGCCGTGCCCGTGCAGGCCGCTGCGGCCGAAGTTGCGGCACCGGTGGCCGCCATGGCGCCCGAAGGCGCGGCACCGGCCGCCGGCGAGGTTCAGGCGCCCGCACCAGCCCCGGCCCCCGTGCCCGCACCCCGGCCGCCCGCAGCGCCGGTGAAGGAGCTCAACGCGCTGGGCCTGATGTGGACGGTGTTCAAGGGCTGGCTGGCCGGGCTTTTCGGCCAGAAGAAAGTTTGAGCCGGCGGGGCTCGGCACCCCGCAACGGCGTACAGCGGCCTACAGCTGCTGCGCCGGCACCGGGCGACCGGTGAGGTAACCCTGGATCAGCTGGAAGCCCATGTCGCGGCACACCGCGGCCTCGGCCTCCAGCTCCACGCCTTCGGCCAAGGGCACGCTGCCCAGGTCGAGCACCTGCCGCACCAGGCCTTGCAGGCCGCGCCGCTTGCCTTCGCCGGCTTCGTGGATGCCGCGTATCAGGCCCATGTCGAACTTCACGTAGTGGGCCGGCACTTCCCACAGCTCGTTCAGGCGCGCCTGGCCGGCACCGAAGTCGTCGTAGGCGAACTGCACGCCGATCTCGTTCAGCCGCGCCGCCAGCGCGCGCATGCGCGGCACCTCGACCACCGCCGACTCATGCACTTCCAGCACCAGCGCCGGCTCGCCGGGGCCCCGGCGCAGGGCGTGCAGGTCTTCGAAGAAGCTGTCGGCGAAGGTTTCCAGCGGGTGGGCGTTGATGAAGAGGCGGGCGCCCTTCAGCCGTGGCGCCACCGTTTGCACGCCGAAGCGGCGGAAGGCGCTGCTGAGTTCGACCTCGAGGTCGAGCGTGGCCGCCAGCTTGAACAGGTGCACGGGGGAGTAGCGGAGCTCGGGGTGGTCGCAGCGCCCCAGCAGTTCAAAGGCATGCACGGCGCCGCCCTGGGCCTGCACGATGGGTTGCGCCGCGGCCGAAAGCCCCAGGCCGGCGAGCAGTTCGCGGAACTGGCGCTCTTCACGCACGAAGTTGCTCGACAGGACCTGCTGCTTGGGCACGATCATCGTGCGCTCTTCGGCGGGCTGGCTCACCCGCATCGTCACCGTGGGCACGCCGAAGCGGAACTCGGCATGGCCGAAGTGCAGCACGTCGCCGTCGCTCAGCACCTGCGGCGCGCTGATGCGGGCGCGGTTGACGTGGGTGCCGTTGGTGCTGTTCAGGTCGGTGAGCAGCACTTCGCCTCCGGGGCCCAGCGACAGCACGGCATGGTGGCGGCTGAGGCCGCGGGCATCGATGGCCAGTTCGTTGTCGGCGCCGCGCCCGATGCGGAAGGGCAGGCGGTCGATGACGTGCATGACGCGTGACCCGTCGGCCGCGATGCCCTCCAGGAACAGGCCTTTGACCACCCTCAACCCCTTGTCGTCTGGCTGACGATCGTGTTGCCGATCTTGTGCAACCGAATGTAGCCCAGCGCCACCGCCCTGCGCGGCAGAATGTCCGCGATGACCCCCAATTCGAGGCCCGAAATCCACCACGAAGCCGGCGCCGCGCGCTTCGTGGTGCGCACGCCCGAGGGCCTGGCCTTGTGCAGCTACCGCCGCGAGCCCGGCGTTGCGGGCGAGGTGCTGGTGCTGCACCACACCGAAGTGCCGGTGGCGCTGGAAGGCCGGGGCCTGGCCGCCGCGCTGGTGGCGGCCGCGCTGGCCTGGGCACGGCAGGAAGGCCTGCGCGCGCGGCCGGTGTGCAGCTACGTGGCCGCCTACATGCGGCGCCACCCCGAGACGCTGGACCTGCTGGCCGACGCCTCACGCTGAAGCACCTGCCGGGCTGGGTCAGCCCGCGCCCGCGGGGAAAACTGCTCGAATTCGGCCACGCGGAGCTGCTGGCGAAAATGATAATCTTCAACCTATCATTTTCATCACTTCACGCCGGTCCAGATGCCGCACGCCAGCCTTCTTCAGTTTGCCGAGCGGCACCCCTTCAGCCAGGTGCGCGCCTTCGCGGGCGAAGTGCTCTACACCGAGGGCATGCCGGCCCCGCACCTCTATGTGGTGAAGCAGGGCGAGATCGACCTCTTCCTCGTGCGCGACGAAAAGCGCACCGTCATCGAGACCTTGGGCCCGGGCCAGTGTTTCGGCATCGAGCCGCACCTGGCGCAGCCCACGCGCCTGCAGGGCGCCGCGGCGCGCAGCTACTGCGAGCTCTACGTCGTGGACCACCGGCTGATGAGCGGCGCCGTCGACGCCAGCCCCGAGCTGGTGCAAGGCCTGCTGCACACGATGTCCGAGCGGCTGACGGTGGCGCATGGCCTCATCGCCAGCCGCGTGAATCACCAGCACGACCTGCAGCTGTATGCCCAGCTGCTCTACCTGCTGGGGCTGGCCGAGCTGGGCAAGACCGCCGTGCAGGGCCGCCACGCCCACAACGCCGGCGTGGCCGCGCGGCCGCTGCTGCAGGACGTGTACACCCAGGCCCGCGCCCTGTTCGGCCACTCCGACCGCCACATCCGCGAATGCATCGGCAAGCTGCTCAGCCTGCACCTGGTGCGGCTGGACCACGAGGGCGCGGGCGGCAAGCAGCTGGTGTATGCCCCGCGCGAGATCGTGGGCCAGGTGCGCAAGTGCCTGGACGGCGTGGACAGCGGCCCCGAGAAGCAGGCTTACGAATACATCGGCGTGGACGAGTTCGCGGCCCTGGTGGACGTGGACCGCCAGACGCTGCTGCGCAAGCTGGCCGGCGGCGAGTTCGCCGACGACGTGTTCACCTTCCGCCGCAGCGAGATCGTGCGCCTGCTCAACCAGAAGGGCCGCCAGCATTTCGCCGAACGCCGCGTCAAGGCCGCGGCCGAGTTCTCGGACATCGGCGACATCGAGTTCGCCGACAAGAAGGCGCTGTTCGCGCTGGTGGCGAAGATGGACAGCCTGGACGTGGCGAAGATTCTCACCACGCTGGACCCCGGCCCCGTGCGCGAACGCCTGCTGGGCGGCATGTCGCGCCGCCGCCGCGACGAGGTGGAAGGCGATCTGAAGGACCTGGGCGCGGTCGACCCCGTGGAATGCCAGGTGCTGTGCCAGAACTTCATCAAGGACCTGAAGAAGCTGATGCTGCAGCCGGCCTGAAGGCAGCCCCGGAACCGGGCCGAGCGCGACGAAGGCGACGCAGGGCCGCCGCGCCTCAAAGCACCGCGGGCTGCAGGTAGCGCACGGTGCCGGCGTCGGCGTCCATCTCCACCGGCAGGCCCACGGGCAGCGTGAACTTGCGCTTGATGTGGCCGAAGAGCGCGCCGCTGTAGACGGGCACGTTCAGGGGCTTGAAGTAGTCGTCGAACACCTCGTCCAGCGTCAGCGTGCCGTAGTTGCCTTCGCCCGGCCCGCAGTTGGTGAAGGCGCCCAGCACCACGCCGGCCACGCGGTCCAGCGCGCCGCTGAGCTTCAGCGTGCTGAGCATGCGGTCCACGCGGTAGATGTACTCGTTGATGTCTTCCAAGAAGAGGATGGCACCGTCGAAGCGCGGCCAGTAGGCCGAGCCGGCCATGGCCGTGAGCACCGCCAGGTTGCCGCCCACCAGCGGCCCGCGCGCGCGGCCGCCGCGCAGCGTGGTGATGCGGCCGGTGCGCGCCACCAGGTTGTCTTCGCGGTCCTGCGGGTTGGCCAGCGTCACGGCCTGCGCTTCCATCACCGCGCTGCGCAGCCACTGCACGCTGAATTCGTTCCACTCGCTGGCCGCCATGGGGCTGTGGAAGGTGACCAGGCCGGTCTGCACGTGCACGGCGTTGATGAGTGCGGTGAGGTCGGAAAACCCGCCCAGGAACTTGGGCGTGCGGCGGATGGCGGCGTAGTCCACCAGCGGCAGCATGCGGTTGCCGCCCGAGCCGCCGGTCATGGCCAGGATGCCGTGCACCGTGGGGTCGGCGAACATCGCGTTCACGTCGGCGGCGCGCTGCGCGTCGGTGCCGGCGAAGTGGCCGTAGCGCGCGCGCAGGTGCGGCGCCTCGCGCACCTTGAAACCCAGGGCCTGCAAGGCCTCGGTGGCGAACTGGTAGGGCGCACGCTCGTAGATGGCGCCCGAGGGGTTGATGAGCGCCACGGTGTCACCCGGGCGCAGGCGGGGGGCGCGCAGCAGCGGCGGCGGGGGTGAGGCGGGGTTCGGCAAAGGGCGCGACGGGCCC
>LJHT01000102.1 GCA_001295905.1 beta proteobacterium AAP51 | reverse complement strand
CCCCCCCGCCCCGCCCAACCCGCCCCGCCCGCACAGCCTGACCCCGGCCTGCAGGCCGACGGCCAGCGCTGGCTGCAGCGCGACGTGCCCCCGCGCGCCAGCTTCGCGCTGGAACAGGCCGGCGTGCACCCGCTGCTGGCCCGCCTGCTGGCCGCACGCGGCGTGCGCCAGCCCGAAGAGCTGGACGACAGCCTGGGCCTCCTGCTGCCCCCGGCCACGATGAAGGGCGCAGCGGAAGCCGGCCGCCTGCTGGCGCGCGCCATTGCCGAAGGCCGCCGCCTGTGCGTGGTGGCCGATTACGACTGCGACGGCGCCACTGCCTGCGCCGTGGCCTTGCGCGGCCTGGCGCTGCTGGGCGCGCAACCGTCGCAGCTGGCCTATGTGGTGCCCGACCGCGCCGTGCACGGCTACGGCCTCACGCCCGCCATCGTGGAACTGGCGCGCGCGCGGGCCTTCGGCGGCAGCCTGGCACCCGAGGTGCTGGTGACGGTGGACAACGGCATCGCCAGCCATGCCGGCGTGCAGCACGCGCGCGCGGCCGGCATGCAGGTGCTGGTGACCGACCACCACCTGCCCGCCGTCATCGACGGCGCCATCTCGCTGCCCGAGGCCGATGTCATCGTCAACCCCAACCAGCCCGGCTGCGCCTTCGAAAGCAAGGCCATCGCCGGCGTGGGCGTGATGTTCTATGTGCTGCTGGCCACGCGCGCCGAACAGCGCGCGCAGGGCCTCTACGAAGGCCGCGAGCAGCCGCGCCTGGACAGCCTGCTCGACCTGGTGGCGCTGGGCACCGTGGCCGACGTGGTGAAGCTCGACGCCAACAACCGCCGCCTGGTGGCGCAGGGCCTGAAGCGCGTGCGCAGCGGCCGCCTGCAGCCCGGGCTGGCCGCGCTGTTCCAGGCCGCCGGCCGCGAACCTGCGCGCGCCGCCGGCTTCGACTTCGGCTTCGCCCTGGGCCCGCGCATCAACGCCGCCGGCCGCCTGGCCGACATGACGCTGGGCATCGAATGCCTGCGCACCGACGACCCCGCGCGCGCCAGCGAACTGGCGCAGCAGCTCGATGCCATCAACCGCGAACGGCGCGCCGTGGAAGGCGGCATGCGCGAGCTGGCCGAGCAGGCCCTGGCCAGCCTGCCGCCGGCCGCAGCCGGCAGCGCGGCCGGCAGCACGCCGCCGGCCGTGACGCTGTTCGACGAGAGCTTCCACGAAGGCGTGGTGGGCATCGTGGCCGGCCGCGTGAAGGACCGCCTGCACCGCCCCACCTTCGTGTTTGCGCGCGGCGCCGATGGGCGGCTGAAGGGCTCGGGCCGCAGCATTGCGGGCTTCCACCTGCGCGATGCGCTGGACCTGGTGGCCAAGCGGCAGCCCGGGCTGCTGCTGCGCTTCGGCGGGCACGCCATGGCCGCGGGATGCACGCTGGGCGAAGTGGAAGACGACACCGATGCGGGCCATGAAGGCCAGGGTGCCGTGGCGCGCTTTGCCGCCGCGCTGCGGCAGGTGGCCGAGGAGTGGCTGGACCGCGCCACACTCACGCGCACGCTGCGCACCGACGGGCCGCTGCCCATCGAATGGTTCAACCCGCAAACGGTGGCCGTGCTGGACGCACAGGTGTGGGGCCAGGGTTTCGAGGCGCCGCTGTTCTGCGACGAGGTGCAGGTGCTGCAGCAGCGCCTGCTGGGCGAGAAGCACCTGAAGCTGCGCGTGCGCCACGCCGGGCAGGAGCGCGACGCCATCTGGTTCGGCCACAGCGAACCCCTGCCCGCCCAGGCCCGGCTGGCCTACCGCCTGAGCCTGGATGAGTGGAACGGCCGGCAGCGCGTGCAGATGGTGGTGGAAGCGGCCACGGCCTGAGCCCGCAGCCGCGGCCGTGCGGCAGCGCTCAGGCGGCTTCCAGCAACCCGCGTTTTTTCAGCAAGGGCTGCACCGTGGCCGCACGGCCACGGAAGGCGGCATAGGCGGCACCCGGCTCCAGGCTGTTGCCGCTGCTGTAGATGTAGCGCTGCAGGGCCTGCGCCACCTTCGGGTCGAAGGGGCTGCCGGCCTCGACGAAGGCATCGAAGCCATCGGCGTCCAGCACCTCGGCCCAGAGGTAGACGTAGTAGCCCGCGGCATAGCTGCTGCCGGCGAACAGGTGCTGGAAGTGCACCAGCCGGTGGTTCAGGCCCACGCCGTGCGGCAGGCCGGCCTGCTGCAGCAGTTCGGCTTCCCAGGCGCACACGTCGGCCGGCGGCTCGGCGTCCGTGAGCGAGTGCACGGCCAGGTCGGCCATGGCGCTGGCGGTGTAGCGCACGGTCTCGTAGCCCTGGTTGAACTGCTGCGCGCGCTTCAGGCGCTGCACCAGTTCTTCAGGGATGGGCGCACCGGTCTGGAAATGGCGTGCATGGCGCTGCAGCACCTCGGGCTCGTTGATCCAGTGCTCGAAGATCTGCGAGGGCAGCTCGACGAAGTCGCGCAGCACCTGCGTGCCCGACAGGCGCTCGTAGGTCACGTCGCTCAGCAGCCCGTGCAGGCCGTGGCCGAACTCGTGGAAGAGCGTGCGCGCGTCATCCAGGCTCAGCAGCGTGGGCGAGCCCGGGGCGCCCTTGGCGAAGTTGTTGTTGTTCAGGATCACCGGCACCTGGACGCCGCCGTTGCGGTGCTGCCAGCGCAGGCTGCTCATCCACGCGCCGCTGCGCTTGCCGGGCCGCGCGAAGTTGTCCTGCAGGAAGATGCCCTTGAGGCTGCCGTCGGCGGCGAACACCTCGTAGGCCTTCACGTCGAAGTGGTAGACGGGAATGTCGTCACGCGCCACGAAGCGCAGGCCGAAGAGGCGCTGCGCACAGTCGAAGGCGGCGGCGGCCACGCGGCCCAGTTCGAAGTACGGCTTGACCTCGGCGTCGTCCAGCGCATAACGCTGGCGGCGCACCTTCTCGGCCCAGAAGCGCCAGTCCCAGGGCTCGATCTCGTTGCTGGCGAGCGCATGCCCCTCGGCCTGCCCTTCCTCCTGCATCAGCGCCAGCAGCGCCTGGCGCTCGCGTTGCACCGCCTGCAGGGCAAGCGGCCACACCTCGTTCAGCAGGCCCTGCACGGCGGCTCGGCTGCCGGCCATGGTGTCGGTGAGCGCGTGGTCGGCGTAACAGGCGTGGCCATGCAGGCGCGCCTGTTCCTGGCGCAAACGCAGGATGTCGCGCACCACCTCGCGGTTGTCGTGCTCGCCGGGCTGTTCGCCGCGGCCGGTCCAGGCCCGCCAGGCCTGTTCACGCAGGTCGCGGCGCGTGCTGAAGGTGAGGAAAGGCGCCACCAGCGAACGCGACAGCGTGATGACGTGGCCGGCCAGGCCGCGGTCGGCCGCGGCCTGCGCGGCGTTGGCGCGTACGAAGTCGGGCAGGCCGGCGAGATCGGCCTCGCCCTGCAGCGGCAGCTGCCAGCTGCTTTCGGCGTGCAGCACGTTCTGCGCGAAGGCGGTGGTCAGGCGCGCCAGCTCTTCCATCACCTGGGCGTGCCGCGCCTGGGCCTCGGGCGCCAGGCGCGCGCCGGCGCGCACGAAGTCGGTGTGCACGCGGTCGAGCAGGCGCTGCTGCTCGGCGCTGAGGCCCAGCGTCTCGCGCCGCCGGTGCAGCGCGGCCACGCGCTGGAACAGCCGGGCATCGTTGTAGACGGCGCTGTGGTGCGCCGCCATCGGCCCGGCCATCTGCCGCTGCACGGCCTGCAGGGCCGGGCTGGTGGCCGACGAAGTGAGGTTGTAGAACACCGAGGCAATGCGCGACAGCGCACGCCCGGCACGGTCGAAGGCGGCCAGCGTGTTCTCGAAGTCGGGCTCGGCGACTTGTGAGGCCACGGTGGCGAGTTCGTCACGGTGCTGCTGCATCGCGGCGCGCAGCGCGGGTTCGAAGTGCTCGGCCTGCAGCGCCTCGAAGGGTGGCAGGCCGTGGCGGGTGTGCCAGGCCTGCAGCAGCGGGTTGCTTGCGCTCATGCAGCCCTTCACTTGCCCTGCTTGATGGCGAGTTCGTCTTCCTCGCGGTAGCGGCGGTCGCCGCAGTTGGCCAGCCAGGCGGTGTCGTCGGCCTTGATCTTATCGCGCGTGGCGTTGAACTCGGCGCGGCGCTGGTTCCAGGCGTCCACGCGCTTGTTCAGGGCTTCGGTCTTGGCGTTGAAGGCGTCCACCGCGGCCTGGGCCTCGGTGGTGACCTTCACGCGCTCGGCCTCGAGCTCGTCCTTCATCGCGGCCAGTTCCTTCTGCTCCTTGTTGAGCTCGGCGCGCTTGCGGTCGGCAGCGGCCGCCCGGGGCGGGTTTTCGTTGAAGTCGGCCACCGCCTTGTTCAACGCGGTCACGCGGTCACCGTAGGCCTTCACCTTGGCGGCCAGCGCTTCCGCGCCCGAGCGCCGCGAGTCCAGCGCCTCGCGGGCTGCCTTCACGGTTTCGCGCTCCTTGTCGATGGCCTCCAGTTCGGTCTGCAGCGGCGCCACTTCCTTGTCGATGGCTTCCTGGCGCTTGCCGATGGTGTCGCGCTCGGCCAGGCAGGCGCGCAGTTCGTCGCGCGTGAGGATGGGGCCACCGCGCGCGGCCGGGCCACCCAGCGACAGCACGTTGCCGCCGGCTGCCGGCTTGGCGCCAGCCGCGGGGGCGGCAGGCTTGGCGGGCGGCTTGGCCGCAGGTTTGGCTGCGGCGGGTTGGGCTGGCGCCGCGGGCTTGGCAGGCGGGGTCTGCGCCTGCAGGCTGGCCGTCAGGGCCAGGCACAGGCTGCCGAGCACGAGGGTCTTGACCTTCATCGGGTGTCCTTGCTTCCTAGGGAATGGGGTTGCCGGGCGGCCCGGCCAGGGTGCGAATCATGCCACCCGGCCGCAGCACTGGCGGGCTGTGGCACAGTGCGTGGCTTTGCGCCTGCGGGCGCGGGAAACCCCTCTTGAACCCCTCACCCACCCTGCACCGCGCACCCCTGGCCCGAGGAGTGGGCTGATGGCCATCAAGGCCACGGTCTACAAGGCCACGCTGCAGATCGCCGACATGGACCGCGGTCTGTACGCCACCCACCCGGTGACGCTGGCCCGCGAGCCTTCGGAAACCGACGAGCGCCTGATGGTGCGCCTGCTGGCCTTCGCACTGAACGTGCCGGCGGATGACCACGACGGCGCCCTGGCCTTCGCGCGCGGTGCGGCCGACGCCGAAGAACCCGATGTCTGGCAGCACAGCCTGTCGGGCGAGATCCGCCAGTGGATCGAGGTCGGCCAGCCCGACGAACGCCGCCTGGTGCGCGCCGCCGGCAGGGCCGAACGCGTGGTGCTCTACACCTACAGCAGCGCCGCCCACATCTGGTGGGCCGGTGTGCAGAACAAGCTGGCGCGCCTGAACAACCTGTGGGTGTGGCAGCTGCCCGCCGCGCAAAGCCAGGCCTTGGCCGCTATGGCGGCGCGCAGCATGCAATTGCAGATCACGGTGCAGGACGGCCAGGTCTGGATAGGGAACAACGAAAGCAGTGTGGAAGTCCACCCCGAGCCCATCAAGGCACCATCCGCCGCCACCCACAAGAAGTTCTGACCATGAAGCTCCACCCCTTCTTTCCCGCGCTGGCCCTGGGCCTGGCACTGATGCAACCCGCCATGTCACAAACCCCACCGACCCCCGACCCCTACCTGTGGCTCGAAGAAGTGCAGGGCGAAAAGGCCCTGGCCTGGGTGCGCGAGCGCAATGCAGAGAGTGAAGGCCTGCTGCAGGCCCGCCCCGGCTTCGACAAGCTCAAGACCAGCCTGCGCGAGGTGCTGGACAGCCGCGAGCAGATTCCCTACGTCACGCGGCGCGGAGACTGGTTCTACAACTTCTGGCGCGACGCCAGCAACCCGCGCGGCCTGTGGCGCCGCACCACGCTGGCCGAGTACCGCAAGGCGCAGCCGAAGTGGGAAACCGTGATCGACGTCGACGCCCTGGGCAAGGCCGAGAAGGAGAACTGGGTCTGGGCGCGCAGCAGTTGCCTGGGGCCGGAGTACCGCCGCTGCCTCATCTCGCTGTCGCGCGGCGGCGCTGATGCCACCGTGGTGCGCGAGTTCGACACCGTCACCAAGACCTTCATCGAAGGCGGCTTCACCGTGCCCGAGGCCAAGACCAGCGTCGAGTGGATCGACGAGAACCGCATCTACGTGGGCAGCGATTTCGGCCCCGGCTCGCTGACGGATTCAGGCTACGCGCGCGTCATCAAGGAATGGAAGCGCGGCACGCCGCTGGCCGAGGCCACCACGGTCTTCGAGGGCCAGGCCAAGGACGTGGCCTCGTACGTCAGCGTCGACAAGACCCCGGGTTTCGAGCGCACGCTGATGGGCCGCGCCGTCACCTTCTACACCGACGAACTGTTCCTGCTGCAGGACGGCAAGCCCGTGCGCGTGGACAAGCCCGCCGACGCCAAGCTGAGCTTCTGGCGCCAGTTCGTGCTGATCGAGCTGCGCAGCGACTGGACCGTGGGTGGCCGCACCTGGCCGCGCGGCGCGCTGCTGGCCGGCAACGCCCAGGCCTACCTGAAGGGCGAGCGGCGTTTCGACGCGCTCTTCCTGCCCACGGCCACGCGTTCACTCTCCAGCTTCGGCGCCACGCGCAGCAAGCTGCTGCTGGACGTGCTGGACAACGTGGCCAGCCGCATCGAAGAGTGGCAGCCCGCCAACCCCAGCGGCGCCCAGCCGGGCCTCAAGGGCTGGCGCAAGCGCGACGTGAAGGCGCCCTACCCCGGCACGCTGAGCCTGACGCCGCTGCACGACCCGCTGCTGAAAGAAGACCCGCTGGCCGAGGCCTACTTCCTGAACGCAGCCGACTTCCTTCGCCCCGACACGCTGCAGCTGGGCCGCACCGGCAGCGACGAGCGCGAGGTGCTGAAGTCGCGCCCCAGCTTCTATGACGCCAGCGGCATGCGCGCCGAGCAGCGCTTCGCCACCAGCAAGGACGGCACCAAGGTGCCCTACTTCGTGATCTGGCCCAAGGGCGCGAAGGCCGACGGCAAGAACCCGACGCTGCTGTATGGCTACGGCGGCTTCGAGGTCTCTCTGACACCCTGGTATTCCGGCGCCATCGGCCGCGCCTGGACCAGCCAGGGCGGCGTCTACGTGCTGGCCAACATCCGCGGCGGCGGCGAGTTCGGCCCGGCCTGGCACCAGGGCGCCATCCTCGCCAACAAGCAGAAGAGCTACGACGATTTCGCCGCCGTGGCCGAAGACCTCATCAAGCAGAAGATCACGAGCCCGCAGCACCTGGGCATCCAGGGCGGCAGCAACGGCGGCCTGCTGGTGGGCGCGGTGATGCTGCAGCGGCCCGAGCTCTTCAACGCCGTGGTGTGCCAGGTGCCGCTGCTGGACATGCGGCGCTACCACACGCTGCTGGCCGGCGCCAGCTGGATGGCCGAGTACGGCAACCCCGACAAGCCCGAAGAGTGGGCCTTCATCTCGCAGTACAGCCCCTACCAGAACGTGAAGCCGGCCGCCGCCGGCGTGAAGCTGCCCAAGGTGCTGTTCACCACCAGCACGCGCGACGACCGCGTGCACCCCGGCCACGCCCGCAAGATGGCCGCGAAGATGCGCGAACTGGGCCACCCGCTGCTGTACTGGGAGAACATCGAAGGCGGCCATGGCGGCGCCGCCGACAACGGCCAGCGCGCGCAGATGATGGCTCTCGAGTACACCTTCCTCTGGATGCAGTTGGGCGGCAAGTGATGGTGCTTCCAAGCTCGCTTTCGCTCGCTACCCCCCGAGGGGGCCGCACGCCAGCGGCCCGGCGAAGCCGGTTCCGCGGCTTTGGGCTTGGTCAGTCAGCAAGGCTCGGTCGCCCTTGGTTCCTTGGATAGAGCCAGGGCAGCCGCTGCCGCCGGCCAGCGCGGCGCTGGGGCCTGAGAGCGACGCGCCGGGGCTGGTGGCCGCGGGTGGGGGCCTGAGCCCGGCGCGCCTGGAAGAGGCCTACAGGGGTGGCATCTTCCCCTGGTACAGCGCCGGCCAGCCGGTGCTGTGGTGGAGCCCCGACCCGCGCATGGTGCTGTCCACGGCCGAGTTCCACCTCGGCCACAACCTGCGCAAGACCCTGCGGCGCTTTCGCCGCACGCCCGGCTGCGAAGTTCGCTTCGACAGCGACTTCGAGGCCGTCATCCGCGCCTGCGCCAGCACCCCGCGCGAAGGGCAGGACGGCACCTGGATCGTGCCCGCCATGGTGGCCGCCTACACCGCCTGGCACCGGCTGGGCCGCGTGCACAGCGTCGAGACCTGGGTGGACGGCCAGCTGGTCGGGGGCCTGTACTTCATCAACATCGGCCGCATGTGTTTCGGCGAGTCGATGTTCTCGCACCGCACCGATGCTTCGAAGATCGCGCTGGCGGCCCTGGTAGCGGCCTGCCGGGCGCGCGGCGTGGCGCTCATCGACTGCCAGCAGAACACCGGCCACCTGGCGCGCCTGGGCGGGCGCGAAATGCCGCGCGCGGCCTTCATGGACCACGTCACCCGCAGCGTGGGGGCTGAAGCGGTGGCGCCTTGGACCTATGATGAAGCCGCCTGGGCCCTGCTGGAGACCCAGCCCCCTGAGCAGTCCCCAAAACACGGCCCAGCCCCCGCGTGACCCACCCCAAGGAATTGCCGCTGCGGTCCTTGCAGTTCTATGCAACGGCCCCCTACCCCTGCAGCTACCTGCCCGACCGGCAGGCGCGTTCGCAGGTGGCCACGCCCAGCCACCTCATCCACGCCGACACCTACTCGGGCCTGGTCGCCAACGGCTTCCGCCGCAGCGGCATGTTCACCTACCGCCCCTACTGCGACGGCTGCCGCGCCTGCGTGCCGCTGCGCGTGCCGGTGGAAGGTTTCCAGCCCACGCGCAGCCAGCGCCGCGCGCTGAAGCAGCACCAGGGCCTGAAGGCGCGCGTGCTGCGCCTGGGCTTCGTGCCCGAGCACTACCAGCTCTACCTGCGCTACCAGAGCGGCCGCCACAGCGGCGGCGGCATGGACCACGACAGCGTCGACCAATACACGCAGTTCCTGCTGCAAAGCCGCGTCAACAGCCGCATGGTCGAGTTCCGCGAGCCCACGGGCGACGACGGCATTCCGGGCACGCTGAAGATGGTGTCCATCCTCGACGTGCTGAGCGACGGCATCTCGGCCGTCTACACCTTTTACGAACCCGAGCCCCACACCAGCTACGGCACCTACAGCGTGATGTGGCAGATCGAGCAGACACGCCAGCTCAAGCTGCCGCACGTCTACCTGGGCTACTGGATCGCCCAAAGCCCGAAGATGGCCTACAAGGCCCAGTTCGGCCCGCACCAGCTGCTGCTGGACGGGCGCTGGCAAGCGCCGCCGACCGCGCCCTGAGCCGGGCCGCCCCTGGCGGCAGCGGCCCGGGCGTGAAGGGCGGCCTGCAAAGGTGCAAGGCCTGGGGGGTTGCCAGCCTGGCATCGATGCCAGATGCTGCGCCACGATGGCCTCCCACCCCCCCACCTCCCCGACGGGGCTTTGGCAGCAGGCGCTGGCAGAAGCCGAGCGGCTGGAAGCCTTGCCCCAGGCAGACCGCGCAGCGGCCTTGCAGGCGCTGGCCGCAGCGTCGCCCGGCCTGCATGCCAGCGTGGCACGGCTCATGGACGCCAGCAGCACCGCCACCGCCTTGCCGCCGGTGCTGCCCTGGCCCGCTGTGGCCAGCCTGGCCGGCCAGCGCGTGGGGGCTTACCGCTTCGTGCGCGTGCTGGGCGAAGGCGGCATGGGGCAGGTGTGGCTGGCCCAGCGCACCGACGGCCGTTTCGAAGGCGAGGTGGCCATCAAACTGCTGTCGGCTGCACTGCAGGCCGAGCGCCTGGAGCGCTTTCGCCGTGAAGGCCAGCTGCTGGGCCGGCTGGCGCACCCCCACATCGCGCGCCTGCTCGACGCCGGGGCGCTGCCGGTGGGCACGCCCTTCCTGGTGCTGGAATACATCGACGGCCTGCGCATCGACCACTGGTGCGACGAGCAGCGGCTGAGCATCGCGCAGCGGCTGCAGCTGTTCATCCGCGTGTGTGCGGCGGTGTCGCATGCGCACGCCAACCTCATCGTGCACCGCGACCTCAAGCCCTCGAACATCCTGGTCACCGCCGATGGCAGCCCCAAGCTGCTGGACTTCGGCATCGCCAAGCTGATCGAAAGCGACAGCGGCGGCGCTGAAGAAACCGCGCTCACCCAGCAGGCCGGCCGGGCCATGACGCCCGAGTACGCGGCACCCGAGCAGGTTCGCGGTGAAGCCATCACCACGGCCACCGACGTCTACGCGCTGGGCCTGTTGCTGTACCGGCTGCTCGCCGGCCGCCGGCCCTACGGGCTGACGGCCAGCACCCCCGTGGAGTGGGCGCGCGAGGTGCTGGAGGCCGACATCCAGCCCCTGTCGCAAGGCGCCTGCGCAGACGCCGCCCAGGCGCGCCGCTGCAGCGCCGCCCAGCTGCAGCGTGAACTGCGCGGCGACCTGGAGAACATCGTCGCCAAGGCGCTGAAGAAGGCCCCTGCCGAGCGCTACGTGAGCGTGCAGGCCTTGGCCGACGACCTGCAACGCGTGCTGAGCCACCAGCCCGTGCTGGCGCGGGCAGACAGCCTGCCCTACCGCGCGGCCAAGTTCCTGCGCCGCCACCGCTTGCCGGTTTCGGCAGCTGCAGGCGTGCTGGTGGCGCTGAGCACCGGCCTGGGCATGGCGCTCTGGCAGGCCGACGTGGCCCGGCACGAGCGCGCGCTGGCCCAGCGCGAAGCGCAGGCGGCAGCGCAGGCCCGCGCGCTGGCGCAGGCCGAAGCGGCGCGCGCGCTGGCCCAGCGTGCCGAGGCCGAGCGCCAGTCGAACCGCGCCGAAAGCAATGCCGAACTGGCCCGGGGCCAGGCGCGGCTGGCGGAAACCCGGGCCGTCGAGGCGCAGCAGGCCCGTCTGGCCGCCGATGCCAGCGCGAACGCGGCGCGCGAGCAGACGGCCCTGGCGCAGGCCGAGCGTGACCGCACCCGCGAAGTGACCGACTTCCTCGTGGACCTGTTCCAGACCAACTCGGCCCGGCGCGACGGCCCCGTGGCGGCCCGGCAGATCACCGCCCGCGACCTGCTGGACCGTGGCGCAGCCAAGCTGCGTGCTGAAGTGGCGGCACCGGGGCCGGCAGCCTCGGCGGCTGGCGCGCTGGCAGCCACGCCGGCCGGCCCGGTGAGCGAGCTGCGCAGCGAGTTGCTTTTCACGCTGGGCATGCTGTATGGCGAGATCGGTGAACACGCCCAGGCCAGCGCACTGCTGGAAGAAGCCGTCGTGCAGGCACGGCGGCGACACGGACAGAACCACCACGCAGTGGCGCGGCGCCTGGTCAACGTGGCCGGCCATCACCTCACCAGCGGCCTGAACGAGCGTGCCAAGGCGGCGCTGGACGAAGCTGGCAAGATCTTCGAGGCCTTGGGCGATGAACGCTCTGAAGAACGCGGGCTGCACCACATCCACCTGGCGAACTTCTACACCGCCCGCGACGCCGCACTGGCCAAGCACCATGCGCAGCGCGCCGTGGCCTTGCTCGACACCGCCCCCGACGGCAAGCCGCGGGTGCGGCAGCTGCGCATGGCCTACGCCTACCTGGGGCATTCCCACATCCGCAGTGGCGACCTGGCCGCGGGTGAAGCGGCGCACCGCCGCGCGCTCGAGGTCGCGCGGGTGATGGCCGGCCCCGAGGGCTTTGAGACGGCCATCTCCTACATCAACCTCGGCGAGGTGCAGATGCTCCGCAGCGATCTGCGGGCCGCCGAGGGCTCCTTGCGCGAAGGCCTGCGCCTGGTGCACAAGAGCAACCCCGACCATGCCGTGATGATCGCCCAAGCCGAGCTGCGCTACGGCCGCCTGCTGCACACCATCGGCGAGCGTGAAAGAGGGCTGGCCTTGATAGAGAGCGCTGCCGCGGCCTTCCACCAGCGCTTCGGCCCTGAAGCCGTGACCACGCTGCATGCGCGCCAGGTTCTCATCGGCCGCTGGCTGGACAACGGCAACCTCGTGCCGGCGCAGGCGCTGCTCGACGAGGTGCAGCCCATCTACGAGCGCCTGCCGCACCAGCGCGCCAACCTGGCCACGGCCTTGTCGCAACGGGCGCGGCTGCACACGGAAGCGGGTGAACTGGTGCCGGCGCGCGCTGCGCTCGAGCGCGCCCTGGCGCTGCTGCAGGCCGCGGGCAGCGCGCGCGGGCTGGTGGCGCTGGAAGCCGAGCGCCTGCTGGCCGAGGTGGAGCTGCAGGAAGGCCGCCATGCCGAATCGCTGCAGCGTTTCCGCAGGGCGGCCGAAGCAGCGGGCACGCAGGGTCTTGTGTTCTCGGCCACGCCGCTGCACCTGTTGCTGCACGAAGGCCGCGTGGCGCTGGCCCAGGGCCGGCCCGAGGCCGCTCTGGTGCACTTCACCGAAGCGCAGCGCCAGCTGCGGGCCGCCCCCGACAGCGAGCTGCGCGGGGGCTTGATGGCCCAGGCCCTGTACCAGATGGGCCGCGCCCACCTCGCGCGGGGCGACGCCGAAAGCGCCCGGCCGCCGTTCGAGCAAGCCTCGGCCTTGACGGCGCGCTGGCACGGCCCGGCCAGCGTGCAGCACACGGCGGCGCAGTCGCAGCTGGCGCTGCTGGGGCCGCGGTGAACGAACCCGACATCACGGCGCTGATCCACGGCGTGGCCGCGGGCGACGTGCCCAGCGGCGAGCAGCTCTTCAAGCTGATCTATGGCGACCTGCTGCGCCTGGCGCGTTCGCGGCTGGCGCGGCCTGCCGGTGTGGGCGAGCTCGACGCCCACGCGCTGGTGCACGAAGCCTGGCTGGGCATGGCCGGGCACCTGCCGCAAGACCTGGCCTCGCGGCGCGTGTTTTTCGGCTACGCCGCGCGGGCGATGGAACACGTGCTCATCGACCAGCTGCGCCAGCGCCATGCGCAGAAGCGCGGCGGCGGGCACATCGAGGTGACGCTGGCCACCGGCATGGACTTCGCCCAGGAAAGCTACGACGAAGAGCGCTTCGACAGCCTGAACGCGGCGCTGCAGCGCCTGCAGCGCATCGACGCGCAACTGCACGAACTGGTGCGGCTGCGCGCTTTCGCGGGCCTGTCCATCGACGAAGTGGCGGGGCTGCTGCAGCTGTCCACCGCCACCGTGAAGCGCCGCTGGCACCAGGCCATCACCATCTTGCGGGAAGAGATGTCGCGCACCTGAGGGGTGCTTGAGTGGTGCTTGAACGGTGTTTCAGCGGCAGGTGAAAAAAACCTGATCCGTTTTTCCGGTCTTTGCCGTCCATGCAGGCAAACCACCGGAGTACGCCATGTTTCACCGATCTCGCCTCTGGGCGGCCATCGCTGCTTTGCCGGCTGCCTTGCTGGGCCACTCGCTGGCCCTGGTGGCCCCGCCGGCAGCGGCCCAGGCGAGCGACTTCCGCTACCTCAGCACGCCGATCTCGCGGCCCAATTTCTTCTCGGTGCTGGGGCGCGGCCTGAACGATGCCGGCGTCGTGGTGGGGAGTGCCACTGACAACAACCTGAACGAGTCGGCCTTCATCTTCAACGGCGACAGCTTCACCTTGTTCAGGGTCGGTTCGCAGACGACCTTCGCAGCGGCCATCAACACGGCCGGCGCGTGGGCGGGCAGCACCAGGGAGCCTGGCACCGATCTGTTGCGCGCCTTTGTGCGCACCGGGGGCAACACCTTCTTCCTGCCTGGCATGGGCAATGACGACAGCTCTGCAACGGCCATCAATGCCAGCGGGCAGGTGGCGGGCAACCTGCTCAACAGCCCGAATCAGGCCCTGCCCTTTCTGTGGAACGGTCAGTCGACGCAGTTCCTGCCGCGCCTGAGCAGCTTTTCAGCCAGCACCACCGCCATCAATGACGCCGGCGTGGTGGTGGGCCGGTCGACCCTGGCGGACGGCGTCACGCGCGCCACCCTGTGGCAGAACGGCACGGTCGTGAACCTGGGCTCGCTGGGGGGCAACAGCTCACAGGCTCTGGACATCAACAACCGCGGCGTCGTGGTGGGCAGTGCCAACCTCAGCGAAAACGGACCGGCCGAAGCCTTCATCTGGAGCGGCGGGCAGATGCGCTCGCTGGGGCGGCTGGACCACAGCTCGACGGCCGTGGCCATCAACGACTTCAACCTCGTGGTGGGCAGCTCGGTCGATGAAAACTTCAGTGGTCGTGCGGTCGTGGCCGGCGCGCAGGGCATGCACGACCTGAACGACTGGCTGGCCGTGGCGGCCACCGGCAGCCAGCGCCTGACGCAGGCCGTCGACGTCAACCGCCATGGCCAGATCCTGGCGCGCACGCAGGGCTTCACTTCGGTGCTGCTCACCCCCCAGGGCACGCTGCGCTGGGCCGCCACTGGCGACGGCTCTTTCACCGACGGCGGCGCCTGGAACAGCGGCGTGGGCCAGGGGCCCAGCCGCTTCCTGGACATGGTGCTGGCGCATCCTTCCAGCCAGACGGTGGAGCTCAGCGAAGCGGCCGAGGTGCGCAGCCTGGTGGTGGGTGCCGCCGGGGGCCCCGCGGCCGGGCAGATGCGGCTGCGGCTGTCGGCGGGCGCGGTGCTCACGTCCACGAACACCATCGTGGTGGAGCGCAGTGGCACGCTCACTGGCGACGGCGTCATCGCGGCCGACGTGCAACTCGCCGGCACGCTGCAGGTGGGCTGCGGCTTCAGCAACTGCAGCGCCAACACCCGCCTGTACCAGGACAACCGCTACACCTTCAACGTGGCCCAGGGCGGCCTGGTCACCGGCAGCGGCTCGCTCGAAGCAGGCCTGAGCGTGATGACGGGCGGCGAGGTGCGCGCGGGCGCCGGCCAGGTGCTGCGCCTGGGGGGCGCAGGCAGCCAGCACACGAGCAACGGCGTGCTGGAAGTGCTGGCGGGTGGCGAAGTGCGCGTGGCCGGCAACTGGCAGAACCGGCTGGGCACGGTGCGCATCGATGGCGGCACGGCGCGCTTTGCCGACGGGCTGGACAACCGCAGCCAGGTGCACATCGGCTTTGGTGGGGCTTCGGTGCACGGCCGCGTGAACAACGCCGAAGGGGCCCGCATCATCGCCAGCGGCGGCAACCAGACCACGTTCTGGGACGCCGTCACCAACAACGGCGAGCTGCGCGCGAGTGCCGGCTCGCAGCTGGTCTATTTCGGCCCGGTCAACGGCGCCGGCAGCTTCACCACCAACGGCGCCGGCGCCTACCACCGCTTCGAGGGCGGTTTCGCGCCGGGCAATTCGCCGGCCGACGTGGTGCTGGGCGAAACCCAGCTGGCCAGTACGCTGACGATGGAACTGGGCGGCACCACGCCAGGCACCCAGCACGACCGCATCACCGTCACAGGCCTGTTGACGCTGGACGCCGGTGCGCAGCTGGAGGTGGTGTTGATCGACGGCTTCGTGCCGCAGGTGGGCCAGGTCTTCGACCTCTTCGTGTTCCAGGCCGGCGTGGCGGGCAGCTTCGATGCGCTGCGCCTGCCCGGGCTGAGCGACGGCTGGGTCTGGGACACCTCGGCGCTTTACACCGAAGGCGACCTGCGCGTGGCCGTGGTGCCCGAACCCGCCACCTGGTTGTCGCTGGGCGCCGGCCTGCTGGTGCTGGTGGCGCGCAGGCGCTGGGGCGCCCGGGCGGATGCGGCCGTTCAGTGAAGAACCGGCCCTGGCCGGTGACGGCCTGCCGCCCCTGGATGGCCTGCGGGGCCCCAGCCAAGGCCACGCGCGCCATACCTCATGGGCGCTGCGCACCTCTCATCCACACCCATGACCGGCCATAGTGCCCAGGAGTTCCCCATGGCAACCCACCCCGGCGGCGTCCAGTTCGCCTACAGCGATGGCAGCGTGCATTCAGCCGCAGTCAGCGGCCCCAGCGTCACCCTGCAGGCCCTGGTGCAAGAGCTGCGGCGTGCGGGCCCTGGCGCCACGGCCATCGCGCTGGGCTCGCAGGGGCCGACGCTGCAGTCCACGCTGGCGGCCCTGCGACGAGCCGGCCTTGCGCTGGGGCCGCCCATGGCACGCCCCTTCAGCGGCGCCCTGCCCGCCCTGCTGGTCTGGCCCGATGAGTCAGGCCCGGCGCAAGGCGCCACCGGCATCGGCTTCATCGGCGCGCCGGCCGGGCCGGTGGCGATCGGGCTGCTGCTGCCCGCGGTGCAGAAGGTGCGCGAGGCCGCAGCCCGCATGCACACGAGGTTCGAAATGAAGCTGGTGATGGTGCAGGACATGGTCGTCTCAGTACCCGGCGACTCGTTCGCACTCAACTTCACCCGCCTGCGCGACTGACCCCGCCAGCGGGTCGCCGACGAGCTCAAGGCGGCGACTGGGGTCGAGGCAGGGCCATCAAAAACACGCGGTTCTCGAAGCGTTCGTCCTCGAACACGTAGTCGGTGGAACCCAGCTCGCGCCAGCCCTGGCGGCGGTACCAGTCCAGCGCGTGCTGGTTGCCTACCCAGGCGGTGAGCCACAGCGCCTGGGCGCCCCAGGCCGCCGCGCGTGCGGCTGCCGCGGCCACCAGGGCCTTGCCCACGCCCTGGCCCTGGAAGCGCTGCTGCACATACAGGCGCTGCAGCTCGGCGACGGGCTCGGCCCGCACCAGCGGCTGGTGCACCCCCAAGGCCAGCTGCACGAAGCCGATGAGATGCCCGTCTCGCTCGGCCAGTAGGAAGTGCATTCCTGTCTGCGCCAGCAGCGCGGCGACGGTCTCGGTGGAGAAATGCTCGCGCACCTCGCGCGCCAGCAGCGGCCGGATGCCCCGGGTGGCGTAGGTGTCCAGGAACACCTGCGTGCCCAGCACACCGAGGACCAGCGCGTCTTCGGCGGTCGCGTCGCGCAGCACCGTTTCCATGCCGCGATGCTGCCACGGCCGGCCGAGGGCCGCGGCGGAATGCAGGGCCGGCGGGCCGCTGAAAACCGGCTTCAGCGGCGGTCTGCCGCCAGGGCCGCCGGATGGGCCGCGGGATGGGCCAACCAACGGTCTTCGCTGTCGAGTGCGGCACGCCCCTCGCCCTGCAGCTTCAAGAGGTGCGCCCACAGCGAACGCTGCGCCACGCCGTGCAGCGCGGCCGGCACGTCGTCGTACACCGACGGCACCAGACCTTCCAGTGCTGCCGGGCCGTGCCGCTGCAGCGCCGCCAGCACCTTGGCTTCGCGCTTGAGGCGGTGCGCGATCAGCGCGCGCAGCACCGCGTGCGGCTGCGCCACCAGGAAGCCGTGGCCCGGGGCCAGCCACTGCAAGGGCTCTTCCAAGAGCTCTTGCAGCGACCGCAGGTAGGCCGCCATGTCGCCGTCGGGCGGGTTGATGACCACGGTGCTGCCCTGCATGACGTGGTCGCCGGTGAAGAGCAGGCCTTCTTCTTCCAGCAGGTAGCACAGGTGGTTGCTGGCGTGGCCGGGCGTGTGCCACACGCGCAGCGTGGCACCTTCGCCGCACGGGATGCGTTCGCCGTGCTGCGGCTGGTGCGCGGGGCGGAAGCTCTCGTCCTGCCACTCGGGGTGCGCGGCCACACGGCCCCACACCGGCGCGCCCGTGGCGGCAGCCAGCGCGGCGGCGCCTGGCGAGTGGTCGCGGTGGGTGTGCGTGACGAGGATGCGCTCCAGCCGGCCGCCGCGTTCGGCGATGGCGCCCAGCAGCGCCTGCAGGTGCGGCGCACCCGCGCCGTCGAGTGCGGGGCCGGGGTCGATGACCGTCCAGCCGCTGCCAGGTTCGGCGCTGCCGACCAGGTAGGTGTTGGTGCCGGGGCCGGTCATGGGCCCAGGGTTGGGCGCGGTGATGCGCAGCACCCGCGCCTGCGGGTGCACCGACAAGTCCACCACGCGCCCGGCCTGCAGCGTGGCGTGCACCTCGCCGTGGCCTTGCGGGTCGAGCCGGCCCACTTCGGCGTAGGGCAGCTCGTGCGGCAACACCACGCCCGGGCCGCGGGCGGTGAGCGCGCGGCGTGGTTCCACCAGCGGCACGGTGGCGCGGGCGCCATAAGCCGCCAGTGCACTGGCGGCATCGGCAAAACCGGCCAGCTCCTTCAGCAATTCACGCGTCACGGGCAGCAGCTTCAGGCCCAGCGCCGGGTCCAGCGCCTGCGCGGGGCGCAGCCACATCAGCGCCACGGCCTCGCCGTGGTCGACGGTGGCCTGCTGGCCGCTGGGGGCGAGGGCCGCGAAGAAGCGTGTGTCGAAACGCTTGGGTGCGCCGCGGGGCGTGAGCCAGTGCGCGGCGTACACCAGGCCGCGCAGATCGGGCTGCACGCCAGTGGCGGTGCAGAAGTCGACGAAGCTGGCTTCGCCCGACTGCAGGCGCTCGCGCCAGGGGTGCAGCGCGGCGGGGTCGAGAGGCGCTGTGGCCGTGGCCAGCAGCAGGCCGGCTTCCTCGAAGGTTTCGCGCACGGCAGCGATGAGGTAATCGAGCCCGCCTTCGGCCAGGCCCAGGCGCTCGCTGGCCTCGGCGTCGCTGGGGCCGGCGCAGAGCGCATGCGCCGCGCGGTCGCGCGCGTCGAGTTGCCCGCCGGGGAAGACGGCGGCACCGCTGCGCTGGTCGCCGTCGCGTTCGGCGCGGCGCAGCATCAGCACTTCCAGGCCACCACGGGCCGCATCGGTGGCCGCATCAGTGGCCGAATCAGTGGCCGAATCAGCGCCATCGCGCAGCAGCAGCAAGGAAGCCGATGGCCGCGTGCCGGCGGGGGGTTCGTACCAGGTGGAGGTCATCGCAAGGCTCCGGCCGCGCGCAGCGCGGCGATCTCGGTGTCGGTAAAGCCGGCTTCGCGCAGGAGCGCGGCGCCCTGCGCGCCCGGGGCCGGGGGCGGGCGCACCGGGCCCGCCGGTGTGCGGCTGAAACGCGGGGCCGGCGCTGGCTGCAGCAGGCCGTCCACCGTGACGAAGGCCCCGCGCGCCTGGGCATGGGGGTGGCTCGCGGCCTCTTCGAAGCTGAGCACAGGGGCGAAGCAGCTGTCGCTGCCCTGCAGCCGCGCGCACCAGTCGTCGCGGCTGCGCTGCTTCACGGCCGCGGCCATGGCCGCGCGCATCTCGGGCCACAGCGCGCGGTCGTGCTGGCCCTGCACGAAACGTTCGTCCAGCCCCAGCGCCTGCGCCAGCAACACGAAGAACTTCGGCTCCAGCGCGGCCAGGCTGATGTAGCGGCCATCGGCGGTTTCATAGGTGTCGTAGAAAGGCGCGCCGCCATCCAGCAGGTTCTGGCCGCGTTCGGGCCGCCAGCCGCCGGGCCCGCGCTGGCCCTGCAGGCCCCAGAAGATAGAGGCCAGCGAAGCCGCGCCGTCCACCATGGCGGCGTCCACCACCTGCCCCAGGCCCGAGCGCTGGCGCTCGAACAGCGCCGCCATCACGCCGAAGGCCAGGTAGAGCGCGCCGCCGCCGTAGTCGCCCACCAGGTTCAGCGGCGGCACGGGTTTGCCGCCGGCCGGGCCGATGGCGTGCAGCACGCCGGCCAGCGCGATGTAGTTCAGATCGTGCCCGGCGGTGTGGGCCAGCGGGCCGGTCTGGCCATAGCCCGTCATGCGGCCGTAGACCAGGCCCGGGTTCAGCGCGTGGGATTCGGCCGGGCCCAGGCCCAAGGTCTCAGTCACGCCGGGGCGCAGGCCTTCCAGCAGCACATCGGCCCCGGCAATGAGGCGCAGCGCGGCATCGCGCCCGGCCGTTTGTTTGAGGTCGAGCGCGATGCTGCGCCGGCCGCGCGCGTGGATGTCGCGCTCGGGGGGCAGGTTCAGGCCCAGGCCGCTGGGCTGGGGCCTGTCGATGCGCACGACATCGGCGCCCAGGTCGGCCAGCAGCATGCCGGCCAGCGGTACGGGGCCGATGGCAGCCAGTTCGATGACGCGCAAGCCGCGCAGGGGGCCGGTGTCGGGCATGGCGCGGGAGTGTGCCGCATGGGCGCAGCCCTGCGCCTGCCAGCGGCTGCCGGCAGCCTGCGCCGGCGCGTGAAGCTCAGAGGCTCAGAGGCAGCTTTCCATGTCCACCACGGCCTTGGGCTTGGTGGCGCCGCCGCCGCCCCAGTCGTTGCTGCGGTTCCAGTAGCGCACGGTGGCGCCACTGCCCTGCGGCAGGATCTCCAGCACCCGGCCGGGCGCGCCCGCGATGTTCAGGGTCATGCGCAGGCTGCCGTTGGGCCCGGGCACGGTGTCGACCGTGGCCTTGCCACCCACCACCCGGGTGGCCTGCCACAGCGGCCTGAGGCACTGCGCGTAAGCCATCGGTGACTTGCTGGTGGGGTAGGTGGCGCCGGGCGGGCCGGCCAGGTCGTTGGGGCCGCCGAGCGAGGAACAGCCGGCCAGCACGAAGCCCGCACCGGCAAACAGCGAACAAAGCAGCGAACGAAGCAGCGAACTGGGCCGCGAACGAGCAAGGACAGGCAGGGCCATGGGTACTCCGTGAGGGGGTGGAACGCGGGGCGCCACGGCCCCCGCGGGGGCAATGTAGCGAAGCCGCCGCGGCTGCGCACCGGGTGTTTTGCGGGGCCCGCGAAGGGCCGGCGCAGGGCTGGCGCGCGTTCAGGCCGGCTGGCTGGCGAAGCGGTAGCCCACGCCGCTTTCGGTGAGCAGCCATTTCGGCTGCGAAGGGTCGGCCTCGATCTTCTTGCGCAGGTTGCCCATGTGCACGCGCACGTAGTGCACGTGCTCGGCATGGCTGGGGCCCCACAGCTCCTGCAGCAGGAAGCGGTGGGTGAGCACGCGGTCGGGCCGCGCGGTCAGCAGCAGCAACAGGCGGTATTCGATGGGCGTGAGGTGCACCGGTTCGCCCGCGCGCAGCACCTTGCGGCGCGCACGGTCCACCGTGACATCGCCAAAGACGAAGGCGGCTTCGTCGGCGCCGGTGTGGTGCAGCCGCCGCCGCAGGTGGGCCCGCGTGCGCGCCAGCAGTTCGCCCGAGCCGAAGGGCTTGACGAGGTAGTCGTCGGCACCGCTGTCCAGCGCGCGAATCTTGTCGAGCTCGGCAGCCCGCGCCGACAGCACCAGCACGGGCGATGAAGACCAGCTGCGGAACTCGCGGATGAAGTCGACGCCGTCGCCATCGGGCAGGCCGAGGTCCAGCACCACGAGGTCGGGGCGGCGCGTGCCGGCTTCGATCAGGCCACGCTGCAGGGTGGCGGCCTCGGTCACGTCATGGCCCTCGGATTCCAGCGCCACGCGCACGAAACGGCGGATGTCGGCGTCGTCTTCCACCACCAGCACGCGCGAAGGCTGGCCCTCACACTTGACCAGGGGCAGGCCGCTCATGTCGCCGGGCCTTTCGGGGCTTCGCGGCTGCCGTCAGGGGCGGCTGTGCCCTCGGCCAAAGGGCTGACTTCAGCGGCTTCGGCCATCTCGGCCATTTCGGCTGCAGCCGCCGCCTCTTCGGCGGGCGGCAGGGGCGGCGGCAGACCGCGCGGGAAGCACACCACGAAGCGTGCGCCGCCGCTGGCCGGGCTTTCGGCATGGATGGTGCCGCCATGCGCTTCGACGATGGCGCGGCACAGCGCCAGCCCCAGGCCCACGCCCGGGGTGGCGCCCTCGCGCTCACCGCGCTCGAACTTCTTGAACAGGTCTTCGCCGCGCCCCAGTGGCAGGCCGGGCCCGCCGTCCTGCACCGCGAGCTCCACCCCCTCGGCCCGGGCCACGCCCGACACCACCACCCAGGTGCCCGGCGGGGTGTACTTCACGGCGTTCTCCAGCAGGTTCACGAGCACACGCTCGACCAGCACCGCGTCGATGCGCACCCAGGGCAGGTCTTCGGCCAGCTGCACGCGCACCGGGTGCTGCGCCAGCCAGGGCGCGCTGGCGGCCAGCGCGCTGCCCACCACCTCTTCCAGCGGCTGCCATTGCAGGTCCAGCCGCACGGCGCCGGCGTGCAGACGGGCCATGTCCAGCAGGTTGGTGGCCAGCGCACTCATGCGCCGCGCGGAAGCGGCCATGGCGTCGGCAATCTCGGCCTGCTGCAGGCTGGGCGCGGGGCGCGTGAGCCGCAGCGATTCGGCCAGCCCCACCAGCGAGGCCAGCGGTGTGCGCAGGTCGTGCGACAGGGCCGAGAGCAAGGTGTTGCGCAGCCTTTCGCCTTCGATCTCCAGCGCCGTGGCCTGCGCCACGTCGATGTAGTGCAGGCGCTCCAGCGTGCCGGCCAGCAAGGTGGCGCAGGTGCTGAGCAGGCGCCGTTCATCGGCCGACCAGCCTTGGCCATCGGCGCGCTGCACCGCCAGCGCACCGCGCACGGCCATGGGCGCGCGCAGGGGCAGCACCAGGGCCGGGTGGTCCGGCTGGTGCTCGGTGCCGCGCCCGGCGGCGCGGCCCTGCGTCACGGCCCAACGGGCCAGGGGGGCCAGGGGGGCCAGCGCTTCGCATGCGGCCGGGTCCTGCGAAGCGGCACCCTCCTCCGCCGCCACGGCGCGCAGTTCGCCATCGCGCGCCAGCACCCACAGCACGGCACTGCCGCCCCACTGCGCCGCGGCGAAGCGGGAGATGGCCTGGGCCACCTGCTCCACTGCCAGCGCGCCGCCCAGTTCGCGCGAGATCTCGTAGAGGCTGCGCACGCGCTGCTCGCGTTCTTGCGCCGCCAGCGCCTGCGCCTTCAGCCCGGCCGTGAGCTGCCCCACCACCAGGCCCACCGCCAGCATCACCGCGAAGGTGAAGAACAGGCGTTCGTCGGCCACGGCCAGGGAAAAACGCGGCGGCACGAACACCACGTTCAGCAGCAACACCGACAGGCCCGCCGCCAGCAAGGCCGGCCCGCGCCCGAACAGCGCGGCGGCCACCACCACCGCCAGCATGAACACCAGCGCCAGGCTGGCGATGTCCAGCGTGTGGGCCAGCGGCGCGGCCAGCAGCGCGGCGGCCGCACACAAGGCCGCGGCAGCGGCGTAGGCCGTCCAGCCCGAGCGCCGGGCGTGCCAGGGCCGGGGCGGGTGTGGGGGCGGGTGCGGGGGGTTCATGTTGGCAGCCACGCAGGCACTGTAGTGGACGGCCGGACCGCGCCCAGGCACCGCCTGCGCCCTGAGCATCAAGGCCGCCACAAGACTGGCCGGGCGCGCATCAAGAAACCATCAAGACGGCCGCCACGGCCTTGGCCCGGCGCCGCACGCTGCCCAGAATGGACCGGCTGTCGCCCCATGCCGAAACGCCTTCTTCACCCCAGCCGCGCCGTGGCGCTGCTGTTCCTGCTGCTCATCGCCGTGGGCACCTTGCTGCTGCGGCTGCCGCTGTCGCAAGCCGAAGGCCAGGCCGCGCCCTGGCTGACGGCGCTGTTCACGGCCGTGTCGGCGGTGTGCGTCACGGGCCTGGTGGTGGTGGACACCGGCACCTACTGGTCGCCCTTCGGCCAGGCCGTCGTGATGCTCCTGTTCCAGCTGGGCGGCTTCGGGCTGATGACGGCCGCCGCCTTGCTGGGGCTGATGGTCAACCGCTCGCTGCGCCTGCGCACGCGCCTGCTGACGCAGGCCGAGACCCACACCGTGGGCCTGGGCGATGTCTCCAGCGTGGCGCGCGTGGTGCTGGTGGTCACGCTGGTGTGCGAGGCAGCGTTGGCACTCGCGCTGACACTGCGGCTGCACCACGGCCACGGCCTGCCCTGGGGCGAAGCTGCGTGGAGCGGCCTCTTCCATGCCGTCTCGGCCTTCAACAACGCGGGCTTCTCGCTGCACGGCGACAGCCTCATGCGTTATGCCTCCGACGCCTGGGTGCTGGTGCCAGTGATGCTGGGCATCTTCATCGGCGGTATCGGCTTTCCGGTGCTGCAAGACCTGCGCGCCAAGCGCTGGGACCCGCACCACTGGTCCTTGCACACCAAGCTGACGCTCTCGGGCAGCGCGGTGTTGCTGGTGGGCGGCGCGCTGGCCCTGCTGGTGTTCGAATGGGGCAACCCCCGCACCCTGGGCCCGATGAGCCTGGGCGACAAGCTGCTCGGCGCGGCCTTCGCCTCGGTCTCGGCCCGCACGGCGGGCTTCAACGCCGTCGACATCGGCCAGCTCACGCAGGAAAGCTGGGCGCTGCACTACCTGCTGATGTTCGTGGGCGGCGGCAGCGCGGGCACGGCCGGTGGCGTGAAGGTGGCCACGGTCTTCATCCTCGTGCTGCTGGTGGTGGCCGAGGTACGCGGCCGCCCCGACAGCGAAGCCTTCGGCCGCCGCGTGTGCCCTACGGCGCAGCGGCAGGCCATCACGGTGCTGGTGCTGGGCAGCGCGATGGTGGTGCTGGGCACCCTGGTCATCCTGCGCGTGACCGACCTGCCCACCGACAAGGTGATCTTCGAAGTGATCTCGGCCTTCGGCACGGTGGGGCTGTCCACCGGCATCACGGCCGAGCTGCCACCCACCGGCCAGCTGATGCTGGTGGTGCTGATGTACGTGGGCCGCGTGGGCACCATCACGCTGGCCACTTCCCTGGCACTCGGCGAGCGCCGCATGCCTTACCGCTACCCCGAGGAGCATCCCGTTGTTGGGTAAGTTGTTCACCGAACAGTTCGCCTTCGCGCAAGGCGACAGCGTGGTCGTCATCGGGCTGGGGCGCTTCGGCGGCGCCGTGGCGCAGTCGCTGATGAGCCTGGGCCATGACGTGATGGGCATCGACCGCGACGCCGACCCCGTGCAGGCCTGGGCCGACCGCCTGACCCACGCCGTGCAGGCCGACGCCACCAACGAGATGGTGCTGCGCCAGCTGGGCGTGGCCGATTTCCGCCACGCCATCATCGGCATCGGCGACAACCTGGGTTCGAGCCTGATGACGCTGATGGCGCTCACCGAACTGGGCCTGCGCGACATCTGGGTGAAGGCGCTGACCGAAGAGCACGGCAAGATCGCGCAGCGCATGGGCGCGCACCACGTCGTCTACCCGGAAGCCGACATGGGCGAGCGCGTGGCCCACCTCATCTCGGGCCGCATGATCGACTACATCGAGCTCGACGACGGCTTTGCCATCGCGAACATCCACGCCCCTGCGCTGACCCACGGCAAGACCCTCACCGACGCCGCAGTGCGCGAGAGATTCGGCATCACGGTGGTGGGCATCAAGCGGCTGGGCGAGGACTTCCAGCACGCCACACCGGGCAGCCGCGTGCAGCCGGGCGACCTGCTGATCGTTTCAGGCCCGACCGAGCGCGTGGAGAAGTTCGCGGGCAGCACCGGGCGCTGAGGCACCGCAAGCGCCAGCGGCTGACGCGCTGAAGGGCGCACCGGCCACCGCCCAATGCGGGCTGGCCTGCACCACATCCCCCACCACCACGATGGCCGGGCTGGCCAGGCCTTCGCGCTGCACCGTGGCGCACAGCGCGCCCAGGGTGCACAAGGCCTGGCGCTGCTGCGGCGTGTGGGCGCTGCACACCACGGCCGCTGGGGTGTGCGACGGCAGGCCCCCAGCCTGCAGGCAGGCCACGATGTGCGCCAGCCGCGCCACGCCCATGTAGACCACCAGCGTGAGGCCGCAGCGCGCCAGCGCCGGCCAGTCGGGTTCATCGGCCCCGTCTTCGCCCGTGTGCCCGGTGACCAACACCACGCCGCGGGTGTGGCGGCGGTCGGTCACCGGCAGGCCCAGGGCGGCGGGCCCGGCCAGGCCGGCGGTGAGGCCGCTGACCACCACCACCGGCACACCGGCGGCGCGCAGCGCATCGGCCTCTTCGCCGCCACGGCCGAAGACGTAGGGGTCGCCGCCCTTCAGACGCACCACCCGTTCACCGCGCAGGGCCTCGGCCACCATCAGCCTTTCGATGAAGGCCTGCGGCGTGCTGGCGCAGCCGCCGCGCTTGCCCACGTGCACCACGCGCGCGCTGCGGCGCAGGAACTTCAGCACGCCGGGGTGCACGAGGTCGTCCACCAGCGCCAGCGTGGCCTGGCGCAGGGCCTTCACGGCTTTCAGCGTGAGCAGTTCGGGGTCGCCCGGGCCTGCGCCCACCAGGTGCACGGGAAAGGGAGCGGGGAAAGGCGCGGCCGGGTGTTGGGCCTGCAAGCCGGAAGGCGTGTCGGGCTTCATGGCGCGGCCTCCAGGGGTTCTTGCGCGCAGGGCGTCTTCTGCAGCAGGGCCTTCACGGCGGGCAGGCAAGAGCCGCAGCGTGTGCCGCACTGCAGGGCCTGCTGCACGGCCTGCAGGCGTTGCGCGGGCTCACCTTCGGCCTGTGCGGCGGCCTGGACGATGCGCGCTTCGCTCACATCGAAACAGGCGCAGACCTGTGGGCTGGGTGCGGCCAGCAACTGCGGCGGGGCGGCACGCGCGGCCAGCAACGCGCGGCCCATGGCAGCAGCCTGGCCGCCGCCTTGCAGCAGGGGCAGCACCCAGGCATCGGCGGCGGTGTCGCCAGCCAGCAGGTAGGCACGCAGGCTGCCGTCTTCGCGCAGGGCCATGCGGCGCGTCTGGGCCTGCCGGGCGTCGGCGTACTGCAGCAAGGGGCCTTGCTGCGGGTCCAGGCCCAGGGCTTCGGCCACGGCCTGCACCAGGGCCTGCAGGAGGCTGGCGTCGGCAGCGGCAGGCAGGGCGGCGCGCCAGCGCAGGCCGGTGAGCGGCGGTGCTGGCATCGAAGGCTGCGTGGCCGCTGCGGTGTTGGAAGGCGCGCCCTCAGCTGAAGGCGCTTCGTCGGCTTCGCGACCGAAAGGCACACAATGCGCATAGCCGCCGGCTGCGTGCAGCACCGCGAACAGCGCGCGCAAACGCTCGCGGCCCGGCCAGGCCTGGCCCGCCGGCAGCCAGGCAGCCGCCGCCATCTGCCAAGGCAGCGCGGCGGCTTCCACGCGCACGGCGGCGTGTTTCAGCTCGGGCTGGTGCGAAGTGGGGCACACGGCGGCGCTGGTGAGGCCGTTCACGCCATCGCCCGACACCCACTCGCTGCCCCAGTGCATCGCGATGTGCGCCTGGGCCGGCGCCACCGCGGCATTGGCGGCCACCGGCAGCACCAGTGCGCCGCGCCGCGAGGCCACGCGCACCAGCTCGCCCGGCTGCCAGCGGCGGCGCGCCAGCTCTTGGGGGTGCAGGTCCAGCGTGGGCTCGGGCGTGTGCGCAAACAGCCGGCCCAGCGTGCCGGTGCGGCTGGCGCCATGCCACTGGTCGCGCAGGCGGCCGGTGGTCAGGGCGATGGGGTAGCGCGCATCGCGCGGCTCGGCCACCGCACGCCAGGCCGGGGCGACGAAGCGCGCGCGGCCATCGGGCGTGGGGAACACGCCATCGGCATAGAGCCGCGCCCTGCCGTGTGCCGCACCTTCGGGCAGCGGCCATTGCTGGGGCGCCTGGTCCAGCCGGGCGTAGCTGAGGCCGGTGATGTCGAGATCACGCCCGCGCGTGCTTTCGCGGTGTTCGCGCCAGATGTCTTCGGGTGTGTCGTAGGGGAACAGCGTATGAGCGTGATGGCCCTGCCGCCGCGCTTCGCTGCGCGCGGGCGGCAGCTGCTTTTCGATGCGCTGCGCCACGGCCACGGCGATGGCCCAGTCGTCACGCGCCTCGCCCGGCGGCGGCACGGCGGCGCGCACGCGGGTGACGCGGCGTTCGCTGTTCGTCACCGTGCCGCTCTTTTCGCCCCAGCTGGTGGCAGGCAGCAGCACATCGGCATAGGCCGCGGTGGCGGTGGTGGTGTAGGCCTCTTGCAGCACCACGAACTCGGCGCGCTGCAGCGCGCGGCGCACGGTGGCCTGGTCGGGCAGGCTCTGGGCCGGGTTGGTGCAGGCTATCCAAAGCGCCTTGATCTGCCCATCGGCTGCCGCCTCGAACATCTGCACCGCGCTCTTGCCGCGCTCGGCCGGTACGCTGGGCACGCCCCAGAGTGCGGCCACCTCGGCGCGGTGCTGCGGGTTGGCCAGGTCGCGGTGGGCACTCAGCAGGTTGGCCAGGCCGCCCACCTCGCGCCCGCCCATGGCGTTGGGCTGGCCGGTCAAGGACAGCGGGCCCGCGCCCGGCCGGCCCAGCTGCCCGGTGGCCAGGTGCAGGTTGATGAGGGTGCTGTTCTTGTCGGTGCCGCTGCTGCTCTGGTTCAGGCCCTGGCACCACAGGCTGAGCGTGGGCGCGCGCGGGCCCGGGCCCGTGAGGGCAAGCTCAGGCTGCACGCCCGCGAACCAGCGCGCGGCCTGCACGATGTCTTCGGCCTTCAGCCCGCAGGTCTTGGCGGCCACGGCCGGGCTGAACTCGCGCACGCGGTCGCGCAGCGCCTCGAAGCCGGTGGTGTGGGCGGCGATGTACGCGGGGTCGGTGAGGCCTTCCCACAGCATCACATGCAGCAGCGCGTGGTGCAGCACCACGTCGGTGCCGGGCAGCAGCTGCAGGTGCAGGTCGGCCATGGCGGCGGTTTCGGTGCGGCGCGGGTCGGCCACCACCCAGCGCTGCGCCGGGTTCGCACGGCGCGCGTCTTCCAGGCGGCGGAAGAGCACCGGGTGCGCCCAGGCCATGTTGCTGCCGGTGATGAACACGGTGGCGGCATGATCCAGGTCTTCGTAGCAGGCCGGCGGCGCATCGGCCCCCAGGCTCTGCTTGTAGCCGGCCACGGCGCTGCTCATGCACAGGCGCGAGTTGGTGTCGACGTTGTTGGTGCCCAGCAGGCCCTTGGCCAGCTTGTTGAAGACGTAATAGTCCTCGGTGAGCAGTTGCCCAGACAGGTACAGCCCCACGGCATCGGGCCCGTGCTGCTGCACGGTGCGGGCCAGGCGCTGCGCCACTTCGTCGAGTGCGCTGTCCCAGCCCACCGCCATGAGCGGCTGGTCGCGCACAGCGCGGCGCAGGGGCTGCAGCGCGCGCAGCTGCGGCTGCAGATGGGCCGCGGCCGTGAGGTGCAGCGTCTGCCCCTTGGTGCACAGGCGGCCGAAGTTGGCGGGGTGTTCGGGGTCGCCGCGCACGCCGGTGATCTGCGCGCCGCGGCTCTCGATCACCACACCGCAGCCCACGCCGCAGTAGGGGCAGGTGCTGCGGGTTTCGCGCGCTTCAGCGCCCATCGCTTCAGGTCAGCGCGGCGTCGAGCGCATGCTCGCGCAGCTCTTGCGCGTTCAGAAGCACCTGCGTGCCCTGCAGCTGCACGGCGAAGGTGGGCGTGCAGCCGTTGTCAGGCGCGCGCGCGCAGCCGTCGGCCAAGCCGATCACCTGGTTGTGCAGCGGGCAGGCCACGCCATCGGCGGTGACGATGCCTTGCGAGAGCGGCCCGCCCTTGTGCGGGCAGCGGTCGAGCAGCGCGAACACGCGGTCGTCGGCGGTGCGGAAGACAGCCACCGCGCCGCCTTGCGGCCGCGCCACGCGGCGCGCGCCCAGGCGCGGGATGTCGTCGACGCGGCAGATGGGCACCCAGGTGCTGGCGGCGTTCATGCGGTCTCCTTCGCGCCACCCAGCGCAGCGAGTTCGACCTGCACCTCGGGCTTGATGGGCTCGAACTGCCGCAGGTCGACCTGCGCCTTCTCGAACTCGAACCAGGGGTCGGGCTCGCCGTCCAGGCTGAACTGCAGGCGCTCCCACAAGGCCTTGCGGTTGACGGCGTCGTCCAGCACCTTGGCCTTCACGTGCGCCATGCCCACGCGCGCCACGTAGTGCACGGTGCGCTCAAGGTACCAGCCCTCTTCGCGGTAGAGCTGCAGGAAGGCGCCGCTGTACTCCAGCACCTCCTCGGGCGTCTTCACCTTGATGAAGAACTGCCCCACCTCGGTCTTGATGCCCGCGTTGCCGGCGATGTGCAGCTCCCAGCCGGAATCGACGCCGATCACGCCCACGTCCTTGATGCCGCTCTCCGCACAGTTGCGCGGGCAGCCGCTCACCGCCAGCTTCACCTTGTGCGGCGCGTACATGCGCCACAGCGCACGCTCCAGGTCTTGGCCCATCTTCGTGCTGTCTTGCGTGCCGAAGCGGCACCACTCGCTGCCCACGCAGGTTTTCACCGTGCGCAGGGCCTTGGCGTAGGCGTGGCCGCTGGGCATGCCGATCTCCTGCCAAACCGCGGGCAGGTCTTCCTTCTTCACGCCAAGCAGGTCGATGCGCTGGCCGCCCGTCACCTTCACCGCGGGGATCTTGAACTTGTCCACCGCGTTGGCGATGCGGCGCAGTTCGTCGGCACTGGTCATGCCGCCCCACATGCGCGGAATCACGCTGTAGGTGCCGTCTTTCTGGATGTTGGCGTGACTGCGTTCGTTGATGAAGCGGCTCTGCGGGTCGTCCACGGCCTCTTTGGGCCAGGTGCTCAGCAGGTAGTAGTTGATGGCCGGGCGGCAGCTGGCGCAGCCGTTGGGCGTGCGCCAGGCCAGCGCGCTGTAGACCCCGTCGATGGTGGTGAGGTGCTGGCTCTTGATGGCTTCGCGCACGGCCTGGTGGCCCAGGTCGGTGCAGCCGCACATCGCCTTGGTCTTGGGCGCGGCGCTGTAGTCGCCGCCGGCGGTGAACATCAGCAGCTGTTCCACCAGGCCGGTGCAGGAGCCGCAGCTCGCGCTGGCCTTGGTGTGCTTGCGCACCTCGTCCAGCGTGAACAGGCCCTTGTCCTTGATGGCCTTGCAGATGTTGCCCTTGGTCACGCCGTTGCAGCCGCACACCTCATCGGTGTCGGCCATGGCGGCCGCCTTGTTGTGGCCTTCGTGCCCGTGGTCGCCCAAGTTATTCTCACCGAACATCAGCCGCTCGCGGATGTCGGCCACGCTGCGGCCGTCGCGCAGCAGCTTGAAGTACCAGCTGCCGTCGGCGGTGTCGCCATAGAGGCAGGCGCCAACAAGTTTGTCATCTCGAATGACCAGCTTCTTGTAGACGCCGGCGTAGGGGTCGCTGAGCACGATGTCCTCGCAGCCCTCGCCGCCCATGAAATCACCGGCCGAGAAAAGGTCGATGCCCGTGACCTTGAGCTTGGTGCTGGTCTGGCTGCCGGTGTAGCGGCCGATACCGAACTGCGCCAGGTGCGTGGCGCAGACCTTGCCCTGCTCGAACAGGGGCGCCACCAGCCCGTAGGCGATGCCGCGGTGCGCGGCGCATTCGCCCACGGCGTAGATGCGGGCGTCGGTGATGGTCTGCAGCGTGTCGCTGACGACGATGCCGCGCTGGCAGTGGATGTTCGCGCTCTCGGCCAGGGCCGTGTTCGGGCGGATGCCGGCGGCCATCACCACCAGGTCGGCGGGGATCTCGCGGCCGTCCTTGAAGCGCACGGCCATGACTCTTCCGTCTTTGTCGGGAATCAGCGCCTCGGTCTGCGCGCCCATCTCGAAACGCAGCCCGCGCTCTTCCAGGCTCTTGCGCAGCAGCCCGCCGGCCGCATCGTCCAGCTGGCGCTCCATCAGCCAGGGCTGGATGTGCACCACCGTCACCTGCATGCCGCGCAGCATCAGGCCGTTGGCAGCCTCCAGGCCCAGCAAGCCGCCGCCGATGACCACGGCATGCTTGTACTTCGTGGCCGCGTCGATCATGGCCTGCGTGTCAGCAATGTCGCGGTAGGCCAGCACGCCCTGCAGGTCCTTGCCCGGCACGGGCAGGATGAAAGGCAGGCTGCCGGTGGCCAGCAGCAGGCGGTCGTAAGGCGCCTCGGTACCGTCAGCGGCGCGCACCACGCGCTTGATGCGGTCGATCTGCGTCACCGTCTTGCCCAGGTACAGCGTGATGCCGTGCTCGGCATACCAGCTGAGAGGGTTGAGCACGATCTCGTCCAGCGTCTGCTCGCCGGCCAGCACCGGGCTCAGCAGGATGCGGTTGTAGTTCGGGTGGGGCTCGGCGCCGAAGACGGTGATCTCGTAGAGATCAGGCGCGATCTTCAACAGCTCTTCCAGCGTGCGCACGCCGGCCATGCCGTTGCCCACCATCACGAGCTTCATCTTCTTCATGCAGCCACTCCGTGTCCTTCAGTGATCGACGCTGGTCAATGCAGGAGAACCCAAACGACCAAGCTTCCCGCCGCGGAACCGGCTTTGCCGGGCCGCTGGCGGACGGCCCCCCAAGGGGGGTAGCGAGCGCCAGCGAGCTTGGGGGCCCAATATCAGGCGGCGGTTTTCTCCACGTGCCCCTGGCGCGTGTACAGAAAATCAAGCACCTCGCGGCGCGCGTGCACGTACTCGCGGTCTTCGGCCAGCTCGATGCGGTCGCGCGGGCGCGGCAGCGTCACGGGCAGGATCTGCCCGATGGTGGCCGCCGGGCCGTTGGTCATCATCACGATGCGGTCGCTCAGCAGCACGGCTTCGTCGACATCGTGGGTGACCATCACCACCGTGCTCTTGGTGCGCGCCACGATCTTCAGCAACTCGTCTTGCAGACGCGCGCGCGTCAGCGCATCCAGCGCGCCGAAGGGCTCGTCCATCAGCAGCACCTTGGGCTCCATGGCCAGCGCGCGCGCGATGCCCACACGCTGCTTCATGCCACCGCTGATCTCGTGCGGGCGCTTGTTCAGCGCGTGCCCCATGCCCACCAGTTCCAGCGCGGCCTGCGTGCGCACCTTCATCTGTGCCTTGGTCTCGGCCGCGCCGAAGACACGTTCCACCGCGAGGTGCACGTTCTCGAAGCAGCTCAGCCAGGGCAGCAGCGAATGGTTCTGGAACACCACACCGCGCTCGGGGCCGGGGGCGGTGATCTCGCGGTTGTCGCACAGCAGCACGCCGGCGGTGGGGCGCGTCAGGCCGGCCAGCAGGTTCAGCAGCGTGCTCTTGCCGCAGCCCGAATGGCCGATGAGCGTGACGAACTCGCCCTGGTCCACGGTGAGGTGGATGTCGCGCAGCGCGTGGAAGCTGCCCTTGCGCGTGCTGAACACCATCTCGGCGCCCTGCACTTCGATGAAGTGGCTCATGTGCTTCGCTCCTTCAATCGTCGTAGCTGAAGCGGCGCGCAATGGCCATCAGCAGTTGCTCCAGCGCCAGGCCCACGATGCCGATGACGAAGATCGCCACGATGATGTGCTTGACGTTGAGGTTGTTCCACTCGTCCCACACCCAGAAGCCGATGCCCACGCCGCCGGTCAGCATCTCGGCCGCCACGATGACGAGCCAGGCCGTGCCCACGCTCAGGCGCACGCCAGTCAGCATGTACGGCAGCACTGCGGGGAAGAGGATCTTGGTGATGACCTTCCACTCGCTGAGGTTCAGCACGCGCGCCACGTTCAGATAGTCCTGCGGCACCCGCTGCACGCCCACCGCGGTGTTCACCACCATGGGCCAGATGCTGCAGATGAAGATGGTCCACACCGCCGCCGGGTTGGCGCTCTTGAACACCAGCAGCCCGATGGGCAGCCAGGCCAGCGGCGACACGGGCTTCAGCAGGCTGATGATGGGGCTGAACATGCGGCCGATGAAGTCGAAGCGGCCGATGATGAAACCCAGGGGAATGCCCACCGCCGCCGCCAGCCCGAAGCCGACGGCCACGCGCTCCAGCGAGAACAGCACGTTCCAGCCTATGCCCTGGTCGTTGGGGCCGTTGTCGTAGAAGGGGTCGGAAAACAGCTTCACCGCCGCTTCGAAGGTGACGGCCGGCGTGGGCAGGCTGGCGTTGCCGCCCACCGTGGCCGCAGCCCAGATGGCCACGAGCAGGGCCATGCCCAGCACCGGCGGCAGCACCACCATCCACAGGCTGCGCCAATCGGGCAGCCAGCGCTCGCGGCGGGGTGCGGCGGCCGCAGTGGCAGCCACTGGTGGCAGCGCGCGCGGGTGGGGCCCCGCAGCCGCTTCGGTGCCCGCAACGGCTGCCGTGCCGGCAGCCCCCGTCTGATGAAACACGGCAGCGACCATGGGCCGGCCCTTTCTCAGGAAGCCGCGAGGGCGTTGACCTTGAAGCCGTCGGCGTAGCGGGCCGGGTTGCTGCCGTCCCACACCACGCCGTCCATCAGCTTGCTGCTGCGCATGTCGCTCTTGGGCACGCTGATCTTCAGCTGCGCGGCGGCCTGCTTGTACAGCGCGGTCTGGTTGATCTGCCGCGCCACGGCCAGGTAGTCGGGGTGGCTCTTCAGCAGGCCCCAGCGCTTGTGCTGCGTGAGGAACCACATGCCGTCGCTCAGGTACGGGTAGTTCACCAACCCGTCGTTGAAGAACTTCATGTGGTTGGGGTCGTCCCAGGTCTTGCCCAGGCCGTTCTGGTAGCGGCCCAGGATGCGCTGGTTGATGGCGTCGACGCTGGTGTTGACGTAGGCCTTCTCGGCGATGGTCTCGGCCATCCTGTTCTTGTTCTGCAGGCCGGCGTCTATCCAGCGGCTGGCCTCCAGCACGGCCATGATCACCGCGCGGCAGGTGTTGGGGTTCTTCTTGACGAAGTCGGACGTGGTGCCCAGCGCCTTCTCGGGGTGGTCTTTCCAGATGTCCTGCGTGGTGGCCGCCGTGATGCCGATGCCGTCGATGATGGCGCGGTGGTTCCAGGGCTCGCCCACGCAGAAGCCGTCCATGTTGCCCACGCGCATGTTGGCCACCATCTGCGGCGGCGGCACGGTGATGACCTTGGTGTCGCGCATCGGGTTCACGCCCGCGCTGGCCAGCCAGTAGTACAGCCACATCGCGTGGGTGCCGGTGGGGAAGGTCTGCGCGAAGGTGTAGTCGCGCTTCTCGGCGGCCATCACCTTGGCCAGGCTGGTCACGTCCACCGCGCCCTTGTCGGCCAGCTTCTTCGACAGCGTGAGGGCCTGCCCGTTGTGGTTCAGGTTCATCAGGATGGCCATGTCCTTCTTCGGCCCGCCCACGCCCTGGTGCACGCCGTAGATCAGGCCCCACAGCACGTGGGCCATGTCGAGTTCGCCGTTGACCAGCTTGTCGCGCACGCCGGCCCAGCTGGCTTCCTTGGTGGGAATGATCTTGATGCCGTACTTCTCGTCGAACTTCAGCACCGAGGCCATCACCACGCTGGCGCAATCGGTCAGGGGGATGAAGCCGATCTTCACTTCCTTCTTTTCCGGCGCATCGCTGCCTGCGGCCCAGGCCCCGCCGGGCAGCGCCGCACCGGCGGCCGCCACGGCCGAACCCTTGATGAACTGCCTGCGTTGATCACTCATCAGACCCTCGTGCATGTTTTTGCAAGACCGCATGGACCGCTCCTGAAGAAGACAAAAGAAAAAGGCGTCGCGACTGCAACACCTGGGTGACCCCAGGGGGTGCGAGTCGGACGCCTTTGCCCGAAACGTGGGGGCAGGCCACACGCCGTTGTGCAACCTGCCTGCCCGTTCACTAGCACGCAGCGTGCCAGAGCAGCCTTGCCTGGGAAAGCACGCTTTCAGCAGGCCACATCGCGGACGGGCCGCACCAGCACGGCACGCCGCCCGCCTGCAATTGGTGCGGCGCAGCGCCGCTTCAGGCCGAGGGCGGCTTCAAGAGCTCACGCGCCTGCACCACGCGTTCGGCCACCTGGGCCAGGCGCTGGCCGCGGTCCATGGCCAGCTTGCGCAGGTGGGCGTAGGCCTGGGTTTCCGACAGGCCGATCTCTTCCATCAGGATGCCCTTGGCGCGTTCGACGAACTTGCGTTCGCTCAGCGCGCTTTGCGCCACTTCCAGCTGGCCGCGCAGTTCGCGGTCTTGCTCGAAGCGGGCGATGGCCACCTGCAGCACCGGCAGCAGGCGCTGTGGCTGCAGCCCGGCAATCACATAGGCGCTGACGCCGGCCTTCAAGGCCTGCTGCATGGGCGCGGTGCTGGCGTCTTCGCTGAACACCACCACCGGCCGCGGGCTCTGGGCCGAGACGGTGGCCAGGTGCTCCAGCGTGTCGCGGCTGGGGCTTTCGCTGTCGACGATGACCACGTCGGGCTGCAGGCGCAGCACGCAGTCGTGGATGAGCAGGGCCGAATCGAGCACGCCTACCACCAGGTGGCCCAGCCGGGCCAGTTCGTCGTGGATGAGGCTGACGCGGTGCGCGCCGTCGTCGATGAGCAGCACGCGCAGGGGTGTGCTGCTGCTTGCTTCGGCCGTCTCGGTGCGCGGCGAGGGGGGCGGCTCGGTAGCCGCGGCCTGGGCAACCGGCAGGGGCGGGGGCGGGACAGGCGGTGCGGGGGTACGGCGGCTCACGCCAGCGCCATGCGCAACTTCCATGCCGCCGGGCCGCCGGCGCGCCTTCAGCGGTAGTAGGCCTCCACCTGCCCCTTCAGCTTGATGAGCAGCGGCTGGCCCTTGCGGTCTACCGTCTTGCCGGCGGCCACGCGCACCCAACCTTCGCTGATGCAGTACTCGGCCACGTCGCTGCGTTCCTTGCCGTTGAACCGGATGCCGATGTCGTGCGCGAACACTGCGCGCACGTGGTGCGGGCTGCGCGGGTCGGTGGACAGGCGGTCGGGCATGTCGGGGCGGGGAGGCGTGTCGCTCATACGGGCAGATAGGAAGATGCGGCGCGGCTTGGCCGGGGCCGCATTGTCTGCCAGCGCCGGGCCACGCCGGCAGGCGAAAATCAGGCGGTGAACCGCCCTGCCACCCCTCCCGAAGCCGCAGCCCCTGCCCCAGCCCCGGCACCCACGCTGGTGCACAGCGCCTTCTACCGCTTCACCCCCCTGCCCGACGCCGTGGCGGCCGCCGCCACGCTGCGCACGCTGGCGGCCGAACTCTTCGGCGCCATCACCGTGGCCCCCGAGGGCCTGAACGGCGCCGTGGCCGGCCCGCTGCCTGCGCTGCAGGCCTTCGAAGCCGCGCTGCAGCGTGCCGACGTGCTGGGCGGCGCCTTCGCCGGCATGCCCTTCAAGCACAGCGCCTGCGTCACGCCGCCCTATGCCCGGCTGAAGGTGCTGGTGAAGCCCGAGATCGTGGCGCTGGGCCTGCCCGAGGCCGCCGCCCTGCCCTGGCCCGACGCCGCAGACGCCACCCACCTCAGCCCGCAGCAATGGCGCGAGATGCTGCGCCGCCAGGCCGCTGGCGAGGCAGAAGGCCCCGGCGTGGTGCTGCTGGACAACCGCAACCACTTCGAATTTCGCCTCGGCCACTTCAAGGGCGCCGAAGACCCCGGCGTGCGCCACTTCCGCGATTTCGTGGCCTATGTCGAAGCCCACGCTCCGGGCTGGCGCGAAGCGCAGCGCCCGGTGGCGATGTACTGCACCGGCGGCATACGCTGCGACAAGACCGCGCCCTGGCTGCAGAGCCTGGGGCTGCAGGTGCTGCAGCTGGAAGGCGGCATCCTCAACTACTTCCAGCAGCTGCCCGATGCCGCGCAAGACTGGCAGGGCGAGTGTTTCGTCTTCGACAAGCGCATTGCGCTGAACGCCGCGCTGGAGGAAACGCCCACCACCGCCGAGCAGGTGTTCGACGAGGCCGACCCAGGCGAGGCCTGGCGCCTGGCGCGCGCGAAGCGGCTGGACGCGTTCTGAGGTGACCCGCCCCGCCGCCGCCTGGGTGCCGCCCGCACGCGCAGGCGTGAGCGCCAGCCGCGTGGCCGTGAGCGGCGGGCCCTGGCCCAGCCTGGCGGCGTTTCTGGATGCCCGGCTACCGCCCGGGGGGCCTTGGGGCCAGCGCCTGGCACGCGGCGAGGTGCTCAGCGCCAGCGGCGAGGCCCTGCCCGCCCACGCCCCTTGCCCGCCCGGCAACAGCGTGCTGTGGTACTGGCGCAGCCTGCCGCCTGAGCCGCGGGTGCCTTTCGAGGTCGAAGTGCTGCACCACGACGAATACCTGGTGGCGGTGGACAAGCCGCACTTCCTGCCCGTCACGCCCGGCGGGCGCTACCTGCAGGAAACGGTGCTGGTGCGGCTGAAGCGGCTGCTGGGCATCGAGACCCTGGTGCCCATGCACCGGCTCGACCTGGAAACCGCTGGCGTGCTGCTCTTCATGGTGCAGCCGGCCACGCGCGCGGCCTACCAGGCGATGTTCCGCGAAAGGCGCGTGCACAAGGTGTACGAAGCCGTGGCGCCGTGGCGCGAAGACCTGGTGCTGCCCACCACGGTGCAAAGCCGGCTTCAGGAAAAACCCGGCCGCGCCTTCATGCAGATGGAAACGGTGGCCGGGCCGCCCAACGCCATCACCCACATCGAGCTGCTGAACCGAGAAGGCGCCTGGGCGCATTACCGGCTGCGGCCGGAAACCGGCGCCAAGCACCAGCTGCGGGTACACATGAACGCGCTGGGCCTGCCCATCGTCGGCGACCGTGTCTACCCCCGGCTGTGGCCCGAATCGCCGCGCGACGCCGTGCCCGACTACAGCCAGCCGCTGCAGCTGCTGGCGCGCGAGGTGCGTTTCACCGACCCCGTGACTGGCGCCGAGCGCTGCTTCACGAGCCGGCGTCAGTTGCTGGGCTTGCAGGCTTTGCAGCCATGGCAGCTAGCGCACCCACCGGGCGCCCAGCCAGCATCGCCCCCAGACCGCTGAGCCGCCGCGTCAGCCGCCCGCAGGCCGTGGCCAGGCGCGCGGGCTCAGGGGCCACCAGGGTGAAGGCTTCCTTGGCCCGCGTGATGCCGGTGTAGACCAGCTCGCGGGTGAGCACCGGGTTGTCTTCGGGCGGCAGCACCAGCAGCACATGGGCGAATTCCGAACCCTGGCTCTTGTGCACCGTCATTGCAAACGCGGTGTCCACATCGGGCAGCCGACCGATGGCCACGGAACGCAGCGTGTGGCCTTCCAGAAACCAGGCGCGCAGCGCTCCGCCGCCGGGCGGTGCCAGCACCAGGCCGATGTCGCCATTGAACACGCCCAAGGCGGCGTCGTTGCGCGTCACCATTACCGGGCGGCCTTCGTACCACTCGCCCCGCCGCTGCAGCAGCCCCTGCTGCACCAGCGCGGCTTCGATGCCGGCGTTCAGGCCCGCCACGCCCCAGGTGCCTTCGCGCACCGCGCACAGCACGCGGCAGCGGTCGAACTGCGTCAGCAGGCCCAGGGCCCAGGGCTCGAAGGCCTGCGGCGCTTCGGGGCGCTGCCGCAAGGCATGCAGCGCCGCCGCATAGCCCAGTGCCGCGCCACCCCGGCCCTGCACAGCCAGCCGGGCCACGGCCTGCGGTTCAACGGGCATGGCCAGGGCCAGGGCGGGCGCCACGGGCAAGGCCGGGGCGGCACCTGCGGCTTGCGGTGGTTCCGGCGGCGGTCTCGAAGCCTGGCGAAGGAGTGCCAGCGCCGCGCTGCCATCGCCGCGGTTGACGGCCAGCGCCAGCGCGCCGATGGGCCCGGCAAAACGCCGGCTTTGCCGCAGCACCACGGTCTGCTGGGCCAGGCCGCCTTCCCGTGCAGCGGGTTCGGTCGGCAGCGTTTGCCCGCTGAGGGCCTGCACCCACTGCGCCGTGGCCGGCGTGTAGGCACCTGCGCCTGCGCACAGATCGCCCATCACCGCGCCGGCTTCCACCGAGGCCAGCTGGTCACGGTCGCCCAGCAGCACCAGGCGCGCGCCAGGGGGCAGCGCCTGCAGCAGCGCGGCCATCATCTCCAGATGCACCATCGAGGCCTCGTCGACGAACAGCAGGTCCAGCGGCAAGGGGTGGGCGGCGTCGTGCACGAAGCGGCGTGTGCCCGGGCGTGTGCCCAGCAGCGCGTGCAAGGTGCGCGCGGGGCCCAGGCTTTCAGCCCAGGCCGCCAGCGGCAGCGGAGCGGCGGCTTCATCGGGCTGGGCGGCATTGCCGTTCTCGGCACGGGCACCAGCCAGCTGCAAGCCCTGCAGCGCGGCCACCATGGCCTGCCGCAGGCGGGCTGCGGCCTTGCCGGTGGGTGCGGCCAGCGCCACGCGCAGGGGCTGCGGGCCGGCGTGCAGGGCCTGCATCAGCACCAGCAGGCGCGCGGCGGTGTAGGTCTTGCCGGTACCCGGCCCGCCCGTGACGAGGCACAGCCGGCCGCGCAGGGCCAGGGCGCAGGCCACTTGCTGCCAGTCGGGTTCGATGGCGGGTTTATCGACGCCTTCAGCCAGGGCGGTGTCGGCAGCGGTGGTTTCGGCGGCAGTGGTTTCAGCGGCAGTCTGTGCCGCAGCGCCCGCCGCGGTGGGGAACAGCCGTGCCAGCAGCGCCCGGGCCTGGGCTTGCTGGGGTGGTGCCAGCCCGGTGTCGGGCAAGGCACGCTGGAGCACCTGGGTGGCGATCTGTGTTTCGTAGCGCCAGTAGCGGCGCAGGTGCAGCTGGCCGTGCTGCAGCACCAGGGGCGTGGTGCCGGTGGCATCCGGCGGGTTGATCTGCAGCACGCTGCAGCCGGCCCAGGCCAGCTGCGCAGCGGCGTCATCGGCCGGCAACAGGGCCGCAGCCTCGGCCAGCGCAGCGCCGGCTTCCTGCGGCCAGCCCAGCGTGGCGGGCAAAGCCTCGGCCAGCCCGGCCACGGGCAGGCCGCTGTGCCCGCGGCCTTCCAGATGGGCCAGCCAGGCGGCGGCCAGCAGCAGGCTGGGCGGCGTGTGGGCGTCCAGTTCGTGCAGGAAGCGTGCGAGTGCCAGGTCCAGCGCGCGCAGCCAGTCTTGGGTGCGCCAAGTCTGCAAGGTGTCCAGGGCCTGCAAGGCCTGCAGGGTGCGCAAAGCCGGCGGCGAGGTGTTGAAACCCGGCGCCGTCATGCGCGGCCCCCACGCGCGAGGGCTTGCGGGCTCAGGCCCTGAGGCAGCAGGGCATCCAGCGCGTCCATCAAGGCCAGCGGTGCCGGCAGGTGATAGGCCCCGGCCAGTGGCGTGGCCACACCGCGCAGAAAGAAGTACAGCGCGCCGTGCAGTTGTTGCGCCGGCCGGTACGCCGCGCCCAGACGGCTGCGCAACAGGCGGTGCAGCGCCAGCAGGTACAGCGCGGCCTGCACGTCGTAGCGGTGCTGCAGCATGGCGGCTTCCATCGCGGCGGCGGTGTAGTCGGCATCGCGCGGGCCCAGGGCGTTGCTCTTGTAGTCGAGCACGCCGTAGCGGCCGCCGTGTGCGTAGACGAGGTCGGCAAAGCCCATCAGCAGGCCGCGCAGGTGGCGCTCGGCCAGCGCCGGGCGCGGCCGGCCGGGCAGCAGGTGCTGGTGGCACAGCTGGTCGATGGCGCGGGTGTCCAGGCCGTCGCTGGGCAACCAGAACTCCATCTCGGGCAAGGCGCGGTCCAGCCCGTCCAGCGCCACGCCCAGCGGCGGCAGCACGGTGCCACAGGCGCGCTGCAGCCAGGCCAGCACCTCTTCGCTGCGGTGGCCCCAGCCCTGGCGCACACACCGGCGCTGCAGGGCCTGCTGCAAGGCGGGCGTGGCCTGCAGCGCAAAGCCCTCGGCCGCCAGCCATTCCAGCTGGTCGTGCAGGAAGTTGCCGGCGTAGGCGCCGCGGGGAAACTGGTGCCAGGGCTGCGCGGCCAAAGCACGCGGCGGGGTGGCCGGGTTGGTGACATCGGCGGCCTCGGTGGCGACTTCGGCGGGCTCGTCGTCGCGCAGCAGGCGCAGCGGCACATCGGCGGGCTGTTGATCCTGGCCCGGCGCCGAGGCGGTGCTGTCACGCACCAGGGCCGAGTAGCTGCTCACGGTCCAGCGGCGGTCGAAGCTGGCGGTGTAGGCAGGCGCCGGGCGCAGGGGCAGCGCCGTCTCGCGCCGCTGCAGCGGGCTGCACGGCACCTCGGCAGGCGTCAGCTCCAGGGGCAGCACCTGCAGCGCCAGGCCACTGACTTCAGAAGCCAGCTTCTGCATGTCTGCCGCCAGCGCTTCGGGCGGGCGCGGCTCGGGCCCCGACACCAGGCTGCCCCACGCGCTGCGGTGCCAGATGCAGGCCGGGCTGTGGCCGCGCTGCAGCGCGGCCACGCCCACCCACAGCTGGTGGCGCGCGCGCGTCAGCGCCACATAGAGCAGGCGCAGGTCTTCGCGCAGGCGCTCGGCGTCGGCGGCCTCCACCTGTGCAGCGTCGGGCGCCAGGCACAGGCGGCGCTGGCCCTGGGCCGCTTCATCAGGCAGCCACACGGCTTCGCCCCGGCGGCCATCCACCACGCGGCAGTGCGTGGCGTAGGGCAGGAAGACCAGCGGGTACTCCAGGCCCTTGCTCTTGTGGATGGTGACCACCTTCACCAGGTCGGCGTCGCTTTCCAGGCGCAGCACCTGATCTTCGCCGGCCTGGGCGCTGCCCTGGTTTTCAGCCTCGTCCAGCTGCTGGGCCAGCCAGCGCAACAAGGCGGCCTCACCTTCCAGCGTGGCGCTGGCGGTCTGCAGCAGTTCGGCCAGATGCAGCACGTTGGTGAGGCGGCGTTCGCCGCCGGCATCGGCCAGCCAGCGCGCCGGCAGGCCGAAGCGGTGCAAGGCACGGCGCAGCATCGCCAGCACGCCCTGCCCTTGCCACACGGCCTGCAGCTCTGCCAGCGTGGCGCAGCGCTCGTCGAAAGCGTTGTCGTCCTGCGCCAGTTGCAGCAGTTCGGGCAGCGGCAGGTTCAGCAAGGCGGTGGCCAGGGCCGCGCGGGCCAGGCCCAGGTCGCGCGGGGCGGCCACGGCCTGCAGCAGGCGCAGCAAGTCGTGCGCTTCTGCGCTGGCGAAGACGCTGTCCTTGTCCGACAGGTACACCGTGGCCACGCCGCGCTGGCGCAGCGCCGCGCGCACGGCAGCGGCTTCCTTGCCGGTGCGCACCAGCACCGCGATGTCGGCCGGGCGCAGGCGCTGGAAGGTTTGGTCGGCCTGCTCGAAGCCCGCCTGCGCGTCGTTCAGCAGTGTGACGATGCGCTGAGCGCACAGCGCGGCGAAGAGTTCGCGGCTGTGTTCTTGCGTGCGCACGGCGCTGTGCAGGCTGCATACGAGCGCGGGCGCTTCGTGGCCGCCGCACACCCAGCGTTCGGGGCGGCCCACCGCCGCCACGGGCAGGAAGGGCAATTCGCTGGCAGAGTCATTGGGGTTGGCGCCGGGGCCGTCGGCGTCTATCGCCCCCGCCGGTGCCTGCCCACGGTACAGAAAAGCCCCTGCCCCGGCGCGCTGCTCGGCACGCTCGAAACAGGCGTTGACGGCCGCCACCAGCGCCACGCTGGAACGGTGGTTGGTGCCCAGCACGTGGTGGTGCCCGGCGGTGGCGCGACGCGCCTGCAGGTAGCTGTGGATGTCGGCGCCGCGGAAGGCGTAGATGGCCTGCTTGGGGTCGCCAATCAGCAGCAGCGCCTGCCCGGGCGGCGTGCGGCCGACGCCATACAGCCGGTTGAAGATGCTCAGTTGCACGGGCGAGGTGTCCTGGAACTCATCGATCAGCGCCACCGGGTACTGCGCCACGATGCGTTCGCGCAGCCGGCCCGCCGCCGCGCCCTGCAGCGCTTCATCGAGCGCGTCGTTCAGCCGCTGCAGCATGTCGGCGAAGCCAAAGCGCCCGGCCTGCTGCTTCAACACCTGCAGGCGGGCCTGCACCTGCGCGGCGGCGTGGGCGCGCAGGGCGGTGGCCGCGCGTGGCAGGGCCGGGAGGGCTGCCAGCAGGGCTTCGAAAGCAGCGAATTCAGGCGGGATATCCATCGTCGCGCCGGCATCGGCCCGTGCGTCCTGCAGGCCGGCGGGCGTCAGCCTGTCCAGCGCGGTGCTGGTCAGGCCCAGGTAGCCTTTCAGCACCTGGGCCTCTTCATCCAGAGCCCAGGCGCGCAAAGCATCCAGCCAGCCTTCGGCCTTCGCGGGCTGCAGTTTGCGGCGGTTGAACACACTCACTTTGGGCGCCAGCTGCGCCTGCAGCCAGGCGCGCATGGCCTCGGTGCGTTCGGCCCACCCGTGTTTCAGTGCCGCCAGCGCCTGCCGGCGCTGGGCATCGGCCGTGGTGATGACATCGGCCAGGCTGCCGGCCGGCGCGGCTTCGGCCAGGGGCTGGCTCACCAGCTGGCGTGCATCGCGCGCCAGCGCGTCCACATCGGGCCAGGTGGCCAGCGCCAGCGCCAGCACCTCGCCGGCCAGCGGATAGACCTGCTGGCGCCAGTAGTCGCGCACCGCCTCGTCGCGCAGCGCGGCTTCGTCGGCCTGCAGCTCTTCGTCGAAGAGGCAGCCGCTGTCGAAGGCGTGCTCGCGCAGCATGCGCTGACACCAGGCGTCGATGGTGAAGACGGCCGCGTCGTCCATGGCCTCGGCGGCCAGGGCCAGGCGCCAGGCGGCTTGCTCGCGCAGCGGGCCCTCGGGGTGGTCTTGCAGCAGCGCGGCCAGGAAATCATCACCCGGCGGCAAAGGCGCCGTGCCGCGAAAGCACGCGGCGGCCTGCACCAGGCGCAGGCGGATGCGGTCTGACAGCTCGCGCGTGGCGGCCTTGGTGAAGCTCATCACCAGCACTTCGCCAGGCAGCAGCGGGCGCACCGCTGCTGTCCCCGGGCCGCCGTGGCCGAGTACCAGGCGCAGGTAGAGGGCCGCAATGGTCCAGGTCTTGCCGGTGCCGGCGCTGGCCTCGACCAGCTGGCTGCCCTGCAAGGGCAGCGTCAGCGGGTTCAAGGGCCTCGGGGCTGGCAGCCCGCCCGGCGCGAGGGCCTGCGGCTCAGTCATCGCCTTCAGCCTCGTCTTCCACCACGCTGCCGGGCAGCGCCAGCAGCTGCACTTGCGTGACCATCGCGTCGCGCAGCGCCGCGTAGAGCTGCGTGGTGGCCGCCTCGAAACCGGGCGCGGCGGCCAGTGCCTCGAAGCTGGGGAACAGGCGCGCCAGGCAGGCTTCGGCGCCTTCACCGCTACCGCCGTACTCGCTGCCTTCGTACACCTGGGCGGCAGACTCGGGCTTCTTCAGCCAGGCCAGGCCGGTGTTCAGCGCGGTGGGCCACGGGGCGGTGGCCTGCTGCGCTTCGGCCCAGGCGGCCATCAAGGCCAGCAGCGTGGCCTGCGCGGCTTCGGCTTCGGGCGCGGCCAAGTGCAGCACACGGTCGGCGCCGATGACGATGGCGGCCGCCGGTTGCCCGCAAGCGGCGGCCGCCAGGCACCGCAGCCAAGGCTTCAGCAAGGTGCTGGCGCGCGGGTGCTTGCCGGTCTTGCCGGCCACGCGGCTGGCCACCAGCTCGATGAGAACGGGCGGCGCGCCTGCTTCACCACGGGTTTGCAGGCCGGTCAAGACATCGTGCAGACGCAGGGCCGGCAGCTGCGGGTGTTCGAGCCGCAGCGCCAGGCTGGCGCAGGCCTGCGGATGCTGCGTCTGCAAGGCCTGCCAGTACTGCACCATGGGCTGCAAGGTGGCCACCAGCTCGGCCTGCACCTGCCGGCCCGGGCCGGCCAGCGGCAGACGGCCTGCGCGCTGCAGGCGGGCTACTTCAGGGCCGACGAGATCGTGCAAGTCTCTCGGCAGGGCCGGTGCCGAGCCTTCTGCGGCCACCGGCCACTGGCGGCGCGCTGCGGCCAGCACGTCCTCCAGCAACTGCCAGCGGCCCAGGCCGGCCGTGGCGAAACTTTCGTCGTCGGGCACCGGGGCCGGCCGGTCATCGAAGCGCACGCGCAGGCGTTGGCGAAAGAAGGCTTGCACCGGGTTCTTCAGCCATGCGGCCAGGGCATCCAGCGAGAGATCGGGCAGCGCAGCCGCCAGGGTGGGCAGCGCGCCCGCTGCAGCAGGCGCTGCGGCGCTGCTCTCGTGCGCCGCACGCCATTCAGCCGCATAGGTGAAGAGCGCGGGCGTCTCGAAGTACCGCCGGCTGAAAGGCTGCAGCGGGTGCACCGTGGTGCGCTGCGCCAGCGCGGCTTCGCCCCACACGGCGGCCAGGTGGTCGCGCAGTTGCGAGACCAGCACCGAGGGCGGCTGGACCTGGTTGTCGCGCACGCTGCGGCCGGCCCAGCTGAGGTAGAGCACGCGGCGCGCAGACAGCAGTGCGTCCAGCATCAGTTGGCGGTCGTCTTGCCAGCGCGAACGGTCGCCGGGGCGGGCCTGGCCCGGTGCGGCCATCAGGTCGAAGTCGCTGTGGGCACTGCGGCGCGGGTAATCGCCGTCGTTCACGCCCAGCAGGCACACCACTTCGAACGGTATGGCCCGCAGCGGCAGCAGCGTGCAGAAGGTGACGCCACCGGCACGGAAGCGGCGCGCCAGCCCGGGCTCGTCCACCGCCTGCAGCCAGGCCTCACGCACCACTGCCAAGCCCACGTCTTCTTCGAATGCGGCGGCCTCGCAGGCCTGCAGCCAATGGCCCAGCGCTTCTTCCAGCGCGGCCTGCACCGCGCGCTCTTCATCGCTGGCGGCGGCGAAAAACTGCTGCAGCAGCTGGCGCAGGCGCAGCGCCCAGGCCTCGGGCGGGCGCGAGGTCTGGCTCTCGGCCCACCAGGTTTGCAGCGCACTCACCAGCTCGGCAGCCGCCCCGGCCAGGCCGGCGTCCAGGCCAGCCACTTCGGCATGCGGCTCGATGCCGGCGTGGCCCGGGCTGTCTTGCGCCAGCTCGCCAGTGGCATAACCCAGCAACAGCCGCTGCAGGCCGAAGTGCCAGGTGTTGGCCTCGCCACAGGCCTGCAGGCCCAGGCTCTCGCGCTGCGCGGCGTGCAGGCCCCAGCGCACGCCTGCGCCTTCCAGCCAGGCCGCCAGGGTGGGCAGGTCGTCGCCGGCCAGGCCGAAGCGCCGCGCCAGGGCCGGCACTTCCAGCAGCCCCTGCAGCTCACTGAAGCTGTGGCGCTGCTGGGGCGCGCGCAGCAGCCATTCCAGCGCCAGCAACCAGGGGTGGCGGCCGCGCTCGCGCTGGTCGGCCAGGCCCCAGGGGATGTAGCGCGCATGGCCGCGCGCATGCTGGCCGAACACCGCGCGCAGCGCAGGCGCGAAGGTTTCGATGTCGGGCACCATCACCACGATGTCGCGCGGCTGCAGCGCCGCCTGGCCGGGCTCTGGCGGCTGGGCCAGCAGATGCAGCAGCTGGTCGTGCAGCACCTCCACCTCGCGCTGGGCGCTGTGGGCGATGTGGAAGACGATGGAGCGCTCGTGCGCCGGCAGCGGTGGCGCGGCCTGCGCGGCGGCCTGCGCTTCGGCCTGCGGCAGCAGGTCGCGGATGTGGGCCTGCAGTTGCTGCAGCTGGCTGTGGCCGGGGGTTTCGTCGAAGAGGTCGACGCGCGGCAGCGCAAAACGCTCGCGTGCCTGCTGCACGTTGTCGAAGGCGTCGAGCTGGCGCACGAAGTCGCGGCCCTGCCGGCCCCAGGCGGCCAGCAGCGGGTGGCCGTGCTGGTGCATCTGCTGCAGCGGCACAGCGGCCAGTTCGGTGCCGGCGCGCAAGGGGTGGCGGCGCTGTGCCGCCTGCAGCAGTTCACGGCCTTCGATGATGTCGGCCCAGTGGTAGCGGCAGGGGTTGGGCACGGCCATCAGCACCTGCACGTGCTCGGCCAGGGCCGCAATGGCTTCCAGCGTCTGGTGCGGGATGTGCGTGGTGCCGAAGAGCACCACGCGCTGCGGCAGCGCGTGGGCGCCAGCCAGACCGCCCGCCGGTTGGCGCAGGGCCTGCAGAAAACGCTGGTGCAGCACGGGCCGGGTGGCCGCCTGCTCGGCCGCCGGCAGCGCGGCCAGCAGCGCGCGCCACAGGGCCGGCTGCCAGGCTTGTTCGGGCGGCAGGGCCTGGCCGCCCAGGCGGTCGTCGCCGCTGGCCCAGGCCTGCAGCCATTCGCTGCGGTAGACCTGGTACTGGTCGAACAAGTCGGCCAGGCGCTGGGCCAGTTGCAGCCGGCGCGTGGCGGCATCGGCCTGCCCCGCTGCGCGCGTGCCGGCACCCAGGAAACCGGCCACGGGTGCGAAGACCGGCTGGCTGGCCAAGGTGGGCAGCAGGCCCATCAGGCGCCAGGTGAGCGGCAGCTTGTCCAGTGCCGAGACCGCCGGCACCGCCGAGCGCCCCAGCACCGCCCGGTAGGCGCGCCAGACGAAGCGGGCCGGCAGCTCCACCCGCGTGGCCGCACACACCCCTTGCGCGCCGGCCAACGCCATCTTCAACCACTCGGCCATGCCGTTGCTTTGCACGAGAAAGTGCTCTTCATCCAGCGCCCCCAGCGGGTGGCTGGCGATGTAGGCGAAGACGGTGTCGGCCAGCTGTTCCAGGCGGTTGCCGTGCAACACCAGCAGGCCGGGTTGCAGGCGGGGGGTGGCAGTGAAAGGTGGACGGGTCATGGTGCGCAGGTTCGCACCTTACCCGGTCAGGGGCCGAGCCCGCGCCTCGAGGCGACGACGAAGGCCTTCGGCGCGGGCCGACCTTTCAGCGCCTGGCGCCCGTCATTGCTTCTTGCCCGACATGATCTTGTAGATCTGCGCAAAGGCGGGCGGGTCTTCCAGGTACAACGAACGCCGCAGGTACACCGGCCCGCTGAAGCGGCCGGCCTGATCGACACGGCGCATGCCCACGACGTCGTCCCACTCGGCCATGCCGGGCAATGCCAGTTCGGCCTCGTTTTTCGTGGCCCAGGGGTGGCGACCCTTGCGCGGGATGTCGAAGGCGCCCTCGGCAAAGATGCAGTAGACCCAGCCGCCACCCGCCTTCACGGTGCCGCCCATGCCGCAGGCAAAAGAGCGGGCGATCATGGCGTACCGCGTGAGCGAGACATAGCCGCCGAGGAACTCGTTGGCCAGGTAGTCGGCCACATCGAAGGCGCCGGCCTCCAGCTGGTCGGGGCTGCGCGCCTTGCCGCTGGCGCCCATGAATTTCGTCGAGGCTGCAGCGCGGCGCTGCTTCACCACCGCCTCGTTGCGTTTGTCGGCCAACCAGGCCTTGAGCAGCGCCGCTTTGGCGTCGGCCTGGGCCGCCTGGTAGGCCGCGGTCTTCACCAGGTCTTCGGCGATGTATTCGTCGATCTGCTGCTGCCGGTTCGGCCGCGTGTAATTCGGCAGGAAGCCCTGCATGCTGGTGCCACTTTCCGACTTGAACTCGATCGGCGGGCGCGTGTCGCCGCGAAAGCCGTAGCTCACCACGCGGGGAAAAGGAATGCCCGACAACTCGGCGGCATAGGCGAACTTGCCGCTGTGCCCAGCCGCCTTGGCACTGGGGATGAGCTTGATCTCGCGGTCGGGAAACTGCTGCGCCGTGACCGCTGTTTCTTCCTGGCCGTGGTACTTGGGGTGCGCCGGCAGCGTCATGAAGTCGCTGGTGAGATCGGCCAGCGCCGCAGCGTCCTTGTCGCCGACACCCTGGAACATCACGCGGCGCGTTTCGGCATAGGCCACCAGTTCGCTGAGCGACCAGTCCGACAGCTTCACCCCCTGGTAGGCCGGCACCGGGGCGCCGATGGCCTCGAAGCCGGTCTTCAGTGCCTTGACCACATAACTGGCCGACGAACGGCCCTTGCCGACCGTGGTGCCTTTGGCGAACTGCGCGGCGTCGTCGCTGGTGAAGTTGCGCCAGCGCTCAATGATGGCGGCCTGGAAGGCGTGAATCTTCGCCGGCACGGCACCCACGTCGGGCAGGATGTCCATGGACGTGTAGGTGGTCGGCCGCAGCCCGCGGTGCATGGCGACGGCATGGCCGTTGCTCTGGCAGGCGCCGATGAAGACGCGAACGAACTCGTCTTCGGCACCGCCGGGCACGATGCTGCCGACGTTCATCAACTCCAGCCAGGCCTTTTCGCTGTGGCGGTCGTAATTCAGCCGTACCGCCTTCGACAACGAGAATTCGCCGAAGTGGTCCAGGGTTTCGAAGTCGGGGGTGGGCATGCCGCCAGCTTAGAAGCCGGGGCCGCGACTGCCCATACGAAGATGGGCGTAGCGCGCCTTCAGCGCAGCCAGCGTGCCGCGGCGTCCAGCAGCCCCCGGCGCACCTGCTGCTGCCGCGCGGGGTCGGTGCCGCCGCACGCCAGGCGACACATCCAGTCGGTGGGCGATTCGAAATCGCAATGCGACGCGCCCGCCACCTGTTCGTCGCGCCACAAGGCCGGCATCGCGGGGCCCCAGGGTGCCGCCACCGCCTCGGCGCTGCAGCGGGAGGGCGGCGCGCGCAGCAACAGCGCCTCGGTGCGCAGCCGGCTGGCGGCTGCAAGGCCCAGGCGCTCGGTCTCGCCCGACATCACGCGGTCGAAGGGGTCGAGCCCGACATAGCCCACCACGCCCGGCGATTCAGCGGCCAGCAGGCTGGACAGCCCGCCAGCAGAAAAGCCCACGAGCATGACGCGCTCCACGGGCTGGCCGAAGGGCCCGCCGGCACGCAGCGCACCCACCAAAGCGGCCAATGCCCGGGCGTTGCAGCGGAAGTCGAAGGTGCACGGCAGGTCGGGGGTGATCGCCAGCACACCGGCGTCGGCCAGGGCCTGCGCGTGACCTGAGAGCGTCCGCCGGCTCCGCGTGAAGCCGTGCGAGAGGATGGCCGCACCACGCAGCGGGCCGACTGCCGGGTACACATCCAGCGTCACGCGGTGGCCGTCCAGCGCGTGCACCTGCGTTTGAGTCTGGGGCTGGGTCTGGGTCTGGGATTGGGTCTGCGCAGGCGGCGACGCTTCGGGTGCAGCGGTTGCAACGCCCTGGGCCGTTGCGGGCGCGGCGGCCAGTGCGGCCCACAAGCTCAAACCGCCCAGGGCGGCAGCGGCACCTCGCAAAGCGGCGCACAACGGGCTGGCATGGCGCTGGGGCTTGGTCATGCGCGCATTGTCGGCGGCAGCGGGGCAGCGGCCTGTGGGTGCCCGCGCAAACCGCCGGCGAAAGCGAAGGAGAAAGCGAGGGCCAAGGCGACAGAATGAAGCCCCGCCACACAACCACGAGGCCGTGACCATGCTGAAGTTCTACTACTCGCTCGCCCCCAACCCGATGAAGGTGGCGCTCTTCCTCGAAGAAGCGGGCCTGCCCTACGAACCGATTGCCGTGGACACCCGCAAGGGCGAACAGCACCTGCCTGCCTTCACCGCCCTGAACCCCAACGCCAAGGTGCCCGTCATCGTCGACGGCGCGACCACGGTGTTCGACAGCTCGGCCATCCTGCTGTACCTGGCCGACAAGACCGGCCAGTTCCTCCCGGCCGGCGAACACCGGGGCGCGCTGCTGTCCTGGATGATGTTCGTGGCCTCTGGCATCGGCCCCTTCACCGGCCAGTGCGTGCACTTCAAGCACTACGCCCCCGAGCATATGCCCTACGCGCTGAAGCGCTACGAGTTCGAGGCCTGGAGGCACTGGAAGATCATAGACGCCCACCTGACCGGCAAGACGTGGATGCTGGGTGAAGCCTACAGCGTGCTGGACATGGCCGTGTGGGGCTGGGCGCGTGCCGTGCCTTTTGCGCTGGGGCCCGAGTGCTGGGCGCAACTGCCCCAGGTGAAGCGCCTGCTCGATGCCGTGAACGAGCGCCCGGCAGCACAACGCGCTGTGGCCTTGAAGGACAGGCACAGCTTCAAGGCCGAGATGGACGAGGAAGCACGCCTGGCGATGTTCCCGCACCTGCGGGCCTGAGTGCTTGTGCGCTTGATGGCCTGAGTGCGTGTTTGCGTCAAGGCGCTCAGCACTCTCAGCCACCCTCAGCCTCCGTGTGTCAGGGAATCGGTTTCGATCCCCTGATCAGAACCCACTTGGCTCGGCAGAAACGAAAACGGCGCCCTGAGGCGCCGTAAGTCGTTGATTCTTATGGTGGGCGGTGCAGGGTTCGAACCTGCGACCCCTGCCGTGTGAAGGCAGTGCTCTACCGCTGAGCTAACCGCCCGATACAACGAAGCAGAAAAAGCATCGTCGTTCGGTAAGCCCGCGATTATGCCACCGTTTTCGCTGCCGGCACAGCGGCCTCGAAACCGGGGTGCTGGCGCCACAGCGTCTTGCCGCCGCTGGCCTTGTCCAGGTCGGCCAGCATCGCGGCGTGGGCTGCGCGCTCTTCATCGCTGGCGGGCCGTTCGGGCAGCACCAGGCTGCGCAGGTCCACGCTGTCCAGCCGGGCCGGCCCAGTGCTGCTGCCGCCACCTTCGTCGATGACCAGGCTGCCCTGGCCGCGCGTCAGGCGCAGGTACACCTCGGCCAGCAGCCCGGCATCGAGCAGGGCGCCATGCAGTTCGCGCTGGCTGTTGTCGACCTCCAGCCGCTTGCACAGGGCGTCCAGGCTGTTGGCCTTGCCGGGGAAGGTTTCGCGCGCCAGCAGCAGGCTGTCGGTCACCTTCGACACCAGGGCCGAGAACTTCGGCTTGCCCAGGCGCGTGAACTCGGCATCCAGGAAGCCGATGTCGAAAGCGGCGTTGTGGATGATGACTTCGGCCCCTTCCACGAAGGCCAGCAGTTCATCGACGATGGCCGAAAACGGCGGCTTGTCGGCCAGGAACTCGTCGGTGATGCCGTGGATGCGAACGGCATCCGGGTGGCTGCTGCGCTGCGGGTTCACGTAGTGGTGCAGCGTGCGCCCGGTGTGGCGGCGCTTTTCCAGTTCGATACAGCCGATTTCGACGATGCGGTCGCCATCGGCCGCCGAAAGACCGGTGGTCTCGGTGTCGAGAAAGATCTGCCTCATGCCGCCCTGCCCTGCCCGCCGGCAGTCTGGCGGCCGCTCCACACCCACAAGGCCGCGCCGCCGGCGATCATCGGCAGGCACAGCCACTGCCCCATGCTCATGCCCAGGGCCAGCAGGCCCAGGAAGCTGTCAGGCTCACGGAAGTACTCGGCCACGAAACGGAAGCAGCCGTAACCGAAGACGAAGGCTGCGGCCACCTGCCCGGTGGCGCGTTCGCGCTGGCTGTACAGCCACAGCAGCACGAAGAGCAGCAGACCTTCCAGCGCCGCCTGGTACAGCTGCGAGGGGTGGCGCGCAAAGCTCTGGCCGCTTTGCGGAAACACCATCGCCCAGGGCAGCGAAGCATCGGCCTGGCGGCCCCAGAGTTCGCCATTGACGAAGTTCGCACCGCGCACCGCGGCGATGCCCGTGGGCACGCAGGGGGCCACCACGTCCATCACTTCCAGGAAGCGCCGGCCACGCTGCCGCGCATAGACCGCCATGGCCGTGATGACGCCGAGCAGGCCGCCGTGAAAGGCCATGCCGCCCTTCCAGACCATGAGGATTTCCAGCGGGTTGGCCAGGTAGTAATCGGGCTTGTAGAAGAGGCAATAGCCCAGCCGGCCGCCGACGATGACGCCCAGCACGCCGTAGAACAGCATGTCTTCGACATCGCGCCGCTGCCAGCCGGTGCTGGCGTACTGCGGCCGCCGCACCCGGCGCGCCGCCAGGAAGAGAAACAGGCCGAAGGCCACCAGGTAGCTGAGGCCGTACCAGCGGATGGCCAGCGGGCCCAGCGAGAAGGCGATGGGGTCGAACTGGGGATGCACGAGCATCGGGCAAGGTCCTTGGGGGAGTGCTGCAGGGCTGCAAGGTAGCCAGAAGGCAGCCGGGAAAAACGGCGATTGTCCATGCCCCGGCAACACCCGGCCGATAATCACCGCGCCCCTTCTTCCCGCACCCAGAAAGACCCCGCCGCATGAGCAGCAACCGCCGCAGCAAGAACATCACCGAAGGCGTGGCACGCGCCCCCAACCGCAGCATGTACTACGGCATGGGCTACACCGAGGGCGACTTCGGCAAGCCCATGATCGGCGTGGCCAATGGCCACAGCACCATCACGCCCTGCAACAGCGGCCTGCAAAAGCTGGCGGATGCTGCGGTGGCCGCCTTGAAGGACGCTGGCGCCAACCCGCAGATCTTCGGCACGCCCACCATCTCAGACGGCATGGCCATGGGCACCGAGGGCATGAAGTACAGCCTGGTGAGCCGCGAGGTCATCGCCGATTGCGTGGAGACCTGCGTCGGCGGCCAGTGGATGGACGGCGTGCTCGTCATCGGCGGCTGCGACAAGAACATGCCCGGCGGCATGATGGGCATGCTGCGCGCCAACGTGCCGGCCATCTACGTGTACGGCGGCACCATCCTGCCGGGCCGCTACAAGGGGCAAGACCTCAACATCGTCAGCGTCTTCGAGGCCGTGGGCCAGTTCACGGCCGGCAAGATGAGCGAAGAAGACTTCTGCGAGATCGAGCGCCGCGCCATCCCCGGCAGCGGTAGCTGCGGCGGCATGTACACCGCCAACACCATGAGCTCCTCTTTCGAGGCCCTGGGCATGAGCCTGCCCTACGCCAGCACCATGGCCAACGTGGAAGAGCCCATCCTCGAGCACACGAAGGCGGCCGCGCGCGCCTTGGTCCAGGCCGTGAAGATGGACCTGAAGCCGCGAGACATCGTCACCAAGGAAGCCATCGAAAACGCCGTGGCCGTGATCATGGCCACCGGTGGCAGCACCAACGCCGTGCTGCACTTTCTGGCCATCGCCCATGCCGCCGGCGTTGAGTGGAGCATCGACGACTTCGAGCGTGTGCGCCGCAAGACCCCGGTGCTGTGCGACCTGAAGCCCAGCGGCAAGCACCTGGCCATCGACCTGCACCGCGCCGGCGGCATACCCGCGCTGATGAAGGTGATGCTGGAGGCCGGCCTGCTGCACGGTGACTGCATGACGATCACCGGCAAGACGGTGGCCGAGAACCTGGCCGAGATTCCGCCGCTGCGCGCCGACCAGGACGTCATCCGCCCGGTGTCGAACCCGGTGTATGCCGAAGGGCATCTGGCCATCCTGAAGGGCAACCTCAGCCCCGAAGGTTGCGTGGCGAAGATCACGGGCCTGAAGAACCCCGTCATCACCGGCCCGGCGCGTGTGTTCGACGACGAACAAAGCGCGCTGTCCGCCATCATGGCCAAGCAGATCGTCGCCGGTGACGTGATGGTGCTGCGCTACCTGGGCCCCAAGGGTGGCCCGGGCATGCCGGAAATGCTGGCGCCCACGGGCGCGCTCATCGGCCAGGGGCTGGGCGAGAGCGTGGGCCTCATCACCGATGGCCGTTTCTCCGGCGGCACCTGGGGCATGGTGGTGGGCCACGTGGCGCCCGAGGCCTATGCCGGCGGCGTGATCGCGCTGGTGCAGGAAGGCGACAGCATCACCATCGACGCCCACCAGCTGCTGCTGCAGCTGAACGTGCCCGACGAAGAGCTGGCGCGCCGCCGTGCGGCCTGGCGGCAGCCGGCACCGCGCTACACGCGCGGCGTGCTGGCGAAGTTCGCGAAAAGCGCGGCCAGCGCCAGCCTGGGCGCGGTGCTGGACGGCGACTGAAGGCCGCCATGCCGGGCACCGAGCGGGCCCCGCGCTGGCGGGCGTTCAGAGCCGGGGGTCGCGCCGGGGCGGCTCGGGCGGCGGCTTGGCGCGCTCGTCGTGCTTGGTGGTCTCGGGCGTGGTGCGCCGGGCCGCATCGGTGCGCGAACGCGAGGCGTAGCGCTCGCGGCGCGTGGTCAGGCCCAGCGAAACCATCGTCTTTTCGCGGCGTTCCTGTTTCTTGCGCTCCATCTTGTCCATCGCGCGCCGCTGGGTCCAGCCGCTGGTGTCGGCAAAGTGCCACCACAGCACGGCCAGCAGGAAAGGCAGCCCGATGACCCACCACGGCCACGCACCGAAGGGCCCGAAATCGGCCAGGTGGGCCACCAGCAACAACACACCAACGATGACCATGGGCATGGCGATTTCTCCTCGGGGCACTGTAGCGCATGGCTTGCTGGCGCTGCTGTGCCTGATGGCAACGGGCAGCGTGCAGGCCGACGCCGCGCTGGCGAAACAGAAAAACTGCCTGAACTGCCACCAGGCCGAGCGCAAGGTGGTGGGGCCTTCGTGGCGGGCCATCGGCCAACGCTACGCCGAGACGCCCAACGCCGCCACCGCGCTCGCGGTGAAGATACGGGTGGGCGGCCGCGGCGCCTGGGGCGTGGTGCCGATGCCGGCCAGCCCCACCGTGAACGAGGAAGAAGCGCGGCGCCTCGCCGAATGGGTGCTCACGCACCGGTGAAATGAAAACGGCCGGCTGCCGGCAGGATTTTGGTGCCCGCTCACATCGCTGCGCGATATGAGCGGGCCCCAACCCCGCCAAAGGCGCTGACGCGCCGGCGCCTCACGGCACCCTCGATCAATTGGCTTGCGTCAATTGATCGAGGATGGCGGGGTTTTCCAAGGTGCTGGTGTCCTGCGTGATGGCCTCGCCCTTGGCGATGCTGCGCAGCAACCGGCGCATGATCTTGCCGCTGCGTGTCTTGGGCAGGTTGTCGCCGAAGCGGATGTCCTTCGGCTTGGCGATGGGGCCGATTTCCTTGGCCACCCAGTTGCGCAGCTCGGTGGCGATCTTCTTCGCTTCGTCACCCGTGGGCCGGGCGCGCTTCAGCACCACGAAGGCGCAGATGGCTTCGCCCGTGGTGTCGTCGGGCCGGCCCACGACCGCGGCTTCGGCCACCAGTTCCGTGCAGCTGACCAGCGCACTTTCGATCTCCATCGTGCCCATGCGGTGGCCGCTGACGTTCAGCACGTCGTCGATGCGGCCGGTGATGGTGAAGTAGCCGGTGTCCTTGTCGCGGATGGCGCCGTCGCCGGCCAGGTAGTAGCCCTTGAGCTCGGGCGGGTAGTAGCTCTTCTTGAAGCGCTCGGGGTCGCCCCAGATGGTGCGGATCATGCTCGGCCAGGGCTTCTTGATGACCAGGATGCCGCCGCTGCCGTTGGGCACATCGGCCCCGGTTTCATCGACGATGGCCGCCGTGATGCCCGGGAAGGGCAGCGTGCACGAACCCGGCACCATGGGCGTGGCGCCCGGCAGCGGGGTGATGACGTGGCCGCCGGTTTCCGTCTGCCAGAAGGTGTCGACGATGGGGCAGCGCTCGCCGCCCACGTGCTTGTAGTACCACTCCCAGGCCGCCGGGTTGATGGGCTCGCCCACGCTGCCCAGGATGCGCAGCGAAGACAGGTCGCTCTTCGCCGGGTGCACCGCCTCGTTGCCTTCGGCGGCCTTGATGAGGCTGCGGATGGCCGTGGGCGCGGTGTAGAAGATGCTGACCTTGTGCTTTTCGATGGTCTTCCAGAAGCGGTCGGCCGCCGGGTAGGTGGGCACGCCTTCGAAGACGATCTCGGTGCCGCCCAGGGCCAGCGGGCCGTAGGTGATGTAGCTGTGGCCCGTGACCCAGCCGATGTCGGCCGTGCACCAGAACACATCGTCGGGCTTGAGGTCGAAGGTCCAGGCGGTGGTGAGCGCGGCATGCAGCAGGTAGCCGCCGGTGCTGTGCTGCACGCCCTTGGGCTTGCCGGTGCTGCCGCTGGTGTACAGCAGGAAGAGCGGGTGCTCGGCGCTCACCCATTCGGGTTCGCAGGTGCTGGGCTGGGCGGCCAGTTCCTCGTGCAGCCAGCGGTCGCGCTCGGGGTGCCAGGCGATCTTGCCGCACGTGCGCTGGTAGACGATGACGTTCTGCACCGTCTCGCAGCCGCCCAGGGCGATGGCTTCGTCGACGATGGCCTTCAGCGGCAGCTGCTTGCCGCCGCGCAGCTGCTCGTCGGCAGTGATCACCATCACGGCGCCGGCGTCCTGCACGCGGTCGCGCACGCTCTGGGCGCTGAAGCCGCCGAATACCACCGAGTGGATGGCGCCGATGCGCGCGCAGGCCTGCATGGCCGCCACGCCTTCGACGCTCATGCTCATGTAGATGACGACGCGGTCGCCCTTCTTCACGCCGCGCGCCTTCAGCGCGTTGGCGAACTGGCACACCTTGGCCAGCAGCTCGCGGTAGCTGACGCGGGTGGCCGCGCCGTCGTCGGCTTCGAAGATGAGCGCGGTCTTGTCGCCCAGGCCGCGTTCGATGTTGCGGTCCAGGCAGTTGTGGCTGACGTTCAGCGTGCCATCGGCAAACCACTTGAAGAACGGCGCCTGGCTGCTGTCGAGCACCTGCGTGAAAGGCGTCTTCCAAGTGACATATTCGCGCGCCAGACGGGCCCAGTAGGCTTCATGGTCGGCTTCGGCCTCGGCCACGAGGGCGTGGTAGGCCGGCATGCCCGAAACCCGGGCGGCGGCCACCAGGGCTGCAGGGGGCTGGTGGGTCTTCAGCTCGGTGGGCTGGTCGCTGGACATCTTCTCGTCTCCTGTGGGTTTTGGATGGAACGCCTGCACGCAAGGTAAGCAGGCGCTCTGACGGCGGCCTTACTCTGCGCCCTGCTTCGCTCACTAGCCTACAGTTTCGCGGGTTCGGGTTTCCACCGCCAGCCCGAAAAAAAGCCACCGTCGCGGTGGCTCGGGTGGCTCGGGTGGCTCGGGTGGCTTCAATCGCGCGGCAGCTCGGGCGGCACCGGGGCCCGGGTGGGCACGCGCAGGTGCAGGGCCGCCAGCGCCAGCAGGTTGGCCGAGACCGGGGCCGTGATGAAGACGAAGAGCGTGATCAGCAGCTCGTGCAGACCCACGCGCCCGCTGGCCCAGCTGGCCACCATGCTGGCCAGCAGCACGCCGCCCACACCCAGGGTGCTGGCCTTGGTGGGGGCGTGCAGGCGCATGTAGAAATCAGGAAAGCGCAGCAGCCCCACGGCGCCGACCAGCGCGAAGAGGCCGCCCACCACCAGCAGCAGCGCGATGAGCCCCTGCACCCAGGGCGCGAAATCAAGCATCAGCGTGGACATCAGCGGCCCCTCATTCGACGACGTCGCCGCGCGCCAGGTAGCGCGCCACGGCCACGGTGGAAACGAAGCCCAGCATCGCGATGATGAGCGCGGCCTCGAACAGCAGTTCGCTGCCCAGGCGCAGCCCCAGCAGGATGGCCAGCGCGATGGCGTTGATGTAGAGCGTGTCCAGCGCCAGCACGCGGTCGGGCGTGGTGGGGCCGCGAAGCAGGCGCCAGATGCACAGCAGCACGGCCGCCGCCACGGCCAGCACGGCGAAATCCAGGGCCCAGGACAGCAGGTTGGCGCTCATCCGAAGATCTCCTTCAGCGGCGCCTCGTAACGCGCCTTCATGTCGGCCGCAGCGGCCGCCGTGTCGCTGCAGTCGAGTGCATGCACCAGGATGTAGCCGCGCTTTTCATCCACGACGCAGGACACCGTGCCCGGCGTCATGGTGATGATGGTGGCGAACAGGCTGATGGCCGTGGGGTGCTGCACCGCCAGCGGCACCTGCACCCAGGCCGGTTGCGGCCGCGAGGCCGGCGACAGCACGATGCGCGCCACGGTGAAGTTGGCCACCACGATATCCCACAGCACCACCGCGGTGAGCCGCAGCGCCGCACCCCAGGCGCGCGGGCTGACGGTCTCGCCCAGGAAGCCGTGCAGCAGGCGCGGTATCACCAGGCCCAGCACGGTGGCCGTGATGAGCTGTGCCGGGGCCACGCTCTGCTGCAGCAACAGCCAGGCGGCGCCCAGCAGCAAGGACAACACCGGGTGCGCGAACCAGCGCGGCTTCATTTTTCACCCCCTGGTGCGGCAGGCTGGCCCATGGGCTGAAGGCCGGGCTGGTCTTTGGGCGGAATGCGGTAGGGCCGCGTGGTCTCGGCCTGCGCGCCGCCCATCTCGGGCAGCACGGCGTTGGCATAGGCCGCGCGGTCTTGCAACTGCAGCGCCGCGGCGGCGGTGTAGCGCTGGATGGGCGCGGCAAAGGCACTCATCAGCACGCTCATGCCCAGCAGCGCCAGCGTGGCGCCCAGCAACTGCGGGCTGGCGCCGGCCGACTGGCCCGGCAGCTCGGTGCGCACCGACCAGAACAGGATGCTGCCTGCACGCGCCAGCCCCACCAGCGTGAACAGCCCCACGCCCAGCACCACGGCCCAGACGGCCACGGCGGCGGCATGGCTGGCCGAGGCCTCCAGCACCATCAGCTTGCCGATGAAGCCCGGCAGCGGCGGCAGGCCGGCGGTGGAAGCCGCGGCCAGCAGCAGCATCAGGCCCAGCAGGGCCGGCTGGGCCACGGGGCTGCAGGGCTCCAGCCGGTCGGCCATGGGGCCGCGCTGCGCCGCCACCAGCTCAGACAGCAGGAAAAGTCCGGCAATCACCAGCGTGGAATTGGCCATGTAGAACAGCGCGGCCGACCAGGCCTCGGTGTTGAACAGCCCCACCGCGGCCAGCACCGTGCCCACCGAGGCCACCGTGAGCCAAGCCACCAGGCGCGGCAGCGTGTGCGCCGCCAGTGCGCCCAGCACGCCCACCACGCTGGTGGCCAAGGCCAGCGGCAGCAGCAGCGGTTGCACCGCATAGGCCAGGGCGCCGGCCTCAGCGCCGAAGGTGACGCCGTGCACGCGCAAGATGGCATAGACGCCCACCTTGGTCATGATGGCGAAGAGCGCCGCCACGGGCGCACTGGCAGCCGCATAGGTGGCCGGCAGCCACATGGCCAGCGGCAGCAAGGCGGCCTTGAAGCCGAACACCACCAGCAGCAGCAGGGCGCCGGCCTTCAGCAGCCCGGCCTCGGGGCCGGTGACCTGCGGCACGCGCAAGGCCAGGTCGGCCAGGTTCAGCGTGCCGGTGAGGCCGTAGACCAGGGCAATGCCGATGAGGAACAAGGCCGAGGCACTGAGGTTCAGCACCACATAGTGCAGGCCCACGCGCAGCCGCTCGCGGCCCAGGCCGTGCATCATCAGCACGTAGCTGGCGATCAGCAGCACCTCGAAGAAGACGAACAGGTTGAACAGGTCGCCGGTGACGAAGGCGCCGTTCAGGCCCATCAGCTGGAACTGGAACAAGGCGTGGAAGTGGCGGCCCCGCGTGTCCCACCCGCCGCAGGCGTACCACAGCACCGGCACGGCCACGGCCGAGGTGAGGGCCAGCATGTAGGCCGAGAGGCGGTCGACCACCAGCACGATGCCGAAGGGCGCCGGCCAGTCGCCCACGCGGTAGACGGCCAGCGTGCCCGTGGCCGCCTGCTCCACCAGACGGAAGGCGAACACCGCGCCCAGCAGCACCGAGGCCAGCGCGATGCGGCGCGTCCAGCGCAGGCGGGCGTTGTCGTGCTGGTCTTCGGCGCCGCCGCCATCGCCCACCAGCAAGAGCAGCACTGCCGTCAGGGCCGGCAGCAGCACGGCCAGCACCGGCAGGTGGTCGGCAAAGGCCATCATCGCGGGCCTCCATCGCCTTCGGCCTGGCGCGCGGCAGAGGCGTCTTCACGGCCATCGATGTGGTCGTTGCCGTTGTCGGCACGGCTGCGCAGCGCCAGTTCGATGACGAAGCCGGTGGTGGCAAAGCCGATGACGATGGCCGTCAGCACCAGGGCCTGCGGCAGCGGGTCGGCCACGGCCAGCGTGCCGTCGACGATGGGCGCAGCGCCCTGCCACAGGCGGCCCATCACGAAGATGAACACGTTGACGGCATAGCCCAGCACCGACAGGCCCAGCACCACGGGAAAGCTGCGCCCGCGCAGCAGCAGGTAGATGCCGGTGGCGCTGACCAGGCCGATGCCGGCGGCCACCAGGGCTTCCATGCTGAGGATCATGACGTGGCCCCTGTCGCGGCGGGTTCTGCAGTGCGGCGCGCGGCAGGCGCCGTGCTTTCCTTGCTGGCCGCGCCCAGCACCGACAGCGTGAGCAGCGTCGAGCCCACCACGGTGATGTAGACGCCCAGGTCGAACAGCGCCGCCGTGGCCAGGGGCAGCACGCCCAGCACGGCCACCTCGGGCGCGGCGTGCGCGCTGGTGAGGAAGGGATGACCGAAGGCAAAGGCGCCCAGGCCCGTGGCCAGCGCGATGGCCAGGCCCGTGCCTATCCAGAAGGTGTAGCGGCGCCCGCCCGCGGCGTGCAGCAGCGCATCGGCCTTCTGCTGGCCCAGCGCCATGTACTGCAGCACCAGCGCCACGGCCGTCACCAGGCCGGCGATGAAGCCGCCGCCGGGCAGGTTGTGGCCGCGCCAGAAGATGTAGACCGAGACCACCAGCGCCAGCGGCAGCACCACGCGCGCGGCGCGCTGCAGCAGCAGCGGCGGCGCCCGGAACGACCAGCCCTGCCCCGCTTCATCTTGCGTGGGCTTGCGCACCCGCAAGCCCTGCAGCAGCGCCAGCACGCCCACGGCCGCAATGCCCAGCACGGTGATCTCGCCGAAGGTGTCGTAGCCGCGGAAGTCGACCAGGATCACGTTCACCGCGTTCGTGCCGCCGCCCTTGGGCACGCTTTGTTCGAGGAAGTACCAGGCGATGGAGTCGTGGTCGCGTGTCATCACCAGCCAGCTCAGCCAGGCGAGGCCAGCGCCCCCGGCGATGGCCAGCACGGCGTCGCGGCCGCGGCGCAGCGTGCTGCTTTCACGCGGGGTGGTCTGCGGCAGCAGGGCCAGGCCCATCAGCAGCAGCACGGTGGAGACCACCTCCACGCTGAGCTGCGTGAGGGCCAGATCAGGCGCCGAGAAGCCCAGGAAGGTGAGCGAGGTGACCAGGCCCACCACGCCCACCAGCACCACCGCGCGCAGGCGCTGGTGATGGCCCAGCACCAGGGCGGCACAGGTGGCGGCCAGCAGCAGCCACAGCACCACGGCCAGCGGGGTGGCCGGCAGCAGCGTGCGCGCGCCGGTGCCCAGGCCCAGGCCGCTGGCAGCCCCCTGCAGCAACGGCCAGGCGGCCACGGCCACCGCGCTGGCCACCATGACGGCGGCATAACGCTGCAGCGAGCCGTTTTCCAGGTGGTGGGTGAAGCGGCCGGCCAGGCCGAAGAGGCCATCCACCGTGCCCGTGAACACGCCCTTGCCGCTGAAGCCGCCCGGCAGGTAGCGGTGCAGGCGCCCGCCGCCGGCCAGCGCGAAGTACAGCACCGCTCCGCCGGCCACGGCCACGGCGCTCATCAACAGCGGCAGATTCAGCCCGTGCCAGAGCGCCAGCTTGAAGGCCGGGGCCGCCTCGCCCAGCATGGCCGTGGTGGCGGCCTGCACCATGGGGCCGGCCACCGTCATGGGCAGCAGGCCCACGGCCACACAGGCGGCCACCAGCAACATCACCGGCGCCTTCATGCCCAGTGGCGGCTCGTGCGGGTGGGCCACGGGCAGGTCCTTGGGCGGGCCGTTGAAGAAGACGTCGTGCACCAGGCGCAGCGAATACGCCATCGAGAACAAGCCGCCCAGCGTGGCGAGCACCGGCACCGCCCAGCCCAGGCTGCCCCACAGGGCGTGGCCGCTGTGCAGGGCCTGCTCGAGCATCATCTCCTTGCTGATGAAGCCGTTGAAAGGCGGAATGCCGGCCATCGCGGCCGAGGCCAGCAGCGCCAGCGTGCCCACCACGGGCATCAGTGCCATCAGGCCGCCCAGCTTGCGCATGTCGCGCGTGCCGGTTTCGTGGTCGACGATGCCGGCGCTCATGAAGAGCGCCGCCTTGAAGCAGGCGTGGTTGAGGATGTGGAACACCGCCGCCACCGCCGCCATGGGCGAACCCAAGCCGATGAGGAAGGTGACCAGGCCCAGGTGGCTGACGGTGGAGTAGGCCAGCAGCCCCTTCAGGTCGTGCTTGAAGATGGCGACGAAGGCCGCGAACACCATGGTCAGCAGGCCGACGCTGGCCACCACGCCCTGGAAGAGCTCGGTGCCGCCGATGACGGGCGTGAGCCGCATCATCAGGAACAGGCCCGCCTTCACCATGGTGGCCGAGTGCAGGTAGGCCGACACCGGCGTGGGCGCGGCCATGGCCTCGGGCAGCCAGAAGTGGAAGGGGAACTGCGCGCTCTTGGTGAAGCAGCCCAGCAGCACCAGCGCCAGCATCAGCGGGTAGCGGCTGTCGGCCTGGATCTGCTGCACCAAGCCCGGCGTGGCCAGCATGGTGCTGAGGTCGTAGGTGCCGGCCATCTGGCCCAGCAGCACCACACCCGCCAGCAGCGCCAGCCCGCCACCGCCGGTGACGGTGAGCGCCATGCGCGCGCCGGCTCTGGCTTCAGCGCCCTTCTTAGGGTGTGAACCCCAGTAGCCCACCAGCAGGAAGCTGCTGATGCTGGTGAGTTCCCAGAACACCACCATCAGCAGCAGGTTGTCGCTGAGCGCAATGCCCAGCATGGCCGCCATGAAGAGCATCAGCTGGCTGTAGAACTTGCCGGCCGGGTCGTCGTGATGCAGGTAGAAGGCGGCGTAGATGACGATGAGCAGGCCGATGCCGCTGATCATCAGGCCGAACATCAGGCCCAGGCCGTCGAGCCGGTAGTTGGCGTTCAGGCCGATGGCGGGCATCCATTCGGCTTGGGTCAGCAGCACCTGGCCGCTCATCACCGGCCCGGCCAGCGTCAGCAGCGTGGCCAGCACGGCCAGGGCCACGGCACCGGCGATGACGGCCGTGCCCGCGCGCCGCGCGGGTGTGTGGCCGCGGCCACACCACAGGCACAGCACGGTGCCCAGCACCAGGGGCAGCAGAACGGCGATGGCAAGGGGGCTCATGCAGACGTGGCGCGGGCGGGGTGGCGGGCAGCGGGTGTGTTTGCAGGCCCCCACAGGGGCCAGGGCGGGCCGGGCAAAGCCTGCGAGTTTAGGCCAGCCGATACCGCGCGCGCCTTAACCGGACGGCCGCTGCGCGCATGCCGCCAAGGCTTGACAGTGCGCAGCCGTACCAAGCGCCTTCGGGCCTGGTGGCTACACTTTGGGCCCTTCTGTCCTGCCCACGCGCCCGCCCCGCGCCACTGCCATGACCACCCACATCCGCCAGGCCGACCTCATCGAGAGCGTGGCCGCTGCCCTGCAGTACATCAGCTACTACCACCCGGCCGACTACATCGCGCACCTGGCGCGCGCCTACGAGCGCGAGGCCTCGCCGGCAGCGAAGGACGCCATCGCGCAGATCCTCACCAACAGCCGCATGTGTGCCGAAGGCCGCCGGCCCATCTGCCAGGACACCGGCATCGTCAACGTCTTCCTGAAGATAGGCATGGACGTGCGCTGGGAAGGCTTCACCGGCAGCGTGGAAGACGCCGTCAACGAAGGCGTGCGCCGCGGCTACCTCAATGGCGACAACAAGCTGCGCGCCAGCGTGCTGGACGACCCCATCTTCGCGCGCCGGAACACCAGGGACAACACGCCCGCCGTCATCCACATGACCGTGGTGCCGGGCGACAAGCTCGACATCACCGTCGCCGCCAAGGGCGGCGGCAGCGAGAACAAGAGCAAGTTCATCATGATGAACCCGAGCGACAACCTCGTTGACTGGGTGATGAAGACCGTGCCCACCATGGGCGCCGGCTGGTGCCCGCCGGGCATGCTGGGCATCGGCGTGGGCGGCACGGCCGAGAAGGCCATGATGCTGGCCAAGGAAGTGCTGATGGAGCCCATCGACATGTTCGATCTGCTGGCCCGCGGCCCGCAGAGCAAGCTGGAAGAGCTGCGCATCGAGCTCTACGAGAAGGTGAACGCATTGGGCATCGGCGCGCAGGGCCTGGGCGGCCTGACCACGGTGCTGGACGTGAAGATCGCCACCTACCCCACGCACGCGGCCAGCAAGCCGGTGGCGATGATTCCCAACTGCGCTGCCACGCGCCACGCCCACGTGGTGCTGGACGGCAGCGGCCCGTCCTACATGGAAGCGCCCAGCCTCGACCTGTGGCCCGATGTGCACTGGCAGCCCGACTACAACAAGAGCCAGCGCGTCGACCTGAACACCCTCACGCCCGCCGAAGTGGCGAGCTGGAAGCCGGGCCAGACCCTGCTGCTCAGCGGCAAGATGCTCACCGGCCGCGACGCCGCGCACAAGCGCATTCAAGACATGCTGGCCAAGGGCGAAACGCTGCCGGTCGACTTCACCAACCGCGTCATCTACTACGTGGGCCCGGTGGACCCGGTGCGCGACGAGGTGATGGGCCCCGCCGGCCCCACCACCGCCACGCGCATGGACAAGTTCACCGAGATGATGCTGGCGCAAACCGGCCTCATCGGCATGATCGGCAAGGCCGAGCGCGGCCCGGCCGGCATTGCCGCCATCCAGAAGCACAAGAGCGCCTACCTCATGGCCGTGGGCGGCGCCGCCTACCTGGTGGCCAAGGCCATCAAGCAAGCCCGCGTGGTGGGCTTCGAAGATCTGGGCATGGAAGCCATCTACGAATTCGACGTGACCGACATGCCGGTGACGGTGGCCGTGGATGCGCAAGGCACCAGCGTGCACAACACCGGCCCGGCCGAGTGGCAGGCGAAGATCGGCAAGATTCCGGTGGCCGTGGCCTGACCGCCCCCACCGCCACACCGGGCCCCGCTGCCGCGCCGTGTCACAGCTGTTCGAGGTTCACCCGCAGAACCCGCAAGCCCGCCTGCTGAAGCAGGCCGCCGCCTTGCTGCAGGCCGGCGGCGTGCTGGCCGTGCCCACCGACAGCAGCTATGCGCTGGTGTGCCGGCTGGACGACAAGACCGCGGCCGAGAACCTGCGTCGCATCCGCCAGGTGGACGACAAGCACCACCTCACGTTGCTGTGCAAAGACCTCAGCGAACTGGCGCGGTTCGCGCGCGTGGACAACCGCCAGTACCGCCTGCTGAAGCTGGGCACGCCCGGGCCCTACACCTTCATCCTGGAAGCCACCAAGGAAGTGCCGCGCCGGCTTTCGCACCCCAGCCGCCGCACCATCGGCCTGCGCGTGCCCGAGCACAAGGTGCTGCAGGAACTGCTGGCGCTCTTCGGTGAACCGCTCCTGGCCACCACGCTGATACCGCCGGGCGAAACCGAACCGCTGAACGACGCCACCGAGATACGCGAACGTTTCCAGAAGCTGCTGCAGGCCGTGGTGGACGCCGGGGCCTGCCCGATGCAACCCACCACCGTCATCGACTGCAGCGGCGACGAACCCGTGCTGGTGCGCCAGGGCCGGGGCGAACTGGCGCGCCTGGGCCTGTAGCGGGGCCAGGCCGAAGCCGGCACCCCGGCTACGGGCTGGGCTGCGGCCGAGCCAGCGTCGCGCGCAGCCGCTCGGGGCTGAAGCCCACGATGGCGCGGTCTTCGCCCACCAGCATCACCGGCGTGCCCGGCGAGCGGCTGGCCTCGAAATCGGCGCGGCACTTGGGGTCGCGCTCGATGCTGCATTCGGTGAAAGGCACCTGGTGCTCGGTCATCCAGTGCCGGGCCTGGTCGCACACGGCACAGACGTCGGAAGACATCATGCGGATGGGGCTTTCGCGGGCCAGTTCGGCCACTTCGGCGCCCGTGCTGACGCTGCGGCGTTCCTTCCACCAGCCCTGCACCGCCAGCACCGCCATCACGATGCACAGCAGGCCCAGCCAGGAACGGGTCTGCGGATTCAGCTTCATGGGCGGCTTCGGAGTGCGCCCTCAAATGGCGGCCGTGACCACCATCTCCACCCGCCACTCGGGCCGGGCCAGCGTGGCCTGCACGGTGGCGCGCGGCGGTGCGTGGCCGGCGGGCAGCCAGGCTTCCCACACGGCGTTCATGCCGGGGAAGTCCGCCAGGTCCTTGAGGAAGATTTCCACGCGCAGCAGGTTGCGCTTGTCGGTGCCGGCGCGCGCCAGCAGGGCGTCGATGGCGGCCAGCACCTGTTGCGTCTGGCCGGTGATGTCCTGGCTGCCGTCGGCCGGCACCTGGCCGGCGAGGTAGGCCACGCCGTTGTGCACGGCCATCTCTGAAAGCCGCGTGCCCACGTCGAATCTCTGCACCATCTCACGGTCCCTTTCTGGTTTTGCCGGCCGGCGCGGCAGCCGGCACAGCAGCTGCCTTGCGGCCGAACTTGTTTTCCGTGCCCGCCAGCAGCTTGCGGATGTTGCCTTCATGGCGCCACACCAGCAGCAGGCTCATCAGCACCAGGGCCGCCATCAAGGGCTCGGGGCCCCAGATCAGCGCCTGGTAGAACGGTGCGAACACGGCCGCCACCATCGAGGCCAGCGACACATAGCGCGAGAATGCGAGGATCAGCGCAAAGCTCAGCAAGGTGGCCAGGCCCAGCAGCGGGTTCACCGCCATCAGCACGCCGGCTGCCGTGGCCACGCCCTTGCCGCCCTGGAAACGGAAGAACACCGGCCACAGGTGGCCGATGAAGGCCGCCAGGCCCACGAAGGCCGCGGCCGTCTCGCCCAGCCCGAAACGCGGGCCATAAAGCAGCACCAGCAGCACGGGCACATAGCCTTTCAGCGCATCGAAGGCCAGCGTCATCAGCGCGGCGGCCTTGTTGCCCGAGCGCAGCACGTTGGTGGCGCCGGGGTTCTTGCTGCCGTAGCTGCGCGGGTCGGCCAGGCCCATCAGGCGGCTGATGATGACGGCGAAGGACAGCGAACCGATGAGGTAGGCGGCCACCAGCGCGATGGCGAGGTTCAGGGCATTCATGGGCGGCGGAGTTTAGCGGGGCTGCGCAGGACAGCCGGGGCCAAGCGGGCCCAGCCCGCGCGGGTCTTCAGGCCAGCGCGCAGTGCACCGGCCGGGCGGCCAGCAACTGAACCAGCACCTGCGGCGCGATGCCCACCAGGTAGCCCCGCCGCCCGCCGTTGATGCAGATGCGCGGCAGCGCCAGCACCGTGGCTTCCACGTAGACCGGCATCGCCTTCTTCAGGCCGAAGGGCGAGGTGCCGCCCACGAGGTAGCCGCTGTGGCGCTGCGCCACCTCGGGCTTGCAGGGCTCCACGCTCTTGGCGCCGATCTCGCGCGCCAGGTTCTTCGTGCTCACCGAGCGGTCGCCATGCATCAGCACGATGAGGGGCTGCGCCTTCTCGTCCTGCATCACCAGGGTCTTGACGACGCTGTGCTCGTCCACGCCCAGCTGCTTCGCGCTCTCGGCAGTGCCGCCGTGCTCGACGTAGTCATACGGGTGCTCGGTGTAGGCCACACCGGCGGCCTTGAGCATCTGTGTCGCCGGGGTTTCGCTGACGTGCTTTTCTTTCCTGGCCATCGGCCCAACCCCCGCTCAGTCGCCCTCGATCCACTCGACGCGCGCCCCCAGCGCCGTGATATTCTCGGCAAAACGCGGGTGCGCCCGGCGCACCGGCGTGGCATTGCGGATCACGCTCTTGCCCGGAATGCTGCAGGCCAGCATCAGCAGCGCGATGGCCACGCGGATGATGTAGGGGCTTTCCACCTCGGCCGGCTGCAGCGTCTTGCCGCCGAAGGTGATGATGCGGTGCGGGTCGCTCTGGAAGGCGTGGCCGCCGAACTTGCTGAGCTCGCTGGTCCAGCCCATCGCGCCTTCGTAGACCTTGTTCCAGTACATCATGCTGCCCTCGGCCTTCACGCCCAGGGCCACGAAGATGGGCAGCAGGTCTACCGGCAAATACGGCCAGGGCGCTGCTTCCACCTTCTGCAGGATGTTCTTCGTGAAGGGCTCCTTCACGCGCAGCGGGCCGTCCACCACGGTGTGGCTCCAGCCATCCTTGTGCACCACCTGCACGCCGAACTTGGCGAAGGTGCGGTCGATCAGCGGGAACTGCTCGGGCGCGCTGTTCTTCACCGTGATGCAGCCGCCGGTGATGGCGCCCAGGGCCATGAAGGTGACGGCCTCGTGGAAGTCCTCCGCAAAGCGGAACTCCACGCCCTCGGGCTGGCCCAGGCTCTTCACGCCGTGCACCGTGAGGCGGCTGGTGCCCACGCCCTCGATCTGCGCGCCGAGCAGGCGCATGAACTCGCAGAACTCCTGCACGTGCGGCTCGCTGGCGCTGTTCATCAGTGTGCTGGTGCCCCCATTGCCAGTTGCCAAGGCCGCGCAGAGCACGAAGTTCTCGGTGGTGGTGACGCTGGCGTAGTCCAGCCAATGTTGGTTGGCCTTCAGACCGCCTTCCACCTGGATGAGCAGGTGGCTGCGGCTGCGCTCGACCACGCCGCCGAAACGCTCCATCACTTCCACGTGGGGGTCGATCTCGCGCACGCCCAGGGTGCAGCCCTGCACGTCGTTCTCGATGCGCGCCACGCCGAAGCGCGAGAGCAGCGGCGGCACCAGCATCACGCTGGAGCGCATCTCTTCCGGCAGGTGGTGGGTGCGGGGGTCGAAGTGCGTCTTCGCGTGGTGCACTTCCAGCACGCCGGTGGCGTAGTCGACCTTCACCTCGCTGCCCAGGGTGCGGAAGATCTCCAGGATCTTGCGCACGTCGGTGATCTCGGGAATGCCGAGCAGGCGGATGGGGTGCGGGCTCAGCAGCGTTGCGCACAGGATGGGCAGCACGGCGTTCTTGTTCGCGCTGGGCACGATGCGGCCGGTTAGCGGCGTGCCGCCGTGGACGATGAGGTTGGCCATGAAAAGCAGAAGGGGGTTGGCAGCAGGTGCGTGATTGTCTTGCAGCGCCGGCCCCGTTCAGCGCCCGGCGCCCGCGTTTCGTCGCAGTGTGCCGCAGTGGCGCGGCGGGCTCGCTATCGTGGCGCGCTTGCGCGCCATGACACCGCCCCCACCCCCCCGGCCCGGCCGCCGAGCCCGCGCCGCGGGCCCCGCCCTGCTGGTGCTGGCCTTGCACGTGCTGCTGCTGGCCGGGGCCTGGTGGCTGCAACCTGGGCAGGAACGCGGCCCGGCCCTTCCGGCGCCGGTGCAGGCACCGCTGATCGTGTGGCTGCCGGGCGCACCGAAGCCGGCCGCCCCGGCGCAGCGCCAAGCCGAGGCGGCTGAAGCAAGCAAGGCCACCGCCGCGCCACGCGCCCGCGCCACAACCGAACCACAGGCCATCACGCTGCCGGCCAGCCCCACCGCAGCGGGCCTGGGCAGCGAAGCCTCGGCCCAGGCCGCCCTGCCCGCCACGGCCGCCGCGCCGGCCAGCGCCTCGGTGCCGGCCGCGCCTGCAGCACCGCTGAACCTGGCGCTGCCGCGTGGCGCCTCGGCGCCCTGGCGCGCGCGCAACCCGGCATTGACCGACCCTCGCAGCAACACGCCGCCGCCCACGGTGGAAAGCGGCATCGCGCAGGCGCTGGGGGGTGCTGACCAGATCGAGCAGTTCGTGATGGCCGACGGCAGCGTGCGCTTCAAGCGCGGCAACAGCTGCGTCATCGCCCGGCCCAACCGCGCCGGTGCGCTGGACCCTTTCAACGCCAGCGCGCAGATACGGCCGCGGCTGCTGGACCGCTGTTAAGCGGCGGTCCGATGGCTTAGCCCCGGGCGGCGGCAGCGGCCCGCGCCTCTTCCTGCAGCCGCAGCACGCGCCGCTGCACCTTGCCGGTGGTGGTCATGGGCAGCGCATCGATGAACTCGATCTCCTTCGGGTATTCGTAGGGCGCCAGCCGGCTGCGCACGTGGGCCTGCAGCTCGGCCCCCAGGGCGGCGTCGCCCGCGAAGCCCGGCGCCAGCACCACGTAGGCCTTCACCACGGCGCCGCGCTCGGCATCGGGCTTGGGCACCACGGCGGCGTTGGCCACGGCCGGGTGCCGCACGAGGCAGTTCTCGATCTCGCTGGGCCCGATGCGGTAGCCCGCCACCTTGAAGACATCGTCGCTGCGGCCCTGGTACCAGAGGTAGCCGTCGGCATCCATCACCGCCGTGTCGCCGGTGCGGCACCAGCTGCTGGCGGCCGGGCCGGTGAACTTCGCAGCCGTGGCGGCCTCGTTGCGCCAGTAGCTCAGGAAGAACACCGGGTCGGGCTGGCCTTGCACATCCAGCCGGTGCACGGCCACGTCACCCGGGGTGCCGGGCGGGCATTCCTGCCCGGCGTCGTCGATGACGGCCACGCGGTGGCCCGGGTAGGCCCGGCCCATGCTGCCCGGGCGCGCCGGCCAGCCAGGGTGGGCCCGGCCCTGGGCATCCACCCAGCGCTGGCAGTTGCCCACGATGTAGTTGATCTCGGTCTGGCCGAACATCTCGTTCACCGTCACGCCCAGCGCCTGCTGGCACCAGTGGAAGACGGTGTCGCCCAGGGCCTCGCCCGCGCTCATCACCGCGCGCAGCTTCAGCCGGTAGCGCTGCTGCGGCGCGGGCACGGCCTTCATCATGGCTTTCAGCGCCGTGGGGAAGAGAAAGCTGTAGGTGACGCCATCGCGCTGCATCAGCTCGAAGGCGCGCTCGGGGCTGAAGCGGCCCTGGAAAGCCACGATGGGGCGGCCGAAGTACAGCGTGGGCAGCAGCGCGTCCATCAGGCCGCCGGTCCAGGCCCAGTCGGCGGGGCTCCAGAACACCTCGTCGCTGGTTTCGGGCGGCCCGGCGCCGAACCAGTTCTGGCTGCAGACGAAACCCGTCAGGTTGCCGATGAGCGCGCGGTGCGGCACCAGTGCGCCCTTGGGCGGGCCGGTGGTGCCGCTGGTGTAGATGAGCACGGCCGGGTCTTCGGCTGCCGTGTCTTCGGGCTCGAAGGGCCGGCGCGGGGCGGCTGCCAGCACGTCGGCCCAGTCGGCATCGCCCTGCCCGGCCGCCGCGCCCACGGCCAGCACCTGGCGCAGCGCCGGGCACTGCGCACGCACCGCCATCAGGGCGGCGATGGCCGTTTCGTCGGCCACGGCCAGCACCGCGCCGCTGTCCTGCAGCCGATAGGCCAGGGCCTCGGGGCCGAAGAGCATGCTCAGCGGCATGGCCACCGCGCCCAGCTGGTACAGCGCGATGTGGGCGATGGCGGTCTCGGGCCGCTGCGGCAGCACCACGGCCACGCGGTCGCCCCGCTGCACGCCGCGGGCCCGCAGGGCATGGCTCAGGCGGTCAGCCTGGGCCTGCAGCTGGGCGTAGCTCAGCCGCCCCCGGCGGCCGTCTTCGTGCTCCCAGCGCACGGCGCTGCGCGCGCCCTGCGGGCCCCGCGCCCAGCGCGTGCAGCACACCTGCGCGATGTTGAAGCGCGCCGGCACCTGCCACCGGAAACGGCCATGCAGCCAGGCATGGGCATCGGGCTCGGGGGGCTGGGTGGGCGCCTGCACTTTCATGCGCGGCACTGTAAGCCCCTCCCCTGCGGCCCGCACGGGCGTCAAGTTCTGCGCGCGCCCGCCGAAGACACCGCATCGGCCTGCCTCTGTGCGGCCCTCACTGCCGCACCCGCCATGCCCTACGCAGAACTGTCATCCGTGCAACACCGCCTGCAGCTGGGCGAACCGCTGCCCTTCAACGTGCGCGATGCCGACCACACGCTGCTGCTCGCCCGCGGCCACGCCCTGCACAGTGCCGAGCAGCTGCAGGCGCTGTTCACGCGCGGCGCAGTGGTGGACATCGCCGAGCTGCTGCAGCCCGCCGACCTAGTGCGCCATGCACCGCGCACGCAGCTGCCTGGGCTGTGGGCCGGCTGCATGGCCCAGGTCTCGAGCGCGCTGCGCGCCGACCCCGGGCCCGGCTACGAAGCTGCGCTGGACGATGCCGCCAGCCCCGTGCAGGCGCTGATCGAACGCGACCCCGACCTGGCCATCTTCCAGGTGCTGCGCCACGGCGCGGCCGAAGACACGGCCTACGGCGTGCACCGTTCCCTGCAGACGGCCATCACCGGCTACCTGGTGGCGCAGCGCCTGGGCTGGCCGGCCGAGCAGAGCGCGCGCTTGTTCAAGGTGGCGCTGACGATGAACATCTCGATGCTGGAACTGCAAGGCCAGCTGGCGCGCCAGGCCGTGCCGCCCACGCCGCAGCAGCGTCTGGCGCTGCAGTCGCACCCCATGCGCAGCGTGCAGATGCTGCAGAAGGCCGGCATCGACGACGGCGACTGGCTCGAGGCCGTGCTGCACCACCACGAGCAGGAAGACGGCCAGGGCTACCCCAGCGGCCGCGCCGAGGTGGGCGAACTGGCCACGCTGGCGCGGCGCGCCGACGTCTACACCTCGAAGCTGGCCTCCCGCGCCACGCGCGAGGCCCTGGCCGCCGACCAGGCCGGCCGCCAGATGTTCATGCAGGACCCCGGCCACCCGATGACGGCGGCGCTGGTGCGCGAATTCGGCATCTACCCGCCCGGCAGCTATGTGCGCCTGAGCACGGGTGAACTGGGCATCGTGGTGGCCCGCGGCGCCAGCATCACCACGCCGGTGGTGGCCTGCCTCACCACGGGCAGCGGCGCCAGCCTGGCCGAACCCACGCGGCGCAGCACCGACGGCAAGGCCTGCGCGGTGGTGGCGGCGGTGGGCGAAGCGCAGTGGCGCCAGCGGCCTAGCCTGCCGCTGGACCGCCTGGCTGCGCTGGTGACGGCCGGCTGAAGGCCTGCAGCGCCGGCCCGGTGACGCGGCAGATGCGCCAGTCGGGCATCACCGTGGCGCCCATCTTTTCGTAGAAGCGGATGGCGTTCTCGTTCCAGTCGAGCACGCTCCACTCGAACCGCCCGCAGCCCCGCTGCACGGCCAGCGCACCCAGGTGCTGCAGCAGCGCCTTGCCCAGGCCGCTGCCGCGGTGGGCGGGCCGCACGTAAAGATCTTCCAGGTACAGCCCGGGCTGGCCCAGGAAGGTGCTGAAGTTGGTGAAGAAGAGAGCGAAGGCCACCACCTCGGGGCCGGTAGCACCGGGTACTTCGGCCACCACCGCCTCGGCCACCGGGCGCGGGCCGAACAGATGGGTCTGCAGGCTGTCGGGGGTGACCACGACCAGGTGCTCGAGCTGCTCGAACACCGCCAGTTCGCGGATGAGGCCCACGATGGCGGGGCAGTCGGCGGTCGTGGCGGGGCGCAGGGTGGGGGCCTGCATGGAAGGCACGGGGCTGGGGTTCATGACGGCATTGTCGGGCAGCGTCGCGGGCTCGACAGCGCCGCGTCTCGGCCTCGCCTAGAGTGCGCCCATGAGCACCCCCGAGACCGGCCTCCTGCCCTACCCCGCGCTGTGCGCTTCGCAATCGCACTTCGTGCCGCTGCGCCACCTGCAGTACCACGTGCGCAGCTGGGGCGATGCCTCGATGGTGACGCCGGAGCGCCCGCCGCTGGTGATGGTGCACGGCTGGATGGATCTGGCCGCGTCCTTCCAGTTCGTGGTGGACGCCCTGGCTGAAGCCGAAGGCGCGCGCCGCTACGTGCTCGCGCCCGACTGGCGTGGCTTCGGCCTCACCAGCACGCCGGCCGCCGACAGCTACTGGTTCCCCGACTACCTGGCCGACCTGGACGCCCTGCTCGACGCCCTGCTGCCCGAAGCCCGCTACGGCGCCATCGACCTGCTGGGCCACAGCATGGGCGGCAACGTGGTGATGAGCTACGCCGGCCTGCGGCCCCAGCGCATACGCCGGCTCGTGAACCTGGAAGGCTTCGGCCTGCCCGCCACGAAGCCGCAGCACGCGCCGAAGCGTCTGCTGCAGTGGCTGGACGAGCTGAAGCAGCCGCAGGCCCTGCGCAGCTATGCCAGCGTGCAGGAAGTGGCCGAGCGGCTGATGAAGAACAACCCGCGCCTGCCCGCCGACAAGGCGGCCTGGCTGGCGCCGCACTGGTCGCGGCAGGCTGAAGACGGCCGCTGGCACATCCTGGGCGACCCCGCGCACAAGCGTGTGAACCCCGTGCTCTACCAGGTGGCCGAGGTGCTGGAAACCTGGAAGCTCATCACCGCGCCGGTGCTGTGGGTGGAGGGCGAGCACACCGACGTGGCGCAATGGTGGGGCACGCGCTACACGAAGGAAGAGTTCCACGAGCGGCTGCAGGTGGTGCCGCGGGTGCAGAAGGAAGTGCTCTCGCCCTGCGGCCACATGCTGCACCACGACCAGCCGCAAGCCCTGGCGGCGCACCTGAAGGCCTTCCTGGCTTGAGAGACAATCCGCAGCCTGACGTTTGCGCCCCCGGGCTGACAGGTTCTGCACCATGGATATCGAACACATCAACGCCATCGGCTCGCTGCTCGCCGACCTGAGCGCCCGCACCGAGCAGCTTCGGGGGTATCTTTGACTACGACCGCAAAGCCCTGCGGTTGAACGAAGTCAACGCCGCGCTGGAAAACCCCGCGGTCTGGAACGACCCCAAGCGCGCCCAGGAACTGGGCCGCGAGAAGAAGACGCTGGAAACCGTGGTCGAGACCATCGACCACCTGAAGCGTAACCTCGACGACAACGCCGAGCTCTACGAGATGAGCAAGGACGACAGCGACATGGACGGCCTAAGGGCCATCGAAGCCGAAGCCCAGGCGCTGCAGAAGACGGTGGAAGACCTCGAATTCCGCCGCATGTTCAGCAACTCGGCCGACCCGCTGAACTGCTTCATCGACATCCAGGCCGGCGCCGGCGGCACCGAGGCCTGCGATTGGGCCGGCATGCTGCTGCGCCAGTACCTGAAGTACGCTGAACGCAAGGGCTTCAAGGCGACGCTGGAAGACGAGACGCCGGGCGACGTGGCCGGCATCAAGAGCGCCACCATCAAGGTGGAAGGCGACTATGCCTTCGGCCACCTGCGCACCGAAACCGGCGTACACCGCCTGGTGCGCAAGAGCCCCTTCGACAGCGCCGGCGGCCGGCACACGAGCTTCGCCTCGCTTTTCGTCTACCCCGAGGTGGACGATTCGATCGAGATCGAGATCAACCCGTCCGACGTGCGCACCGACACCTTCCGTGCCAGCGGCGCCGGTGGCCAGCACATCAACAAGACCGATTCGGCGGTGCGGCTGACGCACATCCCCACCGGCATCGTGGTGCAGTGCCAGGACGGCCGCAGCCAGCACAGCAACCGCGACGTGGCGTGGAAACGCCTGCGTTCGCGCCTGTACGACCATGAGATGCGCAAGCGCATGGAAGAACAGCAGAAGCTGGAAGACACCAAGACCGACGTGGGCTGGGGCCACCAGATCCGCAGCTATGTGCTGGACCAGAGCCGCATCAAGGACCTGCGCACCAACGTCGAGATCAGCAACACGCAGAAGGTGCTGGACGGCGACTTGGACGCCTTCATCGAAGCCAGCCTGAAGCAAGGGCTGTGAGATGGAGCCCCCAAGCTCGCTAGCGCTCGCTACCCCCCGAGGGGGCCGTCCGCCAGCGGCCCGGCGGAGCCGGTTCCGCGGCGGGAAGCTCGGTCCTGCCCTCGACCTTTTTCTCAGATAAGGACCACGCCCCATGCGTGAAGCCACCACCACGCTCGTGCGCCGCGAAGCCTATGCCGCGCCGGCGTTTTTCATCCGCACGGCCGAGTTCACCTTCGATCTCGACCCGGCCAAGACCATCGTCGCCAGCAAGCTGCAGATCGAGCGCAACGCCGAAGCCACCCCCGGCCAGGCGCTGCGCCTGCACGGCGAAGGCCTGACGCTGCTGCGCATTCAAGCCGACGGCCAGAGCGTCAGCTTCCGCCACGAAGGCGACGAGCTCGTCATCGACAACCCGCCGGTGGCAGAGCGCTTTCTGCTGGAGATCCGCAACACCTGCGCGCCCGAGAAGAACACCGAGCTCAGCGGCCTGTACACCAGCGGCGGCGGTTTCTTCACGCAGTGCGAGGCCGAAGGCTTCCGCCGCATCACCTACTTCCTGGACCGGCCCGACGTGATGGCGGTCTACACCGTCACGCTGCGCGCCGACAAGACGAAGTACCCGGTGCTGCTGAGCAACGGCAACCTGGTGGAAGAAGGTTTGCTGGACGGCGGCCGCCACTTTGCCAAGTGGCACGACCCCTTCCCCAAGCCCAGCTACCTGTTCGCGCTGGTGGCCGGGCAGCTGGTGTGCCGCGAGCAGCGCATCCGCACGCGCGCCGGGCGCGACCACCTGCTGCAGATCTACGTGCGGCCGGGCGACCTGGAGAAAACCGAGCACGCGATGAACTCGCTGGTGGCCAGCGTGGTGTGGGACGAAGCCCGCTTCGGCCTGGCACTGGACCTCGACCGCTTCATGGTGGTGGCGGTGGAGGACTACAACGGCGGCGCGATGGAGAACAAGGGCCTGAACCTGTTCAACACCAAGCTGCTGCTGGCGAATGCCGCAACCGCCACCGATACCGATTTCGCGGCCATCGAAAGCGTCATCGCCCACGAGTACTTCCACAACTGGACGGGCAACCGCATCACCTGCCGCGACTGGTTCCAGCTCAGCCTGAAGGAAGGCCTGACCGTCTTCCGCGACCAGGAATTCAGCATGGACATGGCCGGCGCGCCTTCGGCCCGTGCCGTGCAGCGCATCCAGGACGTGCTGCGCCTGCGCGCGATGCAGTTCCCGGAAGACGCCGGGCCGATGGCCCACCCGGTGCGCCCTGACAGCTACCTCGAGATCAACAACTTCTACACCGCCACGGTGTACGAGAAGGGGGCCGAGGTCGTGCGCATGATGCACACGCTGGTGGGCCGCGAGGGCTTCCGCCGCGGCATGGACCTCTACTTCCAGCGCCACGACGGCCAGGCCGTGACCTGCGACGATTTCGCCCAGGCCATCGCCGACGCCAACCCCGGCAGCGAGCTCGCCAGCCGGCTGGACGTGTTCAAGCGCTGGTACGCCCAGGCCGGCACGCCGCGCCTGAGCGCCAGCGGCAGCTACAGCGCCGAGGAGCGCCGCTACACCCTCACGCTCAGCCAGCACAGCGAGCCTTCGCCGGGCCAGCCGGGCAAGCAGCCTTACGTCATCCCCGTGGTGACGGGCCTGCTGGCCGCCGACGGCCGCGTGCTCTGCGAAGAGCGCACGCTGGTGCTCGACAGCGCGCAGCAGAGTTTCGTCTTCGAGAACATCGATGCGCAGCCCGTGCCTTCGCTGCTGCGCGGGTTCAGCGCGCCAGTGCGGCTGGACGACGGCCTGTCGGACGTCGAACGCGTCATCCTGCTGGCCCACGACGGCGACGCCTTCAACCGCTGGGAAGCCGGCCAGCGCCTGATGCTGGCCCGCCTGCTGCGCGCCGTGCACAGCGGCGAATCCCCGGTGCTGGACGCCGCCCTGGCGCGCGCCCTGCGCAGCGTGCTGCGCGACCCGGCGCTGGACCCCGCCTTCAAGGCCCTGGCGCTGGAAGCCCCCAGCGAAAGCTACATCGCCGAACAGCTGACCAGCGCCGACCCGCAGCGCATCCACGTCGTGCGCGAGCAGTGGCGCGCGCTGATGGCCGAGCAACTGCATGAAGACTGGGCCTGGGCCTACGAAGCCCACCAGGTGAAGGCCGGCTACAGCCCCGCGGCGGAACAGGCCGGCCCCCGCGCTCTGGCCAACCTGGCCCTGGCCATGCTGGTGCTGCAGGCCGTGCGCCAGGGCACCGAGGTGTGGCCTGGCCGTGCCTACCAGCGCTTCAAGGAAGCCGGCAACATGAGCGAGCGGCTGGGTGCCATCGAGGCCCTGGTCTTCGCCCATTCGCCCCTGGCCGAAGCCGCGCTGGCGCGCTTCCACGCCCTGGCCGGCGGCGACGCGCTGGTGCTGGACAAGTGGTTCGCGCTGCAGGCGCGGGCCACCGAGGCAGTGCCCGAGGTGCACGGCGCGCACGTCAGGCCGGGCCAGGTGTTCGCCCGCGCCAAGGCGCTGCTGAAGCACCCGGACTTCTCGCTGAAGAACCCCAACCGCGCGCGCAGCCTGCTCACCGTGCTGTGCACGATGAACCCGGCCGCCTTCCATCGCCCCGACGCCGCCGGCTATGTGCTGTGGGCCGAGAAGCTGCTGGAGCTGGACGCACTGAACCCGCACGTGGCCGGCCGACTGGCCCGCGCGATGGACCGCTGGGCCGCACTGGCCGAGCCCTACCGCAGCGCCGCGCGCGAAGCCATCAGCCGCGTGGCCGCCAAGGCCGACCTCAGCAACGACGTGCGCGAGATCGTCGGCCGTGCACTGGAAGGCCAAGCATGAAACGGATCAGCCTCACGCAGTACCTCGTTGAGCAGCAGCGCGAACACGGCCGAATTCCGGCCCAGCTGCGCCTGCTGATCGAGGTGGTGGCGCGCGCCTGCAAGCGCATCGCCATCGCGGTGAACAAGGGCGCCCTGGGCGACGTGCTGGGCACCGCCAGCAGCGAGAACGTGCAGGGCGAGGTGCAGAAGAAGCTGGACATCATCAGCAACGAAGTGCTGATCGAGGCCAACGAATGGGGCGGCCACCTCGCAGCCATGGCCAGCGAAGAGATGGACAGCATCCACGTCGTGCCCAACCGCTACCCTCAGGGCGAGTACCTGCTGCTGTTCGACCCGCTGGACGGCAGCAGCAACATCGACGTCAACGTCAGCATCGGCACCATCTTCAGCGTGCTGCGCAAGGTGGGCCACACGCGCGGCGTCAGCGAAGAAGACTTCCACCAGCCCGGCAAGCACCAGGCGGCGGCCGGCTACTGCGTCTACGGCCCGCAGACCACGCTGGTGCTGACGCTGGGCGACGGCGTGGCCATGTTCACGCTGGACCGCGAAACCGGCAGCTGGGTGCTGACGCAGCAGGGTGTGCAGATTCCTGAAGACACCAAGGAATTCGCCATCAACATGAGCAACATGCGCCACTGGGCGCCGCCGGTGAAGCAGTACATCGACGAATGCCTGCAGGGCCGCGAAGGCCCGCGTGGCAAAGACTTCAACATGCGCTGGGTGGCCAGCATGGTGGCCGACGTGCACCGCATCCTCACGCGCGGCGGCATCTTCATGTACCCCTGGGACCAGCGCGAACCCGAGAAGCCCGGCAAGTTGCGCCTGATGTACGAAGCCAACCCCATGGCCTTCCTGGTGGAGCAAGCCGGCGGCATGGCCACCGACGGCCGCGAACGCATCCTCGACATCCAGCCCACCAAGCTGCACCAGCGCGTGAGCGTGGTGCTGGGCTCGAAGAACGAGGTGCAGCGCGTGACCGACCTGCACCGCCACGCGGACTGAAACGCCCGTCGTTTCAGGCGCAAAAAAATGAGGCAGTCCCGTCAGGGGCTGCCTCTTTTGCTTTCTGAATGGTGGATCCGGGGGGAATCGAACCCCCGTCCGCAAGCCATTGCCAACCGGTTCTACATGCGTAGCTGTCTGATTTGAATTTAAGAGCGCGGGTCGCGCAGCAGCACGCTACCTTTGCCCCGAGTCATTTGGTTTTAGGCCCGCAACGAATGACACGCTGCAGGCCGAGCCAATGTGTATGACCTCGCAGTCTTCAGGTTACCCCTCAGACCCAGCCCATCGGCCAACTGTTGCGAGGCTCACCGGTTTTAAGCGGCGAGGGCGTACGTTTGATCGTTCGCAGTTACTTTGTTTCCAGTGGATTAACGAGCGAACTGGTGCTCGGCATGCCCCGAATCAACTCCGCACCCACGTCGAAGCCAGGTCGGACCCAGGCTCTGGAGTTTAGGGCAGTTCCAGCCATTGCAAGAGTTCGCCAGGCGCATGCAGAACGGCATCGGC
>LJHT01000101.1 GCA_001295905.1 beta proteobacterium AAP51 | reverse complement strand
GAGACGTGCCGTTCCAACGAGTCGGGCACGGGCTTCATAGACGTGAAACGCTCGACGATTCGGGATCGCCAATCGATGTAGGACGGCACAGGGTCGGTCATGAGGCCTAACGTTCGAGCTAAGCTGCCCGCGGAGGCAGGCTGTGTAAGCCCGGGCTGTGATGATGCACCATGTGCCACAGGCCGGGCTTACACAGCCTGCCGTAGCGGGTCAGCTTGAGCGAGGGGTTAGGCGTCGCCTTCATCCGTGCCACAGGATCTTGTGCGCCATCAACTCTGCGCTTCTGGCGAAACCGGGTGGAGGTTCGGAGGTCCGACCGTGAGCGATTGCGTCGCGAGCCTCCTTCAGCGTTCGGAACGTAGCAACGTCTGCGTCTGTCAAGTTTGTCCACTTGCAGGATGCGCACCAAACAAAGCGATCCAGAAGGTTGCCAAGACTTGAAACTTGACGCTCAAGCAGCCCTGCCAAGGCAGGACGTACTCCTAAGTTTGGCGAGACTGCCGACTCGACCGAGGCTCGATGGTTGATTCTTCCGAACACTGCGTGCGTCTCGATCTCAAGACTCAAGAAGAAGTAGAGAAACTTCTTGAGTTGATCATCCTCGCCGACACCCAGCGCGAAGAATCGAGCGGCCTTCTGATTCAGACGCGAGGCTCGCTGGCCAACGGCTTGAAGTTGCTCAGAGAGTTCAGCTCGCTCGGCGCGCCGAGAGACGTACCCTTCGGCGCGAAACTCCATGCGGATGTCTTGGATAGTGGTCAGTTCAGGGGTACGTCCGGCTGAGCCTCGGCCAAGCTTCTTTAGGACGAAGAACCTATCAGGTTGATTGAACGCGCAAGTCAGCGCTGACAATACCGGCGGAAGTACGCGCTGCTCAATGGATCGAAGTGCCTCTCGCGCCAGAGGGAAGCAGTCGTAGGTAACGAGCGAACCATCTGGGGCGCGCATGGATCGCCCAGCTGAGCAGGAGAAGAAATCGGTTGGACCAACTGCAATCAAGGCGAAGGGACCGTTGGACTTGACTTCCTTTCTCCATGCTTCCTCGGACTCGGCAAAGTCATCCCCGACAAGCGCTTGACACGCTGAGTTGACGCTGGCACTGATCGCAACCCGGTACTCAGCCCCGGCCGCGTGGGCGCGAACTGCCTCGGCGACGCCTTCCGCGACTGTGATGCCACGCGCCTCGTAGGCAGTTACGCTAGTGAAGCTCGCCTCAATCGAGCCGGCGGCGACAAGTTCTCTGAAGCCCATGGCTTCGAATGCGTACGGGGTGAGCAGAGAGTTCTCCTGACGTGCGACACGAGCGGGGGATGTTTGCGACGCCTAACGTTCGAGCTAAGCTGCCCGCGGAGGCAGGCGCTGTAAGCCTGGTTCGCGAT
>LJHT01000100.1 GCA_001295905.1 beta proteobacterium AAP51 | reverse complement strand
GGACCGGGCTTACGGCGCTTGCCGTAGCAGGTCCGGTGGTTCAGCGAGGGGTTAGGCGTCGCCGGCGAGTGCTTGGAGAACATGTTCTGCTCGTTCCGGTACTGGCAGCTGAGGAACTTGGTGGACCGAGTAACCGCAACTCGTGTACCACCCGACCAAGCTGTCGTGCACGCGTGTCGCGTGCGCGAAGGTGTGATCTCGTTCGGAGTCGGTGTGGTAGATCCGCTCCCAAGGCGGAAGTATGAAAACGACACCATGGAAGACGAACGAGGCAAGCTCGGCTCGAAGCTCTTGCTCAGCCAATGCGGAAGCTTCGTGAAGCATTGCTAGCGACTCAAGTGGACTCCGGTCAAAGAAGACCAGTTCGGCTTGTTCTTGGATCGCGGCGTACTTGATCTTGTCCCGGCGAAGCAGCTCCCTTGCGAACTCTGCGGGCTCTGGACGAGGTGACTCTCCACTTGCAATGCGCTCGGCGATGACCTCGCGCGCGGACTCGCTGACGCTCAGGTAGCCGCGCCTGGACAGCTCCGAGACGAGTGTGGTCTTGCCGGCACCCGGGCCGCCGGAGAGGATGACGCGGCGCATGGAACGGTGTTGGTTGCGACGCCTAACGTTCGAGCTAACCGGCCTGCGGAGGCAAGCGGCGTAAGCTTGGTTCGCGATGATGCACCAAGTGCCGCGGACCAGGCTTACGCCGCTTGCCGTAGCGGGTCCGGTGGTTCAGCGAGGGGTTAGGCCTCATTCGCGCGGACGTGCGACTGCATGGCTTGGGGAGCATTCGGTTTGTTAGGTCCATTCGTCTCGACGTAGCACTGTCCCGTAGCCGACAACCTCTGCTCCCTCTCTGACCGTGAACTCTTCGCCTGGAAGAACTGCAGAGTAGTGGTTCTCTGGATCCGGGTAGTACATAAGTGCCAGCTTGGCGATGACGGTCTGCCCCGGCTCTATCTGCTCTGCGCCGGACCAGAAGACAACACCAAGGTACTTCTCAGTCAGGTGATTCCCCTCAGCCACAACGGCAAGTCTTTGGCTGGCAGGGCCAATGACGATGTGGGGTCTGTATTGGCGGCTGGCCAGGACCCTTGGACCTGCGAGTGCTGGCAACAGGGTTATCGAAGCCTCGATGAGCGGAACAGGTGTCTTCATGAGGCCTAACGTTCGAGTTCACCCGGCCCGCGGAGGCGGGCGGTGTAAGCCCGGTGT
>LJHT01000010.1 GCA_001295905.1 beta proteobacterium AAP51 | reverse complement strand
GGCTGCCCACGCAGCCAGCGAGCCAGATCGCCGAACTATTGCCGCATCACTGGCAGCCCATCACCTCGATCTAAGCTCCGCACCCGTCGTCAAGATGGGTTCGCCGGACGCTTACGGAGTCATTCGCGTGGCGATACGTTCTCGGCCTCTCAACCGGCACCGGGCAGGTACGTGCAGAGGTCGTCCGCCCTTGTTGACCGCTTAGTTCCAGGGGCTGATCACAAGCCGGATCTTGCCTTTAATGCCCGGCTCGTTGTTACCGACAAACGGAATCTCGACTACCACGCTGCCCTCGTCTGTCAGCACCTTGTACTTCAGCACCTTTGTTGCCACGCCGTCCGCCTTGCTCATCCAGCCATACTTCACCGACCATTCGCCGCCTTCCTCGGCCGGCGGCACCATCTCGACGATGGCGGTGTCGCGGAACAGGTTGCCGCCCTCGTAGTGCTGATCTGCCCAAAAGCGGCGCTCTACCTGGTAGTCGGGCACCTTCACGCCCAGCGTCATCGCGTAGGCTAGGCTGGGGTTCTTCACGTTCACGCGCGCCCGGTTCATCAGAAATACGGACGACAGGTACAACACGCGGTCGCGCTCCTGCTGCGGGCGCGTGAGCTCGGTGTGCGTGCGGCAAGCCGGCGAATCCTCTTCCGAGATTCGACGCGTAAGGTACCAGCGCTTGCCGCGCGGCGAGGCGAGAAGCTCGAACTGATACAGCGCCTCGACGTCGGCCTCGCGCGGCTGCAGCGCCGCCGGGAGCGTGACCGAGCTGACTTCCAGCCAGATGTCGACGCGGATGTCGCCGAACAGGAAGCGGCTGAGGTTCTGGTACGCCTCTTCCGAATTGACGATGCCGAAGTAGCCCGAGTACGATCGGTAGCAGTAGGCCGCCGCAGACGGCCGTGTGGGCCGGCCGGTGCTGCGGTCCACACCCCAGAGGGTGGCGTTGGCCACGCGAACCAAGCCGTCGCTGCCGTGGCCGACGAAGGCGCGCACCAAACCCATCGCCACTTCATAGTCGCCGCGGTTGCTGCCCACCATCGTGAAGATGCGGTCCGCTGGCAGCACGTCTTCAGGCACCAGGTCGACGCGCCCGCCGTTGGCCGCGGCGACGTCCTGCATTGCCAGGTACTCGGCCATGTTTTCGCGGTTGAAGGTGTCGGCCTCGTTCTTCGACAGCCATTTCGGTACATTCAGTCCCGCCACATCAATGCCGTTGTGGGGGGTGGCGAACGTGAAGAGCTTGTCAACGGCATTACGCGCCTCGTCGCGGCCGAACTTCGGATTCTGCAGGAAGGTTCTGCAGACCAGGCCGCCCATCGAATGCGCAACCAGGTAGACGCGGAAGTCGCCGGGCGCGACGGTTTTACCGCCGGGCCCCTTCCACGCGCAAACCAGCGCCTTCACCTTCAGGATCAGATCGTTCAGGCCGGACGCGTACTCGGTGATGTCGCGTGCGGAGCCAGTGCCCAGCATGCCTGAGCTGTCGTCGTAGTAACGGTAAATCACAATCGACTGCGGCGGAATGCCGCTGGCGGGCTTCCCTTCGCTGTCGCGCGGCGGGGCCCAATCGGGGTCCATGATGTCTGCCCCGTTTTCATACACGTGACGGTAGCCGAAGTCCGTGACCAGTCGTAGAACCGGCGACTCGAAGACGAACTTGTCGGCGCGTGCAGTCTTGTCGGGCGTGGCGCGGAACACCGTGGATCCGACGTTGAAGCCGCAGAACGGATCGCTCGCGGTCTCATTGCGCTCCGCCTCGGTCATCGCATAGCCGCGCACGTAGATGATGGGATGCAGCATTGGACCCTCCTCCTGACGCGCGAGTGTCTCGCGCCGCCCTCCGTGGCGCAATGGTCAGATGCCGTGGCGCACTCCCACCATCGAACCGGTCTGGGAGCGGCGGCCAGCGGCGAACCGCGCGCCCGCGCCGCGTTCGCGCCATGGTCCAGGCGCGCACCATTGGTTCGACAACATGCTTTAGGCGCTGCCGATGGAGCGCGCGTGCGAGATCCGCGTGCTTGCCGGTACCACCCAGCGCCGCCGGTGTCTTTGCGAAGAGAACGGCAGCTATGCGGCGCTGAGATTGTCACGACGAAGGACAGTTCAGGGTCGTCCTCTGCCGCCCGCAGACGTCAGCTATCCGGTGGCTCAAGTTGGGTGGCGGCTTTCCGGCGGTGAGATCGCGCGCCTGACCGGCGCAAGCCGACCTACTGCCGCCGTTCAACGTTGCCGGAAGCGGCCGCACCTGCGGGCCACGGTGCCACTCGCTACGCTTCCGCGAAGCGGACGTTCTTGGCCATCGGCAGTCGGCCACAAGCCGTCGTTCGATCTCGGCAGACCGAGTGGCCGCTGTCAGCGTCGACCTCGTACTGGCAGTCCCGGCCATGTTCCAGTTCGTCGCCAACGGCCGCAATGCACCCGCCCAGCTGGCTCTTCGGGTAACCCTACGCTGACCCATCGGACTCGCAGCACTGGGCTGTTTCGACCCGGCTTGGAGTACGCTGTAAATGTTCCCATCCGAGGCAAGGCCATCCCTCCGTTTCGGCCCGTTCGCTCGAACTTTTGTCCTCTGAAAGGAGTTCTATGACAGCCCAGGTGCCAGAAGAGATCATTTACGAGGGCATGCAGTTAAGGCTGCACTGCGAACCAGCCTTACCAATGAGACACGCGCGGCTCCTAAAGCGATCGGTTGCCGAAGCGGCCGCTTCTTGTCGGCACTTCTGGGACTCTTCGTGCTCACGAAGATACGTTGGTAGGTGGTTAGTTCAACGGAGCGAAGTTTTCTTGCTGGAAATCACAGGCCTCTATCAACTACATCCTGGCCCGCCATTGTTCGCAGACTGGCTCAATACGGTGTTGAGAATACCTACCGGCCGTCAAGTCACGCGCGCCCATGGCGGCTTTGGTTCTAAATACTCTACCGAGTTTTTCGCACAAGTTACGCAAGGACGAATCACGGAGACTTGGAACGAATTTAACGAAGAGCCGGACGAAGACTATCCAGCCTTGGATAGCGCCAGCCTTGCGGCACGCGAAGACTGTCACATGAGTGGACTTAATGAAGTCGTTGAACAATCCTATGAGCAAGCAAAGGTCGGCCAGTGGGATCAAGTGTTGGCTTTTTGGGGGGGCTCCCCGGTTCTCCTGAATCGATGCAGTCGATATAGGAAACCCGGCTCAAGCTGGACCTTCCTCCATCAGGCGGCCTACTTTGGCAACCTAGAGGCATGCAAGCTCTTAATTTCGAAGGGCGCCTCCGTAAAGGCGCTGGCCCATGACGGTCGGAGTGCGGCTGAGGTGGCCGATGATCGTGGTCACTCGGACCTCGCATCTCTTCTACGCAATGCGTGTGACTCCGAGGACGAACTCTGGAATGCCGCTGTAGATCCGGACGTATTGCCTAGTAGCCGGCAATGGGAAGCTGCTCAAAAAACAACCGCACTAACTGACTTGTATGTCAGTTACTCAGCCAGCTTGGTTCGCATCCCGAAAGGGACCACGCACTACGTCGACGCGTTTGGCCGTGTACTGATGGGCTTTCACGGGACCTACAACCCGCCCTGCGGAATGGATGGAGAGAGCATGCTCCGCACATCGCCGTAGTCGAAGTTCAACTCCTTCCTCAAGGGGGTGGCGATTTGTCCCGCAGCCGGCCCCAAGGGCGCACGCCATTCGTAAGTAGTCCAAGCTATGCCGCATGCAGAAACTGCCGATTCCCCATCCATGCTCGGCTACTCCCGGACGTTTCTACACAGATCGGAGCGCCGGCCGGCTCTACGTACGAGCCAGACAGTCAGGTTTGAGGCGGCGAGATCTGGACAGCGGAGGTCCGCTTCGGGTCGGTAGTGCCAGTCCGCGGCCAGTGACAGCGGTCTTTCGGCCCCGCCACGCCCGCGGCATCGGCCGACTGGCCGGTCATGAATGTGGAACGGTCATTGGCGAAACGGAGCTGCGTGAGACCGCTTGCGGCCAAAGCCGCCGCCCAAGCGCAGAGCCCGAGTGGCCGCACCCAGTCTTGATCTGTCCTCCGCTCAGCGGCTGCCGCCGCGTCGCCCCTCACAATTGCGGAGATGGCCCCCCGCAAGGAAGACGTCGGCACCTTCATTCGCCGCCAGAACGCCGACACCCTTTCGGCGTTGCTGCTGGAACTCGCTTCCGAGCATCTTGAGGTGCGGCAACGGCTGGAGCGCCTGCAGCTTGTTGACCAGCCCGACCGGCTTGCTGCGAGCTTCCGCAAGACACTCAACGGCTGGCGCCGGCAGACCCGCTTCCTGGATTACCGAGCCAGCATCGAGTGGGCGGCCGAAGCGGAGGCCTGGCTGTCACAGATCGAACGCGAACTGCTGCCCCGAGACCCAGTTAGTGCCGTGGCGCTGGCCGAAGCCTTCATCGAGTGCGACGAGTCGATCTTCAACCGCGCCGATGACTCCAGCGGTCGCATCGGTAACGCGATGCGCTCAGCCTGCCGCCTGTGGCTGCAGGCCGCCGCCCGCTGCGAGAGCCCGGCCGACGTCTGGCCCGCCCGCCTGCGTCGCTTGGCTGAAGCCGACAAGTTCGGCGCGCGCGAGGCGTTGTGGCTACAGGCCGACCTGTTGCTGTCGCAGGTCCAGCTGCGTGATCTTGTGGCCGCTTTGGAGCGCGAGCTAGATGCGGCCGCCGCAGCCGGCTCACCCTTCGCTGGCGGGTATCGCCCCGACCTCGGCGCCCTGACCCTGCTGTCGCATGCACTGCGAGACCCCGACATCCACGTTCGCGCCACGCTGCGCCGCAGCCCCAAGCCGAACTCGGTCCAGAAACAGGACTTCGTGCTTCAGTACCTGGATGTGGGACGTCCCGCCGACGCCCTGCCCTGGCTGGAAGATCCTGCCGATTGGCACCCGCACACGCGCCTCCGTCTGCTGGCCGAAGTGCTCAAGCGCCTGGGCCAGATTGATCGCAGCGGCCCGATCCAGCAGCAGGTGTTCGAGCAGACCTTGGCGGTGGACGATTTCCGCACCTGGCTGGGGCATCTTGCGCCTGCAGACCAGCCAGCAGCCGTCTCGCGAGCACGGGAACTGGCGCTGGACCACGATGACCCGGTCACCGCCGCGCGGCTGCTTATGGAGATCGGCTGCTTTACGGAAGCCGAGCAGGTCCTGGTGGCCGAACCGGGCCGCATCACCGGCCAGGACTACAACTGGCTCGTACCGCTGTCCGAGTCCCTGGAGGCCCAGCAATGCCGGCGCGGCGCCACAGCGGTGGTGCGCGCCCTGCTTGAGGCCATCCTCGCCAAGGCGTACTCACCCGCCTACGGCCATGCCGCGCGCTACTGGCACCAACTGCACGCTATCGCCGACCACACGCCAGACTGGGCGCCGCTGCAGCCCCACGTCGAGTACATCGCCGCCCTGCGTCAGAAGCACGCCCGCAAGACGGCGTTCTGGGCGCAGGTGGCCAAGCGGCAAGAACCGGAAGCCCCGGATGCCGGCGACGGGTTGGAGGATGACGATGCGTAGGCAACTGCCTTGGGGGGGCGCGCCGGTGAGCCTGTCGTCGCGCCTGCTTCTCGTCGACGCCGAAGATGTGCTGCATCGCCTTCCGGTGAGCGCATACCGCCGCCTGCTGCAGCCCGATACGACCGCACGTGTTCCGGCTTTCGCCGGCCAGCGGGTTCGCCTGGCCAGTGTGGTCGTCGAAGTGGCGGGCAGCGTGGTGCTGGGTATGCGGCGAGTGGACTTCGACGTGCTCGAGTTCGACGCCGACGGGCGGCTCGATGCGCGGCGCTACGGCGCCCAGCAGGTGGCCCGCCTGGATGCAATGTTGTCTTCGGCACTGGGCAGCGGCGTTGCGCCGTCAGGCGTCGTCGACGCCAGCGATCGTTTCAGGGCCCGGGGCGGCACGTGGACGCCAGCCCCTGAGCTTCGCCGCCGCATCGAGGCGGCCGCCTGCGCAGGCGGGCTCGCACGCCGGGTGCAGGTGCTGGGGTGACCGACGGCGGCGACACCCGGTCTCACACCGCGTCCGGGTCGTCGAGGATGTGGCTGAGGCGGTACCCGGCCACCTGACCCGACTGCACCAGGCTAACGGGCACCAACTGGTCTCCGTCCTCGAGCCGCCTGATCGCATTGCCGACCAGATGAGGCGGTCCGAGGGGACCGAAGGTCTTGCTGCGCCCGACCACGCCGGATGGCGCGTCGGGCTTGCTGGCAGCAGGTGGGCTCGCCCCAGTCATCGGGTCACCAGTCCTTCACTTGCCGGCAGCGTCGCTGGCCGGCTGCCCAGGTGTCGTCGCCGAAGCGCCGCCCTGCCCTTCCGACTGTGGCGCCCGCGCCTTGATGAAGATGCAGGTCACCCCGCCGTGGGTCATGGCCACCGCATAGCGCAGGTCGCAATTCATCGAAGCGAACATGACCGGCAGCTGCTCGTTGCCAAATCGCGAAGGCATGAACACGACGCGCTGGCCCGGCTTGCAGCCCGTCTCGACCCGTACATCCTGCGTCACGCAGATCTCGGTCTGGGCCAAGGCGTTGGTGTCCGGGGCAGTGGCGGGCGCGGCAGTCGAGGCCTGCTGCCCCGGTGTGCATCCGAGCGACCCCAGCGCCACCAAGGCCAACAGAGCCGCCGTCTTCATGGCGGGCGCGTTCACGACGGGAAAGCCTCGACCAGCGTCACCGTAGCGCCGGTGGCCTTCACGGCCTCGACCATGCCGTTGATGGTGCGCGGGATGAACTGGCTGGAGTCCCCCGTCAGCGGCTTCATCAGCGTCGCTGCCAGCGTTTGCGCGTTGAACGCACCCGAGGCCTTGCGGAAGGTCGTGTAGACGTTGAGCGACCAGCCGCCCTGGTACGGCATCACGCAGGCGAAGAAGCTCGTCGCCTCCCCGTACTTGCGCATCGACGAGTCGCCTGCCTGCGCCGTCATGATCGCGCCCTCGCAGGTCGGCACCTGCAGACTCTGGCCCGAGGCCGCGGCCAGCGCCGCCAGGTTCGAGCCCTTGAAGGGCGACACCAGTTGGAAGCGCGGCGCCTTCTCCGGCAACGGCGACGGCGGGATAGCGTTGGTGATCTGTACCGCGCTCATGTTCTTCTGCAGCGAGGTCTTCACCGCCTCGGCCACCTGGGAGTGCGTAACGCCCGGCGCGGCCTTGATGTCGTAGATGGCATACCCGGGCGTCGTCTCGACGGTGGGCGTGGTGCTGGCACAGCCGGCCAGCGCTGCGGCCGCAACGGCCGCCGAAAGAATCGCGAACTGCTTCAAGAAGATCTCCCTCGGTGTTGCCACACGCCCGTCCGAGCAGCGTTCCACCGCTGCTGATGTGCGAATGAGTGTGTGTATGAATGAGTGTACTTTCTGGAAAGTCAGGCGGTGTCTTCCCGCCCCGCTTCCGTTCAGCACCGTTTTGGCGCCCGCGTGCGCGAGCTGCGTCTGGCCCGCGGCCTCACTCAGGAGGACCTGGCCGAGCACTGCGGCTTGTTTCGCACCTACATGAGCCGTATCGAGACTGGCGTGGCCAACCCCACGTTGGCCATGATCGAGGCGCTGGCGACGAGCCTGGGGGTGCCGATTGCCGAGCTGTTCCCCGAGCCAGAAGTCCGCCCGGCTGCGCGGTCTGCGGCGAAGGCAGGCTCGCGCGGCAAGGTGCGCTGACCCCGGACAAGCCGACAGTGGCGGCCATCAATGCACGCCCGCCCGGACGAATCCGCCCAGGATCTGCAGATACTGCTCGGCCTTCAGCCGCCCGAGCCGGTACAGCAGCGTCACGCCCATCACCGCCATGTCTCCAGACGCCACCTGGAGGTAGCCGGCCTGGACGCCTCCGTCCCCGCTCAGGGCGCCGAGACGAATCCGGCGCAGGCCTGGCCGGTCGACCAGCCAGTCGAGCAGGGCCACCTGGTCATCAGCCGTCATCAGGCGGCCCTTCGCGCGTACGTCGAGTCTGAGCTGCGTACCGGAGATGTCGAGGTCGTGGGCCTCCGCGTAGTCCTCGATCGCACGCTCAAGGTCCCGGATGCGGGCCATCGTGGCGCCGGGCGCCGCATCCAGTTCCACGCTGAAGCCGACGGGCCCCTCTGCCCTGCGCTCAGCCCTCGCCACGGGCCAGCCTCGCAACAGTTTTGATCTCCTGGAGCATGGGCTTCTCGATGCCGAGCGTGGCCACCTGCGGCTGGCGCCAGAGCCACAGCATCACGAGGCCGGTGTCCTGGGAAGTGATAGGCCCCTTCAGGCCGAGCAGGAGGATGCGGTCGTTGCCCTGGCTCAGTGCGAAGAGGCCCGAGCCGACCAGGAAGCGGTTGAGGCGACGGACGAAGTGCAGCACGCCGCGCGGCTCCATGGCCGGGGTAGCGCCGATGTGAAGCCACACGAGGCGGCGATCGGATTGGGGAGTGATGCGGACGTTCATGCGATATCTCCTTGAGTTGTCCGGTTGAAGCTGGATGAACACATGGCAGCGTCCGCTGGTGGGCCGCGGATGAACGGCAGGAGGTTGGGTCGAGGGCAACACATGGCCGGCCTCACGACGCGAGCAGGAGCGTGGTCGCGCGGTCCACGAAGAGCGTCAGGCCCTTGGCCCTGGCGTGCGCCGCGTCCAGCACGCGCACCGACTGGACGCCGCGGCTGAGCGCAAGCCAGTTCAGGAGCTTCCCTTTGCTGCGCAGGTCCACGCCGCCGGGCCCGCTGAGATGGAGGCAGATGCCCCGCCCATCGGAAGGCAGTTGCTCGACCTGCAGGTGCAGGCTGCTGGCAAACACCTCGAAGGTCTTGCGCCAGGTGTCGGCGGCGGCGTTGTCCAGGGTGTCGTGCAGCCGCACGGCTACCGCCGAAACGCCCATGAGCATGGCGGGCGGAAAGGTGCTGTAGTCCAGGTGGGTGGGGTCTCTGTCGGTCATGTCGGTGTCTCCTGAGAAAGTGAAGGGATGAGTTCGCCCAGCGCGGTGGCCGAAGCCACCTCGCAAACGCGGGTCGGTAGGGGTCAGTGGCCGGTCAGGCCGGAGGGCCGGTGATCACGGCTTGGTCGCCGCGGGGGCGGCAGGCTCGGCGGCCGCGACGTTGGTCGTCGCGAACCGGGTGGCCAGCAGGCGGTCGATGGCCGAGCCGTCCTGACGGGTCATGTTCGGGACGAATCTCCCATACACCGTAAACAGCATCTGGCTGTTTGCATGACCGAGCTGGTTCGAGATCCACTGCGGGTTTTCGCCAGAGGCCAGCCACAGCGTCGCCGCCGTGTGACGCATCTGGTAGGGCCGACGCTGCGCCAGCCCCAGGTGCCTGAGGAGCGGATACCAGACCCGGTCGCTGAAGTTCTTGTTGTCGATCGGGTGGCCTTCGCGGTTGCAGAAGACGTACGCGCTCAGCTTGCCGCTGACCTCCCACTGGCGCTTCAGGGCCTCGTACACGGGCTGAGACATCTGCACGTCCCTCTGACTGCTGTCCGTCTTGGTGTATTCGTCCTCGCCGAGCACGAAGGTCTCGCGAATCAGGATGAGGCGGCGCTCGAAGTCCACGTACTTCCACTTCAGGCCGTTCACCTCGCCCGTGCGCATGCCGGTCAGGATCCTCACCTGCAGGTAGTCACGCCAGTCCATGCGAACGGTCTTCAGGATCCGATCCACCTCCTCCAGCGTGAAGGGCTGGATGTCGACCTTGCGGACCTTGAGAGGCTTGAGGTTCGAGAACGGCGAGGTGAAACGGTGCGTGTCGGCGGCATCGGCCATCACCTGGCGCATCACCGCCAGGACATTGTTGATGCGCTTGGCGCTGAGCTTCGTGCCGATGCGGCCGGGCTTCTCGGCCAGCTTGGCGCGGAAGTTGAGTACATCGGACTTGGTGATGGTCCCGACGGGCTTGTCGCCGAAGGCCGGCAGCAGGTGCCCGTCCAGCGTCGAGTTCAGCACCTTGATGTGCGACCGGCGCCATTCGACCTGGTGCTCGGCAAGCCAAGTGCTGACGAAGTCGCGGAAGGTGGGGGTGGCCGAGACTGCTGTAGCAGCAGCCGCAGCAATCTCCGTCTGTGTCTTCGATGCCGCTGCGCCCAGGTTGCCGGCTGGCAGCGAGTCGAAACGTGCCGCGAGAGCGCTCCCAGGGAAGAACTCCCCGTACACGAACCTGCCTGCAGCGATGGCATCGCGCAGCTTCTTTAGGACAGCTTCGACACGTTTGCGATTGGCTGCACCGTCATCGAGCGCCGTCTGCTCGCGGCAGCGCACACCGCGGTATGTGAAGTCGATGACGAGCTTGCCCGTCTCCTTGCGGACGTTGACCTTAGCCATGGAGCACCGTCCCGTTGGCCATCGGCAGGCCCATCACGCTGTCGGTGGACACCAGGCGCATGTCGCGCTCGATGGCTTCCCAGACGAAGAGGATCTTGCGACCGCCGAACGGGCGCACGTAGTGCGTTCCCTCCAGCAGCACGCTGTCCTTCAGCCGCTCGCGGATCGTGCGAACGTCGTACTTGATCTTGGCCGACAACTCGTCGGTCGTCAGATAGGTCGTGCTCATGCTACCCTCCTGTCGAGCAAACTCACCAAACATGGCGTCTTCGCGACGCTTGGTGCGAATATTAATCGACGCTTGGCGCTTGTCAAGCACGTTTGTGGACTTTTCTCCACGTTCGTTGATTTAGGACGGCTGAGTGATTCGATTTAAGCTGGCTGAGCAACTGGAGAAGAAGCAGTTCCGCGACTCGCGGCGGATCACGCTGCAAGAGGTGTCGGAGGCCACGGGCATCAACCGCTCGACGCTATCGAAGATCCTCAACCAGAAGGGCTACAGCACTGGCACTGACGTCCTCGACAGGCTTTGCAGCTACTTCGGATGCTCCATCGCGGAATTGGTAGAGCATGTCGCAGACTAAAGGCCGCTGGCGCTCACGCGTTCACCGCCGCGGAGCAGCGACCGTAGATCAGATGCGGGCACTGCCGTCGCTCACGATGGGCCCGCCACTCACACCGCGCGGCACGGTGGCTCATGCCATGAGCTACCAAAGGCCTATGCTCGCTTTATGCCTGGATGCGGCACTGGCAGAAGGGCTCGATGCGACGGGCGTTCGCGCCAGGGGCACACCGAGCGCCACGCGTACGGCTCATAGTTTCAACAGTCAGCGAGCGCTTGGCTCAAAAAAGTTCGAAGAGAAGACGTGACGATCAAATTTATCGACCTTTTCGCAGGTTGCGGCGGGCTCTCGCTCGGGCTTTCTTGGTCTGGCGCACAGGGGCTGTTCGCCGTGGAACGCGACCCAATGGCGTTCAGAACCTTCAGGGCGAACTTCCTCGACGCGCCGCGCGGCCGCGTTTCGCGCTTCGCATGGCCTGACGAGTGGCTGCAGGTGCGAGCCTGGGCAATCGACGAAATCTTGGACAAGCACGCCGAGGAGCTCGGCGCGCTCTGCGAACAGCCAGTCGATTTGGTCGCCGGAGGCCCTCCCTGCCAAGGATTTAGTTTCGCAGGCCGGAGGAATCCCAATGACCCGCGGAACCAGCTATTCAAGCGATACCTTGACTTTGTCAAGCTGGTTCAGCCCACGGCAGTTCTATTGGAGAACGTTCCTGGTATGGCGGTCGCACATGGGGTCGCCAAGTCCGGAGAGCGGCGCCTGCGCGGAGACGTTAGTGGTTCCTACTTCGAGACTCTCACGCAAGAACTGGAAGACCTGGGGTACGACGTCAAGGGTGAGATCGTAGACGCCTCACGCTTTGGGGTGCCGCAGAAGAGGTCGCGCTTGATCGTCGTAGGCCTCCTGCGCGAACGCCTTAGACCTGCTGCAAAAGGAAATCGAGCAGCTTTGGTGTTCGAGCGTCTGGAATCGCAACGGGCTTCATTTTTGCAGTCCCTTGGGCTTGGCGAAACCGTGTCCGCACGGGATGCAATTGGGGACCTCACTCTACGTCGTTCCGATGGCGGCTTCTGGCCACTGATTGATTGCATTGACCCGGAATCGCCGAAGGGCTTCCAGGAGTTGGCGTACGACGGCAGGCGACCCAAGAGCACGTACCAAAGGCTTATGCGATCGGAAGCGCCCATTGACCGCATGGACAGCATGCGGCTCGCTCGGCACTCCGATGCTGTGCGGAGCCGTTTCTGGGAGATCGTGACTTTCTGTCGGCAGGGCGTTCGGATGAACGACCGTGACCGAGAGAGCTTTAAGCTTCGCAAGCACCGGATCTACCCGATGTCTGCCTCTGAGCCAGCGCCGACAGTAACGACGTTACCTGATGACATCCTGCACTACTGCGACCCGAGAATCCTCACCGTTCGCGAGTACGCGCGGCTGCAATCCTTCCCGGATTGGTACGTGTTCAAGGGCAAGTACACGACAGGAGGAGACCGTCGCACCAAGGAGTGCCCGCGGTACACCCAGGTGGGGAATGCCGTGCCACCACTGCTTGCTCTGGCGGTTGCACGCGCGTTGCGTGATGTCTTGGCCTCCCATAGGGTGACATTTCGCGCCGCAGGAGACAGCATTGACGCCATGGAAACTGCGATGACTTGAAAGCTGTAAGGGAGCAGGGGAGATGCAAGACCAAGTAGCCGAAACGGCACAAATCTTCCCGACTGCACTGCGAGATTGGGCGGGCAACCAATCTGGCGGCGTTCGTCGGCTGTTTGATGATGCGAGTGGCCGTCCGACGGGCCAGATACTCAAGACCCACCTCCTCAACCGTCTTGAGGCATGGGTCCAATCGCTGGTACAGACGCCGGAGCAGACGCCGCGAGTGGTTCTCTTGGTGGGCGGACCAGGAAACGGCAAGACGGAGGCGATCGAGTCCACGGTCGATTGGCTGGATCAGGCATTTGGCTGCAACGACACGCTGCGCCAAAACCTTCGGCAACAGCTCATGCCCGAGGCCGGCCGCGCGGTGCCCCGCGTTGCAAGGGCCGAAGTGCACAGTTCCGCGGCCAGACTTAGGCAGTACCGGGTATGTATCGTCCAAGACGCGTCGGTCGAGGACGCCCCCGATCAATCGCGAGCCGAGCTTCTTGCCGAGGAACTGGAGTCTGCGCTCGACGACCCACAGGCGCAGTCGGTGTACCTCGCGTGTGTCAATCGCGGGGTTCTGGACGACGCAATGATCCACGTGTCTGAGCATGGGCCGGCGCGTGCCCACAGTCTGCTGCAAGCGATCATCCAAGCAGTGGGACAGGGCGGTGGCAGCGCATCCTGCTGGCCCCTGGAGAGGTACCCATCGGTAGCAGTTTGGCCCATGGATGTGGAGTCCTTACTGACCCGCACGCGTGACGGCGATCCAGCCCCGGCCACTGCCATTTTGGCCGACGCTCTTGCGGAAGACCGGTGGCCGCCATACGGCAGCTGTCCGGCTAGGCTGATGTGCCCTTTCTGCGCCAGCCGAAAGCTGCTCGCGGGGACGCGCGGCTCGGCTGAGTTGATGTCGATACTCCGGTGGCACGAACTTGCGACAGCGAAGAGGTGGACATTCCGAGACTTCTTCACCCTCGTGTCGTACTTGCTCGCTGGCGCAAGTTCCACTGCCAAGGCTGGGCGGGCAGAGTCGCCTTGCACCTGGGCGGCGACCCTTGCTGAACTTGATGCGTCCCGGATCGGGCAAAAGCCGGAGCCGAGGCGTTCGTCCGCGATCTTCGTGCTCGTGGCATCGCTGTATCAGCACCAGCTCTTTGCACGATGGGACTCACGCGTGGCCAAACGCCTACGCGAGGATCTACGCGAGCTCGGCCTGCTGGACAACCACACCGCCCTGGGTCTGCTCACATTTCTCCGGAGCGGCTCGGGCGTTAGGCCTCCCGCGATGATAGAGAGCCTATTGGATAGCCTTTGTCTGGCACTCGATCCAGCAGTCGCGGATCCCGGCCTCGAGATTCCGGTCAGCTCGACCTCGCGCTTGAAGCTCCGGGATATCGATGCCCGCTTCAGCCAGTCTGTTGCCTCGGGTCGGAGCCTGCTCCTGAAGCACAAGTGCCTTTATCCGGCAGAGACAGAGCTCATGGGCCGCCTCGCAGAGTTGGACCGAGAGCTTTCCACTCCCGCCCTTCGCCGTAAGCGACCTGATGCTGCGACGAGGGTTCAGCACTTGCTCCGCGACTTCGCCTGTCGCCTTGCCCGTCGCTGCTTGGGCGCGCGGGGTGCGGTGACCCGGGATCAACAGCTGCTGGCACAGTATCAGCGCATTGTCGAGGGAGGCAACGACGATGAGGAGTTGCTGTTCTCCGCGGCACGGGAGGTTAGCCGACTGCTCAACACGAACGACAAGTTCGAAGTGTCCCTGACAACCACGTTTGGCCAACCCATGCCGCCCGCGACCCTGCGAGCCGTTCTGATCACGACCAAGCAGGCCGTGAAACCTCGGCTTGATTCAGTTGAGGGTCGCCCCATTCCGCCAATGCGCATGCTACGAGTGGGTCGCAACGTGGGCGAGCAAACGATCGCATTGACTTTTGACCTTTACCGGTCGATTCGCCTCTTGGAGTCGGGGCTGTCCCGTGCGTCCCTGCCAACCGAGGTGAACGCGCTCATTGATGCCACTAAGGCACGGCTGTCGGGGCCAATAGTCAGGGATCCAGAGGGCTTGGAGGACTCGTCGATCGAACTCGGGGCTTCAGGCACGCGAATCGAACTCATTGGAGGGCGCTTCCTGCCAGTATCCGGGAGCACGACATGACGGACTGGGAAAAGTTCAAGGAGTCGCCGTGGAAGGCGGACCATCGGTCGTTCCAGCAATCTGATCTTGCCGTGAGGCCAGCGCCAGAGTACGCGAGCTCAGAAGTCTTGCTCTCGGCCCTATACCGCCGTATCGGCCTTGGCGACGTTGGCGAAAAGAACGTCCCGGTGAACGGTCGCGACTTGTTGAGGAGGGTTGAGGCAGGCAAGGCGCCTCCTGCCTCGGCGCTCCGAAGCGAGGAGTGGTCTAGGGTCCTGCAAGGCTCGCTTGAGAGCCCGAAGTTGCCCAACCAATCCGCCAAGCGCTTTCTACAGCTCACCCCACTTGTGCCGGAAGTCTCCCGGTACTCGGGGAGTGCGCGCCTCGCTGGCAATCCTTGGTCACCAGGTGACTTGATCGAGCGCATGGTGCTGCTGGGCTCCACCAGCAAGGATCAAGCCGACGCCTTATGGCAGCGAGTCTTCGCGGCGCTTTCGGTGACGAGTGAAGACGACGTCTGGGCGCGATGGGTCGAGTCCGAGCTCACCGTGTGGAGACAGCCATCCGGCTCAGCCTTTTCGTTCCGGCCTCTGGAGCGCCCATGGCCGGCCGACTTCTTTGCCTCAGATGCGCGGTCGCTGCAGTTCCCTGCAAGACAGTTCGTCAAGGACCTTGATGCAGTCATCAGCGTCAAAGCGCAGATGACTCGCCGCCAATGGGCAAGCCTGCTTGAGTCGGTTCTGCGCATCGCGTCTGTGGCCCATGTCATGTGGCTCAGCGACGTCACGCAACGGGTCTGGTCCCTTGTCCGGGGTTCCCTACGAGGCGATCAGGACTTTACTGGTCAGGCCAGCGCGCAAGGTGCCCATTCCATCTATCCACAAGAGATCGCCTACTTCCCGTACGGTCGTGCGGCGATGGATCAGGCGAAGGTCTTGGTGTCGCGGTATCTCTATGCCCGTTTGGGTTTGAATGCAACGCTCTGGGGCCTCGAGGAAATCGGGCAGCCCTTCTTGCAGCCGCTGTCCAGCCAGACCGCGGTCGATCGCCTTGTGGAGGTGGTTGCCAGTCGCCGAGATGCGCTGCGACGCATCTCGGTGCTTGAGACTTGGCAAGCTCTCCAAGATACTGAGTCCCGCACGTTGTCATGCTCTAAAGGCATCGGATCAAACATGCTTGAGTTTGTCCGGCATTGCGTCGGCCAACGCCAGACAGCTCGCGACGTCCTGCGCGGATACGATCAGGGCTACTCCATCCGCAAGCGAACAAACGACGCACGGGCCCGGTGGGTCGTGGGTCTTGGCCCAGTGGCTGTGATCGCCATGGCCCACTGCTGCCTTCATGAAACGGGTGGGGCCCGCTCCGTGCATCGTCTTTGTGACCATCTGGCCCGGTATGGCATCCTGATCGGACGGGATGAGGTTGCCTCGAGCGACCTAGGGCAAAAGTTGCGATTGTTGGGGCTTGTCCTTGACAGTCCGGATGCGGAAAGCGGGATGCTCGTGTTGCCGCCCTTCCCCCGGTCGAATGCCCCCAGGACCCCCGTACAAGCATGACTCAACTTGCCCGCTTTCTTGCGCAGCACGTCAGGGAGGTGACTCGCCAACGCCTCGGACAGATGCAGTCCCGGTCGCGCGAGGCGCGGCTTGTGTTCCTTGGGCCCCCTCTGGAGATACTGACTCAGGTCTTCGAGTTCTTGCAGCCTTCCACCGGCGATGTGGAGCAGCCTCAGGTGGAGCTACCAGTCCTGCTGCAGGTCCAGAAGTCCATGCTCACCGTGGGCAGCCCGCCGATCGGTGAGTCAGGTTGGTGCGACCACGCGCATCTCCTCACCGTCCGCGACACCGCGTCCGCGCCGAGCTTCCTTGCGCTTGTCCCGCCAGACCAGCACATGGACTTGTCTGTGGCGACAACAGTCGACATCTTCGGCGTCGGTTCGAAGGCCAGTGCCGGGATCGCAACCTTCGACGAGTGGTGGGCAGACGGATTCGTGCAGCAAACCGTGGCGGCATCGATCTCCGAATGCGGCCTGCTGTCTGACATTGATCGTGCGCGCCGGCTCATTGAAGCCGCTGCCCGCGCAGCCGATGAGGTCGACTCAGGTCGAGCTTCTAGGGCTGGCGCTTGGCGCGTGATATGCCGTGCCTTTTCATGCGCGCCCCAATGGGACACCGAGCCGCCAAGCCTCCGCCTGTCTGCCGCATGCGGCGTGCCGCCGACAGAGTCGGGTGAGTTGAACCCAGAGATTCAGCTAAAGGCGCTCGCATGCATCGCGAACGCGCTGGAAGACGGATTCAAGGCGGGCATCGGCCGGGCGATCGCGAACGCTCCAAGTGAAGAGATCCGTGACGCGCTGGAGGAGTTCCGGCTGTTCATCCAGACGGCATGCGACATTCCAACGGTCTTTGAGCGTGCGCCTGCGGCGTTCTACGCGACCTCCAAGGGCGCGACCGTGGCGCAGCCACCAGGTTGGTGGACGAGGCTGACGGCGGAGCTTTGGATCGACCTGCTCGAAGACTCCGGGCAAGGAGTTGCGGACGTCGCGATCGAGGTCCTTAACCCCTTGAGCCCGATTGCGGTCAGTGGCTTGGTGGTGGTTGGCGCTGAGGCAGAACTTCGACTTTCAGCCGGCTCGGCCCCTGGAGAGGGGCAACCAATCACACTCGAGCGCCGGGTCGGAAGTGGCGCCAAGGGGCTGACCTCATGGGAGCTCGTGATTGACTCGGAACCGGTCGTGCGGTCGCTGGAGGTGCCGCCACACAAGGCGCCGGTGCGTTTCATTACGCTCAGTCACGGGCAAGCGGCGGCGTCAGTCAAGGTCATATCGATGGCGACATGGGACGCCGGGATTCATGTGCAGTGCCGCACTGCGTCGAAGCTGACCCCCGCCAAGCGACATACCACTCCGTCAGGCTCAAGGCCCAGCGTGGAGTGCTCGCTGGTGCTCGAGGGCCCTGGACGCCATCTCGTGGACATCTACGTGTCGCCTGGCGTTCGCTTGGAAGAGCATGCAACCCAGCACGGCCAAGACGATGAATCCGGGCTTGCCGAGGTCATAGAGCTTCCGGTTCGCCGGGTTTCCCTGGGGCACTTCAACATAGAGGTTGACGCGGGCGGTGACAGCGACCTGGAGTTGTTGCTTCATCGCGATGGAAGCACCTCAAGCAAGCCGGGAGTCTGCCGTGTCCACCTGTCGTGCGCCGAAGTGCGGGTCACGGGGTGCAGCAGCGAGTTTGACCGGCTGGTCCGCGAGAACCGAGGAGTTCGAAGGGCCTCGGTGCAGGTGGACCGTGTCATTCGCTGCAGCGTATTGGAATCGTGGCTGCTTGACGAGAGCGCAGCGCACCGTTCATGCATGCCGATTGTCTTGGGCGAAGACTACTCGTCGGCTTGGGCACAACTGCGGTGGGATTCCCCAAACGGTCCGCTCGTCTCTACGTTGAGATTCATCAGCGACCCGCGGCCGTCTACGGACGAATGGTCACCCCCGGCCAGGTTCATTGCGAACCGCATCGAGATCCTCAAGCGGATACGTGGCGAGGAGAACTCTGGCCTTACTGCGCAGGCAACCCTCGGACGGTGGCTGGAGAGCGACGAGGGGTTTCGCGAGCTGATCGAGAGCTACCTCGATTCGTACATGGACTGGTGGAACGCGGATCCGAGCACCGCCTGCTGGTCAGACGTAGTGGCGGTCGCATCGGCAGAGCCGGGCACCGAGACCTTGTCCCCGAAGCTGGATGCGGTTCTGCTATCACCGCTGCACCCCGTCCGGCTCGCGTGGCAATGTGCAGCCCAGGCGACGCTGTCTCGTGCGCTGGAGGCGGGCATGCCGTGCCCCGCAGCGGCCCTGCTGGACCCGGACATCGTGCCTGACCTGCTCCAGCTGTCTATGCGCGGCCCCGATGGCATCGAGCCCCAGACATTCGTCGCCGTAGAGTGCAGCTCGGATTACTGGAGCGTCCTGTGGAATGCAGACCTCCTTGCACAACTCGGCGCGCGGTCCAAGCGGCCGCCCTTTGGGCAGGAGCTGGGCATCACTGTGGGAGGGCTGGCACGAGGCTTCAGCCCATCGCAGGTTGTCAAGGCGCTGAACGATGTCGCTGACTTGCTGCCTGCGAAGCCTGTCCTGTCGATCAGCCTGTCCTCAAGCGGTGTTGGAGTCGATTCCTGCAACGAGGGCGTCGCGGATTGGAGCAAGCGACGATTCGGCGAGGACGTCTCCGGGGACGACAGGGTTGGAATGCAACTCGGGGTCAGGTTGCTGGAAGTGCACGACTCCCGTCCGGCTGCGGCTCGTCCAGATGAGCCTACTCTCTCCAACCTGGTTGAAGACACCGCGGGGGCGGTGCGCTGGTTCCTGGAGGGGCGTCGCGCCAGTGCGGTCGACTTGGCCGTGATCACGCAGCTCGAGGCCTCGCAGCCCACGCTCGCATCGTCGCCCGAGCGTTCAGCGCTCTCTGCCGGCGGCTTGTTGCGGCATCGTGTGCGCAGGCAGCTTCCCCAGTCGGGTCAGGCGTACCTCGTGGAATCGCGTCAGTCAATCGCGCCCGAGCCCTCGGGCGCGTTTCTCTTTGACAGGCTCGCTCAAGCCATCGTCAGGATCGAGAACACGCCACCTGAACGAAAGTGCTTCCGTTTCGCGCCAGATGTTCGAGCGATCAAGCAGGCGCTGGAGACAGAGCAGGCCGACTTTGTTGCCGTCTCCTCATCCGCCGTTGACCCCGGTTGCTTCGTCGGTGACTGGCTGAAGGGCGCATACCTTTGGGACTACTCGCTTCCCTCCTACTCGCAGCGAGCAGGCGACACCTGTGGCAGCTACTTGATCTCAAGTATCAAGGAGGTGGACCGGGAGGCACTGGCCAGCGTCATCTCCCAGTTGGGCGGTCGCGATCGTCTGGAGGAACATCAAGTCGACGCTCTGCTACATGAAGTCGCGCGTCGAGGGATACCAACGGTACGCGAGATCTCCGGGGACGACAGCAGGGCCGCGGGTGCGTTGGGCATGTTCGTTGCGGCAAGAATCCTTCAAGACTCCTTCCGGATTGATGGGGGGCCTGGCGGGCTCTTGCCTGTCATGCGCAACATCGATGGCCACCCCGTGGTGACCGTCGTGGTTCCGATCGACCCCTTCACCTCTCACATTGAGGAGCTGTCGCGTGCGGTGAAGGGGAGCAAGGAGGGTGCAATCAGGCGGCCCGACTTGCTTCTGGCCTCTTGTCATGTCATGCCCAATCGGGTCGCGATCAAGTTGGTGCCACTCGAGGTGAAGTTTCGGTCTGGTCAGCCCATGACGCGCGACGAGAGTGTCGCTGCCCTCTCGCAGACCAAGGCGCTTGCTTCGCTTCTTCAAGCGCTAAAGGCTCGGGGAGAGGGCCTGCTGGTCTGGCGGTTGGCGCTTAGCCACCTCGTACTGTCGATGTTTGCATTCGGCATCAGGATCTACGGCCAGAACAAGTTCCTGTCGCAAGACGGCAGAGAGTGGTCTGCGCTGCATGAGGCACTGGCCGCCTCGCTTCTTGGCGGGACAGCGGACCTCCAGCTGGATGCGCGGGGGCGCCTCTTGGTGGTTGACTCGTCTCCGTCCAGTGGACCTGCCGACCGCGATGAAGATGGCTTCGCCGAGACAATCGTCGTGTCGCTCGACGACGCTACGAGGGTCGTAGTGGGGGATCCGTCCTCGCTGTACCAGAGCATGCGCCAAAGGCTCGGAGATTGGGGTGTGCTGCCTGACATGTCGGTCGCTGAGCCGGCTTTAGCGCCGCTCATCGCTGACGTTGCGAGTCCGTCATCTGCGGACCTACCTGTCGCTGTGGCCATCGTGGTCGCGTCGACTACTTCTGAGCCGATCGAAACAGTACGGGACGGGCCCGTCGATGTCGCGTCCTGGCCTCCGGCGTCCAACGTTGGTGTCGTCGAGAACGCTGATGCAGCAGATTCCCTGCCCCCTCACGGGCAATCCTCTTCAGGGATCGTGCTTGAGCTTGGCAACTCCACGAGCGCATTCGAGGCAAAGTCGCTCTCCCTGAACATCTCGGACACGCGGTTGAATCAACTCAACATCGGCGTCGTCGGTGACCTAGGCACCGGCAAGACGCAGTTGCTCAAGTCCTTGATCCTTCAGATCACGAGGGCCGCTGATGGAAATCGTGGCATCAAGCCACGTTTCCTGATCTTTGACTACAAGAAGGACTACAGCTCATCGGACTTCGTTCAAGCGGTTGGCGCGAAGGTAGTCAAGCCACACAGGATGCCCCTGAACATCTTCGATACCTCGGGCATGGTGGACTCGATGGTGCCTTGGCTCGACCGCTTCAAGTTCTTCGCAGACGTGCTCGATAAGATCTTCTCCGGCATCGGACCCGTGCAGCGGGACAAGTTGAAGCAGGCCGTCAAGAAGGCGTATGAGTCCGCCGAGATCCAGGGCCGGATGCCCACGTTGTATGACGTTCATTCCGAGTACCGACAGATCCTAGGGGGGAAGGCAGATGCCCCACTGGCCATCATCGATGACTTGGTTGATTCGGAGGTCTTCGCCGCAGACCCGCCCAGTGGTTCCTCTTTTGCCAGCTTCTTCGATGGTGTTGTCGTGGTGTCCTTGGCTGCAATGGGGCAGGACGACCGAAGCAAGAACATGGTGGTCGCCTTAATGCTCAACATGTTCTACGAGCACATGCTTGGCCTGCCGAAGCGTCCTTTCGTCGGCACCGATCCACAGCTCCGAGTGGTCGATTCGTACCTGCTTGTGGACGAGGCCGACAACATCATGCAGTACGAGTTCGACGTGCTAAGGAAGTTGCTGCTGCAAGGGCGCGAGTTTGGAGTCGGCGTCGTACTGGCTTCCCAGTACCTTCGGCATTTCAAAGTCAATGCCACCGACTATCGCGAGCCGTTGCTGACTTGGTTCATCCACAAGGTTCCGAACGTGACCGCGTCAGAGCTTGCCGGCCTCGGCTTGACAGCAGACGTAGGCGAGTTGGCTGAACGGATCAAGTCGCTGCTCAACCATCATTGCCTGTTCAAGTCGTTCGGTGGGCAGGCAGAGGTAGTCCGCGGGCTGCCGTTCTTCGAAATTGCCACTCGGCGTCCGTCGTAACGCGCCCGCATCGTGGTCGACTTCTTGACACCGGAGGGCCGATCTGAGCGGATGTCTCGCGGCGGGGGGCGAGACACCGGGCCGGAAGTCGCGTTGCGCCGAGCGCTCCATTCGCTAGGCCCACGGTTCAGGCCGCATGTGGCGGCCCTGCCGGGCAAGCCAGATCTTGTCCTTCCCCGCTGGGGCGCTGTAGTGTTCGTGCTCGGTTGCTTCTGGCGCGCACACCATAGCTGCAGGATTACAAGGATCCCACAATCCAATACCGCGTTCTGGTGGAAAAAGCTTGCGACAAATCGACTGCGTGACGCTCGTGTGGTGCGTTCGCTTTGGGGCAATGGGATGGCGAGTCGCAGTGGTCTGGGAGTACCCGTTGTCTACTAGGGAACAACTCTCCATAACCGTCTGGCGCGTCGAGCGGTTCCTGCGTCGCGGCTGAGCAGCCCACACTATCAGAAGGGACGTTCGCCCAGCAGTGACGCGATCCACGTGGTGCTTAGCTGCGCCGGATACAGCCAGCGGCTACTTCTGGCGCGCCAGAGGGTGCTTGCCCTGGGCTCGATCGTACTGATCAGGTTCGGGTAGATCGGCGACCGGTGGCCTCGACTTACACTTAGTTTGGAAGCGCAGAGCAGCGCGCGAGTTGTTCTGGGCGGAACATCTAGTAAGGTAGTTTGGTAGAACTCTTGCGCCGCAGACGTCTTTGTCTGATAGCGTCTCGGCCCGATCCGCGATAAGCAGGGAGCAAGGATGGAGGCCCGCGCAGAACATGCAGGCGACGTGCATTCGGGATCGCGCTGGGCGCGAAAAGCTGATGTTATCGCCGAGCCTTGGAGCCACCATGCAGCGGGCAGTGCGCGCCCGACGTCCCTGGCATGAGGATGGTCCCGCCAGTCTTGCCGCCTCGTGCAACGGGTTCCGAGGCCGAGATCTTCAAGCTCTTGGAGCAGATTCCCGTGCCTGGTGGCGTAGTGCTCGGTTCGCTGAACCTTTCCGCGCATGAGTACAAGAAGTGGGGCGAGATCGACTTCGTGGTCGTGTCCGAAGCCGGCTTGCTCGTTTTGGAGGTCAAGGGCGGGCAGGTCTACTGTGACAAGGGGATCTGGCGGTACGAGTCACGCGGCCACGCCCCTGTCGAGCGCGCCGAGTCCCCGATGGCGCAGGCCGGTTCCGCATATTTCTCCCTTCGTGACAAGCATCTCTACCCAACCCTGGGCAAGGCTGCCGTCGAGGGGATTCCAACGGGGTTCGGAGTCATCCTCGCTCGAACGAGCCTTCAGGATGCTGAAGCGAGGGGCCTCCTCGGGGGGACCGAGATGCCGCGGTCCCTCGTGGGCACGAGGGAGGATCTCCAAGGACCGGATGCGCTGGAGGCCTTGCTGCTACGGTTCATCGATCACTGGCGAGACCAGATGGCCCGGACGCCGCGCGGGTGGACAGCGAAGGAAGTTCAGGCGGTTGTCGCGGCACTGCGGCCATGGTTCGATCGCATTGCCCCGCTCTCGATCTCCGTAGCCCGCGTGAGGGAGGAGCAACTGGTCCTCACCGCGGAGCAGTATCAAGTGCTCGACTTCAGTCAGTCGGCCGATCGAGTTTTGGTCACTGGCGGCGCGGGCTGCGGCAAGACACTGCTTGCCGTTGAGTGCCTGCGCCGGGAGCGCCACCGCGACCCCTTGCTCGTCACTGGCACCGAGTCACTTGCCAGGCACCTTCGGGCGTCGCTGGTCGACGACCCATCCCGGGTCTACTCGTTCCAGGAGCTTTCAAGGGTTCCTGTCCAGCGCCGCCGAGCATACGGGACCCTCGTCATTGATGAGGGCCAGCAGGTAACGAACGCCGAATCGCTCGCTGTGCTGTCGAGAGTGCTGGAGGGCGGGTTGGAACATGGGCGGTGGCGTTGGTTCTGCGACCCCAATAACCAAGTTCTGCCCGACGCCAAATTCGATCCCGTACAGCACGACTTCCTGCGGCGAACGTCTTTCCCCGGCACCCTCACAAGGAACTGCCGGACGACGCCGCAGATCGCCCATACGGTCCAGCTATTGACGGGTGCAGCCATCGGGGACTCGACGAACAAGGGGCGGGGTCCAGATGTCGTGTTCGCTCAAGCCAAGTCACACGACGGACAGGTGACGGAAGTAGTCAGGGCAATCTCGGAGTGGCTTGAAGATCCAGAGATCAAGCCGGGCGACATCGTGTTGCTTTCCCCCAAGCCACCGGGCGAATGGTCGGTGCCCGAGATCGCCAAGCGAGCTGGCCTCCCATGGCAGCCTTGGCAGCCCGGTTGGAGCAAGTCGAGCAAGCTTCGCGGCAGCCTGGCCGCCGCGACGGTCGACGAGTTCCGGGGCATGGAGTCCCCATTCGTCGTGCTGTGCGACATGGATGCATCAGTGCCTGAGCCCGCCAGTTCCTTCTACCTAGGCATGACGCGTGCGAACTACGGCCTGATGGTCGTCGCCGATGCTGCCGTCGTCCAGCAGTTGGTTGCGAGAACAACGTTTTCCCGAGGCGTCAAATGAGGAGCAACGAATGAAGCCTTACCCGCCAAGGGACGATCTGGTTTCCTACGTGCGGAGCACCCTCATGGGCCCCGTGGCGGGCGAGACCGAGGCGGTAAAGGGCACGCCATTCTTGCGATACATGACGGGTATCCTCTTCCCCCAGGGCGTGCTGCTGGGTAGTGCGACGGACGACGTGGCTGCCACGGCCGACGATGTCGGCGAGGACGCCAGTAATAGCGAGGAAGTGGCCGACGAGATCGCTGGCGGTGTCGACCTCGCATCGGAGCAACTCCCGTCGGCGGTTGGTATCAGCTTCAAGGTCCCCGACAACAGCACGGTTCGTTGCTTGACGTGGGGTGCGCGCTACGAGCGAGCGGGCGAAGCCAGATCGGGCGACCAACGCGGAGAGGCCGTTTGGACCCGGGTGCCGCTAGCCACGAAGAACAAGCCTGAGGTCGTCGAGATTCAGAAGGGCGCAGGGCCTGTCCCGGTCTTTGGCGGGCGCGGCAGGCTGACGGTGAGATGGCGGACGCGCCCCGGCGGCTCAGCAATCGTGACGATTGCCCTCGTCAATGCGCAGCTTGCCAAGGGACGCACTCCGGACCCTGCTCTTGCGCTCTTCCAGGTTGGCCTGCGTTGCGAGGTCAAGGGTGGAATCGACTCATATCCGCACGTGGGCACCAACCACATACCCGGTTCTGAAGACGCCGAGGTCGAGTTCCTCTATCGAGCAGTGTTGTCGTTCGCGCGTGGCCACGGGGCCGCCGCCAGTTGGGGTGAACCTTCAAACGGCCGCGTTCCTTCAGTGGAGGTGGAATTCACGCCCAGCGTCGACGTGCCTCGCGCGACGTTCGAGGTCACCGACGAGGCAATCGATCCGCGATGCTGCGATATCAGATTTTTGGCCAGCGGCTCTCGCAACGACGTCGTTGCCGTGCTGAGTACCTTGGCCGGCGGATACGCGGCCTGGGCCGCAAAGCAACGCGCAGGCGTCGCGGGGAGCTCGGACCCACGCATTGCCGGAAGCCTCGTCGAGCGTATCGAGGCATGGGCCAAGCGCATGTTGTGTGGCGTCGAGCGGCTCAGGGACAACGACGTGGCCTGGCGCTGCTTCGTCCTTGCGAACGAAGCCATGGGCATTCAAATGGCGCTGGCCAAGGTCAGGCCCAAGATTCCATATGGGCGGGAGGAAAGGAGGTCGATGCCGTCCATCGACTTCTCCGGGCGAAAGTGGCGACCATTCCAGGTGGCATTCCTCCTTGGTGTCATCGAATCCCTCGTCAACGAAGCGGCCTCGGATCGCGACATCGTGGACGTCATCTGGTTCCCGACCGGCGGTGGCAAGACCGAGGCCTACTTGCTCGTATCGGCGTTTGAGTTGCTGCGTCGTCGCATCGTCCACGGGACTCGTGATACGGCAACGGCCATCATCAGCCGCTACACCCTCCGCTTCCTGACTGCGCAGCAGTTCCAGCGGACCGGCGCCTTGGTCGTCGCGCTCGAGGTCCTTCGGCGCAGGTTCTCCGCCGAGCTTGGTGAGCGCCAATTCACCCTTGGCCTCTGGGTTGGGGGCGCGGTCACGCCCAACGACTTCAGGAAGGCACACGACAGATTCCAGGAGCAGTTCGAAAGCAAGACGCCCAGGAACCCATTCCTGCTGCAGGCCTGCCCCTGCTGCGGCACGGAGATCTTCCCCAGCAGGAAGAGCCGCGGCCGCGAACGCTGGGCCGAGTCGGACTTCGGAGTTGTGGCTCGTCCTGACCAATTCTGGTTTCGATGCGCCAGCCCGGCCTGCGAGTTCCGCGAGCGCCTGCCTCTCAACGTCGTTGACGAGGCCTTGTACAGCCAGCCTCCCTCGATGCTCCTCGGCACCGTAGACAAGTTTGCCCTGCTTCCATGGGACGACCGGTCGCGCGTGTTCTTCGGCGGTCGGGACGACCAGTCGATCCCGCCGTCGCTGGTGCTGCAGGACGAGCTACATCTCATCTCCGGTCCGCTGGGCTCGCTTGCGGCGCCGTACGACGCGGCGATCGACGCGATCATCAAGTCCCGCGGGCCGCGACCCAAGCGCATCGGGTCGACAGCCACCATCCGCAACGCGCGCGAGCAAGTTCGTGGGCTGTACGGGCAGGCCGTCGCCGTCTTCCCGTCCCCGAGCACCCGATGGGACGACGCCTACTTCTTTAGCACAGACCGAGAGAGCCCGGGACGAACCTACCTGGGGATCATGGGGCAGGGCTACATCAAGCCAGTGGTCGCAATGGCCTGGACTGCAGCCGCGCTCTTGCAGTCCACCAAGGAAGTACCGCTGGACCCGAAGGCGCTCGATGCGTACTGGTCCCTGCTGGCATACCACAACAGTCGCCGCGAGCTGGGCCGGACCCTGACCGCGGCACAGGACGAGATTCAGGCGCGCATTCATGCCATCGCAACGTCGCAGGCACTTGCGCGGCAGGTCCGCGAGCCGCTGGAGCTCAGCGCGACGATGGTCAAGAGCCTCGGCGAGGCCATCGAGGCCCTGGAGAAACCTTACACGCCCGATGAACCGCCTGTCGACCTCGTGCCGTGCACGAGCATCATCTCCGTCGGCGTCGACCTGGATAGGCTGGGCATCATGCTGATGAACGGCCAGCCCAAGCTCACGTCGGAGTACATCCAGGCCACCAGCCGCGTGGGCCGCGGCGAAGTGCCGGGCCTCGTCGTGTCGTTGTTCTCGGCGACGAAGCCACGCGACAGGTCGCACTACGAGGACTTCCGCGCTTACCACGAGTCCATCTACCGGCATGTCGAGCCGACGAGCCTGACTGCGTACTCCCTGCCGGCACGCGAGCGGACGTTGCACGCGGCATTGATATCGGTAGTCCGCCACGCGACGCGGTTCCGCACGAACGAGGCTGCGAAGACCATCGACTTCGAGGATGCCGGCTTGCACCAGTGCGTTGCGGACTTGCTTGCCACTATGGGTGCAGCCGACCCGAGCGAGGCCGCGGCGGTCGAGGAACTGCTGGGCGACCGACTGGAGGAGTGGAAGGAGGAAGCGGAGTCCGGCTATTCGCTCCTATACGAGCGGCTTAGGGCGGGGCACCAGTTCACTTCGCTCCTCACCCCCTACGGAAAGCCCAGGGCCGGAGCGATGTGGCCAACCATGATGTCCGTGCGGAACGTTGACTCGGAAGTCAGAGTCCGTGTGCTTGGGAGTGGTCGATGAGCGGCAAGACCATCCGCGCGGCGCAGCTGGTGTCGCCGTTCGGCCCCGGCGCCGTGGTCGACCTCGGCAACGAGTCGTTCACGTGCGCCGACATCTCACTGTGGCCGGCCGGCGAATGCCCAACCCTTCAGGACAACCCGCTGCAGCGGGCACTGGGCAAGGCGATTCGCAGGCCGCCGACGGAAGACCAACCGGGGGAGGTGCCCTTCAGCCGCTTCCCTCGCTGGCTGTTCTGCCCAAACTGTCGACGGCTCTACAACTACCTGCCTGCCAACGAGGAAGCGAACGAGTTCCGCCCGCCCGCCTGCGAAAGCAGTGACTGCGGCAAAGCGGCCCTTGTACCCATGCGTTTCGTCGCGGTTTGCGAGCAAGGGCACCTGCAAGACGTCGATTGGTTCCGGTGGGCCCATCGCAACGCCCAAGTATCCGAGGGAGGTCAGTGCAACCGCCAAACGGCCAAGCTCGCCTTCGAGACAACCGGCGCCAGTGGCGGCGACTTCAACGCGATGCTGATCAAGTGCCGCAGCTGCGGCACCAAGAATACCTTCGAGGGACTGACGAATAGGCCGTTTCCGTTCGGTTGCCTGGGCAAGCAGCCGTGGGAGGGCTACCGAGAGAACGTCGGGTGCCCTTCGATGCCGCGCGTCTTCCCGCGTGCTGCGAGCAACGTCTACTACGCTCAGACACGAAGTGCCCTCGACATCAGCCACGGGGCTGAGGAAGGCGCGGGCAAGATGGCCGCGCTGAACGCCTGGCTCGTGGACTACCCGCCCCTCTCGGGAGTCCGGTCCGTTAAGGAGTTCATTCCGGACTGGGAGCGGCGGCACGAACTGTTCGCTCATGTCGTCAACGAGGCCGTTCGACAGTTTGGCCTTGGCGAGGACGAAACCCGTGCAGCCGTCATCGCGGCGATCAAGGGGACGAGCGAAGCGGGAACGGGTAACGGCGGAACGCGCGGCAGCGACAAGAGCCAGCATGGGTTCATCAAGGCGGAGTGGCCGCACCTGTCGGGGACGCGCGCAATCCAGTCCGAGAACTTGCGCACGCGGCCCATCCCATTGAAGGGTACGTGGCCCGCCACCTACTGCGATGCGTTCGAGCAGGTCACCCTCGTTGACAGGCTTCGCGAAGTCCGCGCGTTGATCGGCTTCAAGCGAATGAGGCCCGACAACACGGCGACCGAGGTACCCGTCGACCTGGGCCAAGGGCTCGACTGGCTGCCTGGCATTGAGACCTTCGGCGAAGGAATCTTCCTGAAGATGTCCGAGGACTACGTGTCCACATGGGAGCGACGTGTCGCGCCGCTGGTCGCGCAGCGCACAAGGGATCTGCACGCGGCGTGCGTGCGATGGGGTCGGGATCCCGCTGCCATCTATGCGTCACCGAGGTTCATCGCGCTGCACACGCTGGCGCATGGGCTGATACGTCGTCTTGCATTCGATGCGGGGTACTCGTCGACATCGATCCGCGAGCGCATTTACTCCGACCATGCACCGTCCCCGGCCGCTGGCATCCTGCTGTATACCTCGGATGGAGACTCAGAGGGTTCGCTCGGTGGGCTGGTCCGTCAGGGCAGCCCCAAGCGACTCCTGGGTACGGTCATGCGTGCACTGGCGGATCTGTCGTGGTGCTCGGCAGACCCTGTGTGTTCTGAAATGGAGGCACAGGGTGTCGATGGCATGAACGCGGCCGCGTGCCACGCATGCGCGCTGGTGTCGGAGACTAGCTGCACCTTCAACAACAGCATGCTTGATCGCCGCCTTGTTGTTGGCTCGCCCGACGGGCGGATCCCGGGTCTACTTGCTTCACTCGCGTCGGAGGCTCGCTAGCAGTGCGGTTCCCCAAGCTATCCGAACTGGATAAGGACCAATCCGCAATCTACAACGGTGCGCCGCCCGAAGGCACTGTGCTGATCATCGGCCCACCCGGTACTGGGAAGAGCGTGATTGCCTTCCATCGTGCACATTTGCTGCAGCAGATCGGACGCAATCCGCGAGTGATCATGTACAACAAGGTGCTCGCGCGATACACGAGCAACCGGGGAAACGTTGCGCCCCAGGTTCAGGTTTCGACCTTGCACAGCTGGGCATATGGCTGGTGGAACAGGGTCATGAAGCGCAGAAGTGCTCTACCGCCAACGGTCGACGGCGATCGGTTCGCCCATGACTGGACGGCAATGCAGGTAGAGGCCGCGAAGCAGGGGTCGAGCCAGCACGGTGCTCAGGCGGTGAATTGGGGGCACCTGATCATCGACGAAGGTCAGGACTTTCCCCGTTCCATGTACACCTGCCTGCACCTGACGATGAGCGTGGCCAATGCATCGGGGGCCGCGCCCAAGCTGGCCGTCACCGTGCTCGCGGACGAGAACCAGCGGCTGATGCCGAGCAAGAACTCGACGATCGAGGAGATCCGCCAGGGCCTAGGTCTGCACGCCGGGGATCGGAACGTCTTCTCGCTCAAGAAGAACTACCGCAACTCGCGGCAGGTAGCCGATTTCGCGGGCAGCTTCTACGCCGGCCTCCCGACCGGAATGCCGTCGCCTCCTACCCGCGCGGGCGACCTGCCGGTCGTCAGCATGGTCGCACGCGACACACATGGCAAGTTCCTAAACGCCTGTGTCGAGAAAATCGCGATGTATGCGAAGGCCTATCGGACAAAAGAGATCGCGGTCCTCGCGATGCACGACAAGGTTCGCAAGTCCTTGTTCAACAGGCTCAAAGAAAAGCTCCAAGGGGAGAAAATTGAGGTTCAGTCCTACTCCAGCTCGGACGAGGAATTGAAGGCGGAGGACTTGACTTTCGACAAGCCTGGCCACGTCACCGTCCTGAACGCCGCTAGCGCGAAGGGCCTGGAGTTCGACGCAGTCTTCATCGTGGATCCTGGCATGTTGATGTCGAGCGGCTCGGCGGATCTCCATGTCAAGATGACCTTGTACGTCCTATGCTCTCGGGCGCGAAGCTTCCTGAACGTCATGCTCCTGGACGACGACAACTCGCAGAAGCTGTTGCAATGGGTGCCCAATGCGCGGTACGAGAAGGAGGACTTGTGACCGACGTACAGGAATCTATCGGCAAGCCCGCCGCCAAACGGGCAAGGTCTGGTCGGGCGAGCCAGAAGGCGCCCGCGGCTCCGGCCGTACCCCAGGGGTACGTGGCGATGCACGAGGTCAATGCTGCGATGTGCCTTGCTGGAGGCATTCTGGCTCCTCGCTTTGAGGAGAGCGCGGCGCGAGACCACCACGTGGTCGCGGCAGGAGTCCAAGTCGATCCGATAAGGCCGTCGGCTCAATCGCTCGCAGCCGCGCAGGGCGACCTGCCGTATGGCAACGTGGTGGTGTTCGAGGTCCAGTTGCCTGCCTCACCCCCGACACCGTTACCCTCGCTGCCCCTGTGGCGCGCTACCCGGCTCATCTTCGAGTCGAGCGACGCTCGTGACCTGTTTCGCGCGCGCATGTCTGGGTACGGTGACGTGCCGCACGACGTCCTGCCTATGGAAGTGAGTGCGGAGGCGTTTTCTGCGCGAGGAGCCCCGGCACAGACGAGTTTGCTGGAGTCGGCAGACGCAACGGAGAGAGACACTGACGCGGCGGCCTCACGCACTTCCCGCGATGCAAGCGTCGCCAAGGCGTTCCGGGCAATTGACCGCTGCGCGGGTAGCCTGCTCGCGGCGGCAAGCACGCTGCAAGGGTCGCCGGGTGAGACTCGTCTGGTTGAGGCGCTGGGTGGCTTGGCACCGGGCAAGCCAGCCGAGGCGCCGGTCGAGCAATTCGCATCGACGGTGGCGTCGTTGGCAGACTCGTCGCCCGACGCCGCGACATTCGCTCCCATGTTTGCCGCAGTTGCCTCGATCCTGTCGTCGGGGGCCATGGACGATGGGTACAGTGCAAAGGCCTTGCTGCGCGAGGCCGAGCCCATGTCCATCAGGGGTCTTCAGGAGGGGTCGCCACAACAGCTGGCAATCCAGAAGTTCTGGGCTTTCACCAAGGACGTGCTTGAGCTTCGCCGCGAAGTGCCCGAAGGGGCGTGGTCGGACGAAGGCGGCTCGGCAATCGCGCGAGGCACGTTGTTGTTCATGCTCAACCCCGAGCCGGAACAACTGCGAGCCGTGCGCGAGCGGACGCTGAACGTGGGTAGTGCTGTGCACTTCATCGCAGGCCTCCTCGTCGGGATTCGATCGGGCTTGACGCGATTGGGTAGCGAGGTGAAGGCCGCGCGCGAGCCCTTTTTGGCAGGCGCTGCATTCGCCCACGACTGGATGTGCGGTCAGGACGCCTTGCTTGCACTGAAGTTCACATGGGAGGCTGAGGATGGGAGCCGCAGCTTCGCGCTGTCCTACGACCGAGTCGCTATCGCGAATGCGAAGGAGCCCGCGGATCCTGCTCGCCTCGCGCTAGCACATGCGTTGCGCTCCACTGGCGTGGAGGCCCGCTTCGCTCTTGAGACGGGCGCCTTGTTTGCCAGGTTGGCGCCTAGTGGCGTGGGTGCCACTTTTGGCGCGGTCGATGCAACCGTTCCTGCATTCCCTGGGCAGCCCGCGCTCGAGATTTGGACCCTTGTAGCGCCAGCAAAGCTGGCTCGCCGAGTGGCCGATGCCATCGCAGCCGAGGTTAGCGCTGGGACGCGCGAGCATTTCATTTCCGCCAAAGTCGTCGAGGAGCCTGCTGGGCGCGCCGCCGTGCGGCTGTCCGCGCTCGTGCTTAAGGAAGCGGCTGGTGAGGCCCTTCGTGAAGCCACGGCCGCGCTCGTCGCCAAGGCAAGCGCAGTAGCTCGACACGTGGCAGACAAGTCGCCCCGGGGCGTCGCAGGTGCCAAGGAAGCATTGAGCTCGAAGGTCGAGTCCGAGGGCGAGCCAGTCGACTGAGTTCCTACACGCTAACGTATCGCCTATCAGCTGCCCCTGCCGTGACCTGACAGACGATGCGAAGCCACGGCAATGTGAAGAGCGGGGCAAGAGTTGGGGATGGGCGGCGAGCTCATCGAGATGCCTATCCCCAACTCGTCAATCGTGAACCTCGCGCGCGATCGGGGCCCCACGCCGCCGGTCAGCCCGCGCAACAGGTCGCAGAGGAGCGCCACCCGAGGACTTGGTCACCCTGAACGCCAAGCGCCGGAAGCAAACGGGCGGCGACAGATGGTCTCAATGAGGCCAACACCAAGACTTGAAGTAGCTTGCACCACCGCCGGCAATCGATGCGAAGCCGTAGTCGCGCGAAGCAGCTAAGGATGAGCAGTGGTCACCGTGGGCCGGACCTGATCGAGTCTGATGCCTACGATGCAGCTTTCGATTTATGGCTGGCCACGTTCAACATCAGGCATTGGTAGCAGCTGTCTCGAAATGGTCCGACCTCCATGGTAGGCGTCGGCGCCTCGGCAACGGCCGGCAAGCATCCCAGCGTCCCGAGAATGAGGGCGAGATCCGCCGCCGCGGCGGTGTCGTTGGCTTCGTCGGGCGGGCACAGGCAGGCCACGCGCTTTGCCAGCGTGGCACCTGCTCGCTGTCGGACTTCCGGGGGAAGGGAACTCGCCAATGCGCAGATAGCGCTCAGCAGAACATCGAGGCGGGCGTCGTGGTGCGTCGTCATGGTGACCTCAAACAAGCGCCCATCGTCGGGGCAACAAAACGTTCCCGCCACCACCGAAGGGGCCGAGGACCCGATGGAGGGGACAAGAGGGCACCCAGTAGGGGGGGCTCCACTCGGGCGTTGATTGCGCGGCAGCGACCGGCTGCTCTTACCTGACAATGGGGTCGTGGACCCGAAGACTGCCGAGTTCTACGACCGACATGCCGCCGATCTCGCCGCGCGGTATGAGTCGGCGCCAAGCCCTGTCGAGCCGTACTACTCACTCGCCTTCCCGGCCGGTTCCCGGGTGTTGGACGTCGGTGCTGGCTCAGGACGTGACTTGGCTGCGCTGATCAAGGCGGGCTACGACGGTCATGGCGTAGAGCCAAGCGACGGCCTGCATAAGGCGGCCGTCGCGGCCCACCCTGAGCTCAACGGGCGGCTCATTGGAGGCGCCCTGCCCGCCATCGGGATCCCCTTCGGGGGAGGCTTTGATGGCATCGTGTGCTGTGCGGTCTTGATGCATCTGCCCGAGGCCGAGCTGTTCGATTCAGCGCTGGCACTTCGCAGCCTGCTGAAGCCGCACGGCCGCTTGCTGATGTCGATCCCGGCCGCGCGAACCGATGTCGGCAAAGACAGCCGTGACGAGGGGGGTCGCCTATTCCAGCCCTATGTGCCTGAGGAACTTCAATTGCTCTTCGAGCGGCTGGGCTTCCATCTCATCGGCCGTTGGGATACGGGGGATGTCCTTCAGCGTGCTGGCACGCACTGGGTCACCATGTTGCTGGAGTTGCGCGCCGGCAGCCAACTTCGGGCCGTGGACCAGATCGAGGGCATCCTCAACCGCGATCGCAAGGTGGCGACCTACAAGTTCGCACTGTTCCGGGCGCTCGCCGAGATCGCGATCCAAGAGCCGAGGTCGGCGCGCTGGCTGCCGGGTGGACGGGTTGCGGTCCCGATGGAGCCCATCGCCCGGCGCTGGCTGCTGTACTACTGGCCTGTCTTCGCGAGCGAGCGGTTTGTCCCGCAGTCCCAGGCGGAAGGTGCTGGCAACAAGAGCCAGCCGGTGGCTTTCCGGGCGCCACTGATGGCGCTCCTGCAGGCTTTCGGCGGTCAGGGCGCACACGGCGGCCTGACAGCGTGGTATCTGGCCCGGACGGCAGGGCGACTTCCCGCCAAGACCCTGGCGCTGGAGCGGGCGGCAGTGAGTGCGATCGCCAGTGCCATCCGATCCGGCCCCGTGACCTACGCAGGTGGTGCGCTGGAGAGCGGACGAGTGTTCGTGTACGACCCGGGGAGCAAGGCGGTCGTCATGTCAACGGAGCTCTGGCGCGAGCTGTGCCTGCTAGGGCACTGGATTGTCGATGCGGTCGTGGTCAGATGGGCCGCACTGACCGAGCGATTCGCATACCGTCAGGGCATGAGTTCGGGCGACGTGCTGCCATTGCTGCTTGCGCGACCGGAGCCCGAGCGGGCAACGGCACAGGCACGAGCCGTCTACATCGAAGCCGGACTGAAGCAGTGCGTCTGGTCCGGACGGACACTCAGCAAGGACAGTCTGGCCGTCGACCACGTCATTCCGTTCGCGCTCTGGGGCAACAACGACCTTTGGAACTTGCTGCCCACGCACACCGCAATCAACGGCCAGAAGTCGGACAAACTGCCGGCAGCAGCCTTGCTGGTCAAGCGCCGGGAGCCGATCGTCGAGAGCTGGACCCTGCTGCGAGATGCGATGCCCGAAGCCTTCGACCGTCAGGCCGAGCATCTTCTGGGAGCCAAGCCACGGGCCGATGAGGCATGGCGACAGGACCTGTTCTCGCGGATGCGCCAGGCCGTCGAGGAGACGGCGCTGCAACGTGGTGTGGAGCGGTGGACGCCAAGACCAGCACTGGCCGAGCTGGCAGACGGGGACATCGTACTTAGCTGAGGCTCGCCGTCCTGCGTCGGGGTCGCGATGACGCAGCCGTCGTATGCCAAGCGCAACGAGAAGATCGCCAAGGTGCTGCGCGTTGACGTGAAGGCCGATGTGGTCGCACTTTGGGCTGTCTCCGGCCTGGCCACCGTTCGGGCAACGCTCGGCCGGCGGCTGGAGGAATCTATGCGTACTCGGCGGGTAAGCCTGGAGTACGCTTCGCCGCATGCATCGAGTCTTCCGCTTTGCTGAACTGGCGACAGCCAACCTGATAGTAGATGCCGTGTACGAGGGGGGCAGTGCTGGGAACGCGAGCGACGACCCGATCGCCAAACTGCTTCCCGGTGTAGGTAATCAAGGAGGCTTTCGAGCCGCCGGAAAGGGCGGCGCCGCGTCCTTCGTTGTTCTCTATACAAGCGGTGAAGACGGCGATTGGCCCGACACACTCGATCCAAACACTGGTCAGTTCATCTACTTCGGAGACAACAAGACCCCTGGTCACGAGCTACATGACACAAGCCGTCGTGGAAACGCGATCCTCCGCGACGTGTTCCAGCGACTACATGACCCCGAGAGCCGGTCTTCTATCCCGCCCTTCTTGGTCTTTCAGAAGTTTCCAACTGAACGTAGCAGTCGCTCAGTCCAATTCAAGGGACTTGCCGCCCCAGGCTACCCCGGGGTTCCCATGACCGAAGACCTCGTTGCCGTCTGGAAGGTGACAGGCGGCCAACGCTTCCAGAACTACAGGGCCATGTTCACAGTTCTCGACGTCGCTGAGGTGCAGCGATCGTGGCTGCAGGCAGTTAGCCGCGACGAGGTCGCCAGAGCACCGCCCAAGTGGTCGAAGTGGGTCAAGACCGGGGGCTACTCGCCATTAGCTGCCGAGCCGACCCGCACAATCCGGACGCTTGAAGAGCAGGCCCCGAGTACGGTTCTAGAGCGGGAACTGTTGGCAGCCATCTGGCAGCACTTCAAGGATGCTCCCATCGCATTCGAATCTTTCGCCGCCCACGTCTACAAGATGACAGATGCACGGGTGATTGTTGACGAGGTAACTAGGGCGGCGGTTGACGGCGGGCGTGACGCCATGGGCCGGTATCTGTTGGGTCTCTCTTCCGACCCCGTCTACGCAGAGTTCTCGCTTGAGGCCAAGTGCTACCGTCCCGATTTGGGGGATGGAAACCCGAGTACGGTCGGGGTGAGAGAAGTTTCGCGTCTCGTTTCCCGGCTGCGCCATCGCCAATTTGGCGTTCTGGTCACAACGTCCGCCATTGCCCGCCAGGCTTATCAAGAAGTCCGGGAAGACAAGCATCCGATAGTCTTCGTTTCTGGACGAGATATTGTTAGGACACTCATTCAGGCAGGCCACAACTCAGTAGAACGTGTTCGGAGCCTGCTTGCGTGTTGGCCGTTGACCTAGCGAATCGGAAGCTTTTGCACTCAGTGCTTGTTCGCCCTGCCGCTGGCTAACCTCTTCCATGCCGGAGGTCGACCTTCTGCAGTCTGGGGACGGCTCTGCCACGAGGACCTCGGACGTATGTACAAGCCACAGCAACGAGGGAGGCTACCCGAAGAGGAGCTTTTGGCTCTAGGCTTGCCTGCTGCCGGTGTGGTCCGAGTCGCTCCGAACCGAGTCGAGCGCTAGACGCGAAAAGAGGTGACCGCATGGCGAACAGCGTGCGGCCGGACGAAGCCGAGGACGACCACTAACCGACGGCTGCCGAAGACGGGGTGGGCGCTGACTTCCCGCTCAGCGTCTCGACGAGTCTCGGAAATGGCGATACCGGTAGCCGATGGCTCACGATATGAGCCACTGGCCTGCCAGACTGCTTGCTCCCCGTCATTCGCTCTGCAGGAGGTCCCATGAACGAACACCTGTCGCTGTCCACCGCCGTCGTCCTCGTTCCACGCCGTCCGGGCCTCAAGGATGGCACCGATAACGTCGTCGAGGTGCTGGTGCGCATCCAGGCGCCGGCGGCGCCGGCCGGGCTCGGTGCGGAGCGACCGCCCCAGGCGCTGTCCCTGGTCATCGACCGATCCGGATCCATGGCGGGTCGCCCGCTGGAAGAGGCTCGGCGCTGCGCAGAGTACGTGATCGGCAAGCTGCGACCGACCGACGCCGTCTCTCTGGTCCAGTTCGACAACCGCGTGCAGCGCCTGTGGCCCGCAGTGACGCTGGGCGATGGTGCGCCGCTGCGGGCAGCGATTGCTGGGATCCACTCCGGGGGCAACACGCACCTTCATGGCGGCTGGCGCGAAGGCGCCGACACCCTCTCGGACGTGGCGGGGCAGGGCCTCAAGCGCGTGATCCTGTTGTCCGACGGGCAGGCCAATGAGGGGCTCACCGAGCTGACTGCAATCGCGGCACAGTGCGCAGAGTGGGCTGCCAAGGGCATCACCACCAGCACCTACGGTCTGGGTAACCACTTCAACGAGGAACTGATGGTTGCCATGGCCCGCGCCGGCGGCGGCAACCACTACTACGGCGACACCGCCGAGGACCTGATGGAGCCCTTCCAGCAGGAACTGGAACTGCTGGGCAACCTGTGCCTGCGTGGCCTACGTATCCACGCTACGGCCCCGGACGGCGTGCAAGTGCAAATGGTCAACGAACTCCCGGGAGTGGAGGGTGGTTGGCGGCTGCCCGACCTGGCCTGGGGCGCGGAAGCCTGGGCGGTGCTGCGGCTGAACGTGCCCGTGGTGGCGTTGCCGGCCACTGGCGGCCTGCTGTCTGTCTTGCGCGTGACTGTGCAGGGGCAGAGCTTGGAGGGCGAGCCGGTCCAACTGGAGCGCAGCAGCCTTGCGCTCCCGGTGCTCGCGCCTAGCGCCTGGGATGGGCTGACCGACGACGAGCTCGTGACCCGGCGGTTGGTCGAGCTGGCCGCGGCGGAGGCGCTGACTCGCATGCGCGCCGCCGCCGGCCGCCACGACTGGGCCGCTGTCGATCGCCTGCTGGAAGTGGCCAGTCGCCAGTTTGCCGGCAACGAATGGGTGGCAGCGATGCTGCAGGCCATGAAGGGCATCGCCGAGGGGCGCTCCCGCGAACGGATGATGAAGGAGGCGATGTACTCGTCAGGGAAGCTGCGCAGCCGGCTGGTGGCACGGGACGAGGAGCTGCAGTTCAGTGCCGCGGCGGAATCGCTGTCCGTGCCCGCCTACCTGCGGCGCAAGCCTTCCCAGGGCAAGGGCGACGTGTGATGCTTACGGCATGAGGGAGGGCTGCAAGCACATCGTCTACAAGGCGCTAGCCGCCGTCCGCCCGCAGTTCAGGCTGCACTTGGCGGGCGGCATCCACGGTCTGCCTCACTGGTCACGTGTGTGGTTTCATGATCGCGCGTTGGCTGCGGCGGCGGATGTCGACCCAGCCGTGCTGGCCTGGTTCGCCTTCCTGCACGACAGCCAGCGGCACAACGACCGCCGCGACCCGCGGCACGGCCACCGCGCGGCGGACTTCGCGGTACGGCTGAAGAAGGACGGCGTGATCAGCGAACTCGAGCCGGCCGCCTTCGAGCGCCTATGCGAGGCCATGCGCCTGCACAGCGATGGCCACACCGAAGGCGATGCCGCGCTCCAGGCCCGCTGGGACGCCGACCGACTCGATCTCGGCCGGGTGGGCACTCGACCGCACCCGGCCCGCCCTTGCACGCCCTATGCGCAGCGCGGCCATGTGATCCGCAATGCCACGAAGATGGCAGAAGGTCGGCCGTGCGGCACAGTCGACCGACCAGTCGTGGTCTCGGGTTTGGCGCCCCTTAGCCATCTGAAAAGAGATCCCAGCCGCAGATAACGTAGGGAACCCGCATGACACCTGGCCCAGATGTCGTCATACGCTGCCCGAGTTGCCGGGCGCCAGGTCGCTTCTCGACCATTGACTCGGGCAACAGCTTCGGCGCTACGTTCTACACGGATGGACGGCGGGTCGCACCGATGCTGCCCCAGGTGCCGCTGGTCTTGGAGTGCGTGGTTTGTCAGAAGCCGTTCTGGCGCAACGGCGCCGAGGTCGTCGCGGAGGTCCGGGCTTGGAGCGACGTAGCGCTGCCGCTCGGCTGCCGAGATGCGCCCTACCTGATAGAGCCAGGGGAAGAGGGCTACCTGGGTGCGCTGGAGCGGCTCATCGCCGAACATCCCGATGAAGAGCGACTGCTTCGCCTGCACGCATGGTGGAAAGGAAATGACCACCATCGGAGCCCATCGACTAAGCACCAGCTGGCCGGTGAGTCAACCTCGGCCCGCCGCGAGTCCAACATGGAGGCGCTGATGCGCCAGATAGAGCCCGGCACGCCCGACTCCACCCTGATGCGGGCCGAACTGCTACGCGAACTTGGGCGATTCGACGATGCGCTACAACTGCTTGAGGCTGCGCTCCCTGCCGGGTTAGATCTGGCTCGGAAACGTATCCGTGCCTTGTGCGAAGCGCGGGACCGCGTGGTCCGTCCGCTTGGTTGATGCTGGTCTCATTCTGGGATCGAAATGTTCAAAGCTATGGCGAATGCGCTGGAGTTCATCGATCTGATTGTTCCGATCCCTAATGGCCGAGGAAGTCAGGCCCCTCAAGTAAAGTTATTCCACTAACCCATTAGTGGGTCGCGAAGTATCTAGCCGGAGACTTTCATGCCAGAAAAAACCCGGCTAACTCCGCAGGAGCAGCTGGCGAGAATCCGCTCGGGATTGAAGCACTCACCTGCTTTGCCGCAGAAACCCTCGGTAGGTCAAGACGAGCGTCCGGTCCTTGGTGAAACCGCCTCGCCGGGGCTAAAGAGGAGAAGCGATGAGCAGCAGCTACAGACGAGAGGAGATTCACCGCGGCCCATGACTGGTGCTGCTGGAGGCGCCGGTGCGCCCCAAAAGGCTCGCCTGATCGGAGGGGAGGCACCGGAATCGACGGGCTTGCACGTGCCGCGGGCGGTTCCGGAACCGGTGCTACTGCGGACATCTGAGCCCTTGTCCGAGCCCAACTCCGAGTCCGGGACGCATCGTTACGGTTCGAGCGAGATCCCGCTCATCGCGTGCGGATTGGCCGCGCCCCCCGATCTGGAAGTTCTGGCAGAGCTTGAGGAAGCGCTGAGCAAGCGAGAACGCGAACTGGACGGTGCAACTGAGGCTCTCGAGCGGGATCGGTTTAGTCAACAGGTCGCAGCGCAGCTGCTGGCTCGAGACCAATCGGAACTCGAAACTGCGCGCGCTGTCCTCGTCGCTCGTGAGCAGGCCCTGGGTGACCGGAATGCCTTGATTGCACAGCGCGAAGCCACCGTGTCGGCCGAGCAAGGGAAGGTCGAGGCCGACACCCGTGCCAACAAGCTTTGGGCAGAACGGCTTACGAAGCAACAACAACAGCAAGCCCTTAAGGAGGTCGAGCTTGGGGAAAGAGAACAGAAGGTCGAGGCTCGAGAACGCAAGATCCAGGCTGCTCAGGCCCGACATCAGCAGAGATCGAAGGAGTTGAAGGAAGCGAAGGCACTGGTCACCGAGCTGGAGTCAGAGGTGGACGGGCTCAAACGGAACTCTGCCCGGTTGAAGAAGAAGATCGACATCGCCAACGGAGTCGTACCAGCTGCTCTTCAGATCTCGACTTGGGGCATTGCTCAGTGGATGCTTGGCTCGCTTGAGATTGACCACGAGAGCTTTGCGAACAAAGTGGCTTTCTGTGGCAACGGGCCGTTCAATCAAGTGGATCTGGAGGCGGCTTCTCGTGCCAACGGGCTGCAGGTGGGGCGCTGCGGTGCGCGAATTGCTGCAAAAGTGCTCGTCGTTGGCCGAACGAGCTGGGACCAGCGTTCCATCCAGACCCATATCGACATACTGGCGGATGATGAGCTTTTCATCTTCCCGCAAGAACTCTGGGTTGCAGCTCTGCTGATCGGCTACAACCCATTCCGCTACTTGGAGGACGCTGCGTGCAGATCCAGCGTCGACGCCTTCGGGGATGGACATCCCGTGATCGAGTGGCTTCGAGGAGAGCAATCCCCGTGGCCAGAGTGGGAGGTCGGTCAAGGCAACCCTGGGTCTGTTTTCGATCAAAAGGTCAAGGCATCGCCGCTCGTAAAGCTCGACTACCGAGTGGGAAGAATCAACGGGATGCCCTCTTCAGCAAGGAGACGGATCCTGACTCACGCTCTATCGACAGCAGCACTTCCCGCGGCCGATTTTGAGGACGGCGTACTGCCGGCGATTCAGCGTGAGTACATGGCGTCCTGGGGCACTCCCTCCTCGCGGACAAGGCTTCGCCGAATGGCCTGGCACTTGGCGATGCTGATCACGATGCATACCAAGCTTCGCAACCACGAGGTGGCAGTGCAGGAGTGGCAGGACGACTTGGCGTGGTTGAGGCAAAACTACTACACGACGCTGATGAGGTTTCAGTGGCCGTGATGGCCAAGCCGCGGCGAGCTCGCTATGCGAGACGCTTCCTTTCTGGGGCACGGGTTTCACGGGCAAGGTCACGATTCGTGCCCGACTGAGTGCGTGATCTGGCTCCATGAGGGCGTACATGCGGGCATCTCAGCCGAGTGCTACCGACCACGGGAACGCCGGCTCAGAATGGCGACTGCGTGACGCCCCCCTTGCACCCTCACTCGCAGCGCCGCACGACACACAGGACATTCGAATGCATGAAATCGACCCATCAGGCGCCACGCCCACAGACCGGCCAGCTGCCGACCCCATGGCGGCATTCGCAGCGGCAGAGACCTCGCCGGAGGAGCGTCACGATGCGCTGACGGCGCTGATCACAGCGAAGGTGCTGCCTAAGGCGGCCGACGACCCTCGCGTGGTGCGTGGCCGACAACACTGGCATGCACTTGCCATGGACTGCCCTGAACCTGGACACCGCCTGCTGGCTGTAGCCGAGAGCATTCGGCTCGGCCAGGTGGTGCGACGATGGTCCGATGGCATCGCCAAGGATTTGGCGCCAGTCTTTGCCACCGAGCTACCCCCAATGCACTTGTTAGCTGACGCCGATGACCGCCTGAATCTGGCGCGTGCCTGCGCTCAGGCCAACGCACCCTGGCTACCCGGTTACCTGGCGACCGCCGTGGCAGGAGAAGAGACTGGAGAGAAGCCCCGCGCAGAGTGTCTGGCAGCCCTACTGGCGCGCGTGCCCACGCTCGAGGACGCCCTGCGACGGCTGGCAGATGCCTTCGAGGCACTGCGTCCTGCAACCGAGTCCCCCGGCAACACCGTCGCGCGACGACTCACCCGAACGCTGTCGGGCCTACGCGCAGCGCTAGTGGAGTCTGAGCTGGATGCGGGGACTGATCTGGGCAAGACCCTGAACCGCCTAGTTGCCGGGCCCCTGGCACAGTGCGGCCGTCCGCAAGAAGATAAAGTTCAGATCGAACTTTCGCGCGAGGTGCTGTTGACGGTTCATGACGTCGTGCGAACACGGCTGTCTATGGTGACCGACCCCGACGTCTACTCTGTGGTGGAGTACTGCAAGAGGTTGTGCGGAGGCTCAGGTTGGCCCAAGGAGTTGAACAAGCCGCTTGAGCGCCTCATCAAGAACGTGACCGAAGCGCTCTTGCTGCTGGGACGGCAGCAGCAATGCGACCAGAAGCTGCTCAGCCAGCTCCATGTTCTAACCAATCATCCCGAGCGCGCCCGCGCCATTGCCCAGGAGTTGTCGGCGCGCCACCCCGAACTGCATGAGGATGTGCGCCACTGGCTGGAGAAGGGTCGGCTAAAGGTAAACAGGCCAGCTAGCGCCACTGCCGTCGAGGCCGTGGCAAGCAGGGCCGACGAGAGCATTGGCCTAGCACTGCAGGTGGCGCGCGAGTTGCGGGCCACGGGCAAGGCATTGCGTGAACCACTGAAGTCCAGCCTTGAGATCTACGAACCCGGGCTGCTGTCGCCCGCGCTGAGCCTCGTTGAACAAGCCGAGCGCCTTACTTCGGAGATCGAGCAGGTGGCAGGCCTGCGGGCACTGGATCTGCATGGCGTGCCAGGCCAAGAGATCGACATGTCCCCGAAGTACTTCACCCCTGTGGGAACCGAGCCGCGTCAACGCATGACGGTTCGCCAGCCCGCCGTGGTCCGCCTGCGGGCCGACGGCAGTCTGGGCGATGTCATCACCAAGGGCCTTGTGGACTAGCCAACTACAGACTACCGCCACAGCAAGCAGGGGGAGATGAGAACATGGAAAAGGAAACGGCAGCGGTGCTGCTGAGCAGCCTACTGGAACGCATTGACCAAGAGAAGAGTATTGGCGTCGTGTCGTCGCTGGAGCGGCAGGCGCTGGGAATTGCGCTCCGTGCGCTGGGTGTTGAGGCGCCGGCCCTAGTACCGGTGCCCCCACCACCGCCGCCGGCACCCGCGCCGGCGGCTCCGGAGCAGCCTGAGGCCCGCTTGCCGAAGCCAGAGCCTCTTCCCGAGGTGACCCTGGTGCTGGACTCCACTCAGCGCAACAAGACCTCCGAATCGGATGTGATGATGTGTCTCGATTTCGGCACCGCCATGTCCAAGGCGTTCGCGGAGACCTCAGAGGAGTATCTAGACCTCGCACTGGGCACGACAGTGGGCGGCCGAGGCTATGCCTTGCCGTCATCGGTCTTCATCGGTAACGACGGCAAAGCCTACTTCGGTCAGGAGGCTGTGGACCTCAGCTTGGAACTGATTGACTCAGGTCGAGAGCGACAGGATTCGATCAAGAGTTGGCTGAGTCTGCGCACCAAAGGCAATCTAGACAGTGAACCTTGCGTGCTGCCCCCTGCCGTCAACCCGACGTCTGTTCGCCTAACGCAGGGTGATGTGCTTCGAATCTATCTGGCCTACCTGACCGATGCGGCCTGTCTAGCCATCGGTGACTACGAGATGGCTGCCGGTAAGGTAGGACGGTATGTCCTTCGACGATTCGCTAGGCCCTGCTGGCCTGACAAGGCGCAGGCCGAGTGGGCTGACAGCCTTATGCGCACGATGCTGGCCGAGGCGCAGGTTCTGGCCGATACCTTCAGTGGTCGATGGAGCGGCGGCATTGCAGTCGCCGAGCTGAAGGCTGCGGTAGAGAAGGTGAAGACTCTTCCGGAGAAGCCGGACTACTTGATCGATTGCGGAGTACCCGAGCCAGTAGCCGTTGCGGCAGGAGCTTTCGGCGACGACACCGAGCAGTTCCGCGATGCGTACATGGTGGTGGATGTAGGTGCCGGCACAACGGACTTCGGACTGTTTATGGTCTCGAAGCTCAAGGAGGAGGAGCCTGCCAAGGTATTCCAGATTGCGGCCTCGGTCCACGGCCTGATGCAGGCCGGCGACAAGGTCGACGGCATGCTGCGGGCCTTCATCGCGCGCAAGGAGTCGATCGACACTGCCGACAACGCCGGGCGCATCAACATGGCTGACCTTACGCGCAAGAGCCGCAGCCTGAAGGAAGCGCTGTTCAAGACTGGCGCCGTGGACTACAGGTTGCCAGACGGCACCCAAGGCCGCGTCACCAGGTCGGAGTTCCTGGAAGACGATCGCGTCAGGAGATTCGCCATCTCCGTGGAGGATGGATTCAGGAAGTCGCTGGAGTCGGTCGACGAGTCTTGGCTGGCCTTCCTTGCCAAGCCGGGGAACAAGCTGCACGTCGTGCTCACGGGCGGCAGCTCCGAGTTGCCAATGATGCAGGCGCTAGCGGAGGGGTCTATCCGTGTGAAGGGGAAATACACCATCGAGCGCGAGCGCGCCGATCCGCGTCCGACCTGGATGGAGGACCAGCCAGAGGAACTGCTGGAGGTCTACCCGCAGCTGGCGGTGGCCATTGGGGGCACGGCGCCGGAGCTACCCACGACCGTGACGGCACCGAACGTGTTTGCTGGGGGCGGAGAGCGCACGATATACGTGGCCGACCGGTTCCCCATCTCGGGTAGCCAGTGATGCCCGCAACTGAAGCTTCGGCTTCTTTGTGTCGTCACAGCGCAGGTCTCGACCCAACTGTCGGTACTAACACCGACCATGAGGCGCCCTGCCCAACGGCTGCTGTTCCGTCACAGGGCCCAAAGGTCATGGCGCGCTCGGGCCTGCGCTGTGACGACACAGACCTCGTCACAAACCTCGTCACAGATGCCCAGAAACGCCGAAGCCCGCACTGGGCGGGCTTCGTAAGTGCTTGTCAGCACTCATATTTCTTGGTTGCGGGGGCACTTTGGGTTATGAGCCCCTTGTCCCGTTTGACTAAGTCACTCGGCAGCTGCAACCGCACCACCTAGGAAAACCTGTGTCGCCACCATTCTCCCTCGTAGCCCGGCATCCTTGCAAGCCTTCTGGCGTGTCACGACTCACATCACTAGACCTCACACTGCCCCGACCAACCGTGACACCGTGGCCCGTGACGGCATCGGTGGGCTGCTGACCCCTAGGGGCAATGCTCGTACGATCTTCGCCGATTCGCGCCGGTCACCGAGCAGCAGCCAAGGTATAGCCGGCCGCTAGCGCGTCAGGTTTAGCAGCACGGCACGGCAATGCCCGCTGGCCATTTCCCCGCCCGCCAAGTCGCCCCCTCGGCTGCAAGCGGCACTTGCTGCGCCCCTAAGTTGTACCGCGCCGCGGCAGCCCGCCCCTCCTGCGTTGTATAGGCGTCAGCGCCCTCGGCACGACAGTCGGACCTACGCCGCCGAACGGTGCTCGCCGTAGTCACCGTCAGAGTCTCCGTCCCGTTTCCTGTCGGCACCGGCCCCGCAGCGCGCTTGCCGCCAACTCCAACCACTGTGCTCCCTGCAGACACCCCGAGGACGATGAACATCCAGGAGATCCGCTTGCAAGGAGACGGCCGCCTCGACGAGCCCATCCTCTGTTCGGTGCTCGGCTTCCTGCTGGACCGGCGACGCACGCACAGCAATGGGCGAACCTTCCTTGCCGAGTGCCTGGAGCGGACCGGGACGGCTTGGCGCGCCTTACCGCTATTGCGCACGATCGCCCCCTTACGGCCGGCCGCAGACGATGCCGAAGGTCCTCGAAGGCCTTCACCGAGCTTCACGGCTCGGCGGCCCACGGAACTGCCGGCACTCAGATAGGTGCCGGCGACGGTAGGCAAGGGGACGCGACAGCCATCTGGCTGCTGGGATTGGGCTGCAAGGCAGCGGTAGTAGTCATCCCTCAGGGCCTGTCGGACTACAGCAAAGGGCAACAAAGCCGCCGCTGGGTGGGCCGGCAAGTACGTGCCATCGATGCCGACACCGTGGACCTTATCTGGGGCGGGTCATGCCATCCCAGGCTACGTACCGCTCCCATCCGGAACCGAGAGTTCGTCTCTTGTGGCCGTCCATCGCTGCCGGTTGATGGCATAGCCCTCGTCCTCGCCACAAAGCGGCAGCATCAGCATCCCCTGCAGGCGTGCCACCACCTGCGGGTCGCGGTGGCCGTGGATGCCGATGATCATCGCCTCGTGGCCCGCCCGGGGCTGGGCGCGATATGTGCCAAATAGACGGTCCCACCACGGCAGGTTGAAACCGAAGTTGGAGTTCGACTCGTCGTCTTCCACCGAGTGGTGCACGCGGTGCATGTCGGGCGTGACGACGACCCAGCGCAGCGCGCGGTCCAGCGCCGCTGGCAGGCGCACGTTACCGTGGTTGAACATGGCCGTCGCGTTGAGCAGCACCTCGAAGATCACCACCGCCATCACCGGCGGGCCCAGCACCACGATGACAGCGAACTTCAGCCCCATTGACAGGAAGATCTCGACCGGGTGGAAGCGCGCGCCAGTCGTCAGGTCGTAGTCCAGGTCGGCATGGTGTACCCGGTGCAGGCGCCACAACGCAGGCACCGCGTGCACCATCACGTGCTGCAGCCAGATCGCCAAGTCCATGGCGATCACCGCCATCGGTACTGCCAACCAAGTCGGCACGGCGAAGTGGTTCAGTAGCCCCCAGCCGTTCTGGGACGCAAAGGCCGCCAGGCCCACCGCCGTCAAAGGCAGCACCAATCGCACCAGCGCGGTGTTCAGCGCCACCAGCCCGAGGTTGGCGGCCCAGCGCTGGCCCTTCGAGACGGTGAGCGCGCGGCGCGGCGCCAGCACTTCCCAGGTGGCGACGAGCGCGAACACGCCGACGAAGAACCCAAGCCGGATCAGCGGCTCGTGGTCAAGGATGAAAGTGTCGAGGTTCATGGCACTCAGGTGCGCCGATGACGCATGCAGGCTAGTTGGGGTATCGACATCATTCCAACGATCGCTAGAATAAGCAAGCATGGATAGTCGATCCCTCAAAGACTTGCTCTACGAACAGGTGGCCCGCGTCGGCAAGGCCCTGGCCAGCCCCAAGCGGCTGGAGATGCTGGAGATGCTGGCCCAGGGCGAGAAGTCGGTGGACGTGCTGGCGGGCGAGGTGGCCATCGACATCAAGCTGGCCAGCGCGCACCTGAAGTCGCTGCGCGAAGCCCGGCTGGTGCAGAGCCGCCGCGACGGCAAGCGCATCGTCTACCGGCTCAGCGGCCCCGATGTGGCGCAGTTGGGCGTGAACTTGCGCCAGGTGGCCGAGGAGCACCTGGTCGAACTGCAGATGGCACTGCGGCAGATGATGGCGGAGCCCGACCGTCTGGCCCAGGTGGGCCGCAAGGAACTGCTGGCCCAGGCCAAGCGCGGCGAGGTGGTGGTGCTGGACGTGCGACCACCAGACGAATTCGACGCTGCGCACCTGCCCTACGCCCGCTCGGTGCCACTGTCAGAGCTGGCGCAGCGCCTGGCCGAGCTGCCGCAAGACGTGGAGATCGTCGCCTACTGCCGCGGCCCGTTCTGCCTGATGTCCGACGAGGCCGTGAAGCTGCTGCGCGCCCACGGCTACCGCGCCCGCAAGACCTTCGACGGCATCAGCGAGTGGCAGGCCGCGGGGCTGCCGCTTGGCACCACCGGCCGACGCTGAGCCTCACATCACATCCAACGACACCCAGGAGACAAGCATGCGAGTCCCATCGCTCACGCGAGCCCTGCTGCTGGCCGCCGCAGCCAGCCTGCCGCTGGCCGGCTGGGCGCAGGCCGACAAGCCCACGGTCAACGCCATCGAAGGCTACTTCGACTTCGTCGATGCCAATGCCGGCACGATCCTGCCGGAGCAGATCCCGGGCGAGGACTACAAGAAGTTCCACGTGCTCGACGTGCGCGACGCCGGGCAGTTCGCCAAGGAGCACGTGCCGGGTGCCGTGAACATCGAGTGGCGTCAGGTCTTTGCCCGCCGCGCGAGCCTGCCGCGCGACAAGACCATCCTCGTTTACTGCAACACCAGTTCCTTCGCGGCCCAGGTGGCGATGGCGCTGCGCCTGGACGGCTTCGAGAACGTGCGGCTGCTGTACGGCGGCTTCAACGAGTGGAAGGCGCGCGGGGGTCTGGAAGCCCACGC
>LJHT01000001.1 GCA_001295905.1 beta proteobacterium AAP51 | reverse complement strand
GGCCGGCGCGGCCGGGCCGGCGGGGGCTGCAGCGGCCGGCGCGGGTGCCGGGGCATACACCGGGGCGGCCACCACGGCCGCAGCGCCCGCCTTCACGATGCGCACCTTGCCTTCGGCTTCGGTGATCTCCAGCTCGGAGATGTTCGACTCGCTGACCAGGTCGATCAGCGTCTTGAGTTTTCTCAGGTCCATGGGGCTCGGTCCTCGTGTGTTCTTGTGGGCAGGCGCCGGCTCTGCGGCCGGCTGCGGGGGAAAGGGCAAGCGAAAGGGCAGACGAATAGCGGAAGGCGGAAGTGGAACCTCAGGCTCAGGCCACCAGCGGCGGCGGCAGCTGGCTCATCGCGTGCTGCAACGCCAGCCGGTAGCCGGCCACGCCCAGGCCGCAGATCACGCCCACGGCGATGGGCGACAGGTAGGAATGGTGGCGGAAGGCCTCGCGTGCATGCACGTTGCTGATGTGCACTTCGATGAAAGGCAGCGCCACGCCAGCCAGCGCATCACGCAGCGCCACGCTGGTGTGCGTGAGGCCGCCCGGGTTGATGATCAGGTAGCGCGTGCCGTCGGTGCGGGCGGCATGAATGCGGTCGATCAGTGCGCCTTCGTGGTTGCTCTGGAAACACTGCAAGGCCACGCCGGCATTTGCGGCCATCTGCTGCAGTTCTGCTTCGATCATGGGCAGGCTCGTGGCGCCATAGATCGCCGGCTCGCGCAAGCCCAGCAGGTTCAGATTCGGGCCGTTGATGACGAGGATGCTCATGTGTGAGGGCTGTGGCGCATTGCCGCGGGCGCGACTTTACGCTTTTTGCGAGCCGATAGGCACAAATCGCCGCAATGGCGGCGCGGCGCGCGGCTACAGGGCCTGGGCCCAGCTTTGCAGCTCTTCGAAGTGGGTTTCGCCCAGTTTGCGCTGCACCACCCGGCCGCTGCGGTCGAAGACGGCGGTGAAGGGCAGCGCGCCGGTGGTGTTGCCTAAAGCGCGGCTGAGCTCGGTGCCGTCGAAACCGGCCATGCCGATGGCGTAGCTGACCGGGGTCTTCTGCAGGAACTGGCGCACCGCCGTCGGGTTGTCGACCGCCAGCCCCACCACGCGCCCGCCGCGGCTGGCAAAGGCCTTGGCAAAGCGGTCGAGCTCGGGCATTTCCTTGACGCAGGGCGGGCACCAGGTGGCCCAGAAGTTCAGCACCAGCGGCTTGCCGAAGAACGGGGTCATGGCCAGTTCGCCGCCGTCGGGCTGCGCGAAGCGGGCGCGCCAGAAGGCCAGCGTGGCTTCGTCCAGTTCCACCGGCGGCGGCTGGCGCCACAAGCTCCAGCCCAGGCCGGCACCGGCCGCCGCCGCGCCGGCCGCGCCCAGCATCAGGCGGCGGTTCATCGGGTCACCTCCGCCGCCGGGTCTTGCGCCACCAACTGCTGCAGCGCGCCCAGGTCGCCGCGCCAGCTGCGGCCGCGGGTGTCGGGTTTCAGCGCGCCGCGCAGGTCGTCGAAGTCGTGCAGGATGAGGTGCAGCGTCACCGGTTCACCCAGTGCCCGGTTGGGCGCGCTCAGGCTCAGCACGTGCAGCGGCTCGCCGCCGCGCCCGCCGGGGCGGCTGATGCTGCCGCTGTCGTAGTCGATGCCGGCGTTGATGAGCGCGATCTCGGCCGCCTTGGGGTCGTCGCAATACAGGTCGAGGTGGATGGTGGACAGGCGCGTGGCCGTGCCCCGCCACACCGCGCCCGAGAGGTGCGGGCGGAACTCGGCCAGGCGCTGCATCCAGGGCAGGGCGGCCTCGCGCAGCGCGCGCAGCTCGGCAGGCTGGGTGTCGGCGCAGAAGAGTTCGATGTGCTCGCGCACCGCGTCTTCGACCTCTTCGTTCGTCGGCAATTCGGCGCGCGCGCCGAACTCCCGGCCGGCCTTGCGCTTGGCGGCGGCGTACTCCATGCCTTCTTCCACCACCAGGCGGGCGGCAGCGGCAGCGATCTCTACAGTGGCGTTCATGAAGACAGCGGGAGCAAATGACAGAGGGGCCGATCAAGGCCTTGCGCGGAACCGGCCTGGCCGGGCCGCAGCAAGAGCCCCAGGGTCCTGGGGGTGGCGAACGCCAGTGAGCCTGGGGGCCCACATCACGGCAACACGACATCGCCCATGCGGGCCGCGATGGTGGCAGATCGGCCCATCACATAGGGCGAACCCGGGTTCTTCTCGAAGCGCTTGGGCGCCGGCAGCATCACCGCCAGCCGCGCCGCCTGCCAGGGCGACAGGCGCGCAGCGTCGACGCGGAAGTAGTGGCGCGCCGCTGCCTGGGCGCCGAAGAGGCCTTCGCCCCACTCCACGTTGTTCAGATAGATCTCCAGCAACCGCTCCTTGGGCAGCAGCGCCTCCAGCGCCAGCGTCAGCACCAGTTCCTGGGCCTTGCGCAGCACGGTGCGCTCGCCACTGAGGAAGAGGTTCTTCGCCAGTTGCTGCGTGATGGTGGAGCCGCCCACCACCTTGGCCGTGACCTCGCGCGATGGCTGGCGCGCCTGCAGGCGTTCGGCGCGAGCTTCGGCCTTCTGGTTGCGTTCCCAGGCCTTCTCGATGGCTTCCCAGTCCACGCCGCCGTGGTCGAAGAAGCCGGCGTCTTCGCTGGCGATGACGGCGCGTTTCAAGTGGGGCGAGATGCGCTCGGCGGGCACCCAGGCCTGGGCCCAGGCGATCTGGCCCTTCTCGGTGAGCAGGCGCCAGGCTTCGCTGCGCTGGAAGGGGGTGGACTGCGGGTCGACCAGGTTCATCAACGCAATGCGCGCGATGAACACCAGCTGCAGGCACAAGCCGCACAGCAGCACCAGGCCGAGGAGGCGCAGCGCGTGGCGCTGCCAGGCAGTACGGGCTTTCATGGGGGCCCGATTGTGACGGCTTGTTCGTGGCAGCTTGTGCAGCACCCGGCTAGGGTGCCTGGGCGTCCACCTCGGCGCGCAGCGCCTGCAACACTGGCGCGGTGAGTGGGCGCACACCACGCCACAGCTCGAAGGCTTCGGCGGCTTGCTCCACCAGCATGCCCAGGCCGTCGCGGGCCTGTGCGCCATGGGCACGCGCCCAGGCCAGGAAAGGGGCGGCGGCAGCGCCGTACATCAGGTCGACGGCCAGGGCGCCGGGGCCCAGCACGCCCGCCGGCACGGGCGAGGCCGCGCCCTGCAGGCTGCTGGCGCTGGCGTTGATGACGAGGTCGTAGCCCTCGCCGGGCGCCTGCAGCGTGGCCGTGGCCAGCGCGGCACCGTGCTGCCGTGCCCATTCTGCGTGGCTGTAGGCCAGGGCCTCGGCCTTGCCCATGCTGCGGTTGGCCAGCACCAACTTCGCGGGCCGTGCCGCCAGCAAGGGCCCCAGCACGCCGGCCGCCGCGCCGCCAGCGCCCACCAGCAAGACGCGCCGGCCGGCCAGGGTGAAGCCGGCGTTGTGTTCGATGTCGCGCAGCAGGCCCACGCCGTCGGTGTTGTCGGCCAGCCAGCCGGCGGGCTGGGCGCCGGCATCGAAGCGCAAGGTGTTGGCCGCGCCGGCCAGGCGCGCGCGTTCGGTGTGGTGGCCGGCCAGTTGCCAGGCCTCGAACTTGAAGGGCACGGTGACGTTGCAGCCCCGGCCGGGGTTGGGGGCCTCTTCGGCAAACCCCCGCACCGTGGCTGCGAACCCTTCCAGCGGCGCGAGCACACGCTCGTACACCAGCGCCTGGCCGGTTTGCTGCGCGAAAGCGGCGTGGATGGCCGGGCTGCGGCTGTGCGCCACGGGGTGGCCGATGACGGCGTAGCGGTCGGGGGCCATGGCGGGGTCAGCGGCTGCTGAGGGTGGTTTCCAGCCCGTCGTCGCGCGTGAAGCGGAAGCGCGAGGTGACGACGATCTGGTCGGCCTGCGTGCGCATGGCCGGCGTGAAGGGGCCGAAGGGCGAAGCCGCCATCACGATGGCCAGCGCCTGCTGGTCGAGCCGGCGCGACTTCGAGGGCCGCACGATCTCGGCCTCCACCACACGCCCGCTGGCGTCCACCGTCACGTTCATCGTCAGCTCGCCATAGAGCTTGCGGCCGTTGTGCACGGGGAAGTCGCGCGTGCCGCGTTCTTCGATGCGGCGGCGCAGGCTGTCGTAGTACAGGGCGTAGACCTCTTCGCGCGTGGCCGGGCTGATGTAGCGCTTTTTCGGCCGCGCGTTTTCGTCGTTCACGCGCTTTTCGATCTCTGCCAGCAGGCGCAGCAGCTGCTTGCGGCGGTCTTCCTGCTCGCGCTCGGTGGGCGTGCCGTTTTCGCGCTGCGGGTCGGGCGGCGGCAGGGCGGCCACCTCGCGGCGTATTTGCGCCAGCAGTTGCTGCTGTTCCTGCTGCAGGCGGTCGATGCGGCGGCGCGCGTCGTCGGCGGCATCGCCCAGCTGCGTGGTCATGGCGCTGGGTAGCGGGCTGGTGGCGCGGCCCTTTTCGGCCTCACCCCCGCCGGCCAGGTTGGCCTGGGCGATGGCCTGGGCCTGCGTGGGCGCCTCGTTGCTGCGCGCGTTGACCAGAATCACTTCCAGCGGCGTGTCGCTGAAAACGCGGTTGAAGCCTTCGGGATCGACGAAGCGCACGGTCAGCACCGCCCCGTGCAGCGCGCCTGAAAACAGCAGCGCCCATTGCAGCGTGGACAGGTCGCGCCAGTGCATCGTCTTGCGTCGTCAGCCGGCCTGGTTTTCCGGGGCCGGGGCCGCCGAAGCCGGCTGTCCGGCTGATGCCGCTGCAGCGGGCGCTGCCTCGCCATCGTCCAGCGTCAGCGCAATCTGCAGGCCGCCCACGGGCTCGGCTTCGTCTTCAGCGGCTTCTTCATCGGCTTCATCGGCCTTGGCCGGCGCGGCTTCGTCCAGGCGCGCGGCCAGGCTGGCATGCAGCTCGAGCGTGAGCAGGTCGATGCCCTGCACGCGGGCGCGCACGCGGCTGCCGCGCGGAAGGCTTTCGGTGCCCGGCACGCGGAAGACCAGTGGCAGCGTGTCGGCGCGCACCAGACCGTCTTTCATCACGGCGGCGTCGATTTCGGCCAGGGCGTTCTGTTCCACGTAGCGCAGTGTCCAGTAGCGCTCGATACCCTGCTGGAACCCGTTGTAAGCGGTGTAGGCCGCGTCGAAGCCCGAGAGGATGGAGAACAGCGCCGCGTCCTTGGGCTTGAAGGGCGCCGCCAAGGCTGCGGTGCGGCCGTGGCGCACGCAGCTGATGATCTGCCACTGGTTCACCAGGTCGACGTAACGCCGCAGCGGGCTGGTGCTCCAGGCGTACTGCGCCACGCCCATGCCGGCGTGCGGCGCGGGTTTCACGCCCATGCGCACCTTCACGCCCGGTGCCAGGCTGGCCTGGCTGCGGTAGAGGCCCGGCACGCCGTGCTCGGCCAGCCAGCCACCCCAGGTGCTGTTGGCCAGGATCATGGCCTCGGCGACGATCAGGTCCAGCGGCGCGCCGCGCTGGCGCGTGCTGATCTGCACCGTCTCGTGACCCCGGGGCTCGCCCTCGTCGCCTTCCTCGCGCGCCAGGCGGAAGTTGTAGTCGGGCCGGTTGAAGCTCTCGGGCTTGCCGCGCACCACCTCGCGCCGGGCCTTCAGGGCCTGCGCCAGGCGGAAGGCGAATGCGAGCTCGGTCGCGAAGGCGTAGTCGGCCGGCGCGGCGCCCGTGAGGCTGGCTTCGGTGACCACCGCGTCCAGCTTGTCGTGCCGCAGGTTGGCGGCAATGGGCACGCGCTCCACCTTGCTTTCGTGGCTGCGCACTTCCAGCGTGGCTTCGTCCAGCGTCACATACAGGCTCAGCGCCGGGCAGTCGCGGCCCTCGGCCAGCGTGTAGGCCTGCACCACCTCGTCGGGCAGCATGGTCAGCTTCCAGCCCGGCATGTAGACGGTGGACAGGCGCTCGCGCGCCACCTTGTCCAGCGGCGAATCGGGTGCGATGGCCAGGCCGGGTGCCGCGATGTGCACGCCGAAGACCACCGTGCCCGTGCCCAGACCCTGCACCGAGAGCGCGTCGTCGATCTCGGTGGTGGCCGAGTCGTCTATGGAGAAGGCCTGCACGGCAGCCACCGGCAGGTCGGCTGCAGGCGCCGGCGCGGCCAGCCCGGCGGGGAACTTTGTGCCCTTGGGGAACTGGTCGAAGAGGAAACGCTGCCAGTGGAACTGGTAGGGGCTCTCGATGGCGCCGGCGGCCGTCAGCAGGTCTAGCGGGGCGCGCTGCGCCGTCTTGGCGGCCTGCACCACGGCCTTGTACTCGGGGCCGTTCTTGTCAGGCTTGAAGAGGATGCGGTAGAGCTGCTCGCGCACCGGCGCCGGGCACTGGCCGGCCACCAGCTCGGCGGCCCAGGCCTCGATCTGCGCGGCCACCTGCTTCTTGCGCTCGATGGCCAGCAGCGCGGCCTTCACGATGTCTTCCGGCGCCTTCTTGAACTGGCCCTTGCCGGCGCGGCGGAAGTAGTGTGGCGCCTCGAACAGACGCAGCAGCATGGCCGCCTGCAGCTCGGGCCCGGCGCTGGCGCTGAAGTAGTCGCGCGCCAGGTCGGCGAAGTGGAAGTCGCCTTCGGGGGCGAATTCCCAGGCCAGGTCGAGGTCGATCTCGGCCGCCTGTGCGGTGGCTGCGGCCAGCAGCGCGGCCGGCGCGGGTTTCTCGAAGCGCAGCATCACGCTGGCGCTTTTCACCTTCACGCGCTTGCCAGAGTCGAGCTCGACCTGCAGCGAGGTGTCGGCCTCGGACATCACGCGGCCGGCGTGGAATTTGCCGGCGTCGTCGAACAGAGCGTAGGTGGTCAATGCAGCACGCTGAGCAGGCGCTCGCGCTCCGTGTCGGTGGCGAGCAGTGATGCGATGCCGTTGTCGAAGGTGACCAGCTTCGCGCCGTGGCGCGCAGCGGTGGCCAGCAGGTAGGCGTCGGTGATCTGGCGGTGGCCGAACAGGCCGCCGCTGCAGCAGCCCAGCACCTGTTCGAAGCCGAAGTCCATGGCCAGCAGCCGGTGATGGGGGTGGGCGGTGTTGCGCAGCAGCAGCTCGGCCACCTGAGTCATGGCGATCACGCGGCCCGCGAAAGCGGGCTGCGAAACGATGCGCACGAACGCCGCCTGCGTGACGGCCGTGGTGGCCCAGCCTTCGTGGGCATGGCGCCGAAACCAGGCGCGCATGGCCGCGTGGTGTTCGTGCGCTGTCCAGCCCAGTGCGATGAGGGCGTTGGCGTCGAGCAGCCAGCTCAAGGGGTGTCGTCCAGCAAGGCTTTCACCTGCCGGGCGGTGACGGGGGGCGTGTCGGCCGGCAGCTCGAAAACCCAGACGCCGTCCAGCTGCCGCATGGGCAGGCGCTCCGCGCTGCCCAGCCGTATCAGCTCTGACACGGCCTGCCCCAGCTTCAGCGAACGGGCTCGCGCATAGGCCTGGGCCGTGGCGAAGGCGTCGCTTTCCAAGGACAGGGTGGTGCGCATGGTTGATGCAGAGGGCGGCGTTTGATGCATTTTAGGCCGCCCCGCATCATGGCCAAAGGCCCAGGCTGGTCAGACGCTCATGCCGCCAGAAACCTCGATCACCGTGCCGTTGATGTAGCTGGCGTCGTCACTGGCCAGGAAGGCGTAGACGCTGGCGATCTCGGCCGGCTGCGCCAGCCGGCCCAGCGGCACCTGGGCCTTCATCTGCTGCAGCACCTTCTCGGGCACGGTGGCCAGGATGGGTGTTTCCACGAAACCCGGCGCCACGGCGTTCACGCGCACGCCCTTGGGGCCGAGTTCGCGGCTCCAGGTCTTGGTGAAGCCGATGACGCCGAACTTCGCCGCCGCGTAGTTGGTCTGGCCGTAGTTGCCGTACAGGCCCACCACGCTGCTGGCGTTGAGGATGACGCCCTGGCCGCGCTCCACCATCGAAGGCGCCACCGCCTGGGCGCAGTGGAAGACGCCGCGCAGGTTCACGTCGATGACGGCGTCGAACTGCTCCAGCGTCATCTTCACCAGGCGCGCGTCTTTGGTGATGCCGGCGTTGTTCACCAGCACGTCGATGCGGCCGTGTTGCGCCAGTACCGCGGCCACCATGGCGTCGACCTGCACGCGTTGCGTCACATCCACCGCGAAGAAGGCGGCGGCGCCGGGCACGGGCGCGGCCGGTGCCCGGCGGTCGCAAGCGATGACGGTGGCGCCCTCGGCGGCGAAGCGCTCGCAGGTGGCCGCGCCGATGCCCTGGGCGGCGCCGGTGACGATGCAGATCTTGTCTTTCAGCTTCATGGGGCAGGGTTCAGGTGGCAGGGGTGAGGTGCAGGAAGTTCAACAGCAAGGGCAGGTGGTCTTCGAAGTCGCTCAAGGCGTGGTCGCTGCCGGCAATGACGTGCTGCTGCGCGCCGGCATAACACGCGGCCATCTCCTGCCAGCTGAGCAGTTCATCGCCCCGGGCGATGAGCGCGTAGCAGCGCTCGGGGTGCTGCAGCGGCCCGGGGTGCATCGCGCGCAGCTCTTCGATGTACTCGGCGCGGAAGAAGAAGCGCTCTTCCGGCGTGTGGAAGGCGGGCTGCTCGCCGATGTAGGCCGCCAGGTCGCGCGCCGGGTCGACGGCGGGGTTCATTACCACCCACGGCCAGCCGCGGGCCTGCGCCACGACGGTGGCGTAGTAGCCGCCCAGCGAACTGCCCAGCACGGCCGAACGCTCGGCCGGCCAGTCGGCCGTGCCCTCCATCACCAGCGCCAGCGCCTCGCGCGGCGAGGGCGGCAACTGCGGGCACCACCAGTGCACCTCGGGCCGGTGTTCGGCCATCCAGGCCGCCAGACGTTGCGCCTTGAAGGACTTGGGCGACGATCGAAAGCCGTGCAAATACAGCAGATGCGTGGGTGCAGCGGCCAAGGAAAAAGGCATGCACCGAGTCTATCGGCGCATGCCTGTCAGGGCTGTCGCGGGCGCGGCAGAGGAGCGCGGCGAAATGCCGCGCCATGGCGTCAGATGCCTTGTTTCACCAGCGATGCCTTCAGCGCTTCGCTCAGCGTCACTTGGCTGTCGGCGAGGTGGGCGCGCGCGATGCTCGTCCAGCCGCCGCTGGCCAGGGCCGTCTTCAGCTGGGCATCCAGCGCCAGCGCCGTCTGGCGGTAGACGGCACGCACGTCGGCCGCGGCCTGCGAGTTCGGGCGTACCAGGCCGGCGGCGAGGCGGCGCACGTGTTCGCGCTGCAGGTTGCGGCGCAGGCTGTCCACCTCGCGCACACCGCCCTTGGCAGGCGCCTTCAGCTCCGACCACACCGAGCCGCTCAAGCGCTGCTGCACATCGGCATAGCTCATCAGCTCCCTCGGCCTGGCCACCTTGACCTCGGCGTCGGCCAGGCGCGTGGCCAGGCCGTCGCCCATCAGGCCGTCGAGCACGCTGCGCTGGATGTTGAGCACCGCGCCAGCCAGGCTGAAGTCGGTGTTGATCATCATCCGGCCGGGCTGGAAGCGGTCGAGGTGGTCCACACCGAGGCGGCTCATGAACTGGGGGTCGAAGCGGAAGCTGTCGCTGGACAGGGCCTCGTTCAGGATGAGGTCGAGCGCGGCTTTCTGCTGGGCTGCAGGCACGGGCACGGTCAAGGCCTTGCCCGAACCGGCCAAGGTGCGCGTGGTGTACAGCCCGCCCACGTAGCGCCCGGCAATGGGCACGGCGGCGTTGAAACTGTTCAGGCCGCGCTGCAGGTTGCGGCGGAAGATGGTGAGGTCGTCATCGGGCGCGAGCTGGCGCTTCTGCGTGCGCGCCCACAGCTCGCGTGCGAGCTTCATCTGCCGCTGCGCGAAGGCCAGCGGGTCGTCGCCCAGGTCGCGCTGGTTCACCAGCGGGTCCATCGCGGCGATGTTGTCTTCGTCGGTGGCGTATGCGAAGGCCGGGTTGCTTTCAGCCATGCCGGCGATGCGCGCGAGCGCGGCACTCTCCGTCTCGGCCGGGAACTCGCGGTAGCCGTACTCGATGGCCCAGTAGTCGTAAGCGCCCAGCCCACCCATGTGGTAGTTCGCGACGGCCTCGCCTTCCAGCGGGATGTTCAGTGCGTTGTAGTCCATCACCGAATTGGAGATGCCGTTGGCGCGCGTGAAGGCCCGGTCGCGCAGCTGCGCGGGCTTGATGCCGGTGCTGGCCCGGAAGTTGTGGCGCAGGCCCAGGGCGTGGCCCACCTCGTGCATGGTCACGTCTTTCAGGCTGTCCTTGATGTATTGCTCGGCCTCGGGGCTGCCGGGCACGAAGGTGCCGCGGGCGCTGAGCAGTTCCATCGCGAACTGCGCCTGCTCCAGCGCGTCGGTGGAATAGGTGCAGGCCATCAGGCGCCGCGCGAAGCCGCCCGTGGGCAGCAGGGCGCCGGCCTGCAGCGCTTCGCTGCCGTTCAGGCGCGGCTCGGTGTCGGCCGACTGGTTGCGGAAGAAGCGCACCCAGTTCTCGGGGATGATGGCCGCGGCACGCAGGATTTCACCGGTGCGCGGGTCGGCCTGGCTCGGGCCCACGGCGGTGGCGCCGGGGCCGTCGATGGCGAACCAGCGCACGGCCAGCATGCGCGTGCCTTCCAGCGTGGTGAAGTCGGCGTCATCGGCCTGCTGTTCCACCACCAGCGCGTTGCGGAAGCCGGCCTTCTCGAAGGCCAGGTTCCATTCGACGATGCCGGCCCTCACGGCTTCGCGCCACTTCACGGGGATGTTGCGGTCCATCACCACGCGGATGGGCTGCTTGGGCTCGCTGATCTCGGCCGTCGGGTCTTTCTTCTCCAGGCGCCAGCGTTCGATGTGGTGGCGGCGGCGCCCCTCGCTGGTGTCGTCGCCGAAGTCGATGAAGGCGCTGGTGAAGTAGCCCACGCGCGGGTCGGCCACGCGCGGCCGCGCGGCGGTGGCCGGCAGCGGCGCCAGGGTGTAGGCCTGGCTGATGAAGAAGCTGCGGCCGTCGGGCACGCCGGTGGGCGGGTTGGGCGTCGCGCCCGGGGGCGGCGGCGGGGCGCCCGGCACCATCACCGGCGGGGCCGGCAGCTTGGGCACGGCGAAGTGCAAACGCATGGTCAGGCTCAGGCCTTCCGCGTTCGAGCGCACGCGTTCGATGGACGAGTTGGCGCGATCCAGCGCGTAGGGCAGACGGTAGCTGGCTTCGAGCGAGGTTTGCAGGCCGGTGAAATCGCCGCCCATCAGGGCCTGCGCGTCGACCAGCAGGGCCTTGCTCTCGGCATGCGGCGCCGCGGCCAGGGGCACGGCCGCCAGCAGGCTGTCTGAATAGCTTTCGGCGACCGCGCGTGCCAGCGGCGTGCCTTCGGGCGCGCGCACGCGGAAGTTGCGCGCCACCATCTGCACGGTGTTGCCCTGGCGGCGGAAGATGACGAGCTGCTCGCCGCGCATCATGCCCGGCCAGAACCCGCGCTCGCCCAGGCCCGAGGCCAGCGAGGTGCCGAAGAACATGGGCCGGTCCAGCAGGGCCGCGGGTATCTCGAGCCAGGTCTTGTCGTCCTTGGTCCACACGGGCAGGTAGCCGTCGGCGCGCTTGGCGTCCTTGGTCACCTCGGCAAAGGCCGGGGGTGTGCCGGGTGCGGGCGGGCGGGCGGCGGCCGTCGGCGCCCCTGCGCGCGGCGCCGACGCGCCGGTGGCTGCAGGCTG